>NZ_JARVSR010000018.1:0-75077 GCF_030209075.1 Pseudomonas sp. lyk4-R2A-10 | reverse complement strand
GCCTGATCGAACGCCGTGTTGCCGAAGGAGGCTCAGATCGCCTGATCGAACGCCGGGTAGCCAGCAATCAGTACGATGCCGCGATGAACATGCGAATGCATTTTTCGATGGATTGATTGGCTGACTGAGCCCTTACTCCGGCAACCCCGCCAACCGCAAACCTTCGGCAAACCGGGCAACGTCTTCAGGCCGTTGAATGGGCAGCCACGCGCCCAGGCTGGACACCCGCAACGTCGGGTCCAGCTGACGCAGCCGTTCCATGGCCTGCTTGGCTTTGTCGGTTCGCCCATTGAGCGCGTGGCTGGCGGCGATCAGGGCCGCCGCTACCAGCAGACTGGGCAGGTTTCCCTGCGCTTTCTCGGCCCAGGAAACCGAACATTCGAAGCGACCGGCGAAGAAGTGCGCCAACGCCATCCCGACCTGCATGCGGAACATTTCCGGGTCCACAGGGCTCAGGCGCACGGCATGCTCGAGGTTGGCAATGGCGGCTTCGGTTTCGCCACCCAAGGCGCGCAGGATACCGCCGAGATACCAGGCCGGCGCCAGATTGGGGTTGAGCACTCGAGCCCGATCCAGCAAAGCAATGCCACAATCGACATCCCCGGTCAGATGGGCCAGGGCATGACCGCAGCGGGTCAGCGCCACGGCGTCATCGCGCCCCAGTTCCACGCCCATGCGCGCCAGCCGCGCACCTTCGGCGACGTCCCGGGGCCGGTCGGTCATCCAGCCGTTGAGCTTGCGCCAGAAGTGGCACCACGCGGCCATGCCGTATGCCGAGGCGAATTCCGGATCCAGCTCGATTGCCCGGTAGAACAGCGCCAGCGCCTGTTCGATCGCCTCACGGGTGCCGATGTGCAGCTTGGCCGTCCCTCGCAGGTAGTAATCGTAGGCATCGAGGCTGTCGGTGGGCTTGCGCTTGGCCCGCTCGATTTCCGCGCGTTCAAGCTGCGGCGCAATGGCGCCCACTACGCTCTCGGCCACTTGATCCTGGAGTTCGAAAATATCGTCGAGCAGGCCTTCGAAGCGCTCGGCCCACAGGTGCGTGCCGCTGCACGCATCAATCAACTGGCCGGTGATGCGGATCTTGTTGCCGCTCTTGCGCACGCTGCCTTCCAGCACGTAACGCACACCCAGTTCCTGACCGACGCCCCGCGCGTCGACCGCTCTGCCCTTGTAGGTGAAGCTGGAGTTGCGGGCGATGACGAACAGCCAACGCAGGCGCGACAACGCGGTGATGATGTCTTCGACGATGCCGTCGGCGAAGTAGTCCTGCTCGGGGTCTCCACTGAGGTTCTGGAACGGCAGGACGGTGATCGAAGGTTTTTCCGGCAGGACAAGTGTCGCGGCCACCTCGGGTTTCGCAGGCGCTTCCGGTGCATTGACGGGGCTGTCGCACGGGCTGATTTCGCCGACGAAGCGATAGCCCTTGCGCGGCACCGTACGCACCAGGCGCTGCTGCTCGCCGGTGTCGCCGATGGCCTTGCGCACAGCGTTGATGTGGCTGGTGATGGTCGATTCGGAAACGATCCGGCCACTCCATACGGCGCTCAACAGTTCGTCCTTGCTCACCACCCGCTCGCGGTTGCTGACCAATAGCAGCAGCAAGTCGAAGACCTGCGGCCCGACCGTCACGACTTGCCCGCGCCAGGTCAGTTCCCGGCGCTGCGGGTCGAGCACGTAGTCTTCAAACACGAATTGCACGGTGGCTGTTCTCTGGTCTGGCGCCCCCCGACGCCGTGTCCGGGCAGGCGATTGTTTTGCGCTCGATCATACGGCAGACCTCGGGCGGTCGCACCCGTCTGCACACTGGTCTACGCATCTGCCGACGGATTGGCCTGTCTGGACAAAAAACCAAGACAAATCCAAGGTCATCACAAGGATTTGCCAGAGCGTCACAGGCAAGCTCAACCCACATCGACAGCAACGGTTGCCGTCGGCCAGTGGAGAGATGCCATGAAGATCGTCGTTATCGGAGGCACCGGCCTCATCGGATCGAAACTTGTGAACAATCTGCGCGAACGCGGCCACGATGCACTCGCCGCCTCGCCTAACACCGGCGTCAACAGCATCACCCGCGAAGGTCTGGCCGAAGCGATGGACGGTGCCCAGGTGGTGGTCGATGTGTCCAACGCGCCGTCGTGGGAAGACCAGGCCGTGCTCGATTTCTTCGAAACCTCCACCCGTAATCTGCTCGCCGCCGAAGCCGCCGCCGGGGTTCGCCATCACGTGGCGCTGTCGATCGTCGGCAGTGAGCGCCTGCCGGCCAACGGTTATTTCCGCGCCAAGGTCGCGCAGGAGAACATGATCAAGGCATCGGGCATTCCGTACAGCCTGCTGCGGGCGACGCAGTTCTTCGAATTCGTCGGCGGCATTGCCCAATCCGCTACCGTCGGCGACGAAGTGCGCCTGTCGCCGGCATTGATCCAGCCCATGGCCTCTGACGATGTGGCCGCTGCACTCACCGACGTGGCACTGGCCGCGCCGATCAACGGCACGCAGGAAATTGCCGGCCCCGAAGCCATGCCCCTCGACGAGTTAGTCCGGCGTTTTTTCCGCGCTACCGACGACACCCGCAAAGTGATCCCGGACGTCCACGCCCGTTACTTCGGCGATGTGCTCGACGACCAGTCGCTCACCCCCGGCAGCAGCAACCCGCGCCTGGGTCCAACGCGCTTTGAAGACTGGCTGGCGAAATCGACCCAGCGCTGAAACACCCCACCTGTTTGAAGGAGTATCGCCATGTTCAGCCGAATCCTGCTGGCCGCCACGTTTGCGGCCGTTTCGATTTCATCCGCCTCGGCCGCCGAGCCGCAGGCAGGCAAGGTTACCGTGGTGTTCGACCGCGCCCTGCCGAACGTTCCGGGTAAATCCATGAAGGGCGTGCTGGTGGAATACGCACCCGGTGGTTCTTCGCCGGCACACTTTCATCCGAAGTCCGCGTTCATCTACGCCACGGTGCTTGAGGGCGCCGTGCGCAGCAAGGTCGGCGACGGGCCGGAGAAGGTCTACAAGGCCGGGGAAAACTTCGTCGAACAACCGGGTGATTTCCACGCGGTGAGCGCCAATGCCAGCACTACTGAACCGTCCCGTCTGCTGGCGGTGTTCGTGCTCGACAGCAACGAGACCGTCCTGGTCAAACCGGTCAAGCCGTAACCGATCCATACGCCAATCCGCCTCCGGCAGCGTGGCTGCCGGAGAGTACCGCTACGGGGCGCGTTCAAGGTCGGCGTTGCAAAACATGCCCGATCAAAGCATTGATCTTTCGCCCCACACCCAGTAAAAAACCGTCTTCCCTTCCCACCCTTGCAAGGAGCAGCGGATGCTCGAGCTCACCACGCAACGCCTGGATCTGCGCACGATGGTCGAATCCGACTGGCCGCTGTTTCTCCGGCTGCATTCCGAGCCGCAAACCATGCAGTACGTGTTCGGTGAAATCGCCGAGGAACAGGTGCGCAAAGGCTTCGAACACAGGCTTCCGGCCTGGGGGCCGCAGTCGGATCACTGGTTGTGTCTGGTGGTGACCGACAGGGCCAGCGGGCAGGAACTGGGCGTGACCGGATTCCGCATCCTGTCGCCGGGGCATGCCGAGGTGGGTTGCCTGCTGTTGCCCGAGCATCAGGGCAAAGGCTTTGGCACCGAGTCGCGGCAGGCGATCATCGACTATGCCGCCGCCATCGGCCTGGACTCGTTGGAGTCGACCGTGACCGACGGTAATATCGCCTCCTGCAAGGTCTTGGAGAAATGCGGTTTTGTATTCGAGCGCCGCGTGCCGCAGGCCTATCAGATTGGAGATCGGTGGTTTGACGACCTGATCTACCGCTATCAAATCAGCTGACCCCGTTTTATCAGCGACCGCCAAGGAGGCCCTCGTCGTGAATCCTTATCAATGCCTGCCACCCCGCGCTTTCTGGCGCACCGCCGTGGCCGACAAGCCCGCGCTGAACATCGATCAACTGTGGACGCCGCAGTTCGAGATCGGCAACGAGGACGCCATCGTCACCGCCGGCTCGTGTTTCGCCCAGCACATCGGCCGCGCGCTGGTGGAGCGCGGCATGAACTGGCTGGATGCGGAACCGGCCCCGGCCGAATTGCCCGAAGCCGACTGGAAGGCCCATAACTACGGGGTGTTCTCGTTCCGCACCGGCAACCTGTACACCCCGGCGATGTTGTGCCAATGGCTGGAATGGGCGTTGGGTGTGAGCCTGCCACCCGACGAAACCTGGGCCCATGACGGCCGTTTCTTCGACCCGTTCCGCCCCGCCGTGGAGCCCGACGGCTTTGCCAGCGAGGACGCGCTGTTCGCCTCGCGCGAAGCCACCCTCGACGCGATTCGCACCGTCCTGCGCCGAGCCAAAGTGTTCGTGTTTACCCTCGGCCTGACCGAAGCCTGGCAGAACCGCCAGACCGGTCTGGTGTATCCCGTGTGCCCCGGCACCGTGCGGGGGACCTTCGATCCGCAGCTGCACCGCTTCTGCAATTTCGGTTTCATGGACACCTATGGCGACATGGTAAGGGCGCTGGAGTTGATGCGTTCGATCAACCCGCAACTGCGTGTTCTGCTCACCGTGTCACCGGTACCCCTGACGGCGACGGCCACGGGCGAACATGTGCTGAGCGCCACCACCTATTCCAAATCGGTCCTGCGCGCCGTCGCCGGGCAGCTGTGTGAAGACCTGCACGACGTCGACTATTTCCCTTCTTACGAGATCATCACCGGTACACCGTTCAAGGGTGCGTTCTACCAGCCCAACCAGCGCGAGGTCACGCCCGAAGGCGTGGCGTTCGTCATGCAGCAGTTTTTCGCCGGGCTCGATGCGGTTCAACCGCTGCACACGCCGGCCAGCGTTCCCTCTACCTGCGTATCCAGCAAGGAGCTTGTCTGTGAAGACGCCGTGCTCGATTACTACGCCTAGGTTTCTGCTGCTGGGCGACTCCCATGCCGGCGTCATCGGCAAGGCGGCGCAAGCCCGCGAGTTGCCGTTCAGCGGCGGCCCGCTGGGCACCGGCCGGGATTTCGCGGTGGATTTTTTCAGCCTGACCCGCCATGACGTGCTGTTTCGCGAGGCCGAGATGGAGCGCCTGTATCGCCAGGCCCTTGAGCCGTTCGAAGTGCCGCAACTGGCGAAGGTCGGGGTGCCGCTGGTCAGCACCATTGGCCTGAGCCTGCACTACCTCGCGACCGCGCCGAACTGGACGTGTTACCAGACACCCGACGGCGAATTCGACGAAGGTTTTCTCGCAGGTCCCCTGTTCGAATCCATTGTCGACACCTTGTCCCGACCTGCGCTGGCGTTCTATGAACAGGCCCGGGCAATGAACCTCAAGGTGTTCGCCGTATTGCCGCCGCAGCGGGTGCCGGAGTTGTCCGATTCGCGGGTGTTCATGGCAGCGCAGGCGCTGCTGATCGAGCGCCTGCAAGGGCTCGGCATCGAGCTGATCGACGTGCGCGCAGCGGCGAACGATGAGCAGGGTTTTCAGCTTCCGGCGTACTGCGAAGTGGATGACCCGCTGCACGGGAATCTGGCGTTTGGCGAGTTGATCGTCGATCAACTGCTCAATCGAGGAATTTAGACCGGGACCTGTGGGAGCGAGCTTGCTCACTCCCACAGGGGGTCATCACGCCTTGGGCTGCGTCCCCAGAATCGTCACCCGCTCGCCATACCGCGAGTGCGGGAAATAATCCCAGACCGCATGGTGTTGGGTGCAGCGGTTATCCCAGAACACCAGGCTGTTCGGCGTCCAACGCACGCGACAACTCAAAACCGGCTCTCGGGCCACCAGATCGAACAGCATGTTCAACAGCACCTGGCTTTCACCGCCGGACAACTGGACGATGTGCGACGTGAACCCGGAATTGACGAACAGCGATTTGCGCCCGGTTTCCGGGTGGCGAACCACCACCGGGTGTTCGGTTTTCGGCAGGTTGGCCGGCGCCTCATAACCCTTCCATGGGATCGCGCCGTCGTGGATCGCCGTCAGTTCGCCGAGAAACTGCTGCATCGTCGGCGAGAGCATTTCCAGCGCCAGGTGCATGTTGGCGAACAACGTATCGCCGCCCGTGCCGATGGCCGGGGTTTCCTTGACGTACAGCATCGACCCCATGGACGGCGCCAGGTCGGCGGTGCCGTCGGTGTGCCAGGTTTCGCCGGCCACGTAGCGCGATTGCGCATTGGCGCGGATCACCACCAGCTCCGGGTCATCGCCGTCGATGTCCTCCACCGGCAGCGCCCTCAACTCACCGAACAGCCGGCCAAACGCCTTGTGCTCGTGCACCGTCAGGTGCTGATCGCGGAACACCACCACGTGGTTCTCCAGAAAGGCCCGGCGGATTTCTGCGAGCTGTTCGTCGCTCAACGGTTGCGAAAGATCGACGCCGCCGATCTCGGCGCCGATGATCGGCGTGATTCGCTCAACCGTGATGTGCTGATACGGCGCACGCCGTTCGGCGGCGATAAGCTCGATTGCCTTGAGTGCCAACTGATCCATGTTCCCTCACCTTTTTTTATTGGAACGACACCGATGAGTGCTCACGCAGCGAACGCGGGCGCATGTCGATCCAGTGCTCGTTGATGTAATCCAGGCAGACCTGGCGCTCACCGCGCATCCCCGCCTCGCTCCAACCGCTGGCCATCGGCTTGCCCGCCGGCCACAGGGAATACTGACCCTGAGCGTTGATCACCACATCGAATTGCAGTTGTGCGTCATTCATGTCGTTCTCCTGTTGAACGGGATTGCAGCGTGGCCAGGCTTCGCTCGAGCCCGGCGGCGAGTTGATTGCTTAGGGCATGTCGCTGTTCCTCGGCCTGCGCGCAGGCCCCGACGTACACCCGCACGGTCGCCCCACAGACCTGAGCGCAGGTCTCTGCGTCGCCGTCCGCGAAGGCCCGGGCCGACACCTCGGCGTTGGCGCTGGCATGAGCCTGGGCAAACGCCGTGGCGGCGGCCTCGGTATTGAGTTGCGCGTAGTACTCGGCGAACGCCTCGGCGTCGCCAAAGTGCTCGGCAATCATTGCGGTGTTGGCCGGTGCGAGGCCGTAGGTCAGCGCACTGGCGTGGGCCTTGGCGTACGCCGCGTCGTAGGGGTAGGCCTTGCGATACAGCGCCAGCAATACCGGTCTGAGCGTGGCCCGCCATTCGCCCTGACGCCCGATCACACCGAGCGCCGCCCGCTGATGCAGGCTTTGCAACGCGAGCAGCGACTGCCGATGTTCCGGCAAGGCTTCGCCGAGCATCGGCAGGACCACGTCGGCCTGCCAGAGATGAAACAGCCGCAGCGGCACGGGACCCTCGCCATTGTCTATCCGCTTGCGCAGGTCGTCGGCCTGTCCGGTTTCGCACAGCACTTGCACTAAATTCAGCAGCCATCGCGGCATCGAGATCGGCTCACTCATGGCGATGGCTCATCCGTACCGATGACTTCGGCCAGCAACCGCGCCCAGCGGCCCGCCACGATGCCGTAGTGATCGGTGTCCAGGGTTTGCCAACTGCGCAACTGCGGCAGCAAGGCCTGCCAGTTGCGTTGCAGGTCGTCCGGGTTCCATGCGTTGCCCAGCCCGTAAGGATTGGCGTGCCCGGCGCTGAACAGCCGCACCACTATGGTCGCCAATGCTGGCGGCTGGAAGTCGATCATGCTGGTCATGTTGTTGCGGCAGCACACCGTCAGCCGCTGCAGATACGCTTGGCGTTCTTCGCCCATGCCCTTCCCTTCGACCGCCGGCCAGCGCTGGGCAAACTCGCGCTGGAACACCTGCTCGATGGTCTGCTCATCAATGCCGGCCAGTTCCGCACCGGCATCCGGCGCGGGCGGGTCGATCAGGTACAACAACGGTTGCCTGAAGCCCTCAGCCTGGGCCTGATGACACAGTGCTTGCGCCACCCATGCTCCGAAGGACCACCCTGCAAGGCGCCAAGTGCTGCCGTGCGGAAGATGCTCCTTGATCGCCGCCAGATACCAGCGTGCACGTTCCTCCACGCTGATGTTCGGCAACTGCGGCAGGCGCAGCGCCGGATCGCCGATCACGCAAACGCCCAGCTCCGCCGGCAGCGCCGAGACCAGTTCCCGATAGGCCTGAACATCGCCACCCACCGGGTGGATCAGGTACAGCCAGTCGCGCCCGGCACCGGCATGCCATTGATCGATCCGCACCGCGTCGTGCCAGCCGCGAGGTGCAGCGGGGGGCGCCTCTTCAACCGTGGCGGTCGATACCAGCCCCAGCACCTCGTTCAGGCTGACCTTGTGGCTGAATTGCGACAGCTGAAACACCTCACCGGTGGCCGCTTGCAGTTCGTCGATCAGGTCGAGCAGCGTCAGCGAGTCCGCGCCCAGGTCGTACAGCGAATCGTCATCTTCCAGCTCGGCCACACCGAGCCACTTGCACAGGCACTCACGCAGGCGCGCCGACAGATCAACGCCCTTCGGCGCCTCGACCGTTGCGGCCACGGCGCCATGGCGAACCGGATAAAACCGCCGCGCCGTGTCGATGCCGGTGGTGGAGATCAGCAGCTGCGGCAACTGCGTTGCCATCGCCAGATCGAACACTCGGCAACCCTCTTCGGCTGACAGTCCGACCGTCAGATGCTCCAGATGCGCGGCGTCTCCGCCGTTGCTGGTAGTGGCCATGCCGATGTCGCGCCAGATGTCCCAGTTGATCCCCAGGCGCAGGCATGTGTCGGCGGGGTTCGGGCGATAGTGGGTGAAGCCATCGAGTACCCCGCTGGCCGCCGCGTAATCCAGATGCCCGGCGCCGCCGAACAGTGCCGACATCGACGAGCAATAGAGGACAAAACCCGGCGTCAGGTGCTCGATCAAGGCTTCGACTGCCAGCATGCCGCGAGTCTTGGCGGCCATCGCCTCGGCCATTTGCCGGGCATCGCGGTGGCGAATCAAGCTGCCCGCTCCGACGCCCGCCGCATGAATCACGCCGCTAAGGCGACCGTAACGCACGGCCAGTTGATCGAGGATCTGCGGCCAGCGCAATAGGTCGGCGATGTCCGCTTTGATGCAGTCGATCCGCGACGTGTACGCCGCCAGTGACTCAGGTAATTGCCCTTGGCGCGAGATCAGCACCACACGGCGCGCGGGTGCCTTTAGCAAGTGTTCGCACAGGGTTCGGCCGATGCCGCCGCTGCCGCCCAGCACGAGGAACGTTCCCTCTTCCGTTAAAAGAGACGTCGTCGCCGGCTCGCGCAATGGCTGGGGGATCAAGCGTGGCTGCCACAGGTAACCATCGCGCACCGCCATTCGCCGAGGCAATGAAACCGGATCGGCAAGCAACGCTGCCAACTCGCCGGCCTGCGCTTCGAGGCGCGACGATGGCCAGTCCAGCCAGTGACAACGCACCGGGTATTCCTGCGGCACCACTTCGGTGATGCCGGCCAGCGCTGCCAGTTCGGGGCGCTGAACCTCGCCGTCTACCGGGCACGCCTGCCATGACATCAACCACAACCGCAGCCGTGTCATGCGCGGGGTCTGCCCCCAGGCCTGCATCAATGCACTGACCGTATCCAGACAGGCCCACTGCGCCAGATCCAGCGATTGCTCATTGACCTCGCCCGACACCGCCAGCGGCAAGGCATGCAGCCAGTCGAGTTCGCCAAGGTCGGGTTCTGCAACTTCGGCGAGCAAACGGTTCAGGGCTTCAGTGTCCAGCGGATCCAGCTCGAAACGGTCCGGGCTCAAGCGCTTGAAGCCATTGCCCGCGCGCACTTGAATCACGCGTCGATAGACAGTGTTCAGGCTCGCCAGCAAGGTCGATTCCGGCGCCTCATGGCTGCACAGAATCAGCACCTCACGGGATTGCGTCGTCGCTGTCGCGCTCAGGCGCCGGGTGCGCACCCATTGTCGTTGGTGAAACCAGTCCGCCAGCGGTTGTCGCGCAAGGGCTGGCGCTTCAGGTTCAGCAGCCACAGGGGTCTGGAAACGATAGGTCTGAAGTTCGAACGATGACGGCGGCAAATCCCACGGCGGCGGTGCCGAGCGTTGCGGCCACTGGATATTCACGCCTTCGTACCAGGCGTCCAGCAAATCCTGCGGCGATTGATCACGGGCGATCAACTGCGCGCTTGAGACCCCGACTTCCTTGATCGCTGTCGGCTGCAACGGAATGTCGTCACCCGACCGGCAGATCATCGCGAAGCGCCAGCGCAACTGCCGGCGACCTGACTGCAAGTACCGCAGCAATGCGGTGTGCTGTTCCGGATTGGTTTGCAGATATTCGCGAATTACCGCGATATCGCGCAGCAACTCCGCTCGGCTGTGAGCCGAAATCATCAGCAGTGGCAGCGTTTCCTCGTCCCCCTCCTGCGCCGTGGGCGCAGCACCAACGATGACATGCGCATTGGTTCCGCCAATCCCGAAACTGCTGACACCGGCCAATCGTCGCCGACCTTCCGGCCATGGCCGGGACGTGGTCGGCACATAGAACGGCGAATGCTGCAGATCGATCTGCGGGTTGATCCGGCCAAAACCGAGGTTCGGCGGCAGCACGCCATGGAACACCGCGAGACTGGCGCGAATCAACCCGACCACCCCCGCCGCCGCGCCCAAATGACCGATCTGGCTTTTTACCGAAGCCAGCGCGCAACTGCCGGCCGGCGCATCGCCAAAAGCCTTGGTCAACGCCGAGACTTCGATCGGATCGCCGAGCAAGGTGCCGGTGCCGTGGGCCTCGATGTAGCCGATGTCGGCACCGGTCAACCCGGCCCGGCTCAAAGCATCACGGATGACTGCGCTCTGCCCGGCCACCGACGGCGCGGTGTAACTCATCTTGGCCCGGCCATCGTTGTTCAACGCCGAACCTTCGACCAACGCATAGATCCGGTCACCATCGGCCCGCGCCTTGGCCAGCGGTTTGAGCACCACCACCCCGTAGCCACTGGCACCGAGGGTGCCGCTGGCGTCGTCGCTGAATGGACGACACAGACCATCGGCAGAGAAGATGTGCTGCGAGCGGTGCCGGTAGCCCTCGGTCAGAGTCGGGTCGATCAGCACTCCGGCCGCGAGCATCACGTCGCTGTCGCCCTGCCGCAGCATGGAGCTGGCCAGGTGCACGGCGATCAGCGAACTGCCGCAAGCGGCCTGCACGCTCAGGGCCGGGCCGTTGAGGTCCAGGTGATACGCGGCTTTGGTCGCCAGAAAATCCTTGTCGTGATGCAGCGCCAACTGGAAGCCGTCCGGCAAATCGTCGTCGGCGGTTTCGCGCAGCATTTGCTGGAAGTACGTGGTTTCGCCGCAACTGGCGATCAGACCGATGCGCGGGCCCTCCGCCGACGGAACGATGGCCGCGTGTTGCAGAGCCTGCACGCAGGCCATCAGCAGATGCCGCTGTTGCGGGTCCATCAGCCGCGCTTCCTGGCGGCTGATGCCGAAGTACTCGGGATCGAAATCGAGCATGCCCGCCAGTTGACTGCGGGCGCCGACCAAGCCCTCTTCGGCGGCAAAGTGCTCGATGCCCAACCCATTGCCTTGCACCATCGCCCAGAACTCGGACAGGTTCTGCGCTCCGGCCACATTCACCGACATGCCGATGATCGCCATCGGCTGGTGACCTGCATCGGTTTGCCGGACACGCTCCACGGCTGCGACCGGCGCCGTCGACAGATGCGCCGCCAGACGCCGTACCGTGACGTGTTCGAACAGGTCGGCCATTGTCAACTTGTGCGGCAGCTCTTCGGCGTAACGGCCATGCAAACGCATGAGGCCGAGGCTGGTGGCGCCGGCCTCGAAGAAGGTCTGTTCCGGCTCGATGTCACGGCCGATCACGGCCTGGAACAACTCGCTGAGTTGCCGTTCCAGTGCGCTCAATTGAACAGCCGTTGCTGGCGTGCTGCGCCGCTCCAAAGCCTCGCCCAGATTCGGCAAAGCCTTGCGGTCGATCTTGCCGCTGGGGGTGCGTGGCCAGCGGTTGATCCGTCGGTATTCATCGATTCGCACATGGGCCGGCAGCCGCCGCGCGACCTGACGATCCAGCGCTTGCGACGTTGGAGGTTCGCCTTCGAGTTGCAGCCAGGCGATCAACCGGGGTGGATCGGCCTGCACCGCCACCACCGCGTTGACCACTTCCGGCACCTGCATCAGCGCCGCCTCGATCTGCCCCAGCTCCAGCCGATGGCCGCTGAGTTTGATCTGCTGATCGTCACGCCCCAGATAATGCAGGCAGCCCTGGGCATCGGCCCACGCCAGATCGCCGGTGCGGTAGTACAAACAGCCGTCCGCCAGCTCGACAAACCGCGCGGCGTTCAGCGCAGGATCAGCCAGATAGCAACGGGCAACCATCGGCCCGGCCACCAGCAGATAGCCACGACTGCCGATCGGTACCGGGCGGTCGTGCTCATCGACCAGCAGCAACCGCGCATTGCCCACGGCATGGCCGATCGGCGCGCGCAACGGCCAGTCCCGCGCCACCGGCGGCAGGCGCAAGGCGCTGACCACGTGGGTTTCGGTCGGGCCATAGTGGTTGAACAACGAGGCGTGCGGCATGCCGCCGAACCAGTTGCGCAGTGCCTCGGTGCAAAGCAGTTGCTCGCCGGCCGTGATCACCTCGCGCAACGCCGACGGGTAAATTCCCCTGGTCACGGCGGTTTGCGCCAGATGCTGCAAGGCCACGTACGGCAAGAACAGGCGCTCGATCCGCGCCTCGACCATGTAATCCAGCAACGCCTCGGCATCCTGACGCCAGCGCGGCGTAATCAGGTGATAGCAACCGCCGCCGCACAGGGTGCTGAAAATCTCCTGGAACGACACATCGAACGACAGCATCGAGAACTGCAGGGTCACCGCTTTCGCCGGCAACTGCCCCTCGGTGCGCTGCCATTGCAGCAGGTTGCACAGGGTGCGTTCCGACACTTGCACACCTTTGGGCGTGCCGGTCGATCCGGAAGTGAACAGCGTGTACAACGGCCGTTCGCCAGCGTGGCGAGGACGTTCGAACGTTCCGGCATCGGCGCGCAGATCAACCCGATGCGTGGCGAATCGTCCGGCGTTCAGGTCATCCAGTGCAGCCTTGGTCGCGTCGCTGAACAGCACACACAGCGGCTGCGCCTGCTCCAGCACCTGACGCTGGATCGCCACCGGGTAAGCAGGGTCCAGCGGCACGGCGGTCAGGTTGAGTTTGGCCAGCGCCAGCAAGGCGACGATGTGTTCTACCGAGGCATCGAGGAACAGCACAACATGCAGCGGCGCGTTCCCGGTCGGCAACGGATGGCGCTCGATCAGATTTGCCGCCAGAGCATCGGCCCGCGTATTCAGTTCGCTGTAGCTGAGGCGCTGCTGGCCTTGAACCAGCGCGACCGCCTTCGGCGTGCAAAGCACTTGATGCTCGAACCCGTCCGCCAGTGTGTTGAACGGCAGCACAACCTGCGGACCTTCGCTTGCCGGTGGCAGGCTGCGTCGATACGGACCGAGCAAATCGTTGAGATTGGCCGTCGGGTTTTCCAGCAACAGATCCAGACCCCGGCGGAACAGCGCGTTCAACGCCCGCATCTGTTCGGCATCGAAATAGCTGCACTGATATTCCCACCAGCATTCCAGCTGCGAACCGCTGCCCACCATCAACAACGTCAGCGGGCACTTGGCGTGCAACTGCTCGTTGAACTCCAGCGTGGCGCGCAGACTGGAATCGGTCAGCGCCGCGTAATCGGTGTTTTCCAGCACGAACATGAAATCGAACAGCAACGGGCTCGACGACAGCCGCAGGTCTTCCACCAGATCCGCCAGCGCCACGTCCTGCAACGCCAGTACCTCGCGCACGGTGGCGGTCTGTTTGCGCAACTGCTCGCTCAGAGGCAATGCATTTTCAACGGCGGTCGGGATCAGCACGGTGTTGGCAAACATGCCGACGGTGTCTTCAAACTCCGCCAGCGGCCGGTTGGACACCGGGCTGGCGATCCGTGGCCGGTCGCTCCCGGTCAGGGCGTACAGGCTCCAGGCGAAGACACTGAACAGCACTTCGAAGCGGGTCAGCCGTTGTTGGGTGCAAAAGCGTTCGAGGGCGGCGCTGCGCACTGTGCCCAAGGACTCGCGGTGCAACCGGGCGTCCGGGCTGATTTCGCGCATTGGCATCAATGCAGGCGACGGTTCTTCCTGACGGCGATGCAACTCGGCGAGTGCGCGGCGCTGGTCGCGATAATGCGGATCGACGCTCCACTGGCGCTGCCACTGGCCAAACTCCAGCGTCGTCAATCGGGCGTCTGGCGGCGGGCTGTCTTCGCCTTGCAGGACATCGGTGTAAAGCTGCGTCAGGTCCTCGAACAGCAGGTTCACCGACCAGCCATCGACGATGATGTGATGCAGATTCAGCAACAGCCGGCAGCTGCCATCGGCGAACGGCAACAGCCAGGCCTGAAACAGGTTCGGCGTGGTCAGGTCGAACGGCGCGGCGAACACCAGCTCGGCGAAGGCCTGCCAGTTGTCCTCGGTGAAATGCCCGACCGCGAAGGTGCGGCAGGCCGGACCCTGGTCGGCGATTACCTGATCAAGGACATCGCTACCGGGTGCAAAAGCCGTGCGCAACCCCGGATGGCGCTGCACGAGACGACCTACCGCCTCAGTCAGCGCCGCGACATCGACGCCCGCCGCCAGATGCAGAATCAGCGGCACGCTGTAGGCGGTCGAGGTCGGCGAACGTTGTTGCAACAGCCACAGCCGTCGCTGTTCGGCGGTGGCCGGCAGGCGCTGGGCGCTGCTGATCGGAGGCGCAGATGGGTAGATCGACTCGCGGTTCGTTTCACCGGTCAGTTGTGAGGCCAACGACAAGAACGACTCGTTGAGCAACGTGTTGATCGCGATCTCGCGCTGCCAGCGGACACGGATCGCCGAACGCAGGCGCATGGCCTTGAGCGAATCGCCGCCACTGCCCAGCCAGTCATCCTGCGCACTCAGGGCCGGTTGGCCGAGCAGGGAACGGGCCTGACTCAACAACCATTCCAGCGCCGGCGAAACGCTTTCGTTATCCGTAGCTGCCAGGACTGGATGCCACGGACTCAACCCTTGGGCCAGCAACCCGTCACGATCAATCTTGCCATTGGCTGTCAGCGGCAGGCGCTCCAGCAGAAACAACTGATGCGGCCGCATATACGGCGCCAGTTGTGCCCGCAGATGGTTTTCGAAGGCGAGATAGTCCAGATCCCCGCGAGGCACGATGAACGCCAGCAACTGATGATCTTCAGCCGCCTGACGCCGGGTGCAGACGTACACCTGCGCCACGCCCGGATACTCCAGCATCCGTTGCTCCACCTCCCCCGGCTCGATCCGGAAACCACGAATCTTCACTTGCCGGTCGACCCGCCCCAGGTACTCGATCAAGCCTTCGGCATTGCGCCGCACCAGATCGCCGGTGCGGTAATGCACCTGCGCGCCACCGTCGAGGTCGGGCAAGCGCACGAACTGGCGGGCGGTTTCTTCGGGCCGGTTGCGATAGCCACGGGCGACACCGCTGCCACTCAAATACAGCTCGCCCACCTCGCCTGCCGGTACCGGCCGTTGCTGCTCATCCAGCACCAACACGCCAGTGTCCGGCAACGGTCGGCCAATGGGCGCCGAGTCAGCGGCAAAGTCGCGGCTGATCGGCCAGCACAGGGCAAACGTGGTGCACTCGGTGGGGCCGTAAACATTGAAAATCCGGCAGCGGCTCTCAGGATTGGCTCGATACCATCCGCGCACGGCGGCAGCGCTGATCTGCTCACCGCCGATCAGCACCTGACGCACGCTGGAAAAGCACGACGGCCACTCGGCAATCAACGTGTTGAACAGCGATACCGTCATGAACAGATTGTCGACCTGGGTCCGCTCCAGCACCTCGGCCAGACGCCGCGCATCCAGCACGTCCTCGTCGGCGATCATCACGCAGCAACCGCCATTGAGCAACGGCGCCCAGAGTTCGAAACTGCACGCATCGAACGCCGGGTTGGACAGGCAGGCAAACCGGTCCGTCGGGCGAATCTCGATATAGCCGTCGCTGTGCGCCAGCCGCAGCAAGCCGCGCTCGCCCACCTCGACCGCTTTCGGCGTGCCGGTGGTGCCCGAGGTGTAGAACAGGAACATCACCTCGGCAAAGTCTTCGGCCAGCGCTTGCGCTGGAGCGTCCGGCTGATCGAGCAAGGCCTCGACGCTGGTTTGCCACAGTGAAGACGACCACAGCGGTTCTTCGTCCAGGGTAATCAGGCCGACACACGCCGCATCCGCCAGCATCAACTCTCGGCGTTTGCGCGGGCTGGCGCGATCCAGCGGCACCACCACCGCGCCGACTTTCAGGGCGCCGATAATCGCTGCCAGCCACTGCCAGCAGCGCGGCATGCACAACGCCAGCGACTGACCGGGCTCGACGCCACGCGCCAGCAGTCCTCGGGCGATGCGTTCGCTGGCGCTGGCCAGTTGCGCGTAAGTCAACGTGAGCGATTGATCGATCACCGCCGGGGCTTGCGGATTACGCGCCACTTGCTCGGCAAAACGTGCGAGCAACGGCATGTCTTTGGACGCACTCATCATTTCGCCTCCTGCGCGTCGAAGCGTTGCAGCTCCTGACGGACGATTTGCGAGACCCGGTGGATTTCCGCGCTTTCGAGCATGTCCCAGTGCCCGCCGCTGACCAGTTTCGCCAGATAGCCGCTACCCGCGCGGCGCCGCCAGAAGCCACGCAGTTCATGCAACTGATGGCGGCTGAAATCTTCCCGGGCCTGAATCAGCACCACGCGACCGGCGCGCGGCGCGCACTTATAGGCGGCCATGGCCAGCCGGTTGTGGTTGTAGATGTTGAAGTAGCGTTCGACCTGGGCGTCTTCGATGCCGGGGTACATGCCATTGAAGCGCACCAGCTTGTCGCGGAACTCGGCCATGTCCACGGTGCCGATCTGCTCGCGGAAACCCGGATCGTCGCTGCCCTGAGTGTCGAGCAGCACCACGGTCACCTGACGATGCCCGGCCGCCGTCAACCGCTGCGCCATTTCATAGGCCACCAGACCACCGAACGACAGCCCGGTGAGGATCAAAGGTTGCCGCGTCAGCGGTTCGATCTGGCGCAAGTAGGCCTCGGCCATCGCTTCGACCGTCGGCTCGGTGCTCTCCCCCGGATTCAACCCCGGCGATTGCACCCCGTAGACGCCAGTTGCATCCGGCAGCACCTTGGCCAGCGACAGGTAACAGAACGCCGTGCCGCCCGCCGGGTGAATGCACACCACGTTGTGCTGGCCGCTGCCGCGCCGGAATTCGATCAGGTTGCTCTGGGCCAGCGCCGGGTTGGCCCCGACCCGCAGCCAGCCGCCCAGCGCTTCGATGGTCGGGTAGCTGAGCACCACGCGCACCGGCACTTCGACCGAAAACTGCTGGCTGATTTCATGGGCCATTTTGATCGCGGCGATGGAGGTGCCGCCGACATTGAAGAAGTTGTCGCGAATGCCGATCTGCGGCGCCAGCAACAGGCTTTTCCAGATCTGGTACAGCGCCAGCTCGATGTGATCGCGCGGGCTGCTCAGGTTGACCTGACGGTTGACCATTTCTTCATCCGCCAAAGCGGTCAGCGCCGCACGGTCGACCTTGCCATTGGCGGTCAGTGGCAGCGCGTCGAGCCACAGATAGCTGCCGGGGATCACCGCTCTGGGCAACGTCGTCGCCAGATGGGCGTGCACCGCTGCTTCGTCAACGGGTTCGGCCACCACACAGCAGGCCACCAGCCGCTGATCCTGTGCCGCTTCGCCGACCATCAACACCACGGCGCTGCGGATGCCGGGAAACGCTTCGAGCCGGGCTTCGATTTCGCCCAGTTCCAGGCGCACGCCACGCAACTTGACCTGAAAGTCGTTGCGACCGAGAAATTCCAGCTGACCGTCCGGGCGGTAGCGCGCCAGATCGCCACTGCGATAGAGCCGATCACCTGCCACGAACGGATTGTCGATAAAGCGCTCGGCACTCAGTTGCGCCAGCCCCAGATAACCCCGGGCCACACCCACACCACCAATGTGCAGATGCCCGGTCACGCCCACCGGCACCGGCTGGTCGCGGTCATCAAGAACATAAAAGCGGTTGTTGGCAATCGGCCGGCCGATCGGCAATTGCCGGGCCGGCACCTCGGCGCCGGGCTCCAGGGTCCAGATGCTGTTGATCACCGTGGTTTCGGTCGGGCCGTAGACATTGTGCAGCCGCGCACGGGGCAGACGCTCCTGGAAGCGCCGGGCCAGAGCCGGCGGCAGTTCACCGCCGCCGCTGAACACATCGGTCAGCGACACACATTGGCTGACCTCGTCGACCTCCAGAAACAGCTGCAACATCGCTGGCACGAACACCAGCGCCGTGACCTGTTGCTCGCGCACCTCGCGGGCCAGGTACGCCGGTTCGTAATGGCCGCCGGGCCGTGCGATCACCAGCCGCCCGCCGGTTGCCAGCGGCCAGAAGGTCTCCCATGCCGAAGCATCGAAACCGAACGGGATCTTGTGCAACATCGCCCCCGCCTCGCCGCAGACCTGCAAACACCACAACAGCAGATTGCTCAAGCCACGGTGGGCGACCATCGCGCCCTTGGGCAAGCCGGTGGTGCCGGAGGTGTAGATGACATAGGCGAGATGGTCAGGGGTAACGCCGACATTGCGCGGATCGAGATTGTCCGCCGGCAACGACGCCCAGTTCCCCGCATCTTTTTCGAGGTCGAGGATCGGCGCTTCCCAGGTCGAGCCTTGCACGGCCTGACGCAAGATTCCGTGCGCCGAGCCAAGGGTCAGCAGCACCGCCGGCGTGCTGTCGCCGAGCATATGACTCAGGCGTCCCAGCGGATAGTCCGGGTCCAGCGGCACGTAGGCGCCGCCGGCCTTGAGCACCGCCAGCAGCGCCACTGGCAATTCCAGCGAACGCTCGATGCACACCGCCACGCGCACGTCCGGACCGACGCCCAAGGTGCGCAAATGCCGCGCCAGTCGGTTGGCCCGTGCATTGAGCTCGGCATAGCTCAGCGACTGGCCTTCAAATATCACCGCGCAGGCCTGAGGATTGCTCGCGACCTGCGCTTCGACCAGTTGATGCACGCAGGGCGCCGCTTGCGTCAGCGGCGCGGCGCGGTTGAAGTCGACCAGCACCTGCTGTCGCTCGGCCTCATTCATCAGCGGCAAGGCATTGATCGGTTGCTTGGCGTCGGCGGCGATCTGTTCGAGCAGGTGGCGGTAGTGCCCGCTCAGGCGTTCAATGGTCGCAACGTCGTAGAGGTCCGTGTTGTATTCCACCAGCAAGTCCAGCCGCCCTGCCCGCTCGACCCACTCGAACGCCAGATCGAACTTGGCCGTGGCACTGCTGGTGCCGTACGGCGCCAGTTCCAGGCCGGGCATCTGCACCGCGTTGCCCGGTGTGTTCTGCAACACCAGCATCACCTGGAACAACGGCGAATGGCCGGGATCGCGCTGCGGGTTGACGGCCTCGACCACGCGGTCGAATGGCACGTCCTGATGGGCGTGGACGTCGAGCATCTGACCCCGCACCTCGCGCAGCAGCTCGGCGAAGGTTTGCTGCGGATTCAGGCGCTGGCGCAGCACCAACGTATTGACGAAATGGCCGATCAGCGGCTCGACTTCCGGACGATTGCGGTTGGCGAACGGCGTGCCGACGCACAAGTCCTGCTGACCGCTGTGGCGCCACAGCAGCACCGCTAAAGCACCGAGCAGCACGTTGAACAGCGTGCCCTGGGTCTGCCGGGCCAGCGCCGTGAGTTCACGCAAAGTGTCGCCATCGACGGAGGAACTGAACGTGGCGCCGACATAACGCTGCACCAGCGGTCGCGGCCGGTCGGCAGGCAGGGTCGACAACAGCGGCGCGTCGTCCAGGGTGCGACGCCAGTAATCGAGCTGAGCGTCCAGCGCCGCACCGCCGATGCGCTGCTGCCAGCAGGCGTAGTCGGCGTATTGCACCGGCAACGGCGCAAGCGTCGGGGTTTCACCACGCAGATAATCGCCGTACAACGTGGCGACTTCGTGCAGGATCACGCCCATCGACCAGCCGTCGGCGATGATGTGATGCACGCTGTACAGCCACAGGTATTCATCGTCAGCCACGCGCAGTAACGACGCCCGCAACAATGGGCCGGTGGCCAGATCGAATGGCGCCCGTGCGTCCTGTTCGACGGCAAATCGCACTTGCTGCTCACGCTCGTCGCCAGGCAACTGGCGCAGATCCGTCACCGACAACGACAGCGGCATCGACGGATGCACCACCTGACGCGGTTCTCCGTCCACGCTGCCAAACGTCGTGCGCAGGACTTCGTGGCGGGCCACCAGTTGGTTCAGCGCTCGTTCCAGCTGCGCGACGTTCAACTGCCCTTTGAGCGTTACCGCCGTGGGCACGTTGTAGAACGGGTTGCCGGGTTCCAATTGATCGAGAAACCACAGTTGCCGCTGCGAGAACGACAACGGCCAGGACCCGTGCGCGCCAGCACGGCGCGGAATTACCGCGTCATCGTGCCCGCCGAGCAAGGCGATCAGTTCCTGTTTGTGACGCTTGAGCGCCTGGGTCAGTTCTTCGGTGAGAAACCCGCGCGGCGCCTTGCAGCGCAGCCTGTCACCGTCCACTTCGAGCACCACGCCATGGCGAGCGAACAACGCCAGCAATTGATCGGCATTCATACTTCGAACTCCTCCATGTCTTCGTCGTCCAGGCTGGCGGGCACAGGCTCGATGGCAAACGCCTCGACCGACGCGCGGTGTTGTTCATCGGCTGTGCGCAGCCCGCCGATCATCGAATAAATCAATTCATGGCTTGGCCCCAGGTCGAACAGCGTCGTCAGTTGCTGCTCCTCGACCGAGCCGATACCGCACAGGCCCAGGCCGTGCTCGACGGCGGTCATGCTCAGCAACTGGGCCATCGCCCCGCTTTCGATGTGGCAGAAGTCGCGGCTGCGCTCGCCGTACAACGGACGGATCGCGGCCATGTCGGCGATGAAGAACAGCGAGAACGCGGCGTTCTCGTACACCGGTCGGTTGACGAAATAGTCGTAGGCGTCCGGGTCGAGCGCTCCGCTCTGGAGCGCCAGCAAACGATGCTGGCGGGGATCGTAGTAATACGCGCCGCCGGGCACGCCGAGCACGCGATCCGGCTTGACGTAGAGGTACGCCTGAATCGGGTAAAGGCCACCCGCCGACGGGAACTGGTATTTCACTTCGCCGTCGAGTTGCCCCTGGGCCAGCGCTGCCAGTACGTGCGCGAAGGCCTGGGTGGCGATCGGTTGCCGATCGTATTGACGCACCGAGCGGTAATCGCTCAAACGCCGGGCGAAGGCCGGGTCTTGCGGCAGATCCAGTGCCACTGCCGGCAAGGCTTGAGCGAAGTCACGGCGCCCGCGCTGTTCGGCTTTGAACTGCGCTCGCTGCTGTGGATCCTCGATGATGTCCTGCACGGGCTCCGGAGCCTGCTGCACGTTGCCGAGCAATTCCTGACGCGCCCGGTTCTGGCGGTACATGCCAAGCAGATGCAGCAACGTCGGCTGGGCCAGCAGTTGTGCCACGTGCGGGCGGAACTGCAACGCGCCGGACAACGCGTTGCTGATCCGGACGATATCGATCGACGTTGCGCCGAGGTTCAGCAGGTTGGCGTTGGCGGCAATCGATTCGCGCTTGAGCACGCCCTGCACGATTTCCACCAGCCGCTGTTCCTGCGGGCCGTCGACTTCCAGCGCCGGCCCTTGCTCCTCGACTTGCTCAGGCTCCGGCAGGCGTTTCTTGTCGACCTTGCCGTTGGACGACAACGGCCAGGCTTCAACAAAGGTGAACGACGGCGGAATCATGTAGGCCGGCAGCTTGTCGCTCAGGTAGGCGCTGAAATCACTGGCCTGCAACGCCGGATCGGCCTTGAGCACGTAACCCGCCAGACGCTTCTCGCCCAGCGTGCTGCCAAGAATCCGCACCACCGCGCTCTGCACACCGGGATGGCGATTGAGCGCGGCTTCGATCTCGCCCAGCTCGATGCGATAGCCCTGGACCTTGACCTGATTGTCTTCGCGACCGAGGAATTCGATGTTGCCGTCGGGCAGTAAACGGCCCAGGTCGCCGGTGCGATACAGCCGTTCGCCGGTCAGTGGATGATTGAAGAAACTGCCCGCGCTGAGTTTTTCATCGCGCCAGTAACCTTTCGCCAGACCGATGCCGCCGATGTACAGCTGCCCCGCGACCCAGGTCGGGCGCACTTGCAGCGCTTCATCCAGCACGTAGAAGCGCTGATGATCGAGGGCCTTGCCGTAGGGAATGCTGCGCCAGGCCGGATCGACCTGTTGCACCGGGTAGTAGATCGACCAGATCGACGCTTCGGTGGCACCGCCCAGGCTGATCAGTTGCAAATCCGGCTGCAAGGCCCAGGCCCGCTCGGGCAAGGTCAGGGGAATCCAGTCGCCGGACAGCATCGCCACCCGCAGGCTGGCAGGTAACGCGCCGCCCTCGCCCTCCACGTACTCGACCAGCATGCCGAGCAGCGCCGGCACCGAGTTCCACAGGCTGACCTGGTGACGCTTGATCAATTCGAGCCAGTGCGCCGGATCGAGTGACAGTTGCGGTTCGAGGATGACCACCGTCGCGCCCACCGCCAACGTGCCGAAGAAGTCATAGACCGACAGGTCGAAGCTCAGCGACGAGATCGCCAATACGCGGTCGTTCGGGCCGACAGCAAAGCGCCGGTTGATGTCGAGCAAGGTGTTGACCGCACCGCGATGGTCGATCACCACGCCTTTCGGCTGACCGGTGGAGCCGGAGGTGTAGATCACGTAAGCGAGGTCACTTTCGTTCACCTGCACCGGTTGCAGTGGCAGTTCATCGTTCGAGACTTCATCGGTGACCGCGATGGCCGTGACCTGCGCCGGCCATTCGATCCTGTCGAGCAGCGCCGGTTGGGTCAGGACCAGGCTCGCCTCGGCCCGCTCCAGAATATGCCGCAGCCGTTCCGCCGGTTGCGTCGGCTCGATCGGCAGGTAAGCGCCGCCGGCATACAGAATCGCCAGCGTTGCGACCACTTGTTCCCAGCCGCGCTCCATCACCACCGCGACCAAGCGGTTCGGCAGCACGCCCTGTGTTTGCAATCGGGCGCCGAGTTGCCGGGCCTCGTTGCGCAATTGGGCGTACGTCAGCTGTCGCGTGCCGATCACCGCCAGTGCGTCCGGTGTGGCAAGGGCCTGACGTTCGAACAGTTCGTGCATCAATGGCAGCGTTTGCTGATGGTCGACCGGTGCCGGCAAGCGTGCCTGCGGCAGCAGTTGTGGCGTGTTCGCGCCCCAGGCTGCCGGTTCGCAAAGGCTGTCGAGCAGCGTGTTATAGGCGACGAACATCTGCTCGATCATGCCTTGCGGGAACAGCTCGTCGATGCTGTCCCAGTTGAACAACAGGCGTCCTTCGAGCTCCAGCAACGTGTGGTCGAGCCACACTTGCGGGGTCTGGGTGATGCTGTGCATGTGTTTGGCGTTCAACGCGTCGGCCAGGTTGAACTCGGCCAGTTCCGGCGCCGCTTCCGACAGCGTGCTGTTGAACACGATCGGCATCGCGGTCTGCTGCACGCCCCGGGCCTGGGACAATTCGCGCAGCACCCGCACACCGCTGACCACCGAATGATCGATGTCGCGCCACAGTTGCGCCTGCACTGCGCGGGCCTTGTCGGTGAAGGTTTGTGTTCCGTCGATGCCGACTTCCAGCAGTACCAGTGAGGTGAAGTCGCCGATGATCTCGTCGACATCCGGGTGTAGCGGCATGCGGTTGAACAGCGGCAGGCTCAGGGTGAAACGCGGGGTGCGGCTCCACAGCGCCAGCACTTCGCTGAACGCGGTCAGCAGCATCACCGACGGCGTCACCGCAAACTGCTTGGCCACGGCTTTGAGCTGCGCCCACTGCGCGGCCGACATGTCGCGGTCGCGGCGGGTGAAGTGCGGGTTGGCAATGCTTTCGGGTTGGCGTACCAGCGGCAGATCTGGCGCCGGGGCCAGCGTGGTCACCCGCTCACGCCAGTAGCCCAGCGCCTGCTCGTAGCGGCGGCCATTGCGCAACTGCTGTTCGGCCAGCACATAGTCGCGAAAAGTCAGGCCTGGCTCTGTCAGCTCCAGGTTCGGATTGACGTAGAACGCCATCAGTTCGCGGGCGAGAATCTGCGTGCTCGCGGCGTCGACGATCAGCGCGTCGAGGCTGATGTGCAAATGGGTAATGCCGTCATCGAGCAGCGACAGGCTGAACTCGAACAGCGGCCAGCGACTGGCGTCCAGCACCTGATGGGACTGGCGTTCGCGGGTCGCTTCCAGCGTGCGTTGCGCCACTTCGACGGGCAAGCCGCGCAGGTCGCTGCGGGGCATGCGATAGGTCGGTACCTGCGCCAGCACCTGTTGCGTGCCGTCGCTGAGGAACACCACGCGCAGCATGTCGTGGCGCTGGATCATGCGATTCAAGGCCTGTTCGAAACGCTCGGCGTCGAATTCGGGAATGCGCAGTTCTTCGTAGCCGTGAGCGCTGACGCCGCCGAGGCTGACCGTGGCCTCGCGACCGAACCAGTAGGCTTGCTGGATATCGGTCAGAGGGAACGGTTCATGTCGATTGCCGCGATCCGGCTCGATCTGGAGGAATGCCGGTTCAACGCTCTGTTCTTCACGCGAGACCTGCGCCGCCAGATCCCGCAACACCGGGGTCTGGAACAGGCTGCTCAGGGACAGTTGCGCGCCCATGCGCTGGTTGATCGCGTAGATCATCCGCGTCGCCAGCAGCGAGTGGCCGCCGAGGTCGAAGAAGTTGTCGTGGATGCCGACCCGTTCGCACTTGAGCACTTCAGCCCAGATCTCGGCCATTTGCCGTTCAATGTCGTTGCGCGGCGCTTCGTAAGTCGCGCCAGCGCTGCGTTCCGGTGCCGGCAGCGCCTGGCGGTCGAGCTTGCCGTTACGGGTCAGCGGCAGTTGCGAGAGCCGGACCCAGGCACTCGGGATCATGTGTTCGGGCAACTGGCGTTGCAGTTCGGCGCGCAGGGATTCGCTGGTCGCGGTGCCGACCACATAGGCCACGAGGCGCTTGTCCCCGGCCACGTCTTCACGCAGCAACACGGCGGCTTCCTGAACCCCGGGTTGCTGATGCAACAGGCTGTCGATCTCACCGAGTTCGATGCGAAAGCCGCGCAGTTTCACCTGTTGGTCGATGCGTCCCAGGTACTGCACGTTGCCGTCGGCCAGGAATTTCGCGAGGTCGCCGCTGCGGTACATCCGCGCGCCCGGCTCGGCGCTGAACGGGTCCGGCAGGAAGCGCTCGGCGGTCAGGTCCGGACGATTCAGATAGCCACGGGCCAGGCAGGCGCCGGCGATGTACAACTCACCCGCCACGCCGACCGGCACCGGATTCAGATGCTCGTCCAGCACGTACAGCCGCGCATTGGCGATGGGACGGCCAATGGGCGGCGCGTCCGGCCAGGACTCGGCGTCGTTGCAGTCGAGGCTGAACTGGCTGACCACATGGGTTTCGGTCGGCCCGTACTGGTTATGCAACTGCGCACCGCCGAGCCCACGGACAAAACCGCGCAGTTCGTCATTGATTTGCAGGGCTTCACCGGCGGTGATGATCTCGCAACCGCCGGCCGGCATCGGCGCATCGGCCTCGGTCAGGCCGGCGAGTTGCTGCAATACGGCGAACGGCAGGAACGCCCGCTGCACGCCTTCGGCCACCAGGGTCGGGCGCAGTGCGGCGAGGTCCTTGCGGCTGTCTTCGGTCATCAGCAACAGGCTGCCGCCCTGGCAGAGGGTGCTGCAGATTTCCTGGAACGAGACGTCGAAGTTCAGCGAGGCGAATTGCAGCACACGCTGCGGTGCTGCGGCTTGATCGAGTTGCCAGGCAATCAGGTTGTCCAGCGCGCGACAGCTGTGGGCCACGCCTTTCGGGCGTCCGGTGGAGCCGGAGGTGTAGAGCACATAGCCGAGGTTTTCCGGGCTCACCGTGACCTGCGGATCATCCGTCGGGTGCTGTGCCCATTGCGCTGCGCCGGTGTCCAGGCAGCAGATTTTCGCCTCGTTGGCCGGCAGCCCGGCCATCAGGCTCGATTGCGTCAGCAGCAAGGTCGGCGCCGCATCGCTGAACATGAACGCCAGACGCTCGCTCGGGTAAGCCGGGTCGAACGGCACGTACGCCGCGCCGGCCTTGAGGATCGCCAGCAGGCCGATGACCATGTGCGGCGAGCGCTCCATGCACAGACCGACGCGATGCTCGGGGCCGACGCCTTGTTCGATCAGGTGATGCGCGAGGCGGTTGGCGGCACGATTCAGTTCGCCATAACTCAGTTGCTCACGGTCGGCGAGCAGCGCCACGGCATCGGGCGTTTGCCGGGCAAGGGTTTCGAAGCGCGCCACGCAACCGGGCAACGACGCGGTATCCCGCGCGGTGCGGTTCCAGTCATGAACGATCTGCTGATGTTGCTCGGCGCTCAGCAGCTTGATCCTCGCCAGCGACTGCTGGCTGTCCTCGACCATCTGCGTCAGCACCCGACGCAGGTACTCGCCGAACTGCTCGACAGTGCCGCGCTCGAACAGGCCCGAGGCATATTCCAGACCACCGACGATCTGCCCGTCGCGCTCACTGAGCGCCAGTTGCAGATCGAACTTGGCCACGTGATGGCTGCTCTCGACCGGCGTAACGTCGAGCCCGGTCAGCAGCAGATCGGAATCCTGATCCTGCTCCCAGGCAAACAGCACCTGGAACAGCGGACTGTGGGCCAGGCTGCGCGGCGGGTTGAGCAATTCCACCACTTGCTCGAACGGCAGGTCCTGGTGTTCCTGAGCCTCCAGCGCCACTCGCCGCGCCTGTTGCAGCCATTGCGCCACCGACGGCGTACCTGATCGAGTCATCCGCAGAGCCAACGTATTGACGAAGAAACCGATCAGCCCTTCCAGTTCCTGTTGCGGACGGTTGGCCGATGGCACGCCGATCACCACGTCGCTTTGCCCGGACAGACGCGACAACAGCAATGAAAACCCGGCCAGCAGAGTCATGAACAGCGTGGTGCCTTGCTGCATGCCCAGGGCTTTCAATCGCGCGGTCAACGCTTCGTCGAAGACCAATGGAACAAAGCCACCGAGGTAATCCTGCACGGGCGGACGCTTGTGATCGGTCGGCAACTCCAGCAATACCGGCGCGCCCGTGAGGGTTTCACGCCAGTAACGGCTTTGCTGCTCCAGCACGTCGCCGGACAGCCATTGCTTTTGCCACACGGCGTAATCCACGTACTGCACGGGCAGCGGCGGCAGCGGATCGTCGCGATCCTGCAACGCCGCTGCGTACAGCTGCCCCAGCTCGCGGGTGAGCACGCCCATCGACCAGCCGTCGGAGATGATGTGATGCTGGGTCAGCAGCAACACATGGTCATCCGCCGCCAGCCGCAGCAAGCTGACCCGCATCAGCGGGCCCCGGCTCAGGTCGAAGGGTCTGGCGCCTTCCTCGTCGATCAAGCGGGCCAGACGTTCTTGCGCATCGTGCCCCTGCACGTCAGTCACCGTCAGCCGGATGCTGTGCGCAGGCGGCAAAACCAGTTGACGCCCTTCCCCTTCAACGGCGATGAACGTCGTACGTAGCGCCGCATGGCGCGCCACCAGTTGGTTGAAGCTGCGTTCGAGTGCCGCCACGTCCAGCGAACCGCGCAAACGCAGGTTCAACGGCATGTGATACGCCGCGTTGCCACCTTCCATTTGCGCCAGAAACCACAGGCGCTGCTGGGCAGACGACAACGTTTGCGCGCCCGTGCGTTCAAGGGTCGTGATGGCTGGGCGAGCCGCCGCCTGACTGGCTTGCAGCCGTTCGGCGAACGCCGCCAGAACCGGCGCGGCAAACAGGGTCGAAGGCGCCACTTCCAGCCCCAGCGTGTGGCGAACCTGCGCCAGCACCCGCATCACCAGCAGCGAGTGACCGCCAAGGGCGAAGAACTGATCCTGACGCCCGACCCGCTCGATGCCGAGCACGTCCGACCAGATCGCGGCGAGCGCGGTTTCCAGCGAGCCTTGGGGAGCCTGGTATTCCTGCTGATCGAATGCCTCGACGTCCGGCGCTGGTAAACCGGGCCGATCAACCTTGCCGTTGGCGGTCAGCGGCAAGGCGTCGAGACGCACGAAGGCGGTCGGCACCATGTAGTCCGGCAAGCTGATTTGCAGCTGTTCGCGCAGTAAGCGCGGGCTCAGCGTTGAGTCTGGTTTTTCGCAGTAGTAGGCGACCAATCGCGGTTCACCGGGACTGTCCTGGCGCAGCAACACCACGCTTTCCCGCACGCCCGGGATGTCCGCCAGCCGGGTTTCGATTTCCCCCAGTTCCAGACGCAGGCCGCGCAATTTGGCCTGGGCATCGTTGCGACCGAGGAATTCCAGTTGGCCGTCGGCCCGGTAACGCGCCAGATCCCCGGTGCGGTAAAGGCGTTCGCCCGCCAAGAACGGGCTGTCAATGAAACGCTCGGCGGTCAGTTGCGGCAGGTTCAGATAACCGCGCGCCACGCCGACGCCGCCGATGTACAACTCGCCCGCGACACCCTCGGCAACCGGTTTACCGTCAGCATCGAGCAGGTAAATCCGGGTGTTGGACAGTGCCCGGCCGATGGGCAGCACCGCGTCGATCTGGTTGTTTTCGGTGAACTCGAAACAGGTGCTGTCGATGCTCGCTTCGGTCACGCCGTAGGCCTGGACGATCTGCACCTGCTCACCACACAGCCTGCGTAATTGTCGTGCGCTGTGGGCGGTCCAGATGTCGGAGCCGCAGACCACGGTGCGCAGGAACGACAAGTCATGGCCGGTCTCTTCGACCCACGCCAGCAGCGGATTGAGCAGCGCCGGTACGAAATCGGCAAAGCCAATCTGCGCCTCGCGGATCAGCCGATACAGGGCCGGCGGGTCCATCAGGGTGTCCCGTGGGCACAGCACCAGCGTACCGCCAAAACCCAGCGCACGGATCAGGTCCGCGCTGAACACATCGAAGGAAAAACCGGCCATTTGCAGGTGCTTGATCGGCTCGCCCAATCCATAGAGCCGGGCCCAGTCGCCGCTCACGGCGACCAGTCCGCGATGCTCGACCATCACGCCTTTCGGGGTTCCGGTGGAGCCGGAGGTGTAGATCACGTAAGCCAGGTGACGGGGTGTCAGGCCGATCGAGTGAGGATCGAGGTTGTCTGCCGGGAGCGAAGCCCAATCACGGGCGTCGGCCAGGTCCAGCACCGTCGGTGCAGTCGCTGACGGTTCGAGCGCCGCCCGCAAAATATCGCGTGCCTGGCCGTGGGTCAGCACCACCGGCGGTGCGCTGTCGGCCAGCATGTGCGCCAGCCGCGCCTGCGGATAGGCCGGGTCCAGCGGCACATAGGCACCGCCAGCCTTGAGCACCGCGAGCACGCCGACCAACATTTCCAGCGAACGCTCCAGACACAGCCCGACCCGCACGTCCGGCCCGACCCCGAGCTTGCGCAGGTGATGGGCCAGCCGGTTGGCGCGGGTGTTCAGTTCACGGTAACTGATTGCCTCCTGCTGCCAGCGCGCAGCGATGGCCTCGGGGGTGCGCAGCACCTGCGCTTCAAACAGACCGTGCACGCACAGGTCTGCATCGAACGGTTTCAAAGAGCAAACGTCGGGCTGCGCGGGATTCGTCCCACGCAAGGAAGTGTTGTCGAACATCGGAGGCTACCGTCCATGACTACATTATTTTTGTGATCAGGCAGGTGTCAGCACGCTTCCTGCCAGTCAGGCCCCGGCATCAGGTGCCGGCACGGTCTTTCGAATTCAGGAGGATGGCGCGGCGCGCGCGTGCAGACTCACGTTGAACGCGGGCACACGCAGAAATTCGGGGGGAGACAGGCTGGAGAAGAACACCGCAGCGCGGTCGGCGCAGGCAGATGGAAAGTGGGCCGGATCATTGGCGACAGGGGTCGCCCCGTTCATTGCATCGTCGATTGCAAACCGCGTGACCAATTGAAACCTCGACTTCCATTTGAGGGTCAACGACGAGGAACAACCTGCGCGGGGATGACAGCGCCAGGGTGGTCCCGATCGGCTGCGACTGCCGGGTCTGTAGACACGCGGCAATCTTCTGGCGCCGGGTTTGTGACCCGAAGCGCCGGCGGATAATAACCACGTTTTTTGTTAGGGAGGCAAACAAAATGTAGGAAATTTGCGAAATAAATATCGGACGTTTCCTACCTGATCGAGACGATGGCAAAGGGACAGAGATGTCATTAATGCCGGGAATCCAGCCTCTGTTCCTGGCAGGCGCCGATCATCGAAAACCCGCGCAAAATGCCGACTGGCCAGCGCAATAGTCACCGCAGTTTCCGAGCGCTAACAAGCGCTAACAACGCATAACTGGCAGTCATTCAGCGGTGAGGGCAGGCTTGAATCTCACCGCTGAACGCCAGGCCACCTGCGAACCTTTTCGGTCGCGGCGCTCAGTCGAACGATGGTTTTGCGAGGGATTCGACCATGGCTGAAGGTTATCGCCACACTTGCCTGTGCGAGTCAGACCGGCTCGGCAACGACGAACTGTATGCCTTGGTCGCGGGCGCCGTCCGCCATGGCCGAAGTGAAGCGCAACAGCTGTTCGCGACGGTGACGCCGTTGCTCATCGCCTTTTACGAAGGTCAGGTGCAAGCCGGGCGGATCCGTCGTGAAGACACCGGCGGCCTCGTTCAGCAGGCCTTCAGGACGCTTTATCAGGAACAGGCCGCCCATGACCCGAGCTTTCCGTTTCGCGCCTGGCTGATCGAAATCGCCCGCTCGACCCTGCTCGACAATCTTGGCCATCGCGGCGCTGATGCCGTGGCCACGGCCGACGCGCTGGCGGGTGCATCTGCACGGGAATGTCATGAACCCACTCGGGCAACATGAACCGCCCTTTTCGCTGTGAAATGCTTTTCAGGGAATGCCCATGATCGATATCGAAAAAACCCTCTACTCCGCGCATACCTGCACCACAGGCGGCCGCGAGGGCACAGGACGCAGTGACGATGGCCGACTGGATCTCAAGCTGTCGCCCCCGGGTGCGCCCGGCTCCGGAACCAACCCCGAGCAATTGTTCGCCGTGTGCTGGTCGGCCTGTTTCCTCGGCTCACTGCGTCACGCCTGCAATGCACGTAAGATCGTTTTCCCAGCCATGGCCGGGGTGGATGCTCAAATCGACCTGATCCACGGCGAGCACGGGTTCTTCCTGCAAGCGAAACTGGCGGTGTCACTGCCGGAGATTGAACCGCAAGTGGCGCAACAACTGATCGACGCGGCACACCAGAACTGCCCCTACTCCAAGGCCACGCGCAACAACATCAAGGTCAGCATAACCCTCACCTGATCCGTCTTTTGCCGACAGCAAAATGCCCAATCTTCCAACCACACCTTCGTACGATCCGGCGACACCATGGTGCAATAGATCGCGCCCGGGGCTTTTGATGTGATGACGGGAAACCGACAAAAGCCAGGAGTTGCGCATGAACAAGCTGACGACTGCCGCGGGCGCGCCCGTGGTTGATAACAACAACGTACAGACCGCCGGCCCCAGAGGCCCGATGCTGTTGCAGGACGTATGGTTGCTGGAAAAACTGGCGCACTTCGATCGGGAAGTCATCCCCGAGCGGCGCATGCACGCCAAGGGTTCCGGCGCGTTCGGCACCTTCACCGTGACCCACGACATCACCCGTTTCACCAAGGCCAGGCTGTTTTCCAGCGTGGGCAAGACCACCGATGTGTTCGTCCGGTTTTCGACCGTGGCCGGGGAGCGTGGCGCGGCGGATGCCGAGCGTGACATCCGTGGATTCGCCATCAAGTTCTATACCGAGCAAGGCAACTGGGACTTGGTGGGCAACAACACGCCGGTGTTCTTTCTGCGCGATCCGTTGAAATTCCCCGACCTCAACCATGCGGTCAAACGCGACCCACGCACCAACATGCGCAGCGCCCGCAACAATTGGGATTTCTGGACGTTGCTGCCGGAAGCGCTGCACCAGGTCACGATTGTCATGAGCGATCGTGGCCTGCCGCGCACCTACCGCCACATGCACGGTTTCGGCAGCCACACCTTCAGTTTCATCAGCCCGGCGAACGAACGTTTCTGGGTGAAGTTCACCTGGAAGACTCAACAAGGCATCGAAAACCTGACCGACCAACAGGCCGCGACCCTGATCGGCGATGACCGCGAAAGCGCCCAGCGCGACCTGTACAACGCCATCGAGGAAGGTCACTTCCCGCAATGGAAGCTCTACGTGCAAGTGATGCCGGAGCTGGATGCCGAGACTTACCCGATCAACCCGTTCGACCTGACCAAGGTCTGGCCCCACGCGGATTACCCGCTGATCGAAGTTGGTGTGCTCGAACTCAACCGTAATCCGGACAACTACTTCGCCGACGTCGAACAGGCGGCCTTCAACCCGGCCAACGTGGTGCCCGGCATCAGTTTCTCACCGGACAAAATGCTCCAGGCGCGCCTGTTCTCCTATGGCGATGCCCAGCGCTATCGCGTCGGCGTCAACCATCATCAGATCCCCGTGAATGCCCCACGCTGCCCGGTCAACAGTTATCACCGGGACGGCCAGATGCGCACCGATGCGAACGCGGGCAGCACAATCGGGTACGAGCCCAACAGCTATGGCCAGTGGGCCGAGCAACCGGATTTCAGCGAGCCACCGCTGGCCCTGAAAGGCAGCGCCGGGCACTGGAATCACCGTGAGGACGACGATTACTTCTCGCAACCGGGCGCGCTGTTCCGGGCCATGTCCACCGCCCAGCAACAGGTCTTGTTCGAGAACACCGCGCGCTCGATCCATGGCGCCAGTGCCCAGACCCGGCAACGCCACATCGATAACTGCACTCGTGCCGATCCGGCGTACGGTGCGGGTGTTGCACAGGCCATCGAAGCACTGGGCTGATCCGCAATGACTTGAGCAGGGCAAGCAGGATTGATCCTGTTTGCCCTGCTGCCGTTGTCAGTCCTCTACGATGCTTTTCGCTTCAAGAAACGCCTCCAGCCCGGACACGCCAAATTCCCTGCCGATCCCCGACTGTTTGACCCCGCCAAACGGCGCGAGCAGCTCCGGTGCGATCCGGTTGATCAACACCGAACCGGCCTCCAGGCGCGCAGCGATGCGTCGGCCACGTTCGACCTCGCGGGTAAACACATAGGCCTGCAAACCGTAGACGCTGGCATTGGCCAGGCGGATGGCGTCTTCCTCGTCGTCGTAGGCGATGATCGACAGCACCGGGCCGAAAATCTCTTCCCGGGCGATGTCCATGTCGTTGCTGACGTCGGCAAACACCGTGGGCTTCACGAAATAGCCTTTGCTCAGTCCGTGAGGCCTGCCCTCCCCGCCGACGATCAATCGCGCGCCCTGCTCCAGACCGCGCCGGATAAAACCCTGCACGCGATCAAACTGGGCCTGGTTGACCAACGGGCCGATGGCGGTAGCCGGGTCCCGGGGATCGCCGACCACTGTCGCGTCGACCAGGGTTTTCACCCGTTCGATCACCTGCGGCAAGCACCCGCGCGGTACCAACAGCCGCGTGCCGGCGACGCAGGCCTGACCGTTGTTCATGAACGCGGCATTCAGGGCCATGGGAATGGCCGTTTCGAGATCCGCGTCGTCGAGCACGATGGATGCCGACTTGCCGGTGAGCGAAAGACTCACCCGCTTCATGGTCTCGATGCCGGCGCGGGCGATGAGTTTTCCGGTGGCAGTGGAGCCGGTGAACGAGATCTTCGCGATGTGCGGGCTGGTGCTGATCTCGTCGCCCACATCGCTCCCACGGCCCAGGACAATATTGATCACCCCGTTGGGCAGTTCCGCTCGGTGCAAGGCGAGCGCAAGCACCTGAGTCTGCAACGGACTGAGTTCACTCGGTTTGATGACCGAGGCACAACCGCCGGCAATCGCCGCCGCCAGTTTGCTGCACACCGTACCGGCGGTGCTGTTCCAGGGCGCGAACAACGCCGACACTCCGACCGGTTCCATGACCACCGTTGCACGGCCCACAGGCCGGACCAACTGGTGGTTCTCCAACACCTGCGCTGTATTGGCAAAGGACTGCGAAGCGTACTGGCTGACCCATTGCGCACGGGCCAACGGTGCGCCGTATTCGTCGATGGCGGTGTCGCGTATTTCTTCGGTGCTCTCCAGCACCGCCGCCTGCAGGCGCCTGAGCATGTCGATGCGCTCGGCTTTCGAGGTGCGGCCCATCGTGACTTGCGCACGCTGGGCGGCGGCGATGGCTTGCCTGGCATCCTCGCGATTGGCCAGGGTGACCGTTCCGATGACGGATTCCGTCGCCGGGTTGATGCATTCGATCGTTTCACGGCCCTGAACGGGCACGAACGCGCCATCGATGTAGCTGTGACGGATAGTCCACATGGCGATATTCCCAAGGTGTTGAAACAGCAACGCCCGGAAAATCCGGGCGTTGATCAGGGCGACGGTTCAGTCGGGCAATGATTCGCGGCTGAAAGCTTGGACCTCCTGGACCAGACCACGAGCGGCCATTTCCACCAGTTGCCGACCCTTTTCCGGCGAAGCCTGGGCCGGGTCCGAGCCCATGCGGCCGTCTGGGTGACGGGCGCGGAAATCCGCCGCTTCACGGATCGGCCCCCAGTTGGCGATCTGCGGCGAGTAGTCCGCCGACTTGATGGAATCGGGGTACGCCCACTGGGTCACGGCGATTTCCGAAGGGGTCGCGTGAATGCCGTGGCCGGTCGGGAACTGCTCACGCGCCAGCTCGTTGACCCCTTCCAGATCCCACCAGTTGCACAGCTTCAGGGCGAACCCGGCCTTGCGTCGGGCAAAACTCGCTTCGGCGTACAGCTCCGAAAACGCCGCTTCGATTGACGCGATGTTGCCGCCGTGGCCATTGAGAAAAAAGATCTTTTCAAAGCCGTGGGCGGCCAGCGAACGGGTCCAGTCGGCGATGGCGGCGATGAACGTCGAGGGCCTGAGCGAGATGGTGCCGGGGAAACCGAGGTGATGCTGCGCCATGCCGATGTTGAAGGTCGGGGCGATCAGGATGTCGGCGCTTTTCTGCGCTTCATGGGCGATGATTTCCGGGCACATCCAGTCGGTGCCCAGCAGGCCGGTCGGCCCGTGCTGTTCGTTGGAACCGATCGGGATGACGATGGTGCGGCTGCGTTCGAGAAATTGCGCTATTTCGGACCAGGTCGATAGGTATAAAAGCATCAGGATTCTCACTCTTCGAAGGTTCCTCGCGGAACGCGGGTGGGTGTTCAGTGCACCTGCAACAGCAGCGTCATTGATACCACCCGCCTCCCTTCGACGACAGAATACAAAGGTATCGGAATCGCCTGAACGCCCTAGTCGCGGACGAGAAATTCACGAGGCGATTCGCCCATCACCCGTCTGAACATGGCACTGAAGGCACTCTGGCTGGCGTAACCCAGATCCCGGGCAATCACCCCGACGGATTGCCCCTGGTCGAGCCGGTCGATGGCGGTCGCCAGCCGCACCTGTTGCAGCCAGTGGCGGAAATTCAGGCCGGTTTCATTGACGAACAGGCGAATCAGCGTTCGCGAACTGGCGCCGACCCGGTCTGCCCAATAGCCGATTGAATGGTCTTGTCCGGGGTCCTGCAGAATCGCCTCGCACACCGTGACCAGTCGCCGGTCGACCGGCCACGGCACTTCGATCGGCAACGTCCGGGCCGCCTGCAACTCACTGAGTATCAGCGCCACGATGTGTGCGTTGCGGCCTTCCTGCGGGTATTCGATCGGCTGCTCGGCCAAGGCCAGAATCAACTCGCGCAGCAGTCCGGGGATCTCCAGTACTTTGCAGTGATCGCCCAGCCCTGCGCAGACCTGCGGCTCGATGTAGATCGAGCGCATCTTGACCGCGCTCAGCATCAACTGGTCGTGGATCACCCCGGGTGGAATCCACAGGGCCCGTTTCGGCGGCAGGATCCACAATCCGCGCTCGGTAGCCACCCGCATCACGCCGTTCGAGGCATACAGCAATTGCCCGTGCCGATGCACGTGCGGTTCGTTGTACTCGCCGGTCGCCTGATCGCGCACCAGCACGGTCATTACGCGCGGCACGTCCTGATAGTCGGGATAACGTTCGCTGCGCGGTGCGGACTCACGCTGGGCGATGACCTTGCGCACCTCTCGTTTCATCGGCTGGAGTCTCCTGAAAACAGACCTTGATCGTGTTAAAGCGGCAATTGTCACTTTGGCGACAAACCCTGGCATTTGCCATGGCCGGCCCATTGTTAGCCTTGCGCTCATGGTTCATCAATGAGGCTTTTCCCATGGCAATCACCCGCAATCTCTCCGGCCACCAACAGAGCGTCACGGCGGTGATCGGCCTGCTGATCCTGTCCATCGCCCTGCGCCCGCCGATCATTTCGGTGGGGCCGATTTTGCTGTTGATCCAGCAGCACTTCCAGTTGAGCTATACCCAGGCCGCGATGCTGACCTCGATTCCCGACGTGTGCATGGGTGTGTTCGCGCTGGTGGTTCCGAGCCTGGCCAGGCGCTTCGGGATCGATCGCAGTGTGGTGGTCGCCCTGACGTTGCTGGGGGCCTCGACCTTGTTGCGGGCGATCTCGCCGAATGCATTCTTCCTGCTCGGCAGTACGTTCTTCGCCAGCATCGGCATTGCGGTTGCCGGCGCGATGACCGGCGCCTGGATCAAGACCCACTTTGCTCAGCGACCAGCGCTGTTCATGGGCATCTACGCCGGCGGCTTGAGTCTGGGCGCGACTCTGGCGGCAGTGCTCAGCGCGCCGATTGCCGAGCTGGCGCAGGACTGGCGGGTCAGCGCCGGGTTCTGGAGCGTGCTGTGCCTCACCGCCATCGCCAGTTGGGTGTGGATGGCACGCCGTTTTGCGACACCGGCGCCTGTAGTGAAATCGTCGTCGAGTCCGAGCAAACGCCTGCCCTGGAGCAATCCGCAGGCATGGCTGATCGCGTTGAATTTCGGGGCCGGGCAATTCGTGGTCTATGCCCTCTTCGCCTGGATGGCGCCCGCCTCGGTGGAAGCGGCCACGTCGAGTGTTTCCCCGGGCGTCCTGCTGGGCATTTTTACCGCGGTGTTCGCCGTGGCCAGCGTGGGTGCGGGGCTGATTCCGGGCAAGGCCCACGACCGGCGCGGTCTGCTCGGGTTGTCGGCGTTGCTGGCCCTGCTCGGGGTGGGCGGCATGGCGTTTCTGCCGGCTTACTGGCCGATGCTCTACGTGGTACTTGCGGCCATCGGTCTGGGCATGGGCTTCACCGTGGCCATGACCTTGCCGCTGGATCACGCCAGCACCAGCGAACAGGCCGGGTTGTGGACGGTGTTCATGTTGTTCATCGGTTACCTGATCGCCGCGCTCGGGCCGCTGCTGTTCGGCGCCTTGCGCGAATACGCCGGACACTATGGCCCGGCGTACACCTTGCTGTTCGCGGTACTGCTGTTGATGCTCGGCATCACCCCTCTGCTCAGACTGGCACCGGCAACATCTCCGCAGGTGTCCGTTGCCTGAGCGGGGGATGACAACCCTGCGACGCGCCGTAGCACGTCGCAGGGTTTCAGTTGGCCGCAGCGGCTTTTTCAATCAGCCGCGCCACGGGTGCCGGGTTCGACACCATCACCACGTGAGAGCCGCCCTTGACCACCTCGACCGCCTTGGCATCTGCACGCTTGGCCATGAACGCCATCGCCTGTGGCGGGATGTTCTTGTCCTTGTCACCGTAGATGTACCACGACGGAATGTGCTTCCAGGCCGGCGTTCCGGCCTGCTCGTTCAGCGCCGCTTCGGTGACCGGACGTTGAGTGGCCGCCATCAGCGCCGCTTGTGCAGCCGGGACGTCGGCGGCGAATTGATCGTGGAACTTGCTCTGCTGGATGTACAGGTCCTTGCCGCCGTCGGCCAGCGCAACCGGTGGCGCCAGCGTTGGTCCGAGGGTGCTGCCGGGAAACTTGCCGGCCAGCCCGGCAACGGTTTCACCGGCCTCGGGGGCAAAGGCGCTGACGTAGACCAGCGCTTTGACATTGGCATGGTCGTTGGCCGCCTCGCTGATGACGTTGCCGCCATAGGAGTGACCGACCAGCACCACCGGCGACTGGATGCTGCTCAGCAACGCCGATACCGCTGCGCCATCGCTCTTGACGCCGCGCAACGGGTTGGCGGCGGCGATCACCGTGTAGCCATCCTTCTCGAGAATCTTCGCCACGCCGTTCCAGCTCGACGCGTCGGCAAACGCGCCGTGCACCAGCACCACCGTGGGTTTGGCGGTTTGGGCGAAGGCATTGGCGCCCAGGCACAGGCCCGCAGCGATGCTCAGTGCAATCAGTGTTTTTTTCATCTGGATGTTCCTCGTATGACGGATTCAGGGAGCGTATCGAGTGAAGACAAAATCGTGGTTCTGCACCCGCGCCTGATGGCAGGCAAAGCAGGTCTGGTGCTGGGCTTCATCGGCAGGTTTGCCGTTGATGAACCGGCCGAATCCCCAGCCACCGGTCGAGGCGTATTTGCGCGAGTCCTTGACCATCACCTGAACGGTGGTGGCCGCCCCCGGAATCGAGGCCGGCTCGAATTCCGGCGACTGCACGTGTTTCCACGCCAGCTTCACCAGCACCGTGCCGTCGGGAAACGGCAGCGTCTTGCTCTGGTAAGCCTTGATCGCCCGGTCATTGCCCAGCACCGCGCGCAGTTCATCCAGCGGCGCGGCTTCCTGGGCCGGGGCAATCAGCGCCCACTGGCGATAGTTTTTCGGCAGTTTCACGCCGTAGATCGGCGAGGCATCGCCGTCATCGGCCTCGCCCAACGCGACACCGGTGGCCGCCAGTGCCGCGAGCGCGATGGCCGCTGGCAACACGGCCCAATGGTTGAATTTCATGGTCGGATCCCCTTCGGCCGGCAATCAGAGATGATCGGCATCGATCACCGCCTGAGCGAACGCCTGCGGCGCTTCCTGCGGCAGGTTGTGGCCGATGCCGCCGCTGATCAGCCGATATTCGTACTTGCCGGTGAAGCGTTTGGCGTAGGCCTCGGCCGGTGGGTGCGGCGCGCCATTGGCGTCGCCTTCCAGAGTGATGGTCGGTACGCCGATGGAAGGGAACGTCGCCAGTTTTTTCTCCAGCGGATCGTATTGCGCTTCCCCTTTGATCAGTCCCAGGCGCCAGCGGTAGTTGAAGATCGACACGGCGACGTGATCCGGGTTCTGCAACGCGGCGGCGCTGCGGTCGTAGGTCGCGTCGTCGAAGTTCCACTTCGGCGAGGCCAGCTGCCAGATCAGTTTGGCGAAGTCGTGGGTGTTCTTTTCGTAGCCCAGACGACCACGTTCGGTCGCAAAGTAGAACTGATACCACCACTGCAACTCCGCCGCCGGCGGCAGCGGCGCCTTGCCGGCGTCCTGACTGCCGATCAGGTAACCACTCACCGCCACCAGCGCTTTCACCCGCTCGGGCCAGAGCGCCGCGACGATGTCGGCGGTGCGCGCGCCCCAGTCGTAGCCACCGAGTACTGCCTGCTTGATTTTCAGGGCGTCCATGAAGTCGATCAGATCCTTCGCCAACGCCGCCGGCTGACCGTTGCGCACGGTTTTGGCAGACAGGAAACGCGTGTCGCCATAGCCGCGCGCGTAAGGAATCAGCACCCGATAGCCCTTCTGCGCCAGCGCCGGCGCCACATCGGTGTAGCTGTGAATATCGTAAGGCCAGCCGTGCAGCAGGATGACCACCGGGCCGTCGGCCGGACCCACTTCGGCGTAGGACACGTCCAGCAGTCCGGCCTTGACGTGTTTCAGCGCGCCGAACGAAACATGGGTGCCGGCGGTAATGGCGTCGATCTTGCCAGCGGGCACGTCGGCGGCGCTGGCGTAAGCCGAGGCGATGCCCAGCGCAAGCGCCAGGATCGAACCGGCGAGCACGCGCCGGGATGGGGTTACAGCGTTAGAGTCAGTCATGCCGAGTCTCCCTCGTGAACCGCCGGGCGGCGGTTCCGGGCTTGGGGTTAAAGGGCTGTGGGTTAAAGGGCTTGCGGATTGCAGGTCTAGCGGGCTGCCTGCGCAGCGGTTTTCTGCGCCGCCGCACGCAGTGGCCGGAAGGCTTCGCGCAGTTCTTCGCTGAACAGTTGCGGTTGCTCCCATGCCGCGAAGTGCCCGCCCTTGCTGACTTCGCTGAAGTAAGCCAGCGACGGATAGGCGCGCTGCGACCAGACTTTCGGCGCGCGGTAGATTTCGTGGGGGAACACGGTGATCGCCACCGGCACCTTGATGTCGGCAGTCTTCTGCGCGGCGGCACTGAAGTTATTGTTGTTGTTCTCCCAGTAGAAACGGGAGGACGACGCCCCGCTGTCGGTCAGCCAGTACAGGCTGATGTCATCGAGCATTTCATCGCGGCTCAGGACCTTCTCGGGCTGACCGTCGCTGTCGGTCCACGCGGCAAATTTTTCGTACATCCAGGCTGCCGTGCCGGCGGGCGAGTCAGCCAGCAGATAGCCGATGGTTTGCGGACGGGTCACCATCATTGCGCCATAGGCGGCGTTACGACCGAAGAACTGGCTCAGCGAGTTGAAGGCCGTCACCTCCGGTGCGGTCAACCCGGCCGGGGCCGGGTCGCCGCTGTTGATTGGCTTGACCAGTTCCGGCGGCACGGTGGCCGGCATGTTCAGGTGGATACCCAGCAAACCGGGCGGCGCCAGGCGACCCAGTGCATCGGATATCACCGATCCATGATCGCCGCCCTGGGACACGTAATGGCTGTAACCCAGGCGTGTCATCAACACATCCCAGGCCTTCGCGACCCGGTCAGGGCCCCAGCCGAGCTCGGTCGGTTTGCCGGAAAAACCATGGCCGGGAATCGACGGGATCACCACGTCGAACGAGTCCTCGACCTTGCCGCCGTACGCCACGGGATCGGTCAGCGGGCCGATGGTCTTGAGGAATTCGAACTGCGAACCCGGCCAGCCATGAGTAAGGATCAGCGGCATGGCGTTGGGATTGCGCGAACGCACGTGGATGAACTGGATGTCGACGCCGTCGATAGTGGTCACGAACTCCGGCAACGCGTTGAGCTTCGCTTCGGCCTTGCGCCAGTCGTAGCCGTCGCCCCAATACTTCACCAACGCCTGGACCTGCGCCAGTTGCACTCCCTGGGACACGTCGCCGACCGTTTCCTTGTCCGGCCAGCGGGTGTCGGCGATGCGTTTGCGCAGGTCGCTCAGCTTCGCTTCGTCCACATGGATGGTGTACGGGCGAATGGCTTGCGACGGATCCGCGGCCCAGACCCCGCTGCTGCCAGCGAGTACGGCAAGGCCGAGCACGCCGACCCTGATGGATGACGCCAGGCAATGGCGCCAGGTAAGACCGGACGAAAGCGCAACCATGATGGATCTCCTTGTAGTCATTATTCGAAAGGCATCGCCAATCGGATCAGACCACTGCGCTGGCACCGGGGGGATTACACGATGGTGTCGGTCGATACCTTGGTATGACGCGCTGGCCCGGCGCGCAAAATCGCGCTCGAACTCAGCAGCGGTTAACGGGCAGAATGCGGCGGGGAAAAGACCCATTTGAATCACAGAGCGGAACAAGGATTGCGAATGCGTGGGGAAACAGCGCTCGAACGCCTGAGCGGCACGCCATCGACCACTTCGCCGTGGTGGGTGATCGGGCTGTGCATGCTGTTCAACGTGATCGACGGGCTTGATGTGATGGCCATGGCCTTCACCGCCAGCCGGGTTGCGGCGGAGTGGGCGTTGAGCGGCGCGCAACTGGGCCTGTTGCTGAGCGCAAGTCTGGTCGGGATGGCGCTTGGTTCGCTGCTGGCCGCGCCCAGGGCCGACCGCTTCGGGCGCAGGCCTTTGCTGCTTGGCGGTCTGCTGCTCAGCGGCCTGAGCATGTTGCTGTCGTTCTGGAGCCCGGATCACCACGTATTGATGCTTCTGCGATTGCTGACCGGCATCGGCACCGGGGCGGTGCTGGTGGGGGCGAATGTGCTGACGTTCGAACACGCCAGCCCGCTACGGCGCAATCTGGCCATCGCATTGCAATCCCTCGCCTTTGCCATGGGCGCCAGTCTGGGCGGTGTGCTGGCGCATGTACTGAATGAATCCGTTGGCTGGCGGTATGTCTTTCTTGCCGGAGGTTGCATCACGCTGGCGGCCGCGCTTGCCGGCGTCTTTTGGCTGCGAGAGTCGCCGTCATTTCTGGCACTCGAACGCCGCACGCCAATCGCTACAGCGTCGCCTGACAACCCCAGCCGACCGCTTTTGCCCGGTCAGTGGCAACAGACCACATCGCTGGCACTGGCACTCTTTCTGTTGATGTTCTGCTTTTACTTCGTCATGAGCTGGACCCCGAGCCTGCTGGTCCACAACGGCTTTACTGATCGGCAAGGCGCACGTATCGGGGTGCTGTTGGCTTCTGGAGGTATGCTCGGCGCGCTGCTGCTGGGGCTGGCAGCCAATCGTTTCGGCTGCCGGCGATTGTTGTCGGGTTTTCTGCTGCTCAACGCCGCCCTGCTGCCCCTGATGGTGCCGGCCTCTCACGTACCCGGTGTGGCTGCGCTCGTGGCGGTTACGCTCGGCCTGATGCTCAACGGTGCAGTCGCCGCCCTGTATGTCCTGGCTCCTCAAGCGTTCTGCACCTCGGTTCGTACGACCGGTGTCGGCGTGGTGCTGGGGATGGGGCGTCTGGGGGCGATCATTTCGCCGCTGGTCGCCGGTTTTCTGCTGGATGCCGGATGGACCGCACAACACCTGTTCACGTTTTTCGCCGGTAGCCAGGTGTTGGCGGCCCTGCTGATCTGGCGTGGCACTAAGGGACGATGATCAGCTTGCCCGTCGTGTTGCGCGACTCGATATCAATATGGGCCTGTTGTGCTTCGTCCAGCGAATAACGCTTGCCGATGAAGGTTTTCAGTTTGCCGGTGCTGACCCACGCGAACAGTTGCCGGGATTTTTCCAGCAGCACCTCGCGATCGCGCACGTAGTGCATGACCGAGGGATACGTCAGCTTGATGCTGCGCGGCATGCTGAAGATATCGATCGGCGGTGTCGGATTCATGAACGGTCCGTACAAGGCCAGGGTGCCGAAGTAGTCCAACATCTCCAGCGAGTCGGCGAAACCTTCCGCGCCCGTGCCGTCGTACACCACATTCACCCGCTGCCCCTCGGTCAGGCGCATGACCTGTCCGGCAATGTTTTGCGCTCGCCCGATCACGACATAGTCAGCCCCGGCCGCGAGCACCGCCTCCACTTTGTCGGCATGGGACACCCGGCCAATGACTTTGCCGCCCCGCAGTTTGATCATCTGAGTCAGCATCAGCCCCACGCCCCCCGCCGCGGCGTGCACGAAGGCCACGTCACCCGGCTGGATCGCATGCACCTTGTCCACCAGATTGCTGGCAGTCAGGCCCTGCATCATCAGGCTGGCAGCGGTGCTGAAGTCGATATCGTCCGGCAACGGCACCAACTGGCTGACCGGGGCGATCACCTGTTCGGCGTAGCTGCCCGGTACGTAATGCCAGGCCACGCGGTCACCGATAGCGAACTCCGTCACCTGCGGGCCGGTGGCGAGGACGATGCCGGCGCCTTCCGCACCCGGCGTCAGCGGCAACTCCCAGGCGCCGCCGAGCCCGCGTCGGAGACCGGTGTCCATGAAATTGATACCCGCCGCCATGACCTTGACCAAGACTTGCCCGGGCCCTGGTTCTGCCAGTTGAATGTCCTGCACCGTCAAGACTTCAGGCCCGCCAAAGGCCTCGATTACCACTGCTTTCATAATGTTCTGCCCTGTCATCGGGACGACCGGTCCTGCTGCCTTTCGGGAGGCAGGAGCGCGGACGTCACGTTGCTTTCACTCAACGTCGAAGGACGTTGAAACCAGGGCCAAGAGTGAGCGGGTGGTGTATCCGCGCAGTTTCGCGAACAGGCTCATTTGCATGCTTGTATGGCTCGAAGGGCCGTAGATACAGTGGCTTACAAAAGCGCCACTGTGATGCCCGTCGCAGTGTGCGACGGCAGCCGATATTCGCTACAGGCGACACCAAAGTATGATGGGCGAGTGCCATCCGAAGGCGCATCTTTGTTCAACGGTGACTGCACACAATGAGAATCGGTATGACGAACGAGCAGGAGCGCGTCATCGAGGACGGTCCAGACCGCGGCAGTGACGCGACCATGCCAGCGCCGGGGGTCGAATCGATCATCGACAGCATCCCGGCCATGGTCGCCTTCATGACGCCGTCCGGTGAACTGGAACAGGTCAACCGGCAAATCATGGATTACATCGGCGCCCCGCTGCATGAACTGAAAAAATGGCAGGCCGGCGAAACCGTGCACCCGGACGATCTGCCCTCGGTCATCGCCGCCTGGATGCATTCAGTCAGCACCGGCACCCCCTACGAGATCGAGCATCGCATTCGCCGCGCGGACGGTGTCTATCGCTGGTTCCATGTGCGCGGCCTGCCGATCAGAGACAGCGAAGGCATCATCACACGCTGGTGCGTGCTGCAAGTCGATATTGATGAGCGCCGGCGGGACAAGGCCTTGATCGCCAGTGCTCTGGCCGAAGTCAGTGCGTCGGAAGAACGTCTGCGCGGGATCATCGACGCCGTTCCCGGTTTTGTCTGGAGTGCCTCGCCGGAAGGCAGCGTCGGTTTCGTCAATCAACGCTGGTGCGATTACACCGGCATGTCCCTCGAACAAGCCTGCGGTGATGGCTGGACAGCGTCCATCCACCCGGACGACGCACCAGGGCTGGCAGGCTATTGGCAAGCGCTTCTGCAATCGGGCAGCGCCGGCGAATACGAGGCTCGACTGAAACGCTTCGACGGCGTTTACCGCTGGTTTCTGATTCGCGCCGTGCCCCAGCGCGACGATACGGGGCGGGTCGTGCGCTGGTATGGCGAGAACACCGACATCGAAGACCGTAAACGGGCGGAAGTCTTTCTGGCCAAGGCCCAACGCCTGAGCGCCACCGGCACGTTTTCCTGGCGGGTGAGCACCGACGAGATCTCTTGGTCGGACGAGGTCTACCGCATCCTTGAACTGGACCCGGACACGCCGCCAGGTTTCGAGGCGATCTATCGCCGCGTGCACCCGGACGATATCTCCAGTCATCGGGAAATGATCAAGCGCCAACGCCGCAAGGGGCGCGACTTCGAACACGAACATCGGCTGCTGATGCCCGACGGCACGGTGAAATACGTGCGGCTGGTGGCGCACTCGATCCCCCATGCGCCGGACGGTTTCGAATACATCGCCGCCCTGCAGGACATTACCCAGCGCCGGCTCGCCGAAGAGGTCTTGAGCAAGGCGCGCTCGGAACTGACGCACCTGGCCAGGGTCGCCAGCCTCGGCGCGGTCACGGCGTCGATTGCCCACGAGGTCAATCAACCGCTGGCCGGCATCATCACCAACGCCAGCACCTGCCTGCGCATGCTTGGTGCGGACCCGCCGAATGTCGAAGGCGCCAGGGAAACCGCACGCCGGACCATTCGCGACGGCAATCGCGCGGCAGACGTGATCAATCGACTGCGGGCGCTGTTCTCGAAGAAAAGCATCACGATCGAGGACGTCAATCTGAATGACGCGGCACGGGAAGTCATCGCCATGCTGCTGGGCGAACTGCAACGCAACGGCGTGGTGCTGCATCCGCAATTTGCCGAAGCCCTGCCGCTGGTCAGAGGCGACCGGGTCCAGCTGCAGCAGGTGATCCTCAACCTGATCATGAATGCCGCCGAGGCCATGAGCGCGATCCACGGCCGGCCCCGGCAATTGATCGTCAGCACCGGTCTGGGCTCGGACGAGAACGTTTACCTGGCGGTGAAGGACAGCGGCAACGGCGTCGATCCGCAGGACATCGAGCGCATTTTCAATGCCTTCTACACCACCAAAAGCTCGGGCATGGGCGTCGGTCTGTCCATCAGTCGCTCAATCATCGAGCGCCACGACGGGAAGCTGTGGGCCAGCGCCAACGACGGCCCGGGAGCGACGTTTACCTTTGCCATCCCGCATTCGACAGACTTGCCGCAAACCGCTAACCGCGACCTCGCCGATCGCACCGTGGAGAATGATTGATGGGTACGCCTTTGCTCGTATCGGTGGTCGATGACGACGAATCGGTTCGTGAATCACTGCCTGACCTGATCAAGGAATTCGGCTTTGCCGTCCAGGCATTTGCCTCGGCGCAGGCGTTTCTGGCATCGCCCTATCTGGACCTGACCCATTGCCTGATTCTCGACGTGGCCATGCCCGGCATGTCGGGCCCGGATCTGCAACGCGAGCTGCTGCGCCGTGGCTATCGCATTCCGGTGATTTTCATCACTGCTCACAGCGACGCCAGCGAACAGGTGAAGCTGCTGAACAGTGGCGCCGTAGAGTGCCTGTTCAAACCGTTCAGCGAAGCCCAATTGCTCAAGGCCCTGAGCGCCGCCCTGCCCCTCGATTGAGCGTGAAGCCGAACAGAACAAGGAATCGACATGTTGAACGCGAACAACGCAATCGCCCCTTCCCGTGGAGCATTACCGATGAGTGAGGTCACGCCCGTCGTCTTCGTTGTCGATGACGATATTTCCGTGCGCGAGTCGCTGGAACTGATGATCCGCTTCGCCGGATGGCAGCCACGACTGTTCGAGTCCGCGCAGGATTTTCTCGACGCGCCCAGAGCGCTGGTGCCCAGTTGCCTGGTACTGGACATCAACCTGCCCGACCTGAGCGGACTGGATCTGCAGACCGCCCTGGCCGACGAACGCTACAACATGCCAATCATCTTCATCACCGGCTACGGCGATATTCCGCGCACGGTGCGGGCCCTGAAGGCCGGTGCGGTGGAGTTTCTGACCAAGCCGTTCAACGACGACGTGATTCTCAGCGCCATGGCCGATGCGCTACAAAGCAGTCGTGTGGCGCTGGAAGGAGAAAAGAATCTGCGTGCACTGCTTGAGGCTTACAAGACCCTGACGCCGCGCGAGCAGGAAATCATGGCTTCGGTGGTCAGCGGGCGACTCAACAAACTGATTGCCGCCGACCTCAACATCAGCGAAATCACCGTCAAGGCCCATCGCGGCAAGGTCATGCGCAAGATGAAGGCCCGTTCGCTGGCGGACCTGGTGAAAATGGCCGCCCTGATTACGCGGGAGTAGCGGGCAGGCTCTGCCAGAAAACTTCCAGCCGACGCAGATCAAGGCTGTCGAAGCCTTCCGAAGCCCGCTCGCGACAGGCGCCGAGCAACGCCCGGGCCTGATCCGGTTGACCCTGTTCCAGCCAGAACCGGGCCAGATCCATCGATGACCGCAACTCCCACGCCCACGCGCCCTGCTCGCGACTCAGCGCAATGGAATCCTCAAGAACCGCCAACATGGCCTGCTCATCATCGGCCTGGATAACCTTGAGAATACCGGCCTTGATTCGCAACAACTCCGGCAGCGCAAAGGCATCACCGCTTCGGCGGCAGTGATCGATGGTGCCGTCGACCAGGGTCAGTGCCTTGGGGTGTTGACCCACCAGCATCAGGCCTTCGGCCAGTGCGATTTCGAATGAGGTCGTCAGCAGTTCGTAACGCATGCCACGCAACCGCGCCAGACTTTCCTCCAGCATGGCAACTGCATCCCCCGGCGCCTCGGCGCGGATGGCGATCGCCGCGCGCAACCCGTGGCAGGCGGCAATGTAAGGGCCGAGTGCGTTGGTTTCGGCGATGGCGCTGAACCGCTCGAGGCTCGCGGTGGCCTTCGCCAGATCACCGGTCCAAATATAGATGCACAAGATCCAGACCATGGCGATGCAGTAAGTGACCGGATGCTGCAGCGCCGAGGCTTCGGCCTCGATCTGCTCGGCCAAGCGCCGGGCCTGATCGGGATAGCCCTGCAGCCAGAGTGACCGCGCCAGCGCCAAGCCCGTGCGATTGCGGTGATCGAAGCCGTAGTAAATCGTGTTGCTGGGATGCGACGGCAAACTGTTGCGCAGCGAACTTTCCAGTTCCTGGCGAGCCAGACGCTGGTTGCCGAGCAGATGATGGGAGATGCCGGTCAGCGATGCGGCAATCGCGATGGCGGCGGGCTCGTTGAGGATGTTGCCGACCACCGCGGCCTGCTCCGCCCAGGCCAGCGACGACGGGAAATCACCGATGCGTTCGTAGAAAATCTGCAAGCGGCCCAGCAGCCGCAATTGTGAGCCGTAGTCGTTCAACGCGACTGCAATGTCCTGCGCCCGGAGCAAGGCTTTTTCCGCGGCTTCACTGTTGCCTCGGGTGAACATCAGCACCAGACCGAGCGCGGCTTGCAGTTCCATTTCGGTGGGCGTGCCGTAGTACCCCAGCTCCAGCAGTTCCACCGCCCGGGAACACCAGGTGCGGCACTCGACCAGCAAGGAAAAATGCAGGAACAACGGCGCGCTCGCAGCCGCCAGCGGCAACGCCAGGCCGGGATCGCCGTGGGGCCCGAAGCTCCATTCCAGCGCACCGCGAACATTGCCCAACTGGCTGGCCAGACGCGCCGAGTGACGGAAAATTTCGTCGGGGGAAGTTCCCAGATGCCCAAGCAAATCCATGTAAAACGCCGCGTGGCGGAACGCCAGCGCATTGACCTCGGCCTCTCCCCGCGCTGTCAATTTCTCCCGGGCGTAGGCGCGCGTCATCTCCAGCAAGCGATACGAATCCGTCGAGTCGCTGTGATCGACCGTGACCAGTCCCTTGCACACCAGATCATCGAGGATCGCGGCCGTTGTGGCGCTTTCGTGTTGCGATTCGGCAACTACCTGCGCGGCGGCTTCCTGGGAAAACGGCCCGACGAAGACCGAAAACCGCTCCAGCGCCAGGCGCTCTTGCGGCGACAGCAGGTCATAACTCCAGTCGAGCATGGCACGCAGGGTCTGATGGCGCGGCACCGCCGTCCTGCGTCCCGACCAGCCCAGCGAAAAACGCTCGCCGAGCAGCGCGTGGGTGGCCTTCAATCCGTGGCTGGCGACCCGCATCGCCGCCAGCTCGATCGGCAGCGCCATGCCCTCCAGCCGCTGGCAAATGTCCGCAATCATTTGCCCGCCGCCCGCTTCCAGCAGCGTGGCATTGCTCAACGACGCGCGTTCGACAAACAGCTTGATGGCCGGGAATGCCAGCAACTCCTCAACGCCGAGGTGTTGCGGCTCACGGGGAAATTCCAGTGGATTGAGCCAGTGCACGTATTCGCCACGCACCCGCAGCGGCTCGCGACTGGTGGCCAGAACCCCGACCTCCGGCGCGGTGTCGCTGATCTGTTCCAGAAGGATCGACACCGCGTCGATCAGGTGTTCGCAATTGTCGATCACCAGCATCAACCGCTGCTCGCGCAAATGCGCGAGCAGGACGAACATCGGGTCTTCGGCCTGCACCGGGATGTCCAGCGATCGGGCCAGTGCCGATGGCACCAGCGCGCTGTCTTCCACTTGTGCCAGATCGACGAAGCTGACGCGCTCATAGCCTTGGGCGGCGATGCGGTGCGCCACTTCGATGGCCAGGCTGGTCTTGCCGACGCCGCCGGGGCCGACGATGGTGAACAACCTCGGTTGCTGCATATGGTCGATGACCAGTTGCAGATCGATCTCGCGGCCGATCAGTCTGGCCCGTGGCGGCAGACTGCAGACGCCCTCTGTGGCTCGGGTCGCGATGGGCGCCGGGTGCACAGCGGTCTGTTTTCTTTCCAGCGGCGCGACGAAGGCATACCCCACGCCCACCTGGGTCGCGATGTAACGTGCCTGCTCCTCGCCATCGCCGAGAATCCGCCGCAGGCCGGTCATATGGAAACGCAGACTGCCTTCGGCCACCACACTGTCGGGCCACACCTTGTCGATCAGGTCGTACTTGGACAGCACCCGCCCCGGCTGCTCAAGCAAGGCGATCAGCAGATCCAGCGCCCGTCCGCCGATCTCGACCGCCACCCCGTTGCGGGTCAGCAGACGTTTGCCTGGAACGACACAGAACGGTCCAAAAATGAATTCGGTCGTGAGGGATTCGCGCAATGCGTCCGGAAAAGACTCCACGAGGATCGATCTCTCTAAAAAACGTAAAGGGCTGCGCCGGTTACAGACAGCCGGCGCGGGCCCTTTGCATCATAGGAGTTTTGCACCGCCGTTCAAGCACGGCACCGGCAGAGTGAGAACCTCACCCCTTTATTTCACCCTTGCGAATGGCAATTTTGATGGCCTGAGCAGTGGTGGCCACGCCCAGATGCCGACGCGCCGAACGCAGGTGATTTTCCACCGTGCGCCCGGACAAGCCGAGTGTGGCGGCGATGTCGGCCTGCCGGCGACCGGCGGCGACCCACGCCAGCACTTCGCGCTCGCGGGTCGAGAGTTTTCCGGCCGTCTCGTCCAGCGGCGCTTCGAGCAAGCGTCGGGCGGAGAAAAACGCCACCGAGGCGAGCATGCCCAGCGCCAGACGAACCCGCGCCGAGGCATCGATCTGTTCGCCACCCAGACTCATGGCGCCTTCAAGCCCTTGTGGACCGAAGACCGGAATCTGCAATCCATGCACGCCCGGGCCGCTTGGCACGCGAACCAGCCGATACAGTTCGCCGCTCTGCTCCTGCACCTTGCTCCAGAAGAACGATTCGCGGGCGTCCAACAGGTGGCGAGTCACTGGGCAGCGCTGAACGTAGGTCTGGGCGTCGACAGCGATGCCGTCGCCGAACCAGTCGCCTTCCACCCAATAAATGCGCTCGACCACGTCCTCCGACGCCGAGGTGGCGGAGAACAGGACGAACCGATCGTAACCATAGGCCCCGGCGAAACCGCGAACGGCCTTCTGGATCGCCACCAGCGTGGGCGCCGCCTCGATGTCGAGGGCGGCGCGCAAGAGTGCTTCGGCAGGTCCGGAGCTCACCCCGACGTGACCTCTTTGAGGAGCGCGGCGGCCGCCAGTTTGCCCAGTGCGTTGCCCGCCAGCGGACTGTCACCGGTCAGCAGTTTGCGATCCTGAAGCGTGGCCCCGGAAATGTCCTGGTTAGTGATTTCCACACCGAGCGCCTGCAACTGCTCGCCGAATTTCCAGGTCAGGTGGCCGGGCATGTAACCGATGTCGGGGGTTGTAGAGTCCAGGGCATCGGGAAAGGCGCAAATCCGGTAACCGTTGAAGATGCATGAGTCTTTTGTTTCACCGAGGCCGGCCGCCAGCAGCGCCGCCGGGCCGTGGCACAGGGTAATGACGAATTTGTCCTTGGCGATTGCCCATTGCAGGATCTTTTTCACGTCCTCGCTTTCCGGCAGGCCGATCAGCGCGCCGTGGCCGCCGGGAATGAACACGCCGATGTAATCAGAGTCCTCGCCCAGCGCTTCTTCGATCACCTGGGACAGCTTGAGTGGACGCTTGAACTGATCGCGGTATTGCTCGTAGAAGCCCTTCACTTCGGCGTCTTCGGAGGGCATGGCCCAGAATTCGAACTTGACCGGATTGCCCGACAGCGTCGCGACATCAAAGCCAAAACCGGCCTTGTCGAGGTGATACATCGGCAGCAGCGTTTCAACCGGGTGATTGCCCGTGGAGAACATGGTGCCGTTGTCGGTCAACAGATAGCGCTCGTCCGCGCCGATCATCAGGACCTTCCAGCGCCCGCCCTTGTAACGGTTCGGGTACTCGGCATCACTGAGATCGGATTTGGGCGAAGTGAACTGGCTGAGGGAATATGGCGAGGGGAAAAACGCGTTGTCCTCGGCCGGATCGGGGGTTGGGCGCTTGTCGTCAGTCTGCGTGGTAGCCATGGTGCTCTCCATCGAGTGGGTCAACGTCGGAGTTCATGCTAGTAAGGCGTCAGCGTTACAACAATGAGGGTTTTCCCTCAAAAGATCATGCACTGAACCTGCGGCCCCTCAATGTGATCGATAAGTGGCAGAATCCCCGCAACTGATGATTTCGGAGACCCCCAATGCTTCGCCTGTTTGAACAACGGCTCGACCCCTTCCCGCCCGACGAAGCGCCGCCACCGCCGGTCGGTCTGGCGCGATTCCTGTGGGCCTGCACCCGTGGCGCTCGCGGCTATATCCTCGCGTTGGCGCTGCTCAGTGCCGGTGTGTCGATCTACGAAGCCTGGTTGTTTTCCTTTTTGGGTCAGGTCGTGGATCTGCTCTCGACCTGGCAGGCCGGCGGCGATGTGAACGGCCAGGAGAGCCGCGTGCTGTGGGGCATCGGCATCGTGTTGCTGACCAGCGTCGGGCTGGTGGCGCTGCGCACCATGGTTCAGCATCAGGTGTTGGCGATCAATCTGCCGCTGCGTCTGCGCTGGGATTTCCATCGACTGATGCTGCGGCAGAGCCTTTCGTTCTTCTCCGACGAGTTTTCCGGTCGGGTCACGACCAAGGTGATGCAGACGGCGCTGGCCGTGCGCGAGGTGCTGTTCACCGTCATCGAAATCGCACCGGGTATCGGCGTCTATTTCATTGCGATCATCGCCCTGGCCGGCGGCTTCGCCCTGAAACTCATGCTGCCGTTCATTGCCTGGGTCGCGCTGTTCGGGCTGGCGATGCTGTATTTCGTACCGCGCCTGGGCCAGGTCGGCCAGGAACAGGCCCACGCGCGATCGTCGATGACGGGCCGGGTTTCGGACGCCTACACCAACATCACCACCGTCAAACTGTTCTCCCACTCCAAACGTGAAGCGCATTTTGCGCGGGCGGCGATGGAGGATTTCAAGCAGACCGGTTTCCGCCAGATGCGTCTGGTCAGCCAGTTCGAGATCGTCAATCAGGCGCTGGTGGTCGGGCTGATCATGGGCGCCGGCGGCTACGCCTTGTGGCTGTGGCATCAGGGCGAAGTCGGCACCGGGGCCGTGGCGGCGATCACGGCCATGGCGCTGCGCATCAATGGCATGTCGCACTGGATCATGTGGCAGATGACGTCGCTGTTCGAAAACATCGGCACGGTGCAGGACGGCATGGACACCCTGACCCGTGGCCCCAAGGTCCAGGATGCGCCGGACGCCGGCGTGCTGGTGCCTTCCGGCGGCGCCGTGGAATTCGACAACGTCAGCTTCAACTACAACGGCGAACGCCAGGTGCTCGACGGCTTGAGCCTGAGCATCCGACCGGGGGAAAAAATCGGTTTGGTGGGCCGCTCCGGCGCCGGTAAATCCACGCTGATCAATCTGCTGCTGCGCTTCTATGACGTGGATCGCGGCGAGATTCGCATCGACGGGCAAAACATCGCGCAGGTGACACAGGACAGCCTGCGCAGCGCGATCGGCATGGTCACTCAGGACACCTCCCTGCTGCACCGCTCGATTCGCGACAACATCGCCTACGGCCGACCGGACGCCACCGACGAACAGATCCAGCGTGCTGCGGCCAACGCCCAGGCCGACGGCTTCATCAACCAGCTCAGCGACCGCCAGGGCCACACCGGCTACGACACCCTGGTGGGCGAGCGCGGCATCAAGCTTTCCGGTGGCCAGCGCCAGCGCATTGCCATTGCCCGGGTGATGCTCAAGAACGCGCCGATCCTGTTGCTCGACGAAGCCACCAGCGCCCTGGATTCCGAAGTCGAAGTCGCCATCCAGGAAAGCCTCGATGAAATGATGCAGGGCAAGACCGTGATCGCCATCGCCCATCGACTGTCGACAATTGCGGCGATGGATCGACTGATTGTCATGGATGAAGGGCGAATCATCGAGCAAGGCACCCACACCGAACTGCTGGCCAAGAACGGCACCTATGCGCGGCTTTGGCAGCACCAGAGTGGCGGGTTTCTGGGTGAGGATCAGGGACTGACCGAGGCGATGGATCAGGCGTAATCCGTGCTGCCCCGGTGTTGCCGGGGCAGACGACGAGGGCTCAGACGCTCGGGTGGGTGTGGTAGATCTTGCTGACGATCGTCCACTTGCCTTCCACCTTCAGCAGGTTGAAGAAGTCGGTGAAACGGAACCCCGACACGTTGTCGGTATCGACCCGGGCACTCGCAGCCGTGCCGACGATATCGATGCGAACGATGGCGGCTTCGGCTTCGGGGGATGGACGGAACGCGCTGTCGATGACGTCATACAGATTCTGGATCGCACCGCCGACGAGCTTGCCGTCGTCAACCCCGAACATGGTCGCCTGCGCATTGAACGCGGGCTTCATCAAGGCGCTGTCAGCCTTTGCTCCCCCTTCGTTGTACTGGCTGAGCACTTCGACGATTGCGTTGTATTCCTGCACGTAAGTTGGATGGCTCACGATGAACTCCTGATTGCTGTGAATGTGTTTTTCAATCGAGCCGCCCTGCGCCGATCCGGCACGGGGCGCACAAATCAATGGTCAGCCGTTGGCCAGTCGGTGTAGCCCTTGGCGCCGCCGCCGTAGTAGCTCTCGCGTGGTGCGATGGTCAGTTCGGTGCCCCGACGCAGGCGCTCCACGAGGTCGGGGTTGGAAATGAACAGGCGCCCGAACGCCACCGCGTCAATCCGGCCCTGCGCCCGGCGCTCCAGTGCCATCTCGAGGTCGTAGTTGTTATTGCCGATGAAGGGGCCTTCGAACTGCGCGCTCAATGCATCCAGATCAACGCCATCAGGAACCGTGCGCGAGATCGCGGTGGCGCCTTCGACGAAGTGCAGATAGGCCAGATTGAGCCGGTTGAGCTGCTGAATCAGATATCCGTAGGTCGCCATGACATTGCTGTCGGGAGGTGTGTTTCCGGCATCGGGCGTGACCGGCGAAAGACGAATGCCGACGCGGTCACTGCCCCAGATCGAAATCACCGCTTCAGTGACTTCAAGCGTCAGTCGGGCGCGGTTCTCAAGGGTGCCGCCATACCGGTCAGTGCGCTGATTGGTCGAGTCACGCAGAAACTGGTCGAGCAGATAGCTGTTCGCCGAATGAACCTCCACGCCATCGAAACCGGCACGCCTGGCATTTTCAGCGGCGCGCTTGTATTGCTCGATGATGCCGGGAATCTCCGAAGTCTCCAGCGCCCGGGGCATCGACACTTCGACAAAGCCGTTCTCGGTGTAGGTACTGCCCTCTGCCTTGATCGCCGAGGGCGCAACCGGAGCGGCGCCGTCGGGCTGCAACTCGACGCTGGAAAAACGCCCCACGTGCCACAGCTGGCTGACAATCTTGCCACCTGCGGCATGGACGGCGTCCGTGACTTTTTTCCACCCCGCCACCTGCGCGTTCGACCAGATCCCCGGTGTCATGGCGTAGCCACGTCCCTGCGCCGAAATGTTGGTCGCTTCGGCAATGATCAAGCCGGCACTCGCGCGCTGTGCATAGTAAGTGGCGTGCAACTCGTTCGGCACGCCGTCTTCAGCCATCCGGCTGCGGGTCACGGGCGCCATGACAATCCGGTTGGTCAATTGCAGGGCGCCCATTTGCATGGGAGAAAAAAGATCCGTGTTGCGACTGTTATCAATCATGTTGCATACCTTCAATATCAGACCGGTCGTCTAGTAACCTGATGAAAAAAATCGCCTGTCCATCAGCAGGCGTTTACTCGTGCAGCGCCGTCAGTGCTCCTTGTGATCGTCAGGCCTTTTGTACGTCCGGGCGGGTGCGCGAAGGCTCAAGAGTCACCCTCTCCCATTTGGCGATCACCAGGGGCGCGATCGCATTGCCCAACACATTCAGGGTGGTGGTGCCGCTGTCGATAATCCTGAAGATGCCGGCGATCAGTGCCACGCCCTCCAGCGGAAGACCGGCAGACGCCAATGTGGCCGACAGGATGACGATGGCGAATCCAGGCACCCCGGCAGCACCTTTGGAGGTCAGCACCATGGTCACCACCAGCAGGATTTCCTGAGAAAGCGACAGATCGATTCCATAAAGCTGGGCGATAAAGATTGTCGCCACCCCGAGGAAGATCGAGGCGCCATCAAGGTTGAACGCGTACCCCACTGGCACCACAAAACTGACAATACGCCGTGGCACCCCGTAGTTCTCCAGCTTGCTCATCAACTGCGGCATGACCGCTGCGGAGGCAGCACTGGAGAACGCAAGAATCAACTCGTCGCGGAAATACCTGATCAACTTGAAGATGTTCTCGCCGATCAGGTAACTGATTCCTCCGAGCACTACCAATGCGAAGACGATCAGCGCCAGATAAACCACACCAATCAACTTGAGCAGGGGCAACAACGAGGCAAAACCGAAGGTAGCGACGGTCGCACCGATCATGCCGAACACCCCTATCGGGGCATAGGCCATGACGATCGAGACGATCCTGAACATCGCATCCGAAATGCCTTGGACCAGCGCAACCACAGGTGCACTTTTCTCCCTGGGCAATGCGTTGAGCGCGACACCGAACAACACCGCGAAGAACAGCACCGACAGCAGCTTCGCCTCGGACATCGCCACCAGAACGTTATCCGGAACGATGTTTTGCACAATCACAAGCGCGCCCTTCGAAGGCTCCATCGTGATGGCGGCAGCACCGTGTGCGATGCCCGAAATATCGGTGCCCGTACCGGGTTCGAAGAGGTTCGCGAAACACAGGCCGATCACGATGGCCAGGCCGGTGATCGCAAAGAAATAGCCCAGCGACTTGATGCCCATCCGGCCGAACGACTTGTTATCCCCGCCTCCGGCGATACCCAGGATCATGCAACAGAACACGATAGGCACGACCACCATCTTCATCATCTTGATGAAGATATCGCCAAGCGGTTTCAGGATCTCCGTGCTGACCCACGACTGATACTGCGGATGGGTATTGAAGTACCAACCAACGAGCACGCCAAGCAACAGCCCGGCAACGATTTGCCACACCAGGGGAATACGTTTCATGTCTAGCCTTCTTGTTGGAATGAAAGGACTGCATCAATCGGCAGTTGCTAGAGTCATGAGCTTCCAGCTCACTTGAGATCAAATGGCACAACGCCGTTGTGCCATTGCGTTTCTTACTTGGCGAAGAGCTGGCTCATATCCTTGAAGGCCTTGAATTCGAGGGCATTGCCGCAAGGGTCGAACAGGAACATCGTGGCTTGCTCGCCAACCTGTCCTCTGAATCGAATGTAAGGTTCGATCACAAATTCGGTACCGAAAGACTTGAGGCGCTCTGCCAGCGCTTCCCACTCTTCCCATCCCAGGATGATGCCGAAGTGAGGAACAGGAACGTCGTGCCCGTCGACCGGGTTGCTGTGAACGCTTTCCTGAGACGCGGTTTTCGGGTGTTCGTGAATCACCAGTTGATGCCCGTAAAAGTTGAAGTCGACCCATTGGTTGCTGGAACGACCCTCTTCCAGGCCAAAGACCTCACCGTAAAAAGTGCGGGCTGCAGCCAGGTTGTAAACGGGGATGGCGAGGTGGAATGGCGAAAGGCTCATCAGGACTCCAATACGGTTTTTGTGGTTGGTGAGCACATCGTAGGGCGACAATGACAGCAAAAAAATCAATATATATTTCTCAGAAACACAACTAATATTTGTGAATGATCAAAGAACTCAAGACCCTCATTGCCGTCGCCCGGGAAGGCACTTTCGCGGCTGCCGGCAACCGGATAGGCCTCACACAGGCGGCGGTGAGCGCCCAGATTCAACGCCTGGAAGCCGAGCTCGGCTTTGAAATATTCGACAGAAAAGGACGCACGGCCCACCTCAACAGGATGGGCCAGCAAGTCCTGCTTCAGGCGCAGGAGCTGCTTCGTCTTTACGACAACCTGGGATCGACCACCGTCGGTCTTTCCACCCGCATTCTGGTCAACGTCGGCGCAATCGCCTCTGTCCAGCGATCGTTTCTCCCGGACGCACTCGCCAGGTTTCACCAACAGTGCCCGGAATGCCGAACGCGTGTCGTGCCCGGTCTTTCCATGGAGCTGGTGAACCTGGTGGATACTGGCGAAATCGACATGGCGGCGATCATTCGGCCGCCCTTCTCGCTTCAAAGCGATCTGCGCTGGACCACACTGGCGCTTGAACCCTACCGTCTGATCGTGCCCAAGGACGTACCGGGAGAAGACTGGATCGAACTGCTCTCAAGCCTGCCGTTCATTCGCTATGACCGCTCTTCATTCGGCGGCAGGCAGGTCGATCGTTTCCTGCGACAGATGCATTTCACTTTGCGTGAAGTCTCTGAGCTGGATGAGCTGGAGGCCATCATCAGGCTGGTGGAAAATGGCGTAGGGGGCGCGCTCGTGCCGCAGACGGCCACCCATCAGCAATGGCCGTCAGGTGTGCGGGCGCTTGATCTCGGCCAACACACGTTCCATCGTGATATCGGACTGGTGCACAGGCCTCGGCGAAGTTTCACCGAGCCTGTCAGGACATTGGCTGAACTTATTCTCGAGCAATTCAAGGTGGCGGCTGAGTGAGGGTCGATGGCTCACCCCTCAACAAGCCGCCCCGCAACCCACGCACGACTATACCCAAGCACCCTCCCCGCCAACCCCAGCGGAAAATGAATCACCCCGTGTGCGGTTTCCGGCAGCAGATGCACCTCCACTTCCGCCGCCCTGCCCCAACGCTCAGCCAACTCAAGCGTGTCATCCCTGAGCGGATCCAGTTGCGCAGCAAACATCAACGCTGGCGGAAAACCGGTGAAGTCACCGTACAGCGGTGACAACGGCGCCTGCCGGCGTTCTTCATCGTTCAATCCCGGAGTGAGCATTTGCAGCGCTTCAACCATCCCTGGCCCGTCCAGCAGCAAGGTATCGGGCCCGGCGTTGCGTACGCTGGGGGTTCCGGCAAGGTCGTAGACGCCGTAATACAGCAGCGCCCCGCTCACCCGTTCGAGCAGGTCCGGCCACTGTTTGAGTTGCAACAGGGTCGCGACGGCGAGATGGCCGCCTGCCGACTCGCCCACGACGATGACGGGCAGGTTCGCAAACTCGCGGCAATCATCGCTCAGCAGCCAGCGGGCCGCCGTGAGGCAGTCCTGCATGACGCCCTCGATCGGAGTCGAGACCACAAGCCGATAGTCGACCGAGACCACTGCCACGTCGCAGGCTTTCACCATGGCGATGTTGAGGGGATCGTTCATCTGCGCGTTACCGATGACCCAGCCGCCGCCATGGAAATCCAGCACTACGCCTTTGGCCTTTGTCTTGGGCCGAATAATCCGCACCGGCACTGACGCGCCGTCGACACCCACCACTTTTCGTTCAGCCTCGAGCCCGTGCTTGAGCAACTTTCTTGCGCCGCCCAATTGGCTTAGCCGCAACAGCAACTGAATCGCCCGTGGCGTGATGCGATTGCGGATACGAAAGCGCGGCAGCCGGGCAAGCTTGCGGTTGAACGCGCGCAATTGTGCCAACTCGTTATCGTCTGCGGGCCAGTCCGTTGATTTCTTCATTTCGTCCTCTTTATTCGCGAGCGTTGCGCAGAATGGAAAAATATCAGCACATTGGATCTGTTGCTGCCTGAATGCCCGGAGCAACGCAAAAAGCTCTTTGGCCGTTTGTCGCCCCGTTGATAGGAATAGGCAATGATCAAAGACAAACCGACATAGGTGAGTGTTCCTTCGATGGATACCATGAGCTGAAACCGCATTCACGGGAGTTCGTCATGACCGCCACCAAAACCCTCTTCATCACAGGCGTCAGCAGCGGCTTCGGCCACGCGCTGGCCAAGGAAGCGCTGGCCGCCGGACACCGCGTCATCGGCACCGTGCGCAGCGAAGCCGACCTGCAAGCCTTTCAGGCTCTTTCTATCGATAATGCGTACGGCGTGCTGCTGGATGTCACGGATTTCGAGCGGATCGATAGCGTCGTGGCAACCGTCGAAGCGACCCACGGCCCGGTCGATGTGCTGGTCAACAACGCCGGCTACGGCCACGAAGGCATTTTCGAAGAATCGCCGCTGGAGGACATGCGCCGCCAGTTCGACGTGAATGTGTTCGGTGCGGTCGCGGTGACCAAGGCGTTTGTGCCGTTCTTTCGCCAGCGGCGGGCGGGTCATATTCTCAATATCACGTCGATGGGCGGCACAATCACCATGCCGGGTATCGCGTACTACTGCGGCAGCAAGTTTGCGCTCGAAGGCATCTCCGATACCCTGAGCAAGGAACTGGCGCCGTTCAATATCTTCGTGACCGCCGTCGCACCGGGTTCATTTCGGACCGACTGGGCCGGCCGTTCGATGCAGCGCACGCCCCGCAGCATCGCCGACTATGACGCAAGCTTCGATCCGGTGCGCAAGGCGCGCGAAGACAAGAGCGGCAAGCAGCTCGGCGATCCGCGCAAAGCGGCGCAGGCGATGTTGCAGATCATCGCCAGCCCTGCTCCACCGGCGCATCTGTTGCTCGGCAGCGATGCATTGAGCCTGGTGCGGGACAAGCTGAAACGCGCCGCCAGCGAGATCGATCAATGGGAAGCGCTGACCCGTTCCACCGACCATTGAACGGCCCACAGAGAGAACCCGATGAAACAGGCCGACCCAAGCACTTCGCGCATGGTGCAGCTCATGGAAACGCTGGCACCGGTCGAGGGCTACAACCTCAGCGCGCTGGAGGGCGTGCGCTTCCTGCGCTCGAACCGGCCACTGACCCGCACGCCGGTGCTGTACGACCCCGGCATCGTGATTCTCTGTCAGGGCCAGAAGCGCGGGTATCTGGGCGATGACGTCTACGTGTATGACGCCCAGCATTACCTGGTGGTGTCGGTTCCGATCCCCTTCACCATGGAGACCGACGCCTCTGAAGATGAGCCGATGCTTGCGATCTATCTGCAACTGGATTTCCAGGTGGCCAGCGAGTTGATGCAGCAGGTGGATGACGTCCACGGCCCGAGCGATGCTCAACCAAAAGGCATGTTCGCCTCACCGATGGACGACACCCTGCGCGCATCGACACTGCGCTTTCTCGAAGCCATGAACATTGCGGGTGAGGCGCAGATATTGGGGCCGTCGCTGTTGCGGGAAATCTATTACCGCATCCTGACCGGCGAACAAGGCGGCTCGATGCGCGCTGCACTCAATCGACAAGGGCACTTCGGCAAGGTGACGCGGGCGATCCGCAAGATCCACAGCAGCTATCAGGAGCGTCTGGACGTCGAGCAACTGGCGCGCGAGGCGAGCATGAGCGTGCCCAGTTTTCACCTGCATTTTCGCAGCGTGACGGACGCCTCTCCCATGCAATACCTGAAATCGACGCGCCTGCATCAGGCGCGACTTTTGATGTTGCGCCATGCCATGACTGCCTCAGCGGCGGCATTCAGCGTCGGCTATGAAAGCGCTTCGCAGTTCAGTCGCGAGTTCAAACGCTTCTTCGGCCGAACGCCGCAAGCGGAGATCGAGTGGATGAAGGCAACGTATGCGTTGCCTGCGCCGTCGTCGGCCTCGGTTTATGTTTCGTCGCATTAGCCGATCAGGCATCTACAGGTGACTGCGGGGTGTCCGGGTCCAGTTGCCGACGGCGGAACTGTCCAGGTGGCTGTCCGTGGATCTGGCGAAACCGTCGGGAGAAATAAGCTTCATCCGCAAACCCACACAACCTCGCCACCTCGCCCACCGGCCGGGTTCCATTGAGCAGGTAATTGCGTGCCGCGTGCATTCTGCGTTCCAGCACCAGCTCGGTGAAGGTCTTGCCGATTTCCTTGCGCAGCCAGTGCGTGAGATAGGTCGGTGACAGATAGGTCGCCGCCGCGACCTTGATCAGATTGAGATCGGGGTCGGCAATGTTCTTGCGCAGATACTCGAACATCCGGCTCAGCGCATCCCGCCGACTGGCTTGCGCGGCATTCTCTTCTGCCAGGCGCTTGAGCGGTTCGGCATACAGGACGCACACCTTGCCCACCAGTTGCAGCAGCAATCCCTTGAGCACTTCGCGTGTACCGAACTGACGATTCTCGTCCAGGCCGCGCATCTGTTCGATCAAGCCACAGACCTCGTTGAAGTCCTCATCCCCCAGTATGAAATCCAGATGCTCCTGAAAGCGGAACGGCGACAGTTCGGGCGCCAGGAGAATTGATACCTCCTCCAGATCCATCGGGTCGCACTGCAAATGCGGCAGCAGAAAGGTCTGGGAAAAGTTGATCACCATGAAGTTGCTGTCCGCCGGATGCGGGATCACGTGCACGCGGTGCGGCAGGATGAATGCCAGCGCGTTACGCGGAAATGGACGAACCGCGTTGCCAATGTGCTGCACCGTGTCGCCGCCGAGGTTGATCTGGATCTGGAAGTATTCGTGTCGATGCGGGCTGGTCTCGGCGCGGCGACCTTTCTTGTCACGAATATAGAAGTCCATCATCTCGCTGCGTTGCTGCATGACGTAGGTGGGCACACGGCATTGTGACGTCATTTCTGGAGAATCCTCGACAGGTACTCAGGCAGGTTTTCCTGGCGTTGCCGAGTAATCGGCGTGGCTCATCTTGAAGGTTCGGCGCCAGCCCTTCAAGCAGTCATACGATGACATCAGGTTCAGTGATTTTTTACACCACCACTGCCGATGATCACTGTCCAAAAAAAGCGACCACACAGGCATTATTTTTTAATATCAAAAACAACAACTTATGAAAAAAATCGAAAAACAAAAGGAAAATTCACGGTGTGGATTTTTTTGGACAGGTTTATCCGACGCGCCCTTCTCCGGAAAAAATGATCTAACACTTTGATTGATTTCAAGAGGTTGTACGACCACTGTATTTCCCATGCAGCCCAACCTCATTCAAAAACAAAAAAGGTGCGCACGTCATGAATCTGCAATTGCTCCCCGCCGCCCCTCCCCACCCTTTACCGACGATGCCAGCCGGAAGACGTAGCTGAACGTCTGACCCTGGCCGTTTTTGCCATTGGTTTCAACTTCGATTGCCTTGCCCCCGAACAGCGGGCAACGGCGTCGGCTGTCCGCAAACAACTCGACACTTCTAACAATAACGAGGTCCACTCATGTCGAATTCGCACACATCTCAAACCACCGCGCCCCCCTTGATTGCCGCCGACAGGGACGCCGCGTCATCCCGGCGGCTGCCGACACGACGGCGCTGGTTCATGCTCTCGCTGCTGCTGATTGCGACGATCATCAACTACATCGACCGGGTGAACATCTCGATTGCCGCTCCGTTCATGGCCAAGGACCTGGGCCTGGACAAGATTGAAATGGGGCTGATCTTCTCCGCCTTTGCCTGGACCTACGCACTGGCGCTGGTGCCGGCCGGGTTTATCGCCGACCGCTTCGGCTCACGTTTTACCTACGGGGTTTCACTGATCAGTTGGTCGACCGTCACGGTGTTTCAAGGCTTTGCCACGGGATTCGCTTCGCTGTTCGGCCTGCGCCTGGCCGTCGGGGCGATGGAAGCGCCGGCGTTTCCGGCCAACAGCCGTGCGGTGACCGTTTGGTTTCCGGCGCGGGAACGGGGCATGGCCAGCAGCATCTACGTCTGCGGGCAATACCTGGGCACGGCGCTGTTTACCGGTGCCTTGCTGTGGCTGGCCACAACCTTTGACTGGCGCCATGTTTTCTACAGTACCGGCGCGCTCGGCATCATCTTCGGTGTGCTGTGGCTGTATCTGTACCGCGATCCGCTGAACTGCAAGAAGGTCAGCAAAGAAGAGTTGAAATACATCGAGGCCGGTGGCGGACTGGTCAAGAGCAGCCAGGAACGCACTCGTTTCAACTGGCGGCAGATCGCCGAGCTGTTCAGTTACCGTCAGGTCTGGGCCATTTGCATCGGCAAGTTCGCCAGCACCTCGGCGCTGTACTTCTTCCTCACCTGGTTCCCGACCTATCTGATTGAAGAACGCCATCTGACCACGATCAAGGCCGGGATCTTTGCCGTGATGCCCTTCGTGGGCGCAACGGTCGGCATCCTGCTCGCCGGCATCGTCTCCGACTTGTTGATCCGTCGTGGTTATTCAATGTCTTTCGCCCGGAAACTGCCGCTGGTGGTCGGGTCGATGCTGGGCATGTCGATCGTGCTGGTGAACTTCACCGACTCGAACGTCATCTGCATCGCCGTGCTGACCATTGCCTTTTTCGCTCAGGGCATCGCGTCGTCCTCGTGGGCGGCGGTGTCGGAGGTGGCGCCCAAGGAACTGATCGGGCTGACCGGCGGGATCACCAGCCTGGCCGCGAACATCGGCGGCATCGTCACTCCGATCGTGATCGGCGCCATCGTCCACGCCACCGGCTCGTTCGCCTGGGCGTTCTGGTTCATTGGTGCCGTGGCGCTGATCGGCACCCTCTCCTATTCCTTGCTGCTCGGTCGCCTGTACCGCATCGAGTTGAAAACGCGCTGAAGCCAGAACAACCGGTTTCTCCAATTTGAGGCGGCTTTCGTCCAACTTCGCCAGCGTTTGCCGCCGTACGCTTACCTTTCACACAGGACTTGCAGCAGGATGAACATGACCGAATACGTCTTTACCCCGGATCTGCCAGTGACCTTGCCGGTTGTCGGCAGCGAGCAACGCTTTCCCGTCGGACGCGTGTTCTGCGTCGGCCGCAACTACCCGTGGCCGGACACCCTGGGCCAGCCGCGCCAGCCGCCGGTGTTCTTCATGAAACCGGCAAGCACTGTGGTGGACGCCGTCGGTGAAGTGACCTTCCCGTCACTGACCGAAGAGTTTGCCCATGAAATCGAGCTGGTCGTGGCCATCGGCGAAGGCGGCGCGCAGATCCCCGAAAGCCAGGCGCTGGCCTATGTCTGGGGGTACGCCGCCGGACTGGACCTGACCCGCCGTGACGTACAGCGACTGGCCAAGCGCGACGGTTTGCCATGGGAAGGTGCCAAGGTGTTTGAAGGCGCCGCACCGATGACCGCCATTGTGCCGGTCACTCGGACCGGTCGGCTCGAAGGGGAATTATGGTTGAGCGTGAACGGTGAGGAACGCCAGCGCGATCGACTCGACAGCCAGATCTGGTCGGTGAGTGAAGTCATCAGCCGCATCTCGCAATCCGTCACACTCAAGGCCGGCGATCTGATCATGACCGGCAGCCCCGCCGGCGTCGATGTCTTGCAACCCGGCGACGTCATCAGCGCCGGGATCGACGGCATTGGCCAACTCGAAATGCGCGTCGGCCCCCGGCCTTGAATCTGTCCTTAAGTGATTGAAAAAAGGAGAACAACAAAATGTCTGACACTCAATCCTTGAAAGTGGCCCTGGTGACCGGCGCCGGCAGCGGGATCGGCCGTTCCGTAGCCCTGGGCCTGCTGGCCGACGGTTACACCCTGGTGCTGGCCGGGCGCCGGCCCGAACCCTTGCAGGCCTTGGTCGATCTGGCGGCCGGCGAAGGACGCGAAGCCTTGGCGGTGCCCACCGATGTACGCGACCCCGCCAGTGTCGACCAGCTGTTTGCAACCATTGCCGAGGTCTACGGACGCCTGGACGTGGTCTTCAACAACGCCGGGGTCAATGCCCCTGCCGTGCCGCTGGACGAACTGACCTTCGAGCAGTGGCGAAACGTGATCGACACCAACCTCAATGGCGTTTTCCTCTGTGCCCGTGGCGCGTTCGGGCTCATGCGCCGGCAACAGCCACAGGGTGGCCGCATCATCAACAACGGTTCGATTTCGGCTCACACCCCGCGTCCTTTCAGCAGCGCGTACACCGCCAGCAAACACGCGGTACTGGGATTGACCAAATCGCTGGCGCTGGATGGTCGGGACTTCAATATCGCCTGCAGCCAGATCGATATCGGCAATGCCTTGACCGAAATGTCGGTACGCATGACCAAAGGCGTGCGCCAGGCCAACGGCAGCATCGCCGTGGAGCCGATGGTCGACGTCAAGCATGTCGCCGACGCCGTGCGTTACATCGCCGGCCTGCCCCTGTCGGCCAACGTCCTGAACATGACCGTCATGGCGACTGCCATGCCGTTTGCCGGCCGTGGTTGAGCCGGCTTTTTTATTGCGTAAGTGAGGTTTACATGAAGCCAGAAGTCTTGCAGCTCAGCCCGATCCTGATTCCGCAAATCAATGCCCGTCTCGGCGAACTGTTCACGATCAGGCGTTATTTCGAGCAGGCCGACAAAGCGGCGTATTTGCAGGAACACGGCGCCAACATTCGCGGCGTGATCACCGGTGGTCACACGGGCATCAGTCAGGCGTTGATGGCGCAACTGCCCAAACTGGAAGTGGTGGCGGTCAACGGTGTCGGCACCGATGCAGTAGACCTGGCCTACGCCAGGGATCGCGGAATCCGCGTGACCGCGACCATCGGCGCACTGACCGAAGACGTGGCCGACCTGGCCATCGGTTTGCTGATCGCCGTGTGTCGTGGGCTGTGTACCAGTGACCGTTACGTGCGCTCGGGCCAGTGGCCGCAAAGCCCGACCCCATTGGCACCGCTGCCTTTGGCGCGGCAAGTGTCCGGCATGCGTATCGGCATCGTCGGCATGGGCCGGGTTGGCCGAGCGGTCGCCACTCGCGCTGCCGCGTTTGGCTGTCCGATCAGTTACACCGACCTGCAACCGATGAGCGATGTCAGCCACACCTTCATCGCCGACCTCAAGCAATTGGCCCGCGACAGTGATGCCCTGATTCTCGCGGCAGCCGCCGACAAGGCCGAGGCCATCATCGATGCCTCCGTGCTGCAGGCTCTGGGCAAGGGCGGCTACCTGATCAACGTCGCCCGAGGAAAACTGGTCAACGAAACCGATCTGGTGGCGGCCCTGACGGCTGGCGAGATCGCGGGTGCGGCGCTGGATGTTTTCGTCGACGAGCCTAACGTGCCTGAAGCCTTGTTTGCCCAGGAACAAGTGGTGCTGCAACCACATCGCGCCAGCGCGACCCTGCAGACCCGCACCCGCATGGGCGAGATGGTTGTGGCGAGCCTGGTGGACAGTTTTGCCGGAAAGACTCCGCAAGGATGTGTGACCGGCTGAGCCTCACAGTCATCGGGGGCCGCTGCCCCCGATGATGGATTTCAGACCCGATCGGACTACAACGTGTAGGAAATGCCGACCTGCACCGTTCTCGGTGCCCCTGGATAGGCGTAGACGTTACCGAATGCGCCCTCGTCGTAGTCCCGGTCAAACAGGTTCTTCAGGTCGAGATTGAGACGTAACTTGTCATTGACCTTGTAGTAGCTGAGCAGGTCGACAACGGTGTAGCTCCCCATCGAAAATGCAGTGTTGGCCGTTTGACCCGCGCGCTCATCGACATATTTGACGCCTGTCCCCAGACCCAGACCACTGAGGGCACCGTCCTGGAACTCATAGACGTTGAGCAGGCTGAAGCTGTTTTTCGGGATGTTCATCAGTCGCGTGCCGGAGCGGATCACGTTGTCCTTGGTCACCTCGGCATCGACGTAGGCGTACCCCCCGATGACACGCCACTCGGGGGTCAGATTGCCGGCAACATTGAGGTCAAACCCTCGACTGCGCACTTCCCCGGCAGCCACGCTGAACGTCGAGTCCACCGGGTCAGTGGTCAGGACATTACGCTTTTCAATCTGATAGATCGCCGCGTCAACACTCAGCTGATGATCCAGCGCTTCCCATTTGATGCCCATCTCCCAGGACTTGCCTTTCTCTGGTTCAAAGCCGCCACCCTGCCGACTCGCGCCGGTATTGGGCTTGAAGGAGCGCGCGGTGTCCGCGTAAATCGCGAGGGTGTCAGTCAGGTCGTAGGTCACACCGACGCGGGGCGTGACGGCATTGTCACTGGCCTGCCAGTTCTTGCCGCCGGGCACGTAGGTTTCGTAGTCGTGTTCAAAGCGTTCAAAACGTGCCCCGGCCAGGACTTTCAGCCGATCGGTCAGGGCCACCTGGTCCTGTACGAACGCGGCGTAGGTCTTGAGGTTTTCCTTGTCGTGGGTCGGGGTGCGTGTCAGTGCCGGACGGGGCTGCCCATAGACCGGATTGAAGATATCGATCGGATAGGCACTCACCGCGCCGCTGGAGCGCTGGATGATCGACTGGTAGTCGTAATCTTCGTATTCGATACCGGTCAGCAATGTGTGCTGCAGGCCGCCGGTGGAGAAGTGACCGGTCAGGTTGAGTTGGGTGTCCTTGTCCGTCCACTCCAGCTTGCGGTAGTTGAAATTTCGTCCCAGAGTCCGGCCGTCGGCGGCAATGCCGTTGGCTTCAATGGCATTGCCCTGCAAGGTACCGTCGAGCCACTGGAAGCCACCGCCGAGCGTCCAGTCCTCATTGAGCACATGCTCGAAGCGCAATTGCGCCATGTTGTTGTCGTTGTGCAACTTGCCGGCGTCCGGTTCACCGAAGAAGGTGTCGCGGGAGGCGGTGCCGATCTGCCGGGGATAACGCGTCGCGCCCCGGTCCAGCGGATGGTTGTTGCGCATGAAGTCACCCTCGAAGATCACTCGGGTGTCATCGCTGGCTTGCCAGGTCAGCACGGGGGTCACGCCGTAGCGTTCGGTTTCGACGTGATCGCGGAAGGTATCGCCGCCCTCGCCCACCACGTTCAGGCGATAGGCCAGACGCCCCTCTTCATCGAGCGGACCGGAAGCATCCAGGGTGCCGCGGCGCATGCCTTGGTCATTCAGCTGGCTGCCGAGTGTGACCGTACGCTCGGGCAACGGTTGTTTGGAAACGACATTGAAGGTGCCGCCCGGATCACCACGGCCGTAGAGCATGGTCGCCGGCCCGCGCAGGACTTCCAGACGCTCGATGGTGTTGGCATCCGGCATGTTCGGATAACCGCGGTTGATCGGGAAACCATTACGGTAGAACTCGCCGGTGGTAAATCCGCGCACGGTGAACGTGGTCAGTCCCTGGCCGCCGAAATTGTTGGCTCGCCCTACTCCGCCCGCGTAATCCAGTGCGTCCTGCAGCCGGGTAGCACCGATGTCTTCGACCGCATCTTTGGTGACGACACTGATCGACTGCGGGGTTTCATGGATCGAGGTATCGGTTCGGGTGGCGCTGGCCGAACGGGTCGCGCGATATCCGTGTACCGGGCCGTCCGCTCTTTCGTAATCCGCGGTACCGACCACGTCGGTTGCATCCAGCTCCAGCGCTGACGCCGTTGAATCGGAGGGCTCGGCCCATGCAAAAGGAGACAACGCTTGCAACACACAGATGGACAGCAGAGTTCGACGCATGGGGGGAGAACCTTACGGATAGGCCAGAACGAAGGGGATAACTGCCAGCAAAACGCGGCGGATGGTATACCACTCGCCGCGCAATTGATAGGCATTCCCATTCGTTTGTGCAGCTGACTCTCGACCACTTGCGTCTATTGCTTTCTCACACGCTCAGAAGGCGCTTCGTGGTCGCCATAGACGTACTCAACGATTGCCCCGTGCGTTGCAGTTTGTTCAGCAGACTGGCCCCCAGCCACAGCTGATACAGGGTTTCAGCCAGTTGCCGAGCATCGCCCTCAGGCAAGCTTTTTTCGACCTGGCCCTGTTCGATGCACTCGGTGATGCGCGCCACCACTCGCTCGGTGCCATCACGCAAGGTCAGGCGCATGGTTTCGGAAAGGTCGGCCACCTCGGCGCTAAGTTTCACCACCAGGCATTCGTCGCCATGGCCTTCCAGGGTGCAACGATCCTGCCAGCCTTGCCAATAATCCATCAGCCGTTCATGGGCGCTCAGGCCGGGCAGCGTCAGGCGTCGCTCCATGTCGGCCAGATAGTCGACGAAGTAATCCTCGAGCAAGGCCTGGCCGTACAGTTCCTTGGATTTGAAGTAGTGATAGAACGAGCCCTTGGGCACGCCGGCGGTCTGCAGGATCTCGTTCAGGCCGACACTGGTGAAGCCTTTCTCGGCCATCATCCGGTGGCCGGTGTCGAGCAAATGTTGGCGGGTGTCGTCGTAGGTCGGTTTCATGGGGCACGAATTACCAGGCAATAGACCAGTCGTTTATCTCAAAGGAACGCGAGTTTGCCACAGCTGTCCATGAAAAACCTTCGAAGAAAAAATTACTAGACGACTGGTCTAATTGGAAACTATGCTGCGCCCCGACAAACCTTTTCCCGGTGTCGATCCTGTGCGAATCCCTTGCTCATGAACGCCGCCAGACCAACCCAGGGTGCTCTATGAAAATCTTGATGGTTTTGACTTCCCACGATCAACTCGGCAACACCGGCAAGAAAACCGGCTTCTGGCTCGAAGAGTTCGCCGCCCCCTACTACGCCTTCAAGGACGCCGGTGCCGACGTCACACTGGTTTCGCCCGCTGGCGGCCAGCCGCCGCTTGATCCGAAGAGCGACGAGCCCGACGCTCAGACGACTGAAACCGATCGCTTCCGCCAGGACCCTGAGGCCCAACAGGCACTCGCGAGCACCGGCCGCCTGGCCGACGTCCGCGCCGAAGATTTCGATGCCGTGTTTTATCCAGGTGGCCATGGCCCGCTCTGGGATCTGGCCGAAGACAAGCATTCGATTGCCCTGATCGAAGCCTTCGCGCGCAGCAACAAGCCCCATGGTTTTGTCTGCCACGCACCTGGGGTACTGCGTCATGTGGTCGATACGGACGGTAAACCGCTGATCCAGCATCGCGAAGTGACCGGTTTCACCAATTCCGAAGAGGCTGCCGTCGGTTTGACGGATGTCGTACCTTTCCTGATCGAAGACGAGTTTCAGCGTCTTGGCGGTCGCTATTCCAAAGTTGCCGACTGGCAGGTTCATGTAGTGACTGATGGAAAACTGGTGACCGGCCAGAATCCTGCCAGCTCGGCAGCTGTCGCCGAAAAACTGCTGAAGCTGCTGGGCTGAAGCTTTCCGCTACATCCTCGAACAACTGATCCGGACACCGTGTGTGCGTTGCACGGTGTTCTTTTTTCGCCACCTGAATAGTCGACTGGTCTAATAAGGCCATGAACAATGGTATTTCCATGAACCACAGCAGTTTCTTTACACCCGTCACCCTGGGCCGCCACATCCTGAAAAACCGCATAGTCCTGCCGCCCCTCACCCGCCAGCGCAGCACCCAACCTGGCAATGTCGCCAATGAATTGATGGCCGAGTATTACCAGCAACGTGCCGGTGCCGGTTTGCTGGTGACTGAAGGCACCCAGATCGAGCCTCGTGGGCAGGGATACGCCTGGACTCCAGGCATTCATACACCCGAACAAATCGTCGGGTGGCGCAAGGTCACCGAGGCTGTCCACGCCAGTGACGGCGTAATTTTCGCGCAGCTATGGCATGTCGGTCGCGTATCCCATACTGCCCTGCAACCCAATGGCGACGCACCGGTGTCGGCCTCCGCCATCGCCACCGACCGGGTCAGTGTGTTCATCGAAACCGCGCCCGGTGTGGGCGCTCTGGTTCCGCCGTCCGCGCCTCGAGCGCTGACCACCGATGAAGTCCAGGAACTGGTTCAGCTATACATCCAGGCGGCGCGCAATGCCATGGACGCCGGTTTTGACGGTATCGAACTGCACTGCGCCAATGGTTATCTGGTAAACCAGTTCATCTCCGCCCACAGCAACCTGCGCACCGATCAGTACGGCGGTTCGTTGCACAATCGCCTGCGTTTTCTGCGCGAAGTAGTCGCCGGGGTCGCCAAGTGCATCGGCAAGGAAAAAGTCGGTGTGCGCTTCGCGCCGCTGTTCACCACCACCGATGAAGCGCGGACTTACCTGGGCATGGTCGAGGAAGATCCGCACACCACTTACATCGAAGCGATCAAGGTGCTGCAAGACGTCGGCATTGCTTACCTGTCTATTGCAGAAGCCGACTGGGACGACGCGCCAGTGATGCCGCAAACCTTCCGTCGAGCGGTGCGCGACACCTTCGGCGGCGCGATCATTTACGCGGGTCGCTACAACGCCGAAAGCGGTGCACGCTTGCTGGAATCAGGACTGGCGGATCTCGTGGCTTTCGGTCGTCCGTTCATGGCCAATCCGGACCTGCCCGCGCGCATCGCCAATGACTGGCCGCTGAATTCGCTGAACCCGGCTACGGTGTATGGCGGTGATGCCGAAGGCTATGTGAATTACCCGGTGTACGCAGAGTAGCTTTCGTTGCCAACACTTTTCGCAAGCCCGTTCCGGCACGCCCCTTTGGCTTGATACAGCGCCTGATCTGCCGCAGCGATCAGGCCTTGTACCGTGTCCAGTTGCGACCCTGTGGCGGCCGCAATGCCGATGCTCACACTCACAATGCCAACCAAGTTGCGTCCCATGTCCTATTCGCGGAAAGCGTAACGGATCGGCAGCGTGCCGTCGGTGTAGGACAAGCCGACGGCGCCCTCCTGTCCTACATCGTGCTGGCCGAACAGACGCAGAAAGTTTTCCACTCCCAAGGTGACCGCCACCACACCGGCAAACTCACCGCAAGCGTCATTGAAACGCCGGCTGATGGTGATCACCCATTCCTGATTCGAGCGACTACGGATGGGCGGGCCGATGAAGGGCTCGCGGGATGGATCATCGCGGTGTGAGTGAAATAGATACGGTCGCTGCTGTTGGCACCGACAGGAATCGGCCGATTGGATGACATCAACCAATGACCTTTGTTGTCGTAGATAGTGATGCCACTCAGCTGCGGCATCAGCGGTCGCTGCCCGTTGATCAAAGTATTGAGCCGTTCGATCTGCGCCGGACCACTGCCCTCGGTTTCCAGGCGCTCGACGAGTCCGAGCAGAAGTAGCGAGCTCTGCCGGACAATGCCTTCGGAATACGTCGCAAGTGCCTGCGTCAGGTTCAACCCATGGACGTTCACCTCGTCAAGTGCTCAATCTCAGGAACCCAGCACCTTCCAGATCGTGAGCGATGCCAGTGAGCAGCCGATAACCAACAGCAAAAGCATTACAAGGTGAGTATCACGCTTCACATCAGTACCTTATGCAGAGTCCGGTTTCCGTTGACACTGTTATTTGACCGGGGCATTACATCGACCGCGCGTCCTTGTCAGCACGTCAGCCGCGGTGCTGTCATTCTGGTTTTGCGCAAGAATCCGAAATACCCCGGACGACGACAGGCGACGCGAGAACGTCCTGCCGTCCCTCGTCTCGACTAGACGATTTTCAAAGCCTTGAGAATCACCAGCGTACTCTCGGCAAACGCTTGGGCCTGCACGGTCAGTTCGGCAAGGTTTTCTTCCGCGGTGGTCAGGGCCCTGCCGTCCTTGAGGAGACCTTCGCCCTGGCCGCCGATGATGCCCCACGCCAGTTGCGCCCATTCATCCGGGTGTTTTTTGCCTTGCTTGATCGATATCAGGAACAACTGCTGGAAGCGGCTGACCGTCACGCCACCACCGGTCACCGGACTCGCCAGGGTCTGAATCTTGTTGCCATACAACGAACGCTTGCACAGCTGCAGGTTTAGGGTATTGCAGCGGGCCTGCACCAGCTTTTCGGCCGCCTCGCTCTGACAGGGCGCCACGACGCTCATGCCGATCAGCACGTTGAGGGCCTGTTCCACGTCGCCGTAGGCCAACGGGGAGACGAGATCCAGCAAATGCCGCAAGGTTTTCGGCACATAAGCGTCATCCGCCAGCGCTGCGAGTACCGGGCCATAGATCTCTGCCTGCAGTGTCGCTGCGCCCGCCGGACCGGTGACGTTGGCCGGCACGCTGTCGGCTGCCTGCAACAGGACGAAGCGCGTGCTGAGCATCCGCTCACGGTGCTCGGAGGCGGACAGCCTGTTGGCGCCACGCACATAAAGATCCCGGCGGAAACTCTGGTTCACAAAGTAGTCACGCGCCTGCTCGTGCATGACGGGATGCTCGATACCTTCCAGAAAGTCCATGCCTTCAGCGCTCAGGTTGAGCGGGTCGACGGAGTCCAGCGGCACGGCTGTCGTGGCGTAATCGAGCTTGGCGGGTGCCAGGGCATCAACCACGTCGGTGAAATACATGCAGTTCCAGTCGCGGTTGAAATACTCATGGGCGACGTACTGGCGGTCCTGGCCCTTGATGCTCTGGAGCTTGGCGTCCAGACCCGGTGCGGAGTTGGCATATTTGGGGTTGGCCGCCAATAGCGCTTCGGAAAACTGCAGCGCTGCATCGATACGCTGATCCGGGCGCGCACCGGCCTGGCTGGCGAACCGGTCGTGCAGGCTGAACAGTTGGCGCAAGGGTGCCTGAGGCGACCAGCCCGGGAAGCAGTTGTAACTGACGTAGAGCAGACCACCTGGTTTGAGATGGCGACGGATGAATTCCACGATCAGCTTGTGGTTATCACGGCTGACCCAGGTCCAGATGCCATGCAGGCTGATGCTGTCGAACTGGGGCAAGTCATGACGGGCCAGCAACTGCTCGAAGCTGTCGTCATACAGTCGCGCATCGCTGCCCCAGTCGCGTGCGAGAGCGATGGCATGGGACGCCTGACCCGGGTGAAAGTCGGTACCGACATAGGTGCCCGGATTGCCCGCGGCATGGATATTGATCGAGACGCCCTGACCGAAACCCAGTTCACAGTGGTAACCGTCGGTACTCTCCAGCGTGGCGAAACCGCGCAACAGCAGACAATAACGCTGGAAAACCGGATTGATTTCCCGGCTGTACCCGTAGGTGTAACCTTCGTCCGTGAAATATCCCTCGTTCCAGGCATTGCTCATGCGTGCACCCTTTTCTTATATCGGAAGTGAAAGTCGCTCTTATACGGGGTAGTCGTGACGTATCACAAGAGGAAAAACGTCAGGCAAACGCCTCCTCCATAAACGCCTCCAGCGTTTTTTCTTCGAGGATTTCAATCGAGAAGTGGCCAAAGCGTTTAGGCAGCCAGATGATGCGTGTCCCTGCCGGCGATTGCAGGTGTTCGCGGGCCAGCGGTTTACCGTTTTCATCTTCTGGCAGCACGCCCTCGGCGACCAGTTCGTCGTAGGCTTTTTCGATGTCGGGGGTCGAATAGCAGTGACGGTAGATCATGCCCTCGCCTGCGCTATCCAGGAGCTCCCGCAGATTCCCGGCCAATGGCTGAACCAGCATGAAACGCTCCTGCCCGATCAACGCAATCGCATAACGCACATGCAGGCCGCCCCGCTCCCACACCAGCGTCCTGGAGATTCTCGCCTTTAAAATCCGCCCGTAATACGCACAGGCTTCTTCGAGGTTATTGACGAGTACATCGACGTGACTGAACTTGAGTTGCATTACCTGCCTCCTGCCGAACGGACGCTCATGGTAACCATCAACGGGCTCGCTGACACGAGCAAAAACTTTCCTGCGGGCAAAACAAAACCCCAACTGCTTTCGCAATTGGGGTTTCGGAATTTAATCTTGACGATGACCTACTCTCACATGGGGAAACCCCACACTACCATCGGCGATGCATCGTTTCACTTCTGAGTTCGGGATGGGATCAGGTGGTTCCAACGCTCTATGGTCGTCAAGAAATTCGGGTACTGACTCGTGACCGGATGGCCTCGCTTCAGCAAATTGGGTATGTGACAGCTTTCGGTGTTTTGTGAGCATCGAACTTTCGGTTCATTGCGTCTTCACACACCGCAATCTGGTTGCTCTGGTTTAGAGAGCCGACGCA
>NZ_JARVSR010000022.1:0-83028 GCF_030209075.1 Pseudomonas sp. lyk4-R2A-10 | reverse complement strand
CAACCTCTATGGCGCCGGCAACTACATGAACAACACGCTGATCGGCAACGCCGGCAATAACACCCTGGATGGCAAGGAGGGCAATGACATCCTTGACGGCGGCGCAGGTACCGACACATTGACCGGCGGAGCCGGTGCCGACACCTTCGTGTTCTCGGCAGTCAATGAGATGGGAACCGGTGCCAACCGTGACGTCATCACTGACTTCAGCAGCCTGCAGGGCGACAAGATCGACCTGAGCAAATTCGACGCCAACCTGTTGAGTGCCGGTTTCAACGGCTTCAGCTTCATCGGCGCGAATGACTTCACCGGCGCAGGCCAGTTGCGCTTTGTCGATCACGTGCTGTCAGGCAACGTCAGCGGCAACGCCGGTGCGGACTTTGAAATCCAGCTGGTGGGTGTGAACAGTTTCAGCGCCAATGATCTGGTGGCCTGATCTGCAAACATGATCTGAAACAGGTCAGCCCGTAAAACAAAACGCCCCGACTGGTTCGGGGCGTTTTGTTGAGTGGAAGCCTGTACCGATCAACTCAAGACCCCCAGCTCCTTGGCGCGCGCCACTGCCTGTGTACGTCGCTCGACTCCGAGTTTGCTGTTGATGTGGCTGGCATGGGTCTTCACGGTATGCAGGGAAATAAACAGCTGATCGCTGATTTCCTGGTTCGAGCAGCCTTGTGCGATCAACCTCAGGACGGCGAGCTCACGACTGCTGAGTGCTTCGGTCGCCGTGAACTCCGCAGCAGGGCGAGCCGGCGTTTGGGGGAAGTGCTCCAGCAATTGCTGGCCGACGGCTGTCGGTGCACTCAGTGACAATTGCCCACGCAACCAGTCCGCATGTTCTTTGACCAGCACATCGAAGGGTTGAAGCACACCGCCAGCCGCCGCTTCCAGCGCCTGCACCAAGGCCTTGCGAGCCTCGGACTCGCGCCCGCCTGCCAGTAAAAGCACAACCTTTTGCGTCAACGCCATCACGCTGAGCAGTTGTCGTCCGGTTTGCTGACCGTTTTCCAGCAAGACATTCAATCGCCCTTCGGCGAGCATGGGTTGTCCCTGAATGACATCCAGCAGCGCCTGCTGCAATTCGACGTGCAACGGCAATTGAGGGTGGAACTCCGGCGGGGCGGCCGCGCGCTCGCCGGTATAGGTCTGACCCAACCGCGCCAGCCAGGCCTCGGCCAGATCAATGCGCCCCTGGGACAGCCACAGTTCGCATTTGACCAGCGTGATCATCGCCAGATAGTAGATCGGTGGAACGTCCCAGATGTGCATCAGGCGTTCGGCTTCTGCCAGCTCGGCGAAGGCCTTGGCAAAATCTCCGCTGCTGCCCTCGAGCCGGGCGATCACGCAGTGGCCGATCAATACGCTGATATCACGACAGGCCCGTGCCTCGCTCAAGCCAGCCTGCAATCGCGCCCGTGCCACTTGTGGCTGCAGACGCATGGCCAGCAGGAAACCTTCATACAGCGTCAGCCGGGCACGGACTGCGTACAAGCGTTGTGCCGACAGTCCGCGCAGACGTTCCAGTCCCTGACGCACTTCATCGAGCGCACGCAGAATCTCGCCGCGAGCCTGCAGGACGCGGGCGCGATCGTAATGTGCCAACGCCTCGAACAGCGGATTGCCGACCCGCTGCGCCAGTTCCAGGGATTCGCGGTTCAAGCCTCGGGCACGCCACAGATCGCCGTCGGCGATCGCCAGGTTGGATAAAGTGGAAAGGCACATCAGACGCTGGCCGTAACGCTTGGCCGGCAAGCTTTCCAGCGCTTCACTGCAATACTCGATGGTCTGCTGGCGGTGCCCTCGCCCACGGGCGATGATCCCCTTCAGCGCCAGCCATTGGGCAAGCATCGACTTCTGCGCTGTCGCTGAGGGTGCCGGCAGAAACCGGCTCAGATGACTGGCAAGTTCTTCGGCAGCATCGAGCTGACACGCCAATCCCAACGCCCAGCTGTACAGCACGATCAGGCGCGGGGTGCTGATCAGCAGGCTGTCAGGCAAGTCCATTTTCCATCGCAGTAGCATACCGACGTTCTGCTCGGCCAGCAGTTGTTCTTCGGACAGGTTCTGTACCAGATTCGCCGCCACGTCCAGATGCCCTGCGCGCAAGGCCTGCTCCACGGCTTCATCCAGCAGCCCCTGCGCATTGAACCAGCGACAGGCGCGCAAGTGCAGCGTGGCAGCCGGGACTATCGCCCCGGTGATCGGACGACTGCGCAACAGATCGGAAAACAGATGGTGATAGCGATACCAGTGCCCGTGCTCGTCCAGGGGCACCAGAAACACCTGATGCGCCAGCAGGAAACGCAGGATTTCAGCACTGTCATGGGCTTCGCGCACAGCGTCGCACAGCTCGCTGCAAAAACGCTCCTGCGGCGCGGTGTCGTAGAGAAACGCCTGCACTTCGGCTGGCAGGCAATCGATGACTTCCTCCAGCAGGTAATCGCGGATCAGCCCTTCCCCGCCATTCAGCGCCTGAGGCAACACCGAGTCCCCTCCGGCTTCGGACTCGGCCAGCAGCCAGAATCGCAGGCCGGCGACCCAGCCTTCACTGCGCTGTATCAGGTTTTCCAGCGCCTCGCCACGAAGGGAGCTACGGTGCCGGTCGAGTAATGCCGAGGCTTCGTCGTGGGTCAGGCGAAGGTCCTGTTCGTGCAGTTCCAGCAATTGCCGCGACAGGCGCAGGCGAGCCAGGTGCCAGTCCGGCCGTTGCCGACTGGTGACCATGACCAGCAGACCGTCGGGCAAATGGTTGAGGAAAAATTGCAGGCAACGGTCGAGTACCGGCCCTTGTGCGAGGTGATAGTCGTCCAGCACCAGCAACAGGGGTGAGCACGGTTCGAGATGCTGAGCCAGCTCATCGAGCAGGCCGTCGAGCCATTCCTCGAAGGCGAACGGCTGATGACGCTGGCGCATTTTCAGCAGCCCCAGTGCCCGACTGCCCAGTTGCGGAAAGTAATCCTGCAAACCTTCGAGCAGACGCTCGAGAAAACGCCCCGGGTCGTTGTCCCGCGGGCTCAACCCCAGCCACAGGCTGTGCCAGTTCGCCGGCAGGCTTTGACAGAACTCCACGGCCAGCGAGCTTTTGCCGAACCCGGCCGGGGCGCTGACCAGCAACAGACGTCCACCGAGCCCGGCTTGCAGGCGCTCGCACAGTCGTGGCCGCATGACGTAGCCGTCAGGCAGTGGCGGGCGAAAAAAACGCCCGTCCAGTGCCGCGACGGCAACGCTTGCGGGACCCGGAAGTGGGGACAGATCAGTCATGGCCGGCTCTTGTTCGTATGGCTGTTGGCGGCGTAGCAGATGCCCGCAGACTAGCCTTAAACGGAGCGGTTATGAAGGTCGTTGCTACAAATGGCTACAAAAAGGCTACGAAAAAAGCGACAGACAAAAAACGCCCCGAACCTGTCGGGGCGTTTTCACGAGGATGCGGCCTCGATTTACAGGAGCTTAGCGAACACCATCCTGACGCAGGGCGGCCGGGGTGAAGTCGCTGGTGGTGGCAGTGAAGCCGAAGTCATACGCCGACTTCTCTTCGTTCTTCATGCCCAGCGCCAGATAGCGACCGGATTGCAGATCGTAGAGGGTTTCCAGGGTGTACCAAGGCACCTGCACGTTGTAGTAGTTCTGGGAGTGGGCTTCCGCCACGCGCCACAGTTGGTTGCGACCATCGTAGTGATCGATCACCGCCGCTTGCCAGGTGTCCTCGTCGATGAAGAAGTCACGCTTGGCGTAGATGTGGCGCTGACCTTCCTTCAGCGTCGCGGTCACATGCCAGACGCGACGCAGTTCATAACGCGCCAGATCCTGGTTGATGTGCCCGGCCTTGATGATGTCGGTGTACTTGAGTTTCGGATCGTCGAGCTTGTAGCTGTCGGAGGCGATGTACATCTCTTGCTTGCCGACCAGTTTCCAGTCGTAACGGTCCGGCGCACCGTTGAACATGTCCAGGTTGTCGGAGGTACGCAGCCCGTCCGCCGCAGTACCCGGGCCGTCATAGGACACTTGTGGTGCGCGGCGCACACGACGCTGACCGGCGTTGTAGACCCACGCCGAACGCGGTTCCTTCACCTGGTCGAGGGTTTCGTGCACCAGCAGCACGCCACCGGCCAGACGTGCCGGCGCGGTCACTTTCTGCTTGAAGTAGAACAGGATGTTGCCCGGGTTCGCCGGATCGTAATCCTTCATCTTGTCGCGGAACACGAACTGGTCCTGGAAGTACACCAGGCTGAACGAGCCGTTCGGTTGCGGCGTGGCCTGGGTCACCAGACGGGTCACGCTGCCGCCGCGATAGCGGGTGATGTGGTTCCAGATGACTTCCACGCCGGTTTTCGGAATCGGGAACGGCACGGCGGTATCGAAGTTTTCCAGACCGTTGCCACCCGACACCAGGGTCGTGGTGGTGGCGTTCTTCTTGATGGCGGCGAATACCTCATCCGGCACGGTGGCGCCGCGATGGGACGGGTAGACCGGCATCTTGAAGGTGTCAGGGTAGCGCTGGAACATCGCGTACTGACCCGGCGCGAGCTTGGCCTTGTACTGATCGACGTTCTGCTTGGTGATGGTGAACAGCGGTTTTTCGCTGGCATACGGGTCTGACAGGAAGCCTTTGCTGTCGACGGTGCCGGCATTCTTCGGCATCGGTTTCCAGGCCGGGATCGAGCCGTCGGCGTTGCCGGCCATTTCGGCGCCCATCGGGGTCAGGCTCTTGCCCAGTTTGTCCGCTTCGGCGGCAGGCACCGCCGCCATGACACCGGTCGCCAGCAGCGACAGGCCCAGAACACCGGCGTGGAACAGACTCTTTGTTATTTTCATAAATTCGTTCGTCCTGAAATGCAGTGCTTAGAAGTTCACGCCGAAGCTGAGCGCCACGAAGTCGCGGTCATCCACGGTGGTGTACTTGCCGTCGAAGAAGTTGGTGTAGGCCAGACTCGCGGTGTAGGTGTTCTGGTACTCGGCATCGACGCCCAGGCTCACCGCCTTGCGACCTTCTTCGAAGTTGCCGCCAGGGCCTGGCGAGTAGCCGCTGACGTCGTGGGACCAGGCCACGTTCGGCTTGAGGTTCACGCCGGCGAACACGTCGTTGTATTCCCAGATGGCGCGACCGCGATAGCCCCACGAAGTCGAGGTGGTGAAGCCTTCGTCGGTGCAGTTGCGGCTGCGGTTGTTCTGCGGCGAGCCGGGACCCGCACCATTGATGGTGCTGGCGTTGAGGATGTTGGCGCAGGTGTTGGCACCGCCCGTGGCCGGCAACTCGCCCGGACCGTAGACCGGGTCACGGCCGTAACGGACGTCGGAGGTGCTTTCCAGGCCGCCGACGTGAGTCACACCCACTTCGCCCACCAGGGTCAGACGGCTGGCGCCCATGACCTGATCGAAGAAGTGCGTCAGGGTGGTCTGGAACTGGGTGATCTCCTTGCGACGGTAACCGTGCAGGTCCTGGCCAGGCACACCGGTCAGCAGCGAAGCATTGGACAATGCACCACCCAGCGGACGTACACCGGCAAACAGGATGTCGGTGGAATTCAGTTGCACCGGCGCGTTCGGACGGTAGCTGATTTCGCCACTCCAAGCCGTACCGGTAGGCAGGGTGGTGGAGAAGCTCAGGCCATACAGGCGAATGTCTTCAGGGTATTCAACGAAGTACTGCGAATTGCCGGCCACCAGCAGTGGTGCAAGCGCAGCGAACGGCCCCGGCAATCCCCTGGCGGTGTTGTAGACCGACTGTGGCGCCCCCGTAGCGCTGAAGATCGGCGCACGGCTGTGGTAGTTCATGAAGTACGCGCCGAACTCGGTATCGAGCGGGTCGAACATGTATTTGAAGGACGCGCCCCACTGGCCGCTGTCCCGTGCATCGCGATCGCCTCCGCGACGCACCAGTACGCCTTCCTGGTTGACGTCCACACCGTTGGCCGCCAATGGCCCCAAAGCAATGGCAGGAATCGTCGAACGCTTGTTCAGCACGCGCAGGTTGCTGTCGCAACCGTCGGCAATGATGTCCGGCTGGGAGAAGAAGGTGCCGCAGTTGTCGACGACGGTCTGGTCCCACTCAAGCTGATAGAACGCTTCGGCGGACAGGTTGTCGGTCAGGCTCTGGGACACGTAGAACATGTTGACCGGGATCAGGCCTTCCTTGATCTCGGCGCCCGGACGACGGAACGCAGACACGTCGATCGGGTTGATCGAGTTGATGCCGCCGCCGATGAAGGTACTTTCACCCCAGCTCACCACCTGCTTGCCCAGACGCACGGAGCCAGGCTGATCGGCAATCGCGTAGTTGTGGTAGACGAAGGCATCGAGGATCTGACCGCCGGCGGACTTGGCGCCTTCCTTGCGGTTGCTGTCGCTGATGTCCTTGAACTCGCGGCTCTCGTCCTTCAGTTCGAAGTCGTACCAGTACTTGCCTCGGACGAATACGCCGGTGTCGCCGTATTTCAGTTCGAGGTCATGGATGCCCTTGAAGATCTTCGAGAACGTTTCGCCGCTCTTGAAGTTGGCATGGCCGTCGTCGGAAGTCTGGGACAGACCGTGACCGCCGTTGTTGACGCCGATGAGGTTCTTGTTCGGGCTCTGGGTGGACCAGCTGGCACCGATCGACAGGGAGGAGTCGAACTGGCCTTCGATTTCACCGACGTTGAAACTGACGCCGAATGCGGGCCCGGCGAGCGAAGAAGCAAGACTGACGGCCAGAGGCAGCTTTGCCCGGCGCCAGAACTGGTTTACTGAGGTCATCGACGCTACTCCATGTGCATTATTGTTATGGCAGTGAGTACTTTTAAAAACGCCTGAAGGACCGGGTGCCAGAGGCTTCCCGAAATCGCTTCAATGTTGCATCGCCCCGTTTGTGCGTGTGCCCCGTTCTTAAAAATCCTTGAGCGGACTATAGCCAGCAGGTGGTACTGCTTGATCCCTCTAAAGTGTGATTTGCAGCTGCCGGCCACTCTGGAACAGTCCTTTCGCCAGTCCGACACATGTCGGCACGGCAAGGATGGCTGAAAATTCGAATTTCACAAGCCAAGCGCTTGCTTGGTGGGCCTGGCGCGCCGTTTTCGGCGCGCCAGGGGACGCTCAGAGCGTCGAGAGGAAGGTGCTGTTGTTGGCCTGCCATTCGGTGATGTCGAGGCGGATGCGCTTCTTGTCGAGCTTGCCGACACTGGTCTTGGGAATTTCAGTAACAAGGGCGATCTGACTTGGTATCGCCCACTTGCTCAAGTGCCCCAGTTCAACGAACGGCTTGAGGTGTTCCTTGAGCTCGCGCGCCCCGATGGCGTGACCTTCACGGACCACCAGCAAGGCAAACGGGCGCTCGCCCCACTGCGGATCGGCGATGCCCACCACTGCTACTTCACGTACCGCGACGTGGCGGCTGATCAGGTCTTCGAGGTCCAGCGAGGAGATCCATTCGCCGCCGGTCTTGATCACGTCCTTGATCCGGTCGCGGATATCGATCACACCCATGGCGTCGAGCGTCGCTACGTCGCCGGTGTGCAGCCAGCCGCCGGCCCACAGCTCGGCGCCCTTCTGCGGTTCGTTGAAGTAGCCCTCGGTCAGCCACGGTGCGCGCAGTACCAGTTCGCCCTGGGTCTCGCCGTCTGCCGGGAGGAAATTGCCCTCGGTGTCGACGATCGCCGCTTCGACCAATGGCCCCGGCACACCGGCCTTGATCCGGTAGGTGGTGCGCTCGTCTTCGGTGCCGGCCATCAATTCATCGTTCAGATGCGCACATGAAACCAGAGGCCCGGTTTCCGACATGCCATAGGCAGCCGTCAGCTGAATGCCCTTGCTCTTGGCCGTTTCATACAGCGTGCGATTGAGCGCGCTGCCGCCGATGACGATTTTCCAGCCGCCGAAGTCGGTGCCTTGCGCGCCCTTGGCGTTGAGCACCATCTGCAGGATAGTCGGCACGCAATGGGAGAACGTGACCTTTTCCTTGCGCCACAACTCGACCAGGAATTCCGGGTCGTAACGCCCCGGATAAACCTGTTTCAGCCCGAGCATGGTCGCCACGTAAGGCAGGCCCCACGCATGCACATGGAACATCGGGGTGATTGGCATGTACACGTCGTTGGTGCCCAGCAGCCGCACGCTGTCGATGGCGCCCATGATGGTCGACACGCCCATGGTGTGCAGCACCAGTTGCCGATGGGTGAAATACACGCCTTTCGGATTGCCGGTGGTACCCGTGGTGTAGAACGTGGTGGCGACCGAGTTTTCGTCGAAATCCTTGAAGTCGTACTGCGGACTCGCGGCCGCCAGCAGTTGCTCGTACTCGCCCACCAGATTCGGCAGATCCGCGGTTTTTTCCGGCAGATCGGTCAGCAGCAGGGTTTTCTCCACCGTGGTCAGGTGTGGCGCAATAGCCTGGTACAGCCCGACGAACTCGCTGTTGACCAGCACGAAGCGGTCCTCGGCGTGGTTCATGGTGTAGAGGATCTGTTCCGGCGACAGGCGCACGTTGATGGTGTGAATCACCGCGCCGATCATCGGGATCGCAAACATGCACTCCAGGTAGCGATGGCTGTCCCAGTCCATCACCGCCACGGTGTCACCGGCCTTTACGCCAGCAGCCGTCAGTACGTTGGCCAGCCGCGCGACCCGCTCGATCAGGGTCGGGTAGCTGTAGCGCAGCTGGTCACGGTAGATGATCTCGCGGGTTTTCTCGTAACGGGCACCGGACATCAGCAGCCGTTTAATCAGCAGTGGATACTGGTACGCCCCTTCGGCGGGCGGAATAACGCGAGTCTGCAACATAAGAATCCCTTTTCTGACTGCACGGTGTTGGCTTTGGAGTTTCGTACTCTAGAACCCTTATACGTCAGCCAAATCAGCCAAAGGAATGATTTGCAGAGCCGTACAAATGCTAGCTTTGCGCCAGCATTTGCCGAAACAGATGACAGCGCAGAAGGATCAGTGCATCTCGGTGAACGCGAGTTTCACGCCAATCGCGATCAGTACAGCGCCCATGGTGCGGTCGAACCAGTGGCCCATACGGGCGAAACCGGCGCGCACGCGCTGCTGGCTGAACAACATGGCCACCAGGCAGAACCAGGTCGCGGTCGCGACAGCCAGATAGATCCCGTAACCAGCCTGGACTGTCAGCGGGGTGTGCGGGTTGATCACCACGGTGAACAGCGACAGGAAGAACAGCGTGGCTTTCGGGTTCAGGCCGTTGGTCACGAAACCCGAGGTGAACGCGCCACGAGCGGTGCGTTCGCCGACCTCTTTGTGCAGATCATCGGTGACGGTTTTCGCCGGTTGCGCGCGCAGGGCCTTGAAGCCGATGTACAGCAGATAAGCGGCGGCGGCCCATTTAAGGGCGTTGAACAACACGATCGATTGGGAAACGATCAGTCCGATCCCTAGCAGCGAATAACCCACGTGCAGGAAAATCGCCGTGCCCACGCCCAACGCGGTCCAGGTCCCGGCGCGTCGACCATGGGTCACGCTTTCGCGCACCACCACGGCGAAATCAGGACCGGGGCTGGCGACGGCCAGCAGGTGGATCAGGGCAACGGTCAAGAATTCGGTCCAGTACATGGGGGCTCCTTTCGGCCAAGCGTAACGAGTTGTTTCATCTGGTAGGCTCGGCAGATTACGCCTTCCCTTCAAAGCACAACAGGTACAGTTGATGACGAACGCCCACCGCGCCGTATTCCTCGATCACCCGTCGCTGGATCTTGGCGATCTCGATCTGAGCCCTTTGCGTGACTGCTTCAGCGATCTGCAACTGTTCGCCCAGACGTTGCCTGCGCAGGTTGCCGAACGCCTGCAAGGTGCGACCGTGGCGATCAGCAACAAGGTCCTGATCGACGCCGCCGCCATGGCCGCCAACCCACAGCTGAAGCTGATCCTGATCACCGCCACCGGCACCAACAACGTCGATCTGGCCGCCGCCCGCGCCCACGGCATCACCGTGTGCAACTGTCAGGGTTACGGCACGCCGTCGGTGGCGCAGCACACGATCATGCTGTTGCTCAACCTCGCCACGCGTCTGGCCGATTATCAAAAAGCCGTCAGCCAAGGCCGCTGGCAGCAAGCGAAACAGTTCTGCCTGCTGGATTACCCGATCGTCGAGCTGGAAGGCAAAACCCTTGGCTTGCTCGGTCATGGCGAACTCGGCGGCGCGGTCGCGCGACTGGCCGAAGCCTTCGGCATGCGCGTGTTGCTGGGGCAGATTCCGGGGCGCCCGGCCCGTCCGGATCGCCTGCCACTGGAAGAATTGCTGCCGCAAATCGACGCCCTCACCCTGCACTGCCCGCTCAACGAACACACCCGGCACTTCATCGGCGCCCGCGAACTCGCCTCGATGAAACCCGGCGCGTTCGTGGTCAACACCGCCCGTGGCGGACTGATTGACGAACAGGCTCTGGCCGACGCCCTGCGCAGCGGTCATCTGGGCGGCGCGGCCACCGATGTGCTGAGCGTCGAGCCGCCGACCAACGGCAATCCGCTGCTGGCCGCCGACATCCCGCGCCTGATCGTCACCCCGCACAACGCCTGGGGCAGCCGCGAGGCGCGGCAGCGAATCGTCGGCCAACTGGTCGAAAACACCCAGGCGTTCTTCAGCGGTAAGGCGCTGCGGGTCGTCAGTTGATAAACTGCGGCACTTTTTTTCACAGGAGCAGTTATGGATCCGCGCAGTGAAGTACTGCTTCGTCAGGCCGAGTTATTCCAGGGTTCGGTGTTGCTGGCCGGTTTGCCTGCCGATGATCTGCTGGGGCGCCTGCCCGATGCGTTTGGCTGGTGCTGGCACGCCGGCGATCAGGCTGCACTCGATGCGCGCTTCGAAGGGCGCAGCCATTTTGGCGTGAACGTGCCGGAGCGCTCGTTCGACACCGCCGTGGTGTTCCTGCCCAAGGCCAAGGATCTGACCGATTACATCCTCAATGCCGTGGCTTCGCGTCTGGCCGGACGTGAGGTGTATCTGGTCGGGGAAAAGCGCAGCGGCATCGAGGGCGCGTCCAAACAGCTCAACCCGTTCGGCAAACCACGCAAGCTCGACAGCGCACGACACTGTCAGCTGTGGCAAGTGACGGTGGCCAACGCACCTGAAGCCAAACCGCTGGAAAGCCTGGCGCAAACCTACGAACTGCCGCTGGCCGAAGGCCCGTTGAAAGTCATCAGCCTGCCGGGCGTGTTCAGCCATGGCCGACTGGATCGCGGCAGCGCCCTGCTGCTGGAACACCTGGACAAACTGCCGAGCGGTCATTTGCTGGACTTCGGTTGCGGCGCCGGCGTACTTGGCGCGGCGGTCAAGCGTCGTTACCCGCACAATCAGGTCACGTTGCTCGACGTTGATGCCTTCGCTGCCGCCAGCAGCCGTTTGACTCTGGCAGCCAACGGTCTGGAAGCCGAGGTGCTGACCGGTGACGGCATCGACGCCGCGCCGATGGGTTTGAACGCGATTCTGAGCAATCCACCGTTCCATGTCGGCGTCCACACCGATTATTTCGCCACCGAGAATTTGCTGCGAAAAGCGGCCAAACATCTGAAAAACGGCGGCGAACTTCGTCTGGTTGCCAACAGCTTCCTGAAATACCAGCCGCTGATCGAGGAGCATCTCGGAGTCTGTGCGATCAAGGCCGAAGGCAATGGTTTCCGGATTTACCGGGCCAAGCGCGGCTGAAAATTAGCACTTGCCGAATGGATTACGCCTAGGCAGAATCCGCTCCGTCCTAGGGGAGTAGTCTCCCACGAGCGCCAAGCTCGTCCGGCATACGTCAACATACTTGATCCTCAGATCATGGCGTATGCGACCCAAGCGTCCGCACCAGACGGATCGCAGGGTTTGACAAGACCTATGACACGCACACCTTACCCGGGGCGGGAAGGCTGTACGTGTCATAGCCGTGTCGACCCGCCCCTTAGGAAATCCTGATGCTGGACTCGTTACTCGTTCCCACCGCAATCGTTGCCTTGGCCGAAATCGGCGACAAGACGCAACTGCTCGCGCTGATTCTCGCCGCTCGCTTCCGCAAACCCTGGCCGATCATCGCCGGTATCGTGGCTGCGACCCTGGCCAACCACGCGGCAGCCGGTGCGGTCGGCGCCTGGTTCGGCAGTTTCTTCTCCGATTCGGTCCTGCACTGGATTCTCGCCGCGAGCTTCGCCGCCACCGCCCTGTGGACGCTGGTGCCGGACAAGATGGATGACGATGAAGCCAGCACCGCCCGCAAGTTCGGGCCATTCCTGACCACGCTGATTGCGTTCTTCCTCGCGGAAATCGGTGACAAGACTCAGATCGCTACCGTAATGCTGGCGGCGCAATACCCGGAGCTGTGGCTGGTGATCATCGGTACGACGGCGGGCATGCTGATCGCCAACGTGCCGGTGGTACTGGCGGGTAATTTTGCAGCGGAGAAACTGCCACTGACCCTGATCCGTCGACTGGCCGCCTCGGCGTTCCTGATCCTGGCGATCGTCGCGGTGTACAAGGCGATGCAGAGCAGCGGCTGGGTTTGATTCCGCTGACCGCTCCCGCACTGAGTGCGGGAGCGGTCCTGGCCTCAGGACTTGGGCGCTTTCTCGTAAAGCGGCATGACCTTCGGAATCGCCGCCTGCAAGGCAGCGGTGCGACTGCTGGAGGACGGGTGAGTGCTCATGAACTCCGGCGGCGCGCCTTCAGAGGCCTTGCTCATCTTGTTCCACAGGGTAATGGCAGCATTCGGGTTGTACCCAGCACGCGCGGCCAGTTCCAGACCGATCAGGTCGGCCTCGTTCTCGTTAGCGCGGCTGTTGGGCAGCGTCATGCCGTAGTTGGCCACGGTGTCGGCCAGCGCCAGGCTGTCCTGCCCCAGGCCGAGCAACGCACCGGCGCCCTGCTTGGCCATTTCGATGCCATAAGCCTTGGACATGGCTTCACGACCATGCTCGCGCAGGGCGTGGGCGATTTCATGACCCATGACCGCGGCGATTTCATCGTCGGTGAGTTTCAGGCTGTCGATCAGACCGGTGTAGAAAATGATCTTGCCGCCAGGACCACAATTGGCGTTGAGCTCGTCGCTCTTGATCAGGTTCACTTCCCACTGCCATTGCGCCGCATCCGGACGGAAGTTCGGCGCCTGAGCGATCAAGCGGTTGGCAATCGCCTGAACACGTTTGGCATCGTTGCTGGTCTTGTCCAGCACGCCTTTGCTGGACGCTTCGCCCACGGTCTTCTGATAGGACTGGGCATACATCTGGTCGACCTCTTGCGAGGACAGCATGCTGAACATGTACTGCTTGCGCTCGACGCCCACGGCACCGCCGCTGGTGGTGTTGACCGACTGACAACCGGCCAGCAACAGCGCTGCGCTCAGTGCACTTACAACCAATGTCTTGTTCATTCAAAAGCTCCCTGAAAACCTGCCGCGTATCCTAGGCGGGTAATGGTATCGACGCCAGATACAACGGACGTGTTGCACCTGATTTCAGAAGACCTCCTTCTGACCTGTAGGAAAACATTCATATCCACCGACAAACCCGCTGCAACTGCGTCGCTCACTGATCCATTTGCGACATTGCGCTGCAATTACTCTCTCTATACCTCATGGCTCAATAGTGGCTGCCGATACAACAGCGCAGACGTCCTCTCGCGTGCGGAGCTCCCATGAAGTTCAAGTCGATCCAGTTTTCCGTGGCAGCCCTGGCCGGCGCCATCGTGCTCAGCGTAGTCGCTGCGCTGGTGCTGTATGCGCTGTTCTCCGGTGCCCGCACCCAGGAAATGGTCCAGCAACGGACTCAGGCCCAGTTCGAGCAAGTCATCGAACAGCGCCTGACGTCGCTGGCGCAGACTCAGGTCAGCCAGATCCAGCGCGAACTGGAAGCGCCGCTGCTGATTGCCGGCGGACTGGTGCGCGTCAACGCCCTGCTCGGCACACCGGGCGCCGACGGCCAGCCACGCCTGAACGTCAGCCGCGAGCAACTGATCAGCCTGATCAAGGAAAACGTCGAGAAGAATCCGAAGATTCTCGGCACCTACATCGGCTGGGAAAAGAACGCACTGGACCACAATGACGCGGCCTACGTCGGCACTCAGGTTGTCGGGATCGATCCCGCCAACGGGCGCTTCCTGCCGTGGTGGTTCCGCAACGACGACGGCACCCTGGGCCTGGACAAACTGGTGGACGTCGACGACCAGAAAGTCCTGTCCACCGGCGTGCGCGCCAGCGAGTACTACCTGTGCTCGAAAGAAACCAAAAAGTCCTGCGTGATCGATCCCGCCCCGTACAAGGTCGGCGACAAGATCGTCATGCTCGCCTCCTTTATTGAACCGATCATGCTCAACGGCGCCTTCCAGGGCATCGTCGGCGCCGACCTGTCGGTGAACTTCATCCAGGAAATGCTCCTGGGCGCTAACCAAAAGCTGTACAGCGGCGCCGGGCAAATGGCCCTGATCGGCAGCAACGGCCGGATCGTCGCCTATACCAAGGACCCGAGCAAATTCGGCGAGAAGGTCAGCGACATTCTCGACGCCCAACAGATTGCCAACATGGCCAATCTCAAGCGCGGCGAAGTGACTTACACCGTCAATAAAGAGCAAGGCCGGATCGAGTTGTATCTGCCGTTCGGCATCGGCCAGACCGACACGCGCTGGACACTGATGCTGCAACTGCCGCTAGACGCGGTGATGGCTGATCTGCAAAAGCTGCAAGGCGACCTCGATGCCCAGCGCAAATCCGACACCTTCGGCATGGCCATGGTCGGCCTGATCATCGCCGGCCTCGGCCTGCTGGTGATCTGGCTGGTGGGCCACGGCATCGCCCGTCCGCTGAAGCAAATGGTGACCATGCTCGATGACATCGCTCAGGGCGAAGGTGACCTGACCCGTCGTTTGACCAGTGATCGCAACGACGAACTCGGCTCCATCGCCAAAGGCTTCAATACCTTCCTCGCCAAATTGCAGGGGATGATCACGCAGGTGGTGGCGTCGGTACAGAGCGTCAGCGATTCCTCGGAGCACACCGCGGACATCGCGATCCGGACCAATATCGGCATTCAGAAACAGATGGCCGAGATCGATCAGGTGGCCACCGCCGTGCAGGAAATGACCGCCACCGCCCAGGACGTCGCGCGCAACGCAACCCAGGCGGCACAAGCCGCCAGCCATGCCGATCAGGCCGCCAGTCAGGGCATGCAGATCGTGCGTGACACCTCCAACTCGATTGGCGTGCTGGCCGTGGAAATCGGCAAGGCCGTGGACGTGGTGCAGACCCTGGCCAAGGACAGCGAAAACATCAACGCGATCCTGATCGCCATTCGCGGGATCGCCGAGCAGACCAACCTGCTGGCCCTCAACGCGGCGATTGAAGCGGCCCGCGCGGGTGAACAAGGACGCGGTTTTGCGGTGGTGGCCGATGAAGTGCGCAACCTGGCGCAGAAAACCCAGCAGGCCACCGAAGAAATCCAGAGCATGATCCAGCAACTGCAACAGGGTACTCGCGATGTAGTGCGGGTCATGGAAGACAGCCAGAACCGCACCGACGAAAGCGTGCAACACGCGGCCAAGGCAGCCGAAGCGCTGGAAACCATCACCCAGGCAGTGTCGGTGATCAACGACATGAACACCCAGATCGCCAGTGCTGCCGAAGAACAGAGCGCGGTGGCCGACGACATCAACCGCAACGTGATCAATATCGGTCAGGTGGCCAATGAAGTGGCGGGTGGTGCGGATGAGTCGAGTTCGGCGAGTGCGGATCTGACCAAACTGGCGGAGCAGCAGCGGCGGTTGATCAATCAGTTCAAGGTCTGACCGATCAGGCCGGAGTCAGACACTCCGGCCCGTTGAGTTTTGGATCATTGACCAGATTCGCCAGCACCCGCTCGCGCAAGGCGGCGGGCTCGCTGGCAAGCAGGCCTTGCAGAACATGCAGTGGCGTCTCGGGATCAAGCCACGCCGCCTGCCCCGCCTCATCAAGAATCAACGGTCGGCGCTGACTGGCCGCCGACTGGGTGATCACAGCCGTGCTAAGCCACACCTGTTCCTGCACCGGATACGCCTCCCAGATCGCCGCAAAAAACAGCGAAGCCCCCTCCCCCGGCGTCAGCCAGTACGGCCGTTTGCGCACATTGCCGCGCCATTCGTAGAAACCGTTGGCCGGCAGCAGGCAGCGCCGCAGCCGCAGGGCCTCGCGGAACATCGGCTGTTCGGCGACGGTTTCGGCCCGAGCGTGGGCCGGCGTGCGCGACAGGTCGGTCAGCCACGGCGGTGTCAGCCCCCAACGGGCACGGGCGAGCGTGCGCTGGCCGTCGGGCTCGGCGCGCAGCATCAGCACCGAATCGTTGGGGGAAATGTTCCACTGCGCCTGCTGATCGGCAGGGAAACCTGGCAGGCTCGCGAAATCGCGGTTCCAGCGAAACAGGGCATAACGTCCACACATGGGGCAGTACGACTCATAAATAAAACGAACGCCAGCCTAACAGACCAGCGTCCCGGGATAGCTGTCCGGTTCATCGCCGGGCAGCGGCAGCGCGGCATTGTACGCACTGATCAGCTCGCGGGCGTATTCGGCCTGGTCGTTATCCACCGACAGACCCAACAGGCCAAAAATCGGCAACTCCCCCGTGCCGCCCAGCAGATCGCGCCCGACCAGATGCGCCTCGATGCCTTCGCTGGCAAGCATGCCCTTGAGCATCTCGCCTTCCATCAGGTTTTCCGGTTCGTAGATTCGCTGCATGGCCGCGCCTCACTCGTTTTCGCTGAAGACTTCCAGAAACCAGTCCTCTCCATGGACCTGCAATACAAAGGTGATCGGCCGACAACACACCTGACAGTCTTCGATATAGGTCTGGTCGCCAGCGGAGAGATCCACGGTCGTCTCGACCTCTTCACCACAATACGGACATTCATATACTGCGCTTTCCAGCATCGCGGTCTCCCGGGTGACTTGTGCGTATAATCGCCGGTCTATTTGCAGGGCTATTTTTGTCTGGCTACTTTTTCAGACCGTGCCCCGTTGGTTTTCGATCAAAACCTTTACTTACCCTAGCCGTTTCAAACAAGAGAGCATGATGGGCGAATTCGATGCCATCCGACCTTACGACGACAGCGAAGTACCTGCGGTACTGGCGCGACTGCTCGGCGACAAGGCGTTTCTAGATATCCTCACCCACTTCCGCTTCCCGCGTTTTGCCGGTGCCTTCGGCTGGATGCTCAAACCACTTATAGCCCATCGGCTGCGTCGTGAGTTCGCCGACGTGACCTCCGTGGCCACTTTGCAGGACAAGGTCGAGTTCTACGTCGACCACACCATCGAGCGCGCCACCGATGGCGTGACCTACACCGGTGTCGAGCAATTCAAGTCCGGCAGCGCGTATCTGTTCATCGCCAACCACCGCGACATCGTGATGGACCCGGCCTTCGTCAACTACGCCGTGTACCACGCCGGCCTGCCGACCCCACGCATCGCAATTGGCGACAACCTGCTGCAAAAGCCGTTCGTCAGCGATCTGATGCGTCTGAACAAGAGCTTCATCGTGCACCGTTCGATCACCGGGCGCCGCGAGAAAATGGCGGCGTATCAACTGCTGTCGGCGTACATCAACCACTCGATCCGCAACGATTGCGCCTCGATCTGGATCGCCCAGGCCGAAGGCCGCGCGAAGGACGGCGACGACCGTACCGAGTCGGCGATCCTCAAGATGTTCCACATGAGCCGCAAGGACGAGCCGTTCGGCGAAGTCATTCAGTCGCTGAACCTGACCCCGGTGTCGATCAGCTACGAATACGACCCGTGCGACCAGGCCAAGGCCCGCGAGCTGTACATCCGCGCTACCACCGGCACCTACAGCAAGGCACCGGGCGAGGATGACGTGAGCATTGCCAAGGGCATCACCGGCTACAAGGGCCGGGTGCACGTGAACTTCGCCGCGCCGATCACCGAGCTGTTCGAGGACACCAAGCAATTGGCGGTCGAAATGGACAAGCAGATTCTCGGCGGCTACCGGTTGTTCCCGGTGCATTACCTGGCATACGCGCAGTGGGCTGATGCCGATCCGCAGTTGAACGTACCGAAGGCTGCCGAAGTGTTCGGTGCCGAGGAACTGGCCAAGGCCCAGGAAGAATGGCAAAGCCGTCTGGACGCTTGCCCGCAAGAGCATCGTCCGTATCTGGTGCTGCAATATGCGACGCCGGTGCGCAATCAGTACCGGGTCAAGGCTGGCCTGCCGCTGTAAGCGGTTTCGGCAAGAGACAAAAACGGCGCCTTCGGGCGCCGTTCTTCGTTCAGAAGCGGGTGCTGATCCAGGACACCAGCAACGCCAGGCCCAGGCAGGCAAAACCGAAGCGATAGAAGAAGCGGTTCATGCGCAGGGTCGCCCAATCGAGCACCGGTTCCTGATCCGGCTGACTCTGACGCTGGGCCGCGATACTGGCCATGGCCCGTTGTTCACGGCGGCGGGTCGCGTGCAGCAGCCAACTGCCGGGGAAGGCCAACAGCAGGGCCAGCAGGTTGATCAGTTTGGCGGGATGGGCGGTAAACAGCGTCATCAAATGCAGCGACATCACAGACCTCAATCTAAACCGGTATGGCGAACGCCAGACCGACGACCGCGACGCGGATTCTACCGAAACACTCCCTGACTGCCCTAGCCTTTGCGACAAATAACCCATCAATCGACCGATGGCTGTCCTGTGTCACGGCATCGTCATTTGTTTCAGTCACCCTGCGCGCCTCGAAACCGACATGGAACGCGACATGCTTCACGCTGAAAACCAGGATCGCCTGTACCTCATCTCCCCGTCCGACGAACAGCAGACCCTCGTCGGCAGCCTGGCCTTCAATGTTCAGGACCGCCACTGGCTGGTGTATTGCGCCCTCGGCGGCCATCAGCATGCGGACTTGCCCGAGACTGATTTGCTGACCGGCGTCAGCGTTCTCGACTTCTATTCACAAGCCGCCTGAACGAAAAAGCCCGGAGCCATCACTGGCCCCGGGCTTTTTCACATCAACCGAACACTTACTCGGCGAGGACCTGACCCACGGTCGGGTCCTTGAACAGACGGGTCAGCGCATCGCTCAGCACGTCGCTGACCAGTTTGGTGTTGGTTTCCTGGTTCGGCGCCATGCCGAAACGCTGGTCCAGCGAGGCACCGTAACGGCCGCTGTAGCGACGGTTGCCGCTCTGCACGTCGGAGCGGAAGGTCGCGCCGATGGTGGCCTCGGTCACGTACATGCCTTCTTTCGGCGACTGGTATTTCAGTTCAGTCAGGGTCACGGTCAGTTGTGGAGCATTCATCGCGCCGTTGGACGGGGTGAAGCCCAGCAGACGTACGGCCGCTTCGGCCTGAGCCTGCAACTTCGGCAGGATCTGCTCGCGCTGCACGGTGATGGCGCTGGTTTCCGGGTACAGGCCGCCACGGGTGCCGAGGGTTGGCGACGGACGACCGTCGACCACGCGGACCACGACAGGCTGGCCATGGCCGACCGGTGCCAGCTGAGTGGTCAGCTTCGGTTCCGGGCTCAGTTGTTGCGGGCTGTGGGCGCAGCCAACCAGGGTCAAACTGGTCACAGTGATCAAACCGAACAACAGGCGTTGCAACATGCTCTTCTCTCCAGAATCAGGCACAGACAGGCCGGCAGTATAGCGGTGGGCCACTGTGGGTCACCAGCACTGAAATCTCAGACAAAACCCGCTGCCAACGGTTCCTGTCACACATTCGTCACCCCCCATACACGTGCGCGTCACGGCCCTTTGCCAATCTTGCTCACAGATCCCTAAAAGGAGCACAGCCATGCGCTATCTGATCTCGTTGTTCGCCCCACGCCCACTGCACCGCAGCTTCGCCCTGCTCGACCACAACGGCCATTGCCAGGCCTTCAAGCAATGCAGCCTGCAACCGATGGGTGACGGCTGGGTGGAAATCGAGGAAATCCGTCTCAACTGGCTGCACCAGCCACTGCCCGCCAGCGCCCGGGTCGAACAGCAGCGCCCACGCGCACGGGCTCAGGCGATGTTGAGCATCTGACCGGATGCCTAATAAAAGTCATTAAACTCGACCAACTCCGCGCATTTCTTCGATACAATCTCCCCCCGATTATAAGGACGTCTCCTGATCGGGCCCCGCAACAGCGTCAATGCGCTTGCATTGGCATCCAAATCGCCCACAGAGAGCCGCCCACACAGATCGAGTGAAGCTGGCGTGCTTGCTGTTTCCCTGGCAAATCCCGCTTTTCGCGAATCTGCAGAGCTGTCATGACGCTCGGCCACTGAGTTGTTTGCCCCTCCGGGCACGGTGCCAGCCCCGGACAGCCCTTTTTGAGGTTCACGTCTTCAAAAGAGCGTGAAAAAAACGGGTTTTCACAACTTCACAAGAGTGTGGCGAGCAAATGAATAGTTTTGCGTCTGAACATGCACCATTAGCGTCTGAAACAGCCCAACGACACAGGAACGGGAACGCCTCGACTACCGGAGCCTGAAGCCTGTCCGCTACGGATTTGGTTGCACAAACGGATGTCTCGACCATAAGTCGAATTGCCAGCCCCGTGCCGAAATGAGTTCATGGGACTCTTTAAGCCAGGCCGCACGCATCCGTCGAAGTTGCGAAAAATTGCGAAGATTCGGACATGGCACACCTGACCAAGGATACCCGGGGCTCAACTGACCTGCCCTGGACGCCTGGCAGCCATGCCGACAATTTGGTGCTGCAGATTTTGGAGACGCGTTAAATGGCGCATAACGAAGCAGTCGACGTAGTTCTGGTTGGGGCCGGCATCATGAGTGCCACCCTCGCAGTACTGCTCAAAGAGCTCGACCCGGCGATCAAGCTGGAAGTCGTCGAGTTGATGGATTCCGGTGCCGCGGAGAGTTCCAACCCCTGGAACAACGCCGGTACCGGCCACGCCGGCCTGTGCGAGCTGAACTACACGCCGCAGGCTGCCGACGGCACCGTCGACATCAAGAAGGCCGTGCACATCAACACCCAGTTCGAGGTGTCGAAGCAGTTCTGGTCGTACCTGACCAAGAAAGGCACGTTCGGCTCGTGCAAATCCTTTATCAGCCCGGTGCCGCACCTGAGTTACGTCGAGGGTGAGAAAGGCGTGTCGTTCCTCAAGGAACGTTTCAATACGCTGCGCAAGCACCACGCCTTCGCCGACATGGAATACACCGAAGACAAGGCGAAGATGACCGAGTGGATGCCGCTGATGATGCCGGGTCGTCCGAAAGACCAGGTGCTCGCCGCCACCCGCGTGATCAACGGCACCGACGTCAACTTCGGCGCCCTGACCAATCAGCTGCTCAAGCACCTGACCAGCGCACCCGATGCCCAGGTCAAGTACTGCAAGCGCGTGACCGGTCTCAAGCGTAACGGCAACGGCTGGACCGTCAGCATCAAGGACGTCAACAGCGGCAGCAGCCGTGAAGTCGACGCCAAATTCGTGTTCCTCGGCGCCGGTGGCGCGGCCCTGCCGCTGCTGCAAGCCTCGGGCATCGAAGAGAGCAAAGGCTTCGGCGGCTTCCCGATCAGCGGCCAGTGGCTGCGTTGCGACAACCCGGAAGTGGTCAAGCATCACCAGGCCAAGGTTTACAGCCAGGCCGCCGTGGGTTCGCCACCGATGTCCGTGCCGCACCTGGACACCCGCGTGGTCGACGGCAAGAAATCCCTGCTGTTCGGGCCATACGCCGGTTTCACCACCAAGTTCCTCAAGCACGGATCCTTCATGGACCTGCCGATGTCGGTTCGCGCCGGCAACATCGGGCCGATGCTGGCCGTGGCGAAAAACAACATGGACCTGACCAAGTACCTGGTCAGCGAAGTGATGCAGTCGATGGAACAGCGTCTGGAATCCCTGCGCCGTTTCTACCCGGAGGCGAAAGCCGAAGACTGGCGCCTGGAAGTAGCCGGCCAACGGGTGCAGATCATCAAGAAAGACCCGAAAAAAGGCGGCATCCTGCAGTTCGGTACCGAACTGGTGGCAGCGAAGGACGGCTCCCTCGCCGCCCTGCTCGGCGCTTCGCCAGGCGCTTCGGTGACCGTCTCAATCATGCTGGAACTGATCGAGAAGTGCTTCCCGGCCAAGGCCAAGGGTGAGTGGGCTGCCAAACTGGCGGAAATCTTCCCGGCCCGCGAAAAGGTCCTGGAAACCGACGCTGCGCTGTATCGCAAGATCAACACGCAGAACAACGTCGCGCTGGAACTGGTTGAAGCCAGCAACGAGACCGAAAGCTACGCCTGATTCGGCTCCATGAAAAACGCCCCGCACTCGGTGAGTGCGGGGCGTTTTTTATGCCTGTGGAAAACTTCGGGCTATCAGCCGCGTGCTTTCTCGATCAGCTCGATGTATTCCGGGGCATTGCGCTGATCGCGGATCTGATCGACGAAGGTCTTGCCGTGCTCGTCCTTGCCGTCCACGTCATAACCGGCGGCAACGAAGAACGTCAGGAAACGCTCGAAATCGTCGATACGCAGGCCACGGTAAGCCTTGACCAGTTTGTGCAGCGACGGCGAGGTGGCGTCGACCGGCTCAAAATCGAGGAACAGCTTGATCTGCTCATCGCCGATCTCGTCACCAATCACTTGCTTCTTATCTTTACGCATTGCCGACTCCAGCTCGCAGACATTTCACGGGGCGGGCAGTTTACCCCTGCGCAGGCACAAGGCTCAACGCGAGCGCGTGCTGCCGGTGTGCAAATCGGCCCAGATGTGGCCGTTGGCGTAGGTCAGAAACTGGCAATACACGGTGTCGTTGCGCAACAGATCGATCACCACCCGGTACTGCGCCAGCGGATAAAAGAGCGTAAGGGTCTTGCTCTTGTCGTCATACACCGGCTTTTTCAGGCTTTTGCTTTCGCCATCGAAGTTGACCAGCACCTGATTGATCGTCGCTCCCTTGTTCAGGGATTTGCCTTTGAGGCGGATCATCAAGGACGAGGTGACCGGAATCGGCTGCTGATTGGACTGGCGCTGGGCCCCAACCACCACAGAATAGTCGGTGACCTGCAACAATTGCTGCTGCTCGGGGTCGGCATCGCGCAGGGTCAGGTCGTCCGGCGGCAGGAATTGGCTGTGCATCGGGGCGGCGGCCAGGGGCAGGCTAAGGGTCAGCAACAGGGCGGCGCAGCTGCGGATCAAGAGGCTCATGACAGGCTCCGGGGGCGGGGCCGAGCACTTTAGCAGCCTTTAAAGCAAAAGATCGCAGCCCGGGGCTGCGATCTTTCAGGGGTTCTTACATGCCTTTGACGGCGAAGATCCCGTTGGCGTTGCGCCAGTAGCCTTTGTAGTCCATGCCGTAACCGAAGATGTAACGGTCGATGCACGGCAGACCGACGAAATCGGCTTTCAGGTCAGGACGGGCCTTGCGATCGTGATCCTTGTCGATCAGCACGGCGGTGTGCACTTTACGTGCACCGGCGTGACGGCAAAAGTCGATGATCGCGCCCAGGGTGTGACCTTCGTCGAGGATGTCGTCGATGATCAGCACGTCACGGTCGATGAACGAGACTTCCGGCTTGGCTTTCCAGAACAGGTCGCCGCCGCTGGTTTCGTTGCGGTAACGGGTGGCGTGCAGGTAGGACGCTTCCAACGGGAACTGCAGATGCGTCAGCAGTTTGCCGGAGAAGATCAGGCCGCCGTTCATCACGCAGAACACCACCGGGTTGCTGTCGGCCAGTTGTTCGTTGATTTGTGCACCGACGCGGGCAATGGCAGCCTCGACTTCAGCTTCGGTGTACAGGCAGTCAGCCTCTCGCATGATTTGACGGATATGCTCGAGATCAGCGGACATGGCGCTCTCCAAGGGGGGTCTGTTTCGGAAAAGCGGGCAAAGGTACGCATCCCGCACGGCCGAATCAAGCATTTGTGGACTAACGTACTGTATGTCCTATAGGACATCACCCTCGGATAGATTAATCTAGGCCGGTTTTTTTGCCCGCCGCCGGAGCCTTTCCCCATGTCCATCCAAGAGATCCGCCATCCGCTGATCCGTCACAAACTTGGCCTTATGCGCCGTGCAGACATCAGCACCAAGAATTTCCGTGAGCTCGCTCAGGAAGTCGGTGCCCTGTTGACCTATGAAGCTACCAAAGACCTGCCGCTGGAAACCTACGATATCGAAGGTTGGTGCGGCACCGTGTCGGTCGAGAAAATCGCCGGCAAGAAGATCACCGTCGTGCCGATCCTGCGTGCCGGCATCGGCATGCTCGAAGGCGTGCTGAGCCTGATCCCGGGTGCGAAAGTCAGCGCCGTCGGCGTTGCCCGTAACGAAGAAACCCTGCAGGCCCACACCTATCTGGAAAAACTGGTTCCGGAAATCGACGAACGCCTGGCGATGATCATCGACCCGATGCTCGCCACCGGCAGCTCCATGGTCGCGACCATCGACCTGCTGAAGAAGGCCGGTTGCAAGGACATCCGTGCGATGGTGCTGGTTGCCGCGCCGGAAGGCATTGCCGCTGTCGAGCAAGCCCACCCGGACGTGATCATCTACACCGCGTCCATCGATCAGAAACTCAACGAGCACGGTTACATCATTCCTGGGCTTGGCGACGCCGGTGACAAGATCTTCGGCACCAAGCAGAAGGACGCGTAAGCATGCAGCAAGAGTTCAACGATCCGCTCTGGCGTACGGTGCTGTCCGGCGCACAGATGCTGTTCGTGGCTTTCGGCGCCCTGGTGCTGATGCCACTGATCACGGGCCTGGACCCGAACGTGGCACTGTTTACCGCAGGTTTAGGCACGATTCTGTTCCAGATCGTCACCGGGCGTCAGGTGCCGGTGTTCCTGGCATCGAGCTTCGCCTTCATCACCCCGATCATTCTCGCCAAGGGCCAGTTCGGCCTCGCCGCGACCATGGGCGGCGTGATGGCGGCCGGTTTCGTCTACACCTTCCTCGGCCTGGCCGTGAAGATCAAAGGCACCGGGTTCATTGACCGTCTGCTGCCGCCAGTCGTAATTGGCCCGGTGATCATCTCCATCGGCCTGGCCATGGCGCCGATTGCCGCGAACATGGCGATGGGCAAGGCTGGCGACGGCTCGGAGCTGATCCATTACCAGACCGCAATGATGATCTCGATGCCGGCGCTGCTGACCACGTTGATCGTGGCGGTGTTCGGCAAAGGCATTTTCCGTCTGGTGCCGATCATTTCCGGTGTGCTCGTGGGTTTCGCCATGTCCTTCTATTTCGGTGTCGTCGACACCGCGAAGATTGCGGCGGCCCCATGGTTTGCACTTCCTCATTTCACCGCGCCGGAGTTCAACTGGCAGGCGATCCTGTTCATCGTCCCGGTGGCGCTGGCCCCGGCCATCGAACACATCGGCGGCGTGATTGCGGTCGGCAGCGTGACCGGTCGCGATTACCTGAAGAAGCCTGGCCTGCATCGCACCCTGCTCGGTGACGGTATCGCCACCACGGCAGCCGGCCTGTTCGGCGGTCCGCCCAACACGACCTACGCGGAAGTGACCGGCGCGGTGATGCTGACCAAGAACTACAACCCGAAAATCATGACCTGGGCGGCGATCTTCGCCATCAGCCTGGCGTTCATCGGCAAGTTCGGCGCCCTGCTGCAAAGCATTCCGGTGCCGGTGATGGGCGGGATTCTGTGCCTGCTGTTCGGTTCGATCGCGGCGGTGGGGATGAACACCCTGATCCGTCACAAGATCGACCTGGGCGAAGCGCGCAATCTGGTGATCGTTTCGGTGACCCTGGTGTTCGGTATCGGCGGTGTGCTGGTCGGCACCGGGACCGGCCCGGACGACTTCGGCCTCAAAGGCATCGCGCTGTGCGCGGTGGTGGCGATTGCGCTGAACCTGCTGCTGCCGGGCAACGACAGCTGGAAACACAAGAAGGCGGATGAGCCGCTGATCTAAACTTTTAGATCTTCATCGCCTGACAGTCAGTCTTCGCGAGCAAGCCCGCTCCCACATTGAAATGCAATCAAATGTGGGAGCGGGCTTGCTCGCGAAGCTTTTGACTCCTGCTAGAGAGCCAATGGCGCCCGTTCACACAACGTTGCCAACGCCTTCGCCCATTGCGGGTCGTCATTCAGACACGGCACCAGCACCAACTCTTCTCCCCCCGCCTCGCGGAACTGCTCCTTGCCGCGATCGCCGATCTCTTCCAGGGTCTCGATGCAATCGGCGACAAACGCCGGGCACATCACCAGAATCTTCTTCACGCCACTTTTGGCCAGCTCATCCAGCCGCGCTTCGGTGTAGGGTTCGATCCATTTCGCCCGGCCCAGCCGCGACTGAAACGACACCGACCATTTGCCGTCCGGCAGGCCCATGCGTTCTGCGAACAGCGCCGCTGTGCGCAGGCACTGGGCGCGATAACAGGTGGCCAATACAGCAGCCGAAGCATTCTTGCAGCAATCTTCATTCTTGAAGCAATGGTTACCGGTCGGGTCAAGCTTGGTCAGGTGCCGCTCCGGCAAACCATGGAAGCTCAGCAACAGGTGATCGTAATCCTGCTGCAAGTGCGGTCTGGCGCTCGCCACCAGCGCGTCGAGGTATTCCGGCTGATCGTAGAACGGCTGCAACACCGACAGCTGCACATCGAGTTTTTTCTCGCGCACCACACGCTTGGCTTCTTCGATCACGGTGGTCGTGGTGCTGTCGGCAAACTGTGGATAAAGCGGCGCGAGGGTGATGCGTTTGTGTCCCGCCGCGACCAGTTTCAGCAGATTTGTCTCGATGGACGGCTCGCCGTAACGCATGGCCAGCTCAACCGGGCCGTGGGTCCATTGCGCCTTCATCTGCTGCTGCAGGCGACGACTGAGGACCACCAGCGGCGAGCCTTCATCCCACCAGATCGAGGCGTAGGCGTGGGCCGACTGCTCGGGGCGCTTGATCAGGATCAGCGACACCAGCAGACGCCGCACCGGCCACGGCAGGTCGATCACGTAAGGATCCATCAGGAATTGATTGAGATAGCGGCGCACGTCGGCCACCGAAGTGGAGGCCGGCGAACCCAGGTTGACCAGAAGCAAGGCGTGATCGGTCATGCAACGTCCTATTTCAGAGGCGGCTGGAAAGATGGTCCAGGGCCGCGCGTAAATCCGTGAACCGGAAAGTGAATCCCGCTTCCAGCAAGCGCTTGGGCATGGCCCGTTGGCCACCCAGCAACAGCAATGACATCTCGCCGAGCCCGACCTTCAAGGCGAGGGCCGGCATCGGCATGAACGCCGGGCGGTGCAGCACACTGCCCAGCGTCTTGGCGAACTCGCGATTGCGCACCGGTTTCGGCGCGCACGCATTATAAGGACCGCTCGCCTGATTGCAGTGCAGAAGAAAATCAATCAGGGCGATTTGATCGTCGATATGAATCCACGGCATCCACTGCCGACCGTTGCCCAAAGGCCCGCCCAGCCCGAGCTTGAACGGCAGCAGCAGGCGCGACAAAAAGCCGCCCTCGGCCGACAGCACCAGCCCGGTGCGCACCAGCACCACGCGAATACCCATTGCTTCGGCGCGTTGCGCAGTTTCTTCCCAGGCGATACACAACTGGCTGGCGAAATCGTCGATCACCGGCGGCGAGTCCTCGGTCAACTCGCGCTCGCCGCCGTCACCGTACCAACCCACGGCCGAACCCGAGATCAGCAGTGACGGTTTCTGCCCGCGTTTTTCCAGCCACGCCAGCAACGATTCGGTCAGCGAGATCCGGCTGCTCCACAACAGCGCCTTGCGTCGATGGGTCCACGGCCGGTCGGCAATTGGCGCGCCGGCGAGGTTGACGATCACGTCGACCGGCTCGTCGCCAAGGTCCTCCAGACGCGCAATGCCACGCACCTGGGCACCACAGATGTTCGCGACTTTTTCCGGACGACGACTCCAGACCGTCAGGCGATGCCCCTGCCCGGACCAGTGCCGGCAAAGCTGGCGTCCGATCAATCCAGTACCGCCGGTCAGCAATATGCGCATGACTTCTTCCTCGCGTGGCGTTTTACCCTGATCACTAGTCTATTTTTATAAACAGGGATCTTTTCTATCGGGCAGGCTCTATTGTTTAACCATAGGCCAAGCTGTCAGAACCAGAACGCTGGAAGTTATACCAAAAAACAGAATTGTACAGGTTTCATCCACGGCGTAGTCTGTACAGAAAGGTAAACGAGGCCCCTATGACTGTACCTATCGCAATCATTGGCACCGGCATCGCCGGACTCTCCGCCGCCCAGGCTCTTACGGATGCCGGGCATACCGTCCAGTTGTTCGATAAAAGCCGCGGCAGCGGCGGGCGCATGTCGAGCAAGCGCAGCGATGCCGGCTCGCTGGACATGGGCGCGCAATACTTCACTGCCCGTGACCGACGCTTCGTGACCGAAGTCCAGCGCTGGCAAAGCAAAGGCTGGGTCGCCGAATGGGCACCGCAGCTCTACACCTTTCATGGCGGGCAGTTGAACCTGTCGCCGGACGAACAGACCCGCTGGGTCGGCACGCCGCGCATGAGCGCCATCACCCGGGGTCTGCTCGACGGACTGGAAGTGCACTTTGCTTGTCGGATCACCGAGGTCTATCGCGGTGAAGAACACTGGCACCTGCAGGACGCCGAAGGTTTCACCCACGGGCCGTTCAGCCATGTCGTCATCGCCACACCGGCGCCGCAGGCCACAGCCCTGCTGGCCGCTGCGCCGAAACTCGCCGGTGCCGCCGCCGGAGTGAAAATGGACCCGACCTGGGCCGTCGCCCTCGCCTTCGACACACCGCTGGATACGCCGATCGAAGGCTGCTTCGTCCAGGACAGCGCCCTCGACTGGCTGGCCCGCAACCGCAGCAAACCGGGACGCGAGACCACCTGCGACACCTGGGTCCTGCACGCCACCAGTGCCTGGAGCCGGCAGCACATTGACCTGCCCAAGGAAGCGGTGATCGAACAATTGCACGGCGCCTTTGCCGAATTGCTGCACAGCGCCATGCCGGCCCCGACCTTCAGCCTCGCCCACCGCTGGCTCTATGCCCGGCCGGCCAGCAGTCATGAATGGGGCACCCTGGCCGACGCCGACCTGGGTCTGTACGCCTGTGGTGACTGGTGCCTGTCGGGTCGGGTCGAAGGGGCATGGCTCAGTGGTCAGGAGGCGGCAAGACGCTTGCACGAACACTTGCAGTGAACCGTATCAATCCGCGCAAATTGCTGCTGTCGAAATGGACAGCAGCCCACCCGCAAAACCGTGAAAAGCATTTTCTGGTGACCGAACTGTTCCGTGACGAGGACGGTACGGTGCTGGAAATCGAATTGCAGGCTGTGCTCACCCGGCGTACCGAGCAATGCGACTGGCGCGCTTTGCAGGATGACTCACACTGGAAAATGGGCTGGCGCTAAAAACCTCAAAAAACTTATACAAAAAGTTTGACTTGTACACCCATGAATCTATGCTGAGAGAATGTTGTACAGATCTATTCGTCTGTACAGGATCAGATTCGAGGTTGTTGCATGTCCGACTCATCGACGTCCCTGCCAAAAATCGCCATCAGCGCCTGCCTGATGGGGGCCGAAGTTCGCTACAACGGCGGCCACAAGGAATCGCGTTTGTGCAGCCGCACCCTGGCCGAGCATTTTGAGTTCGTTCCCGTCTGTCCTGAGGTAGCGATTGGTCTCGGGATACCCCGCGAGCCGATTCGTCTGGTGGGCGACCCGCAAAAGCCTGATGCGGTCGGCACCGTCAATCCATCGATCAATGTTACCCAGCCACTGGCCGCTTACGGCGAGAAAATGGCCGGGGAACTCAGTGACATCTGCGGCTACATCTTCATGCAGCAATCGCCGTCCTGCGGACTGGAGCGGGTCAAGGTCTACCACGCCAACGGCGCACCGGTGAATGGTGGCGGGCGCGGTATTTACGCCGACGCGTTCTGTGCACGGCATCCGGACCTGCCGGTGGAAGAAGCCGGGCGTCTTAACGATCCGGTGCTGCGGGAAAATTTCATCACCCGCGTACTCGCCTACCGCGAATGGCAGCAAGTGCTCAAGCAAGGCTTGAGCCGCCGCGCGCTCACCGACTTCCATTCGCGCTACAAATACCTGCTGATGGCTCACAATCCGGTGCAATACAAGGCGCTGGGCAATCTGCTGGGCAACATGGGCCGGACCGACCCGATCGAAGTGGGCCCACGCTATTTCAGTGAACTGATGGCGGCACTCAAGAAATGCGCCACCCGCCGCACCCACAGCAATGTCCTGCAGCACATCAGTGGCTACCTGAAGCAGGCCATCAGCCCAGAAGACAAACAGGAAGTGCAGCACATCATCGGCCAATACCGACACGGCATCGTGCCGCTGGTGGTACCGCTGACGCTGCTCAAGCATCACTTTCGCCTCCACCCGGATCCCTACATTGCGCAGCAGGTGTACCTGCAGCCGCATCCGGAAAACCTCAGCCTGCGAAACGCCATTTGATGAACGACTCACCCGACACCAGCGCCCGGGAAGACCTCGGCGCCGACTTCAAGAAAGCCCTCGACGAAGGCTGGCTGCCGATCCGCGAAGTCGCGCGTCAGACCGGCGTCAATGCCGTCACCCTGCGCGCTTGGGAACGGCGCTACGGGCTGATCGTGCCGCAACGCACGCCCAAGGGCCATCGCCTGTACAACGCCGATCATGTGCTGCGTATCCAGAATATTCTCACCTGGCTCAACCGTGGCGTAGCGGTCAGCCAGGTCAAACCGCTGCTCGACACGGCGCAGGCCTTGAACGAACCGGTGGAAGACGAATGGCATCCCCTGCGTCAGGCCGCCCTGTTGGCGGTCACTCAACTGAACGAGCGCAGCCTTGACGACAGCGTCAACCAGGCGATGGCGCTGTATCCGCCACGCACCCTGTGCGAGCAATTGTTGCTGCCGCTGCTGAGCGATCTCGAACAACGTTGGCAGGGCCAGTTCGGCGCGCAGATGGAGCGCGTGTTCTTTTATGCCTGGTTGCGCAGTAAATTCGGCGCACGCATCTACCATAACAACCGTCAGTTGCGCACTGCGCCGCTGCTGCTGGTCAATCAATCGGATCTGGCGCTGGAGCCGCATCTGTGGCTCTGCGCCTGGCTCATCAGCAGCGCCGATTGCCCGGTACAAGTACTCGACTGGCCGCTGCCGGCCGGCGAACTGGCATTGGCAACCGATACCCTGCAAGCCCGTGGCGTACTGCTGTATTCCAGCAAAGCCCTGAACCTTGCCCAACTGCCGAAACTGTTGAATGGCATCAGTTGCCCGAAACTGATTGCCGGACCCACGGTGTGCATTCACCACGCCGAGTTGTCCGCCAGAACTTCCGAAATCGCAGATCTGCTGCTGGCCGAAGATCCTCTTTCGGCGCATCGGGCACTCGTTCAGCGTGGGTTGATTTAATGATTCAGACAGAAACCGACATGCAATTGATCTGGCTGCGCAGCGACTTGCGCCAACATGACAACACTGCCCTCGCAGCCGCCGCCGAGCGTGGCCCGAGCGTGGCCGTGTACCTGTTGAGCCCGCAGCAATGGCAGGAACATGACGACGCGCCGTGCAAGATCGATTTCTGGCTGCGCAATCTGCACGAGCTGAGCAAAAGCCTCGGCGACCTGAACATCCCGCTCCTGATCCGCACCGCGCCTCACTGGGATCAGGCACCGGTGGTGCTGCTCGAGCTGTGTCGGCAACTGAAGATCGAGGCAGTGCACGTCAACGAGGAATACGGCATCAACGAAAGCCGTCGCGACGCAGCCGTTGCCAAGGCGCTGCAAGCCGAAGGCATAACGTTCCATAGCTACCTCGACCAATTGCTGTTCAAGCCCGGCAGCGTGCTGACCCGCACCGGCACTTACTTTCAGGTGTTCAGTCAGTTCCGCAAAGTCTGCTACGAGCACCTGCACCGTTCGATGCCTTCGCTGAAACAGGCGCCGGGCAAACAGTCAGCGCTGAACATCGCCAGCGACCCCGTTCCAGAAGCCATCGAAGGATTCCCGACTCCCGGCGCATCCCTGCGCGCCCTGTGGCCCGCCGGTGAAACCGAGGCCCGGCGACGCCTCGACACGTTCGCCGATGCACAGATCGACTATTACAAGAGCGAACGTGACTTCCCGGCCAAACCCGGCACCAGCCAGCTCTCGGCTTATCTGGCCGCCGGCGTGATCTCGCCGCGCCAATGCCTGCACGCGGCCCTGCAAAGCAATCAGGGCGAATTCGAAAGCGGCAAGGTCGGCGCTGTCACGTGGATCAATGAATTGCTGTGGCGTGAGTTTTACAAACACATCCTCGTCGGCTATCCGCGGGTTTCACGGCATCGCGCATTCCGTCCGGAAACCGAAGACCTGGCCTGGCGCAATGCCCCCGAGGACCTGGCCGCCTGGCAAGAGGCCCGCACCGGCTTGCCGATCATCGACGCGGCCATGCGCCAACTGCTGGAAACCGGCTGGATGCACAACCGCCTGCGAATGGTGGTGGCGATGTTTCTGACCAAGAACCTGTTGATCGACTGGCGCGAAGGCGAGCGTTTCTTCATGCGCCACCTGATCGACGGCGACCTGGCCGCGAACAACGGCGGCTGGCAGTGGAGCGCCTCGACCGGCACCGACTCGGCGCCGTACTTTCGCATCTTCAACCCGGTCAGCCAGTCGGAAAAATTCGACAGCGAAGGCTTGTTCATCAAGCACTGGCTGCCGGAGCTGGCCGGACTGAACAAAAAAGACGTACACAACCCGGCCAGTGCCGGCGGGCTGTTCGGCGTCGCGGACTATCCGCCGCCGATCGTCAATCTGAGCACATCGCGGGAGCGGGCGCTGGCAGCCTTCAAGAACCTGCCGTCGCGGTCGTCTCAAGGAGAGAGCGATGAGTGAATTTCTGCGCGGTTTTGCCCAGCGGTTCGCACAGTTGAATAAAGACAACTTGCGCAAACTGGACGAACTGTACAGCGAGGACGTTCATTTCACCGATCCGCTGCACGAAGTGCAGGGACTGGCGCAACTGCGCAGCTACTTCAGCGAGTTGTACGCCAACGTCAACGAACTGCGCTTTGATTTCCATGGTTTCGACCAGATCGGCGACGGCGAAGGTTATTTGCGCTGGGTCATGAGCTACCGCCACCCGCGCCTGGCCAGCGGGCAACTGATTCGAGTCTCCGGCTGCTCGCACCTGCTCTGGCGCGACAAGGTCTACCGTCATCGGGATTACTTCGATGCCGGAGCACTGCTTTATGAACATTTACCCATATTGGGTCGGGTGATCGCTTGGCTGAAAAGGAGATTGGGATGAGTCGTACAGCTCCACGGCGTTATTGGCTGACCGGTGCCAGCAGTGGCATCGGCGCGGCACTTGCGGAAGAAATTCTGAAGAGCGGCGCACATCTGGCGGTCAGTTCCCGACAGGTCGCGCCGCTCAAAGTGTTGGCACAGCGCTATCCGGGCCAGGTGCTGGTAGTGCCGGGAGACCTGACCAACAGCCAGACTGTCCGGGAAATCGGCGAGAAGATCGCCATGGACTGGGGCGCGCTGGACACAGTGATCCTCAACGCCGGCACCTGTGAGTACGTCGATGCCCGGCAGTTCGACGCCTCGATCATCGAGCACGTGGTGCGCACCAACCTGCTCGCCAGCAGCTATTGCATCGAAGCCGCGCTGCCCTTGCTGCGCAAAGGGACGGCACCGCATCTGGTGGGCATGGCCAGCTCGGTGACCTATGTGCCGCTGCCCCGCGCCGAAGCCTATGGCGCATCGAAGGCCGGGCTGCGCTATCTGTTCGAGTCCCTGCGTATCGATCTGGCGGACGAAGGCATTGAAGTGACCGTGATCAGCCCCGGTTTTGTAGAGACACCGCTGACCGCCAAAAATGATTTCCCGATGCCTCTCAGTTGGCCTGTGGATAAAGCCGCACGGCACATCTTCGCCAAGCTGAAAGATCGACCGCTGGAAATCGCCTTTCCGGCACTGTTCATGGCGGTTCTGTGGCCACTGTCGAAAATGCCTGCGCGGGTACAACTGGCAATTGGCAAACGCATGGTGCGCAGCAACCCTCCGCTCAAGGACGCAACATGAAGATCGCCATTGTCGGCAGCGGCATCGCCGGTTTGACCTGTGCCTATCTGCTCGCTCGTCGGCATGACATTACGGTGTTCGAAGCCGACGCCCGGATCGGCGGCCACACGCACACCGTGCCTGTGACCGTGGACGGGCGCGAGTATGCGGTGGACACCGGCTTCATCGTGTTCAACGACTGGACGTATCCCAACTTCATCCGTTTGCTTGGCCAACTGGGTGTGACGTTCAAACCCACCGAGATGAGCTTTTCGGTCAACGATCCGGACACCGGTCTGGAATACAACGGCAACAACCTGAACAGCCTGTTTGCCCAGCGCAGCAATCTGCTGTCGCCCGGATTCTGGGGCATGTTGCGCGACATCCTGCGATTCAATAAAGAAGCCCGGCGCGACCTTGCCGAACAGCGGATCACCGCGGACACCACACTCGACGATTACCTCAAGGCCGGCGCTTACGGCGAGCGCTTCATCCTGCATTACATCGTGCCGATGGGCGCGGCGATCTGGTCGATGCCGATGGCCGAAATGCTCAATTTTCCGTTGCAGTTCTTCGTGCGTTTTTTTGAGAACCACGGGTTGCTGTCGGTCAGCAACCGTCCGCAATGGCAGGTCATCGAGGGGGGTTCCAGCGCTTACATTGCGCCGTTGACCGCATCGTTCAAGGAGCGTATCCGCCTGAATTGCCCGGTGGGCCGGATCGATCGTGATGCGCACGGCGTGGTTATCCACAGCCCGGCCGGCATCGAACGTTTCGACAAAGTGGTGCTGGCCTGCCACAGCGACCAGGCCCTGCGACTGCTGGGAAGTCCTGACGATAAAGAAAGGGAAATCCTCGGCGCCCTGCCCTACGCCGACAACGAAGTGCTGCTGCACACCGACACCCGTCTGCTGCCCACGCGCAAGCGGGCCTGGGCCAGCTGGAACTATCGCCTCGGCGGAGCCGGTCATACCCGGGCGGCCGTGACCTACGACATGAATATTCTGCAAGGCATCCAGAGCGACACCACGTTCTGCGTCAGCCTCAACCAGAGCGCTGGCATCACGCCGTCCAAAGTGCTGGCGCGCTTCACCTATGCCCACCCGCAATTCAGCCTCGCGGCCGTGGCGGCACAGCAGCGCTGGGCTGAAATCGACGGCGCGCAACACACGCATTATTGCGGCGCCTATTGGGCCAACGGTTTTCATGAGGACGGCGTGGTCAGCGCCCTGCGCGTGGCCGCAGCCTTCGGAGAAAGTCTGTGAACAGCGCGCTCTACAGTGGCTGGATTGCCCATCGGCGATTCGCACCGCGCCGTCATCAATTCCGTTACCGGATCGGCATGCTGTATCTGGATCTGGCTGAACAGGAAGCGGTGCTGGGCCTGTCCCGACTGGCGGGCACCAGCCGCTTTGCGCCGTTTTCATTTCGCGAAACCGATTACCTGAAAACCTTCACCGACCGGGGCGTGCGCCTGAGCGATGCGGTGCGCCAGTTGGTGGGCGAAGCCCTGGGCCATGCGCCGCAAGGTTCGATCTGCCTGCTGACCCAACCGCGCAGCTGGGGCCTGTCGTTCAACCCGGTGAGCTTTTTCTATTGCCACGAGGCCGACGGCCAACTGGCGGCGATTCTCTGCGAAGTCCGCAACACGCCGTGGCGCGAGCGTTATCACTACGTGCTGCCGGCTCGAACGCCGACTCATCTGCAGGACTTTCATCAGCACTTTGCCGTGACCAAGGCCTTTCACGTGTCGCCGTTCCTGCCGCCGGACCTGGAATACCGCATGAGCTTCAGCCCGGCCGCGCAGACTTTGGGCGTACACATGGCCGACTGGCAGGGTGAGCAAAAACTGTTCGACGCCACCCTCGACCTGCAACGCGCCCCCCTTGATCGAAGCCACTTGCACCGACACCTGTGGCGCTTTCCCTGGATGACTGCCAAGACCGCGCTGGCGATCTATTGGCAGGCGCTGCGCCTGTTGCTCAAGCGCACCCCGGTGTATGACCACCAGCGCGCCGACGACCGTTTTCGAACCGCCACTGTACCGACCGAGGAACGCCACCATGAAATCCACTAGCGTCTCGGCCAAAGCCAGCCTGTTCAGCCCTCACGGCCTGAGCGGTTCGCTGCTGCGCCGGGGAGTACTGCGCCAGCTGGAGCAGCTCAAGCAGGGTCAACTGATCGTCATCGAGGACGGCGAGCGCCACGTCTTCGGCACGCCGGGCAGCGCCCTGGTGGGCGAGATTCAAGTTCTGGATCCGGCCGTCTGGGGCCTGGTCGCCGGCAATGGTTCGATCGGTGCGGGCGAAGCCTTCATCCATGGCTACTGGCGCTCGCCGGACCTGACGGCCGTGGTGCGGGTCTTCGTCAGCAACCTTGAAGTGCTCGACGCAATGGAAGGTGGCCTGGCCCGGCTCGGTCGCCCACTGGTGCGCGGGCTGCACTGGCTCAACCGCAATACGCGCAAGGGCTCGCAGAAAAACATCGCCGCTCATTACGATCTGGGCAATGACCTGTTCGAGCAGTTTCTCGATCCGACCATGATGTATTCGGCCGCGCAGTTCCTCAGCCCTGACGAGAGCCTGGAGCAGGCGCAGCTGAACAAGCTGGAGCGGATCTGCCAGAAACTCGCGCTCAAGCCCGGCGACCATCTGCTGGAAATCGGCACCGGTTGGGGCAGCATGGCGCTCTACGCGGCGCAGCACTATGGCTGCAAAGTCACCACCACCACGCTGTCGAAAGAGCAGTTCGCCTTCACCGCGGCCCGCATCGAACGCCTCGGTTTGCAGGATCAGGTGACGCTGCTACTCAAGGACTACCGCGACCTCACCGGCCAGTACGACAAACTGGTATCGATCGAGATGATCGAGGCGGTCGGCCACCGCTTCCTGCCGACCTACTTCAAGCAATGCGCGCAGCTGCTCAAGAGCAACGGCCTGATGCTGCTGCAAGCGATCACCATCCGCGAACAGCGTTACGAACAGGCCCGCCGTGGCGTGGACTTCATCCAGCGCTACATTTTCCCCGGCGGCGCCCTGCCCTGCGTGCAGAAAATGCTCGAAATCGTCGGCCGCGACACCGACATGAACCTGCTGCACATGGAAGATTTCGGCCTGCATTACGCCCGCACCCTGCGTCTGTGGCACGAGAACTTTCGCCATGCTCACGGCCGTCTGACCGAACTGGGCTATGACGATTACTTCCTCAGGTTGTGGGAGTTCTACCTGTGTTACTGCGAGGGCGGATTCCTCGAGCGCACCATCGGCACCGCACAACTGGTGCTGGCCAAACCGGCGGCGATGACCGAGCCTTTGCTGGGCCGGTTCGATGCTTGAGCGGTTGGCCAACGCGGTGCTGTTCCAGATCGGCTGGCTGGCCTGCGTGCTCGGTGGCGACAGCCTTTGGCTGCTACTGGCGCTGGCGGTGCTGGTGATTCATCTGCGCTGGATCAGCAGCTGGGCGCAGGAAGGTCGCCTGTTGCTCTGCGTTGTGATTATCGGCACGACGGTGGACAGTACGCTGCGCGGTCTCGGGGTCTTCGAGTTCAAGGATCTGTCGCCGCTGATTCCGCTGTGGCTGATGTTGTTGTGGGCGTTGTTTGCCACGACATTACGTCATTGCCTGCAATGGAGCGCGAGGCCATGGTGGCTGGCCAGTCTGCTGGGGGCGGCAGGGGGCGCGTTGTCCTATGGCGCCGGCGGACGACTGGCTGGCGTGCAATTTCCCTTCGGAGAGCTCGCGACCCTGATCGGCATCGCGCTGCTGTGGGGATTGCTGTTTCCGCTGTTGCACCAATTGTCCCGGCGGCTGGCAAGGTAAACGCCTGTCAGGCCTTTCACACGGTCATCGGCCACTACCGTACACTGGCGCCATGAAAACCATTCCCCATCGGCAGATCGCCGAGCCCGTTGTCACCTGCTCGACCTGTGCAGCCTGCTGCTGTCAGCTCGAAGTGATGCTGATCACCGATACCGGCGTGCCCGAGCGTTTTATCGATACCGACGATTGGGGTGGAGAGGTGATGCTGCGTCTGGATGACGGCTGGTGCGCGGCGCTGGATCGCGACACGATGATGTGCACGATCTACGAGAAGCGTCCGCTGATCTGCCGCGAGTTCGAAATGGGCGCGCCGGAATGCATCGACGAACGCCAGGGGATTGCCACGGCGTATCGCTGAATACAAAAAAGGAGCGCCAGGCGCTCCTTTTTCATGGGGGTTACAACGGCATCGTGTAATGCAGCGAGTAGCTTTCGACCCCATCGTTGTCGCTGCTCAGGCCGGCGTTGGAATAGTGCGTCGCACGGATCCCGACTTCATGCCCGCCATTGAAGCGCAGGCCGAAACCAAGGCGGTCTTCGAACTGGAAGGAACCGCCGAGCTTGTTGTCTTCGTATTCGGTGTTGGAGAACAGCGCCACGCCGATCCCCGCCTCGACATACGGTTTGACCGACTGACCGGCGAACTCGTAAACAAACACCGGCGAGAACGACAGGCTGTTGTTGCTCGACGTCTTGTCGCCTTCCCAATAAGTGTAGGCGCCGCTCCAGTAACCGGTCAGACGACCGACGTCACTTTGCAGCCAACTCTTGTCCCAGTCGAAATTCATGCCCAGGCGATAAGTCATGGTCGAATCGCTGGTAGCACCCACTGCAAACTCGACGCCAGCAGCCTGTGCGGTAAAACTTTGCCCCATCAGTGCAGCCGCAATCGCGGCCAAGCAGAATAGTCGCTTCACTTTGAAACTTCCTTTTCCGGAACGATCGTTTGGTTTTCTAGGTCACTCTGCGCTATAGAAATCTGCGCTTGGTCAGAAGTTCAGCTGACTTTTTAGATATTTCACATTTTTTTTACAAGGTGAATTTTTCGACGTCGCCATCGACTTGGCCCAGCAGGACCAAGGTACTGCGCAAAGACTCGGGATCGGCGCTGGTCCAGAATCTGACCGGGCGGTTCGGCCCTTCGGCGAGCAGGTCACGCTCGGCCAGAAGTCGCTGCAGTTGTCGAGCCACGGCCGCGCCCGTATCGATCAGGCTGATGCTCTCGGGGATCATCGACTTGAGCATCGGCTTGAGAAACGGGTAGTGGGTGCAGCCGAGGATGATCGTGTCGCAACCGTTGGCCAGAAGCGGATCGACATAGTGCTTGAGCAAGGCACGCAACTGGGGACTGTGCAGGTCGCCGCTTTCAATCAGCTCCACCAGTCCAGGGCATGGCTGCGTGATGACCCGCACATCCGTTGCGAAGCGATCGAGCAGCGCCGCAAATTTCGCGCTCTGCAAGGTCCCGGTAGTGGCGAGTACGCCCACAACACCGCTGCGGGTGGCGGCGGCCGCCGGTTTGACCGCCGGCTCCATGCCGACGATCGGCCACTCGGGAAAATCCCGGCGCAGATCGGCGACGCCGGCCACGGTCGCGGTGTTGCACGCGATCACCAGCGCCTTGGCGCCCTGCTCGCGGAAAAAACCGGCCATCACGCTGCAACGCTGGCGGATGAATTCCGGGGTTTTCTCGCCATAAGGAATATGGCCGCAATCGCCGAGGTACAGCAGCGATTCATTCGGCAGCAGTTGTTGGATTTCCGCCAGCACCGACAGACCGCCGACGCCGGAATCGAAGACGGCAATCGGCGCTTCACGCATGCTGCGAACCACAGACGCTGCAACCGGGGTCGCGCTTGACCCGCAGCTCACGGAAACGCGAGCCCAGTGCATCGATCAACAGCAGACGACCCACCAGTGGCTCGCCAAAACCTGCCAGCAACTTCAAGGCTTCCAGCGCTTGCAAGCTGCCGACCAGACCGACCAGCGGCCCGACCACGCCGGCTTCGCTGCAAGTCAGTTCGGCTTCGCTGCCGTGACCGTACAGGCAGTGGTAGCACGGGCTTTCGGCGCGACGCGGGTCGAACACCGAAAGCTGTCCTTCAAGGCGGATCGCGGCGCCGCTGACCAAGGGCTTGCGCGCCGCCACGCACGCGGCGTTGACCGCTTCGCGGGTGGAGAAATTGTCCGAGCAGTCGAGTACCACATCTACCGCCGCCACGGCTGCGGCGAGGGAATCCTCGTCCAGCGCCTGACGATGGGGCACCAGTCGGATTTCAGGGTTGATCGCGCTCAGGCGCTTGAGCGCCGAGTCGACCTTGGTCATGCCGACGCTATCGGTGTCGTGGATGATCTGGCGTTGCAGGTTGGTCAGGTCGACCGTGTCGAAATCCGCCAGGTGCAATTCACCGACACCCGCCGCCGCCAGATACAAGGCCACCGGCGCACCGAGACCACCGAGACCGACGATCAATACCCGACTGTCCTTGAGCTTCAACTGGCCATCGATGTCGATGTGTTGCAGCAGGATCTGCCGACTGTAGCGCAACAATTCCTGATCATTCAGCACGGCAGGCGCCCCAGGCTGATCCGTTGATGGCCGCCCAGATCGGTGCGGCTGTGGACTTCGTCGAAACCTTGCGTCAGCAGCAGATCGCGCACGGCTTCGGCTTGATCATAGCCATGTTCGAGCATCAGCCAGCCGCCGGCTTCCAGATGGGCCGGCGCCTGGGCGATGATCAGGCGCAGATCGTCGAGCCCGTCGATGCCGGCCACCAAGGCGCTTTCCGGCTCGAAACGCACATCGCCTTCCATCAGATGCGGATCGGCGGCGCGAATGTACGGCGGATTGCTGATGATCAACTCGAAACGCTTGCCTTCGAGGGCGCTGAACCAGTGACTGCTCAGCACCGTCGCGTTGTTCAGGTGCAGGCGCTGGCGATTGCGTTCGGCCAGGGCCACGGCTTCCAGCACGCGATCCACGGCGGTGACTTTCCACGCCGGGCGCTCGCTGGCCAGAGCCAGGGCAATCGCCCCGCTGCCGGTGCCCAGATCGAGAACTTTTGCCGGAGTCGCCGGCAGCAATTCCAGTGCGGCCTCCACCAGCAGTTCGGTGTCCGGGCGCGGGATCAGCGTGTGCGGCGCGACTTCCAGATCGAGCTTCCAGAAACCCTGCTGACCCAGAATGTAGGCGACCGGCTCGCCGCCGCGGCGACGTTGCAGGTACTCGGCAAAAACCAGAGCGGCTTCGCTGGGCACGATGCGCTCGGGCCAGGTGTGGAGAAAACTGCGGGATTTGCCCAGCGCGGCAGCCAGAAGCAATTCGGCGTCCAGACGCGCGGTGGGCGAGTCCGGCAGTTCGGCGGCGCGCAACAGGCTGGCGATGATGGTCATTTACTCACCTATCGCTGCGAGCTGGTCGGCCTGGTATTCGGCCAGCAACGGCTCGATCACCGCTTCGACGCCACCGGCGAGGATTTCGTCGAGGGAATACAGGGTCAGGTTGACGCGATGGTCGGTGACCCGTCCCTGGGCAAAGTTATAGGTGCGGATACGCTCGGAGCGGTCACCGGAACCCACCAGCAATTTACGTTCGCTGGCGATGGCGTTGGCCGCCGCTGCGGTCTGCTGGTCGTTGAGCTTGGCCGACAGCCAGGCCATCGCCCGGGCACGGTTCTTGTGCTGGGAACGTTCTTCCTGGCACTCGACAACGGTGCCGGTCGGTATGTGGGTGATGCGGATCGCCGAATCGGTGGTGTTGACGTGCTGACCACCGGCCCCGGAGGAGCGGTAAGTGTCGACGCGCAAATCCGCCGGGTTGATCTCGATGGCTTCACGCTCGTCCGGCTCGGGCAATACCGCCACGGTGCAGGCCGAGGTATGGATACGGCCCTGGGATTCGGTGGCGGGTACACGCTGTACGCGGTGCGCGCCGGATTCGAATTTCAGCTTGCCGTAAACGTTGTCGCCTTCGATGCGGGCGATGACTTCTTTATAGCCACCGTGTTCGCCTTCGTTTTCCGAGAGGATCTCCACGCGCCAGCCACGGCGTTCGGCGTAACGCGAGTACATGCGGAAAAGGTCACCCGAGAAGATCGCCGCCTCGTCACCACCGGTGCCGGCGCGGATTTCGAGAAACACGTTGCGCCCGTCGTTGGGATCCTTGGGCAGCAGCATGCGTTGCAGGTCGGATTCCAGCGTGATCAGCAATTCCTTGGCTTCGCGGACTTCTTCCACAGCCATTTCACGCATGTCCGGGTCGCTGTCCTTGAGCAGCGCCTGTGCGCCTTCAAGATCGCTTTGTACGCCGAGCAGCTTTTTATAGCCTTGTACCACCGGCTCAAGTTCGGCGTATTCCTTGGAATAAGCGCGGAATTTGGTCTGGTCGGAAATGACTTCGCCGTCGCCGAGCAGCGCGGTCAGTTCCTCGAAACGGTCCTGGAGAATGTCCAGCTTATTGAGCAGTGACGCTTTCATTGCGGTTTTTTATCCGAAAAGCTATCCGGTGAGCCCTCGAGGGCAAAGAGTTCCTGAGCCATGGCCAGCGCATCGAGGCGGCCTTCGGCAGAAAGCTTTTTCAACTGCACGCTCGGGGCGTGCAGGAGTTTGTTGGTCAGGCCACGGGCCAGTTGCCCGAGCACGTCTTCGGCGTTGCCGCCATTGGCCAGCAGGCGCAGGGCCTTTTGCAGTTCTTCGTCGCGCAGGCGTTCGCTCTGTTGACGATAGGCCTTGAGCACATCGACTGCCGCCAGCTCGCGCAGGCGCACCATGAAATCGTCGGCGCCGACCGAAACCATCTCTTCGGCCGCCTGCGCTGCGCCCTGACGGCTCTTGAGGTTTTCAGCGACCACTTCGTGCAGATCGTCGACGCTATAGAGGTAAACGTCGTCGAGTTCGCCGACCTCTGGCTCGATGTCACGGGGAACGGCGATGTCGACCATGAAGATCGGCTTGTGCTTGCGCAGCTTCAGCGCGCTTTCCACCGCGCCTTTACCGAGAATCGGCAACTGACTGGCGGTAGAACTGATGACGATGTCGCTGCGCACCAGTTCGGCCGGGATGTCCGAGAGCAACACTGCGTGGGCACCGAACTGCTCGGCCAGCAGGCTGGCGCGCTCCAGCGTCCGGTTGGCGACCACGATGCGCTTGACCCCCAGTTCATGCAGGTGGCGGGCGACCAGGGTGATGGTCTCGCCGGCGCCGATCAGCAGGGCCTGGCTGCGTTGCAGGTCGCTGAAAATCTGTTTGGCCAGACTGACGGCGGCAAACGCCACGGACACCGGGTTTTCGCCGATGGCGGTGTCGGTACGTACTTGCTTGGCGGCGTTGAAGGTCGCCTGGAACAGTCGCCCCAGCAGCGGCCCGATGGTGCCGGCCTCGCGGGCCACGGCGTAGGCCGATTTCATCTGGCCGAGAATCTGCGGTTCGCCCAGCACCAGCGAGTCGAGCCCGGAGGCGACACGCATCATGTGACGAACTGCCGCATCATCTTCATGCACATAAGCACTCGCGCGCAGCTCATCGAGGCTTAAATGGTGATAGTCGGCCAGCCAGCGCAGCACGATATCGGCCGAAAGCTGATCCTGTTCTATATACAGCTCACTGCGATTGCAGGTGGAGAGGATCGCAGCTTCGCGGCTGTCGGTGAGTCGGCAGAGCTGCTGCAAGGCCTCCACCAGCTGCTCAGGGGTAAAGGCCACGCGCTCGCGGACGTCTACTGAAGCAGTCTTGTGGTTGATACCGAGTGCAAGGAAGGCCATTCAAGGTCGCTGATGGTGACGTGAAGCCGGCAATTGTCCTACTTCGTCAGATTCAGAACAACTACCGCTGACTATTGTCCCAATTGCCGGCCCCTATAATGGCCACAATCGAGTCTCGGTTATGTTTGGCCGAAGGCTTGTGTCATGATGATCCGACCGCAGGTTAGTCGTCCTCTTCCTATATGAATAGATCTTCCGCGTTGCTCCTCGCTTTTGTCTTCCTCAGCGGCTGCCAGGCCTTGGCCCCCGTTTCGCAGGACGGTGCCTCACCGGTCGAAGACACCACGCCGGCTCCTGAAAAGCCCAAGGTTTACAGTTCGTTCAGCCAGGAAACGGTGTTCAGCCTGCTGAGCGCCGAACTCGCCGGCCAGCGCAATCGTTTCGACATTGCCCTGGACAACTACGTGACCCAGGCCATCAACACCCAGGATCCGGGCGTTTCCGAGCGTGCCTTCCGCATCGCCGAGTACCTGGGCGCCGACCAGCCGGCCCTCGATACCGCACTGATCTGGGCGAAAAACGCCCCTGACGACCTCGAAGCGCAACGCGCCGCCGCCGTGCAACTGGCTCGTGCAGGGCGTTATGACGACTCGATGGTCTATATGGAGAAAGTCCTGCAGGGCAAGGGCGACACCCATTTCGACTTCCTCGCGCTATCGGCCGCCGACACCGATCAGGAAACCCGCAACGGCCTGATGAAAAGCTTCGACCGCCTGTTGCAGCGTCACCCGAACAACAATCAGCTGATTTTCGGCAAGGCCCTGCTGATGCAGCAGGACGGCGACACCCAAGGTGCGCTGACCCTGCTTGAAGACAATCCGCCGGAAGATGGCGAGATCGCCCCGATTCTGCTGCGTGCACGCCTGCTGCAAGGGCTGAACCGTGGCGACGAAGCCTTGCCGCTGTTACAGAAAAGCATCAAGAAATACCCGGACGACAAGCGCTTGCGCCTGACTTACGCGCGGATGCTGGTGGAACAGGACCGGATGGACGATGCCAAGGTCGAGTTCTCCACCCTGGTTCAGCAATACCCGGAAGACGACGAACTGCGTTACTCGCTGGCACTGGTCTGCCTGGAAGCCAAGGCCTGGGACGAGGCCAAGGGTTATCTGGAAGACCTGATCGCCCGGGAAAGCCATGTCGATTCGGCGCACCTGAACCTGGGCCGCATCGCCGAAGAACGCAACGACCCACAAGGCGCGCTTATCGAATACGCCCAGGTCGGCCCCGGCAACGACTATCTGCCGGCGCAACTGCGTCAGGCCGATATTCTGATGAACAACGGCAAGACCGCCGAAGCCCAGAGCAAACTCGCCGCCGAGCGTGACGAGCAGCCGGATTACGCGATCCAGCTGTACCTGATCGAAGCCGAAACCCTGTCCGCCAACAATCAGGGCGACAAGGCCTGGAAAGTCCTGCAACAAGCGCTGCAGCAATACCCGGACGATCTGAATCTGCTTTATACCCGTGCGATGCAGGCGGAAAAACGCAATGACCTGGCGCAAATGGAAAAAGACCTGCGCCTGATCATCAAGCGCGATCCGGATAACGCCATGGCCCTCAACGCCCTCGGCTACACCCTGTCCGACCGCACCACCCGCTACGCTGAAGCCAAGGCGCTGATCGAGCAGGCGCACCAGATCAACCCGGAAGACCCGGCGGTTCTCGACAGCCTCGGCTGGGTGAACTTCCGCATGGGCAATCTGGAAGACGCCGAGAAATACCTGCGTCAGGCCCTCGAGCGCTTCCCCGATCACGAAGTCGCCGCGCATCTGGGCGAAGTGCTGTGGGCCAAGGGCAAACAGCGCGAAGCGAAACAAATCTGGGGCAAGTTCCTCAAGGACCAGCCTGACAGCACCATCCTGCGCAGCACCATCAAGCGCCTGACCGGATCCGAGACTCTTTAACTCATGTTTTTGCGCCACGTCATCGTTTTCAGCTTCATCGCCCTGCTCGCCGGTTGCGCGGGCTTCGGCGCCCGTGAATCGGTCGAAGGCCACGGCAATCCGGCACAGTGGGCCGCGAACAAACAACACCTGACCGGCCTCGACGGCTGGCAGATCGACGGCAAGATCGGCATCCGCGCCCCGAAAGATTCGGGCAGCGGCACGCTGTTCTGGCTGCAACGTCAGGATTACTACGACATCCGCCTGTCCGGCCCGCTGGGTCGTGGCGCGGCGCGACTGACCGGCCGTCCGGGCGCGGTGTCGCTGGAAGTGGCGAATCAGGGCCGTTATGAAGCGCCGACTCCGGAAGCACTGGTCGAAGAGCAACTGGGCTGGAAACTGCCGGTCTCGCATCTGGCGTGGTGGGTTCGCGGCCTCCCGGCACCGGACAGCAAAAGCCGTCTGACCCTGGACGGCAACAGCCGCCTGGCCAATCTGGATCAGGATGGCTGGCAGGTTGAATACCTCAGCTATGCCGAACAGAACGGTTACTGGCTGCCCGAGCGGATCAAGCTGCACGGCAGCGATCTGGACGTGACGCTGGTGATCAAGACCTGGCAACCGCGCAAACTGGGGCAATAACGCATGACCGCTCCACGCCTCACTTTGCCTTCACCGGCCAAACTCAACCTGATGTTGCACATTCTCGGTCGCCGTGAAGACGGTTATCACGAATTGCAGACGCTTTTTCAGTTCCTCGACTACGGCGACGAAATCACCTTCGCCGTCCGTGACGACGGCGTGATTCGCCTGCACACCGAATTCGACGGAGTGCCCCACGACAGCAACCTGATCGTGCGCGCGGCGAAAAAACTGCAGGAACAATCCGCCTGCTCGCTCGGCATCGACATCTGGATCGACAAGATCCTGCCGATGGGCGGCGGCATCGGGGGCGGCAGCTCGAATGCGGCCACCACCCTGCTTGGCCTCAATCATTTGTGGCGACTGGGTTGGGATGAAGATCGCCTGGCTGCACTGGGCCTGACGCTGGGCGCCGACGTGCCGGTGTTCGTGCGTGGTCATGCGGCTTTTGCCGAAGGTGTCGGTGAGAAACTGACCCCGGTCGAGCCCGCCGAACCGTGGTACGTCGTGCTCGTTCCGCAAGTCTCTGTTAGTACGGCAGAAATTTTTTCAGATCCTTTGTTGACACGTAACACGCCGCCCATTAAAGTGCGCCCCGTTCCCGAGGGAAACAGTCGAAATGACTGCTTGCCGGTGGTCTCGAGGCGTTATCCAGAAGTACGTAACGCATTGAATTTGTTAGGTAATTTTACCGAAGCAAAACTTACCGGAACTGGAAGTTGTGTGTTTGGGGGCTTCCCAAGCAAAGCTGAAGCTGATAAAGTCTCGGCCCTTCTGACAGAGACCCTTACAGGGTTTGTAGCGAAAGGAAGCAACGTTTCGATGTTGCATCGCAAGCTGCAAAGTCTGCTCTAAAGGAACCAAGTGCCCGGCACTTGCAAGCAACAGATACAGGGGCGTCGCCAAGCGGTAAGGCAGCAGGTTTTGATCCTGCCATGCGTTGGTTCGAATCCAGCCGCCCCTGCCATTTTCCTATACTCATCCAGGTATACCCTCAGCCTTCAGGTACTGCGCGTGTCCAAGATGATGGTCTTTACGGGGAACGCTAACCCCGATCTGGCTCGGCGTGTCGTACGTCAGCTGCATATCCCTCTCGGTGACATCTCTGTCGGTAAATTTTCCGACGGCGAAATTACAGCCGAGATCAATGAAAACGTTCGTGGTAAAGACGTCTTCATTATTCAGCCGACTTGCGCTCCGACCAACGATAACCTGATGGAACTGGTAGTGATGGCTGATGCCTTCCGCCGCTCCTCGGCTACTCGTATCACTGCTGTTATTCCTTATTTTGGTTATGCCCGTCAGGATCGCCGTCCGCGTTCCGCACGTGTGGCTATCAGCGCGAAAGTCGTTGCTGACATGCTCACCGTAGTCGGCATCGACCGTGTTCTCACGGTTGATCTGCATGCTGACCAGATTCAGGGTTTCTTCGATATTCCGGTAGATAACATCTACGGCTCCCCGGTTCTGGTGGATGACATTGAAGATCAGCGCTTCGAGAACCTGATGATCGTGTCCCCGGACATTGGTGGCGTCGTGCGTGCACGTGCCGTTGCCAAATCCCTGGGTGTGGATCTCGGGATCATCGACAAACGCCGTGAGAAAGCCAATCACTCTGAAGTGATGCATATCATCGGCGATGTCGAAGGGCGTACCTGCATTCTGGTCGATGACATGGTCGATACCGCCGGCACTCTGTGCCACGCGGCCAAGGCCCTGAAAGAGCATGGCGCAGCCAAGGTCTTTGCCTACTGCACACACCCTGTGCTGTCGGGTCGGGCCATCGAGAATATCGAAAATTCCGTGCTGGACGAGCTGGTGGTCACTAACACCATCCCGCTGTCCGCTGCAGCACAAGCCTGTGCACGTATCCGTCAACTGGATATCGCACCGGTTGTTGCCGAAGCGGTTCGCCGCATCAGCAATGAAGAATCGATCAGCGCGATGTTCCGTTAAGGGCCCTGCCCTTCTCGAAATGTCTCGTTGACGAAAAGCGCCCCGCCCCGGCATTCCTGCCGGGGCGGGGCTTTTTTGCCCATACCGTGTTCGGCGCTGGTCGCAAACGCCACTCGGTCATGGCTATTTTGGAGATACAAAATGAACGATTTTACTTTGAATGCTGAACTGCGTTCCGACCTGGGGAAAGGTGCGAGCCGCCGCCTGCGTCGTCTCGCTGCCCTGGTTCCAGCTGTTGTTTACGGTGGCGACAAAGCCCCTGAATCCATCAGCATGCTGGCCAAAGAAGTTGCCAAACTGCTCGAAAACGAAGCGGCCTACAGCCACGTTATCGAACTGAACGTTGGTGGCACCAAGCAGAACGTGATCATCAAGGCTCTGCAACGTCACCCGGCCAAAGGCCACGTGATGCACGCTGACTTCGTACGCGTTGTAGCTGGCCAGAAACTGACCGCTATCGTTCCTGTGCACTTCATCAACGAAGCTGCTCCAGTGAAGAAAGGCGGCGAAATCTCGCACGTTGTTGCCGAGATCGAAGTTTCCTGCCTGCCAAAAGACCTGCCTGAGTTCATCGAAGTCGACCTGGCTAACGCTGAAATCGGCACCATCGTTCACCTGTCGGACATCAAGGCTCCTAAAGGCGTTGAGTTCGTTGCTCTGGCACACGGCGATGACAAGGCTGTTGCCAACGTCCACGCTCCACGTGTTGCTCCAGAAGCTACCGAAGAAGGCGCAGCAGAGTAAATCACTCTGTCATGCCTGAGTGAGCAGGTAACATCGCGGACTGGAACGTAGCGAGAAAGCGGGCGGGAACGCGGAGTTTACATCCATGGTAAATGAGCATTTTTCGTCCACTTTCGCCGCCTTCCCTGATCGCGGCGATGTTATCCACCACTCAAAGGAAGGGCCCCTATCGTGACTGCCATCAAACTGATCGTTGGCCTGGGAAATCCAGGCGCTGAATACGAGCAGACCCGGCATAACGCAGGGGCCCTTTTTGTTGAGCGCATCGCCCACGCACAGAATGTGAATCTCGTGGCCGATCGCAAGTATTTCGGCCTGACCGGGCGTTTTTCGCATCAGGGTCAGGATGTTCGTCTGCTGATTCCCACCACCTACATGAACCGCAGCGGCCAGGCCGTGGCGGCACTCGCCGGTTTCTTCCGCATCAAGCCTGAAGAGATCCTGGTGGCACACGACGAACTCGATCTGCCTCCGGGCGTCGCCAAACTCAAAGTCGGCGGCGGCCATGGCGGTCACAACGGGTTGCGCGACATCATTGCGCAATTGGGCAATCAGAATACGTTCCACCGCCTGCGGCTTGGCATCGGCCACCCGGGCGTCGCCAGTATGGTTTCAAATTTCGTCCTGGGTCGTGCGCCACGCGCCGAACAGGAAAAACTCGATGCCAGCATCGACTTTGCCCTCGGCGTGCTGCCGGATATCCTCGCCGGTGAATGGAACCGCGCGATGAAAAACCTGCACAGCCAGAAGGCCTGACTCTAATCCGAGGGGAAACACCATGGGATTCAATTGCGGCATCGTCGGCCTGCCTAACGTCGGCAAGTCCACCCTGTTCAACGCCCTGACCAAGTCCGGGATCGCGGCCGAGAACTTCCCCTTCTGCACCATCGAGCCGAACAGCGGCATCGTGCCGATGCCGGATCCGCGTCTCGACGCTCTGGCGGCCATCGTCAATCCGAAGCGCATCCTGCCGACCACCATGGAATTCGTCGACATCGCGGGCCTGGTTGCCGGCGCGTCGAAAGGTGAAGGCCTGGGCAACAAGTTCCTGGCCAACATCCGCGAAACCGACGCGATCGCTCACGTCGTGCGCTGCTTCGAAGACGAGAACGTGATCCACGTCTCCAACAGCGTCGACCCGAAACGCGACATCGAAATCATCGACCTGGAACTGATCTTCGCCGACCTCGACAGCTGCGAGAAGCAACTGCAGAAAGTCGCGCGCAACGCCAAGGGCGGTGACAAGGATGCAGTGGCCCAGAAGGCTCTGCTGGAACAACTGATCCCGCACTTCAGCGAAGGCAAGCCTGCGCGCAGCCTGATGAAGAACATGAGCGCCGACGAAAAGGCCATCATCAAGGGCTTCCACCTGCTGACCACCAAACCGGTCATGTACATCGCCAACGTCGCTGAAGACGGTTTCGAGAACAACCCGCACCTGGACGTGGTCAAGGCCATCGCCGAAGAAGAAGGCGCGATGGTTGTCCCGGTCTGCAACAAGATCGAAGCGGAAATCGCCGAGCTGGACGACGGCGAAGAGAAAGACATGTTCCTCGAGGCCCTGGGCCTGGAAGAGCCTGGCCTGAACCGCGTGATCCGCGCCGGCTACGAAATGCTGCACCTGCAGACCTACTTCACTGCCGGTGTCGAAGAAGTCCGCGCCTGGACCGTCCGCGTCGGTGCCACCGCACCGCAAGCAGCCGGCGTGATCCACACCGACTTCGAGAAAGGCTTCATCCGCGCCGAAGTGATCGCCTACAACGACTTCATCCAGTACAAGGGTGAAGCAGGCACCAAGGAAGCCGGCAAATGGCGCCTGGAAGGCAAGGATTACATCGTCAAGGACGGCGACGTGATGCACTTCCGCTTCAACGTGTAAAAGCTGCACCCAAGAAAAAGCCGCGTTGATACGCGGCTTTTTTTTGCCCGAAATTCAGCCTGTCAGGCTTTTTTGGTTCTCGGCAGGAAGATCGCCAGCACCCCGAACAGCGGCAGGAACGAGCACAGGAAGTACACGTATTCGATGCCGTGGATGTCCGCCAGATGCCCGAGCAACGCCGCGCCAATCCCGCCAAAGCCGAACATCAGACCGAAGAACACCCCGGCAATCATTCCGACGTTGCCCGGCACCAGCTCCTGCGCGTACACCACGATCGCCGAGAACGCTGAAGCGAGGATGAAACCGATCACCACGCTCAGAACGCTGGTCCAGAACAGGTCGACATGCGGCATCAGCAGCGTGAACGGTGCCACGCCAAGGATCGAGAACCAGATCACCGCCTTGCGCCCGATCTTGTCGCCGATAGGTCCGCCAAAGAACGTGCCCGCCGCCACTGCGCCGAGGAACAGGAACAGGTGCAATTGGGAACTGGCAACCGACAGGTCGAACTTCTCGATCAGGTAGAAGGTGAAGTAGCTGGTCAGGCTGGCCATGTAGAAGTACTTGGAGAACACCAGCAGACCGAGCACCACCAGAGCGCTGATCACCCTGCCCTTCGACAGTCCGTGAGTGGCGGCCTGGCCGGCCTTGAGCTTGAACAGGTTCAGGTGATGGGCGTACCAGCGGCTGATGCGATAGAGCACGAACAGCGCAAACACCGCGAACAAGCCGAACCAGGCCACGTTGCCCTGCCCGAAAGGAATGATGATCGCCGCCGCGAGTAACGGGCCGAAGGCCGAACCGGCATTACCACCGACCTGGAACGTCGACTGCGCCAGACCGAAACGCCCACCAGAAGCCAGGCGGGCGATACGAGAAGCCTCGGGGTGAAAGGTTGATGAACCAATGCCGATCAGCGCCGCCGCCAGCAGAATCAACGGAAAACTGCCAACCATCGACATCATCACGATGCCAATCAGGGTGCACACAGAACCTGCCGGCAACAGCCACGGTTTCGGATGGCGATCGGTGTGATAACCGACCCACGGCTGCAGCAGCGAAGCGGTCAATTGGAAGGTCAGGGTAATCAGGCCGACCTGGGTAAAACTCAAACCATAGTTGGCCTTGAGCATCGGATAGATCGACGGCAACACTGACTGGATCAGGTCATTGATCAAATGCGCCAGCGCCACCGCGCCAATGATGCGCATCACCAAAGGGCTGCTCTGGGGAGGAGCGGACGCCGAGGCAGCGGCGGTCTGAACATTGCTGATAGCCATGGGAATTTCCGGACTGCAGATGGGTGCACGCGGGCAGGTGCGTCAATGTGCCATTTTTCGGTGCGTCAGCGCCATCCTCTTAGCCAGCTAACGAACTATTCAGTCGTCGCGCCGCAAGTGATAGCGCAACGCCATGGTCTGAATCTTGCCTTGCTTATCGGCTTGAACGCGGCGCCCTTACAAAGGGCATCGAGAATGGGAAGTTTCGCTACAGAGCCGGCCTACAGAGCGGGCAAGGGTGAACTTTCGAGGCCTTTTAGCAGGGCACCAATCCCGGTCGCAGCGACCGGGATGCACGCCGATGGTGCGTGGTGTCCAGAGGAGTCATGGGGCATGCAGGCTTTTTTATCACCGGGGATCAGGTTGCTGGGGCGGTTTGGCTTCGCGCGTAAATTCCAGTTGTTGTTTCTGCTGTTTATCCTGCCATTGGCCGGCAGCCTGTTAATGATCGGCCAGGACTATCGCGACAAACTCAACCTGATCGCCGGCGAACGTGCCGGTGTGCGGCAGTTGCTTGCCCTCGATGCACTCGACAACCTGCTCGCCGCTCAACGTGACCGCGCCGCCCGCTGGCGCGCCACGGAAACCAACCGCCAGCCGACGCCCGCCACCCTGGCCGCCGTGGCCGCATTCGATGGCGTGCAACCTGCCGTGGCCCAGGCCACGCTGGAGCTGGGCAATGCCTTGCAAGCCGAAGGCGCGGAAAGCGAAACCCTGACCCGCTATCAGGCTCTGCAAGCCGCGCTCAATGGTCTGGACTCGAAAAGCCTTTCCGGTGTCGGCTGGTGGCCGGACGGTTACGACCGCTTCACCAATGCGCTCAGCGCCCTGCAAGCGTTGCGCGAACAAATCGCGATGGACAATCGGCTGATCCTCGCGCCGTGGCTGGAAACGTATCTGCTGACACAGATTTCCACCCAGCACGCACCGGACCTGATCGAGCGGGTCGGCCGACTGGCAGCCGTCGGCCAGGCTTCTGTAGTTTCCGGCCAGTTCACCCTGCAAAGCCGTCTGCAACTGCGTGACCTGCGCAGCCGTATCGGCGACGCCCGCGAGCAGTTGGTGAAAACCGCGAGCCTGCTCGAAGCGCGTCTGCCGCCAGCCCTGCAAGGCTGGGCCGGGCAGTATCACGACAGCCTCAAACAGCTGGATGCCGGGTTGAAAGTGCTGGATGACGGCGTGTTCGGCGGCAGCATCAATCTCAAGCCGGAAGAGTTCGAACGCAGCCTTGACGCCCTGCTCGGCAACCTTGCCACGTTGCGCCAGCAATCGCTGGTGTCGCTGGATCAGCGGCTGGATGACTACCATGGATCGGCGATTCGTCAGTTCATCGTTGTCGCGGCGGTCTTCGGTTTTCTGTTGCTGGCGGCGCTGTACCTGTTCGTCTGCCTGCAAGCCTCGATCCGCCGCAGCGCCAGTGGCATCACGCTGCTGGCCGAGGCCCTGCGTGACGGCAATCTGAGCCTGCAAGTGCCGGTCGTGGGCCGTGATGAACTGGCGTCGATCAGCACTGCACTCAACGTGGCCGTGGTGCAGTTGCGCACCAGCCTGCTGGGTGTCGATCACGAGACTTCGCAACTGAGCAACGCCGTGCGCAGCCTTAATGATCACTCCAGCGGAGCTCTCAGCGAAGTCGAAGCGCAGCAATTGCAGATCAGCCAGATCGCCGCCGCAGCCACGCAATTGGCGGCGACCTCCCAGGGCGTGGCGCAGAGTTGCGAACAGGCTTCCGGCAGCGCCCAGCACACCCGGCGCATCGCTGCCGACAGCAGCCGTGACAGTCAGCGCACCACGGCGAGCATTCAACAGCTCAATCAGCGCCTGAACGAAACTGCCGCAGCGCTCGGCCGGGTCAGCGAGCAAGGGCAGCAGATTCAATTGGTGGTCGACACCATCCGTGGCGTCGCCGAGCAGACCAACTTGCTCGCACTCAACGCCGCTATCGAGGCCGCTCGCGCGGGTGAACAAGGTCGTGGTTTTGCCGTGGTGGCGGATGAGGTGCGCAGCCTGTCGCAACGTACGCAGTCGTCCACGGCGCAGATTGCCGGAACGGTCGACAGCCTGCGCAATACGGTCAATGAAGCCGTGAGCCTGATGGAGGCTGCGTGCGGCCAGGCGCAATCGGACGCGGAAGCCGTCACGGGACTTGGCGAACGCCTGGGGGAAATCGCCAGCGCCGTGCAGAGCGTCACTGACACCCTCGCCCAGATCGCCACGGCAGTCGAAGAACAGGCGAGCACCGCCGATGAGGTCAGCGGCAATATCCAGCAGGTGGATCAGGCGGCGGTTCGCCTGCTCGAGGGCGCGCGGGCAGTGAACCTTGCGGCGGACACCTTGAGCCAGGGCAGCCATGCCTTGAGTGCCAACACCGGAAGATTTCAGCTGCGTTGAAAGCCCTTCCCGCGCCTTTTTTCGGCGCGGGAGGATAAGCGGTTGAAAATAAGGAGAAATATTTTGAATTTACGCTTGACGCTTTTCCATTTCAGGGGAATAATGCGCGCCACTTGGCTACATAGCTCAGTTGGTTAGAGCATAGCATTCATAATGCTGGGGTCCGGGGTTCAAGTCCCTGTGTAGCCACCAAGTACTAAAAACGGCTTACCGAAAGGTAGGCCGTTTTTTTATGCCTCGAGAAAAGTGCCCTCCCCGCTGGATCGGTCTGATTCTGTAGGAACCCGGTGCGAAAGGCGTACGAAGAGGATTTTTCGTTCGTCCAGGCACCTGCATCTGCGCCAGTCGATTTGATCGCCATCCCGATTGACCGACACGCTCCCCTGTCTCGATTCCAGGACAGACAGGGAGTGGTCATGAACCTGAACAAATTCCTTTTCGACGATGAGTGGCGTCGAAAACGCCCGAGCGAAAACGCGACATGGACCGGATGGATTCCACCCCCGCCACCAGAACCCGTTTATATCCGGACAGACGAATGGCCCACCCCGACGCCCCGCGACGATCTGGTATTTGCCAAATCCTGCACACCGGATAACTGGTGCCGGACGGATGCCGGCACAACACCTGAGCCCGCCTCTCACTTTGGCAAAGTCATGGTGGCAGGCGCCCTGCGCATTCCCGCTGCCAGTCACGCCGTAGCGAAGGCCATCGGCGCCGATCTGGCGTTGGGGCGCATGGCCGGTGGTGGAATCCTGCAGCAGCGCCTTAATTGGGCAATCCGCGGTGCGGGAGGCCCGGCCAGCGTGTTTATCCTCGGGATGCTCCCGACCCGAATGGGCGACGGCACGCTTCACACTGATGAACAGCTACGCAGCATGAGCCGCGCCACCACTCGCGTGCGGTTCCAGTTCCGACGCGATGCCGAAGGCGTCATGCAGGTTTACGGCATCCACACCGGAGCCTCGGGCGACGACTCGGTGCGTACCGTAAAAGTCGAGTGGAACAACGACAAGAGCGCCATGGAGGCGAAGCTCAACGACATCACGATTTTGTGGACGCCGCAACGCGGGCCGCTGGGATCGATGCCGCCGCTGGTTCATCCGGAGCACGGCGAAGCACTGAGTACGATCCTCGTCCACCCGATCGCCGCGAACACCGACAGCCAGATTGAAATCCTGCCCGGCGAAGACATCACCGCCGAGGATTGTATTCTGGTGTTCCCGGCGGAGACCGGGCTGAAGTCGTTGTATGTGGTGTTTTCGAAACCGGCGAGATTGATGCCGGGGACGGTGACGGGGGTTGGGGAGGATGTTTCCGGTGTATGGCTTGACCATGCCCGGGGGGATCTGGTGCGCCAATCCCAACCAGCATTGCCGATTCGCTAAGAGGGCGTGAATATTCCAGCTTTGATTCATTCAGGCGCGCCTTCTGGGCCGAAGCATCAAAAGATACCAGGCTAGCCGGGCAACTCAGCGAAGATAGCTTGGAGCGTATGCGCAACGGAAAGGCGCCTCGCGCCCGATTAGCTGATGCGGCTGGTAAAAGAATCTCTCACGAAATTCATCATGTGGAACTGATATCTCAAGGCGGCGAGGTCTATAACGTTGACAACCTGAGGGTCCACACTCCTAAAAATCACGTCGAAATACACCAGGATTGAGGCAACTGCATGAGCGACCCCTTCATCAAAAGCAATTTCTCTGATTACACCGAACAAGACTTCGTTGAGTTCATTGACGAGATCAGAAAGGAAGACAAGGCACCTACAGATGACCGTGCAGATATTCTATTGTTGCACTTCAACAAGATCGTTGGGCATCCGAGCAAGATGGATCTTATCTACTACCCTGAGCCAGGTGCTGACACGTCGTCATCTGGCATAGCCCGTACAATCGCGACATGGCATGAAGCAAACGGACTGCCAGGATTCAAGAAGTGAAGATTCATGGTCAATCACTGAAATGACTTCACACCACTAAGTATTAAAAACGGCTTACCAAAAGATAGGCCGTTTTTTTGTGCCTCGAGAAAAGTGGCCCACTTCAGTGGGCCGGCATGATTCCGTAGGAACAGAGCGCGAAAGGCGTACGAAGAGGATTATTCGTTCGATCAGGCCTCTGCATCCCGGCAAGTCGATTTGATCGCCATCCCGATTGACCGACACGCTCCCCTGTCTCGATTCCAGGACAGACAGGGAGTGGTCATGAACCTGAACAAATTCCTTTTCGACGATGAGTGGCGTCGAAAACGCCCGAGCGAAAACGCGACATGGACCGGATGGATTCCACCCCCGCCACCAGAACCCGTTTATATCCGGACAGACGAATGGCCCACCCCGACGCCCCGCGACGATCTGGTATTTGCCAAGTCCTGCACACCGGACAACTGGTGCCGGACGGATGCCGGCACAACACCTGAGCCCGCCTCTCACTTTGGCAAAGTCATGGTGGCAGGCGCCCTGCGCATTCCCGCTGCCAGTCACGCCGTAGCGAAGGCCATCGGCGCCGATCTGGCGTTGGGGCGCATGGTCGGTGGTGGAATCCTGCAGCAGCGCCTTAATTGGGCAATCCGCGGTGCGGGAGGCCCGGCCAGCGTGTTTATCCTCGGGATGCTCCCGACCCGAATGGGCGACGGCACGCTTCACACTGATGAACAGCTACGCAGCATGAGCCGCGCCACCACTCGCGTGCGCTTCCAGTTCCGGCGTGATGCCGAAGGGGTCATGCAGGTTTACGGCATTCACACCGGCGCTTCGGGCGATGACTCGGTGCGTACCGTAAAAGTCGAGTGGAACAGCGACAAGAGCGCCATGGAGGCCAAACTCAACGGCATCACCATTCTGTGGACGCCGCAACGCGGGCCGCTGGGATTGATGCCACCGCTGGTTTATCCGGAGCACGGCGAACCACTGAGCACGATCCTCGTCCACCCGATCGCCGCGAACACCGACAGCCAGATTGAAATCCTGCCCGGCGAAGACATTACTGCCGAAGATTGTATTCTGGTGTTTCCGGCAGAGACCGGGCTGAAGTCGTTGTATGTGGTGTTTTCGAAACCGGCGAGATTGACGCCTGGGACGGTGACGGGGATTGGTGAGGATGTTTCCGGGATATGGCTGGCGGGAGCAGGAACGGGGATTGGTGTGCCGATTCCCACGCGAATAGCAAACAGGCTCAGAGGGCGGGAGTTTTCAAGTTTCGACAAATTCAGGGAGGCGTTTTGGGAGGAAGTGGCCAATGATCCTGATCTGGCGGAACAATTCATACAGGGGAACATCGAGCGAATGCGCAATGGTTTGTCGCCAAAGGCTCGCAGGCAAGACTGGGCGGGAGACAGAACATCTTATGAGTTGCATCACGTCGAGCATATTGCCAATAACGGCGCGGTATACGACATAGACAACTTGCGAGTGAACACTCCAAAAAATCACGTTGAAAACCACCGAAGTGGATAGCCATGAAAAAAACCATTTCTGACTACACAGAAGCTGAGTTCATTGAGTTTCTGAAATCCGTGCTGGCGGCCAATACAAGTCCCGATGAAATACTTGATCCGTTACTTTTTGAGTTTGAACGTCTCAGTGAGCACCCGGCAGGATCTGACTTGATTTATTGGCCGGAGGATTTGAGCAAAAGAGTGACAGCCGAAGGCATCACAGAAACGGTGAAAGAGTGGCGTGCTGCCAACGGCCTACCTGGTTTCAAGCAGTAAACATCTGGAATCCATACTCCAAACAGCTAAAACGGCTTACCGAAAGGCAAGCCGTTTGTTTATACCTCTTCCCCCAAGGCCAAGAGCCCCTTCGCCCAAATCTGCCGCGTCCGCAAACCGACAATCGCCCGCCAGTCCGGATCCGCCGGATAAAACTGCTCCAGCAGATTCAACTTGATCGCCCGCCCCGTCGCATCCAGCGGATCGCCATGCAGATGCAGCCAGTGATCGTCGCGCAGGTAACGATGCACGTCCGGCCCCGGATAAGTGCCGCACTCGATCACGAACGGCATCAGCTGCACATTCGGCAGCGCATTGAGCAGTGCCTGCGAGGTGTACCCGGTGGCGGTTGCTGCAACGCCGGTATCACTCAAGGTTTCGGCGCCGGTGTGTAGCGTGTAAAGCCACGGGCCGTAAATCGATTGCGCTTGGGCCAGTGCCGGATACGGCGCCTGGGTAATCGTCAGCAGCATCGGATGCCCGTACTCACCGGCGCCGGTGTGCAGGTCGAAACACATCACGGTTTCAGCGCCGGCCAGATGATTCTCGATGATGGAATGCAACGTGCGATTCGACCAACTCGGCGCGAGCCCGCCGAAGAACAATCCGTCGGGATGACTGTGCTGACCGCTCTCGACAATCGACATCACCGCCGGCCAGCCGTGCTCGGCAATTTGCGCATCCAGCAAGGCATCAGCCTGTTGCCGCTGAGGGCCGTTCAAATCGGTGCAGGCGTAGATTTCATGAAGCGCCGCGTAAGCGCGGTTGTCCGGAAGCGGTCGGTTGAAATCCAGGTGATTGCGGTTGAGGTCAATATTGTCTTCATTGACCCGCCGCAGCCACGCCGTGCCCCACGGGTTGATCAAGTGGATCATCACGACCGCGACATCCTTCGGCAGCGACTCCGGCGTGAAATGCTTCAGCCAGTCGATCTGGCACTCCGAACCGTAATAACCTTCAACACCGTGGGTGCCGCTGAGCGCCACCAGGCGCCGTTTGGCCGCTGGATCCCCCAGCACCGCGACATCGGTACTCAAAGACTCGCCAAACGGCCCATTGAGCGGATGCGCGTACGAAGAGAGCGTGGCACCCGCCACCTTCGCGGCAGCAAGAAAGCGCTCGCGCTGTTCGCGATAGCTGGGCTGGGTCGGAAACTCGTTGTGCATGGCGGCCTCTTGTTGATTGTTCTGGCTTCACGTTTGCCCATGACCCTACAGAAAATCCGCCAAGGCATGAAGGACGAAGATGCCTGCGGTTTGCGTCGTACGCGGCCGGCCGATACAGTCCGTCAGACTTTTATCCCACGGACGGAGAGCCCCGCGTGCTTCCAGCCCTTTCCCTGAACCGCTTTCGTCTGCCCGCCCTGACACTGATCGTCAGCGCCATTGCCCTTACGGCCTGCAACGCACCGCCCTCCTCGACCCTGCCAGTGGCACCGGAAGCCGCCTCCGGCTACCGCACCGGCCTGCAAGCCAGCCACGCCGAAAAACACATGGCCGCCGCAGCCAATCCGCTGGCCGCCGAAGCCGGTCGCGAAATGTTGCGTCAGGGTGGTTCCGCCATCGATGCCGCCATCGCGATGCAAGCCGTGTTGACTCTGGTCGAACCGCAGTCCTCGGGGATCGGTGGTGGCGCGATGATCGTGCTGTGGGATGGCAAACAGGTGCGCACCTACGACGGTCGCGAAACCGCACCAGCCGGCGCGACCGAGAAGCTGTTTCTACAGGCAGACGGCAAACCGATGCCGTTCCCGCAGGCGCAGATCGGCGGACGCTCCGTCGGCACGCCGGGCGTGATGCGAGCGCTGGAACTGGCGCACAAAAAGCACGGCCGCTTGCCGTGGGCCAAGCTGTTCGAACCGGCGATCAAACTCGCCGAACAGGGTTTTGCGATCTCCCCGCGCCTGCATTCACTGCTGAAATCCGATCCGGAGATACGCCGCTCGCCGGACATGGCCAGGTATTTTCTGAACAGCGATGGCAGCGTCAAAGCCGTCGGCACTCGCTTGCAGAACCCGGCGCTGGCCGCCGTTCTCAAACGCATCGCCAACGAAGGTGCGGACGCACTGTACAAAGGCCCGATCGCCGAAGAGATCGTGGACAAGGTTCAGGGCCACGCCAACCCCGGTAGCCTGTCGCTGACCGACCTTCAGCACTATCAGGCCAAGGAACGCGCGCCCCTGTGCACCGACTACAAGCGCTGGCAGGTGTGCGGAATGCCGCCACCCTCATCGGGCGGGATTGCGGTGGCGCAGATTCTCGGCACCTTGCAGGCGCTGGAAACCCGCGATCCGCGCCTGTCCCTGACGCCGCTCAAGCCTGTGAAGACCAATAAGCCCGCCGGCATCGAACCTGCACCGCAAGCCGTGCACCTGATCGCCGAAGCCGAGCGTCTGGCCTACGCCGACCGCGCGCAATACGTAGCCGATACCGACTTCGTGCCGGTACCGGTCAAAGGCCTGGTCGATCCGGGTTACCTGGCCAGTCGCGCCAGCCTGATCAGCGAACGCAGCATTGGCAGCGCCAAACCCGGTACACCGCCGGGCATACAGGTTGTCTATGCGCCGGATCGCTCGCCGCTGCGCATTTCCACCTCACAAGTGGTTGCCGTGGATGACTTCGGTGGCGCCGTGTCGATGACGACCACCATCGAAGCAGCGTTCGGCTCGCACCTGATGGTTCAGGGCTTCTTGCTCAACAATCAGATGACCGATTTCTCGTTCCTCCCCGAAGAGAACGGCCAGAAAGTCGCCAACCGCGTGGAACCCGGCAAACGCCCGCGCTCATCGATGGCGCCGACCCTGATCTTCGACCGCAACAGCGGCGAGTTCGTCGCCACCGTCGGCTCTCCGGGCGGCTCGCAGATCATCGAGTACGTGGCCAAAACCACGGTCGGCCTGCTCGACTGGAACCTCGACCCGCAAAGCGCCATCAGCCTGCCCAACTTCGGCAGCCGCAACGGCCCCACTGAACTCGAACAGGGCCAGTTCAGCCCGACGCTGATCCAGGCACTCAAGGACAAGGGCCACACCGTCAGCGAAATCGACATGACCAGCGGCACCCAGGCCATCGTGCGGGTCAAGGATGCTGCGGGGAAGGCAACGCTGTCAGGTGGGGCAGATCCTCGGCGCGAAGGAGCAGCGTTGGGGGATTGAATCAACGCTGCCAACTGAAAAAGGCTTACCGAGAGGTAAGCCTTTTTTGTATTGCAACATCCGGCCATGACTTGTCATTCAGCGGCGCTCAAACCTCGAGCATCTTGCCATCCACCGGATCGCCAATGGTCAGGAAATGTCCACCGGCCACATGGTGCAGCGTGCGCAGGCCGTCATGCCCTTCAAAATGCCAGCGTCCATCGCTGAACGCCCGCGAATCAGCCTGCGCCGCGATCACCTCGGCCAGGAACAGATCGTACTGTTCATGATTGCGCGGTTCCGGCAGCAACCGGCATTCGAGCCAGGCCACGCAACCGACCAGCATCGGTGCCTCGACCTGCTCGCCAGCGAAGCTCTGCAAGCCGTACGCCTGGAACTTGTCCTGACCTTGATCGCGATTGATTTCCAGGCCCGAGGTCGAACCGACAGTCTGCACAATGTCGGCCTGATGCACGCAAGGAACGTTCAGAACAAAGGTGCCCGACGCCTCGAGCAGTTGCCGGGTCCAGGTGGATTTGTCGAGGACCACCGCGACTTTCGGCGGTTCGAAATCCAGCGGCATGGCCCACGCAGCAGCCATGATGTTGCGCTGCCCGTCATGGGTGGCGCTGACCAGCACGGTCGGCCCGTGATTGAGCAGGCGGTAGGCTTTGTTCAGGGGAACCGGGCGACGGAAGGACTCGCTCATGGGATCTGCTCCGGGAAAAAGAGCCGATTGTAGCGGGATAAAAACAACGAAGGGATTGCCGTGGGCAATCCCTTCGCCTGGCAGGCATCAGTTGGATAGCTGGTTGGCGAACTGGCCGACTGCATCCACCACTTTCTGCGCGCCGTCCTGGATCTCGACGATCACCGTACCGGCCTCCGCCGCCAGCGCCAGACCTTGCTCGGCCTGTTGCTTGCCGTCGGTCATCAGGGCCACGGCGTTGCGCGCCATGTCCTGGTTCTGGCGAACCACGCCGACGATTTCCTCGGTCGCCTGGCTGGTGCGCGAAGCCAGTTGCCGCACTTCGTCGGCCACCACCGCAAACCCGCGCCCCTGTTCACCGGCGCGAGCGGCTTCGATGGCGGCGTTAAGTGCCAGCAGGTTGGTCTGTTCGGCAATGCCGCTGATGGTCTTGACGATGGTGCCGATCACCTGGGATTGCTCGTTCAGCGCCTCGATGCCTTCGCCGGCGGTCTGCATGTGCTTCGACAGATCGCGCATCACATTGACCGCTTCGGTCACCACACGGGTGCCACGCTGGGCGGTGCTGTCGGTTTGCAGGGACGTGCTGTAGGCGATATTGGCGGCATCGGCGACGGCCTGCTCTTGATTGACCTGATCGGTGATCACCGTGGCGAACTTCACCACTTTGTAGAGCTTTTCGTTGGCGTCGAGCACCGGGTTGTAGGACGCCTCCAGCCAGACCGTCCGACCATGGCTATCGACTCGCTTAAAACGGCCGGCAACGAATTCGCCGTTATTCAGGCGACGCCAGAAGTTCTGGTACTCGGCGCTGTTGTACTCCTCCGGCTCGCAGAACTGGCGGTGATGTTTGCCCTTGATCTGCGCCAGGCTGTAACCCATGCCCTGCAGGAACCGGTCGTTGGCACTCAGTACGTTGCCGCTGAGGTCGAACTCGATCACGGCGGTCGAACGCACCAGTGCGCCGATCAGGTTTTCGTGTTCGCGCGAGGCCTCGATGGTGCGGGTCAGGTCGCTGGAGAAAATCGAGAAGTGCTTGATCCGGCCATCCGACGAGCGAATCGGCTGCACGATCGAACGCAGCCACGCCTCTTCGCCATTGCCGCGGGAAAGGCGAACGGCGCCGGCAAAATGCTCGCCACGGGTCAGAGCGGCCTTGAAGCGGTGATGAAATTCGTCGGATTTCACATGGGCCGGCACGATGTCTTCGATGGCGCGGCCAATCAGGTCGTGGCTCTTGTAGAGCATTTCGCTGAGGAAGTTCTGGTTGACCGACTGAATCCGTCCGTCGGGCTCAAGGGTGAGCACCAGCATCTCGCTTTCCAGGCTCTCCTTCACTTGCAGAAGGCTGGAGAGTTCTTCACGAAGAGCCGCCAGCTCTTGCTTCAGGCGTTTGTTGAACATGGGAAAGCACCGATGGACTGGATGGATAGCGGGTATGCAGCCTAGCCATCGGCCTTGGAAATCTTTTCTGAAGAGCGCGCGAGGCTTGTCCTACAAAAATAGTTAAGCCTCGACAACTCAGGCGGTGCCGGCCACCGGACACGGCTCCGCGCGCGGCATCCGCGAGCCGAAATACGCTGCACTGACGACGCCCACCGCGCCCATCACCGCGCAGAACATCACGCAGATCCACGGGCTCCATGGCATCAGACCGATCAGCAGCAACGGCGTGACACTGGCCCAGGCGGCGTAGGCAATGTTGTAGGTGAAGGAGATCCCGGAAACGCGGATCCGCGCCGGGAACAGGCTGACCATCACTGACGGCACCGCACCGACCACGCCACAGCACAGCCCGGCGATGGCGTAGGCCAGACCGATCCAGTCCCCGCCGCTGATCAGGCAGGTGTAAAGCAGGCCGATCCCCAGTGGCAGCAACAGACTGTAGAGCATGACCGTGCGCCAGGCGCCGATGCGATCGACCAGCCGTCCGGCGATCACGCAGCCGATGTTCAGGAAAACAATGCCCAGCGCGCTCAACGCAAAAGTATGGCCGGCGGTCATGCCGAAGGTTTTCTGCATCATGGTCGGGGTAATGACCACGAACACCACTACCGCCGAGGTCAGTACGCAGGTCAGCAGCATCGCCGGCAACATGGCCAGTCGATGATCGCGCAGCACGGTGCGCAGCGGGAGTTCGACCCGCGCCTCGCGCTGCGCTTCCATGGCCATGAAAACAGGAGTTTCGCTCAACCAGCGACGCAACCAGACGCCGATCACACCGAACACCCCACCGAGCAGGAACGGATAACGCCAGGCGTAATCGAGCACTTCGGCCGGGGTGAACACTTGCGCCAGGAAAGTCGCGGTCAATGCGCCGATCAGATAACCGAAGGTCAGCCCGGCCTGCAGAAAGCCCAGGGCATAACCGCGATGCCCGGCCGGCGCGTGCTCGGCCACGAACACCCAGGCGCTCGGCACTTCACCGCCCACTGCCGCGCCTTGCAGGATGCGCAACGCCAACAACAACAATGGTGCGAAATAGCCGATCTGCGCGTAGGTCGGCATGATCCCGATCAGCAGGCACGGCAGCGCCATCATCAGGATGCTCAGGCTGAAGACTTTCTTGCGCCCCAACCGGTCGGCGAAATGCGCCATCAGGATCCCGCCCAGCGGGCGCGCCAGATAGCCGGTGACGAAGATCCCGAAGCTTTGCAGCAGGCGCAGCCACTCGGGCATTTCCGGCGGGAAGAACAACTGGCTGAGGGTCAGGGCGAAGAACACGAAAATGATGAAATCGTAGATCTCCAGCGCCCCGCCCAGGGCCGCAAGGCCGAGGGTCTTGTAGTCGGAACGGCTGAACGGCGCCGGTCGGGCAGTGGAATGGGCAGTCATGGTAAAGAACTCTGGCAGGCAAAAAACCAAGGCGCCCATGGTCTACGCAAACGGGCCGCCGGACAACCCGTTAGACCATAGTCTGATTCAGCAAAACACGGTCACAAAAATCCGCCGGTTGATTTACTGTTGGCAGCTGTCCAGACGGGCCGGCCAGGCCCCGAAGACCACAATAAACATAAAAATCCGAGGTACTCCCGTGGCCGTTGATATCGAAGATAGCCGCTCTGCGCGCTTTGCCTTGCGCTGTTCAAGTTTCGCCGAACGCTGGTTTCCCGACTCCTGGGTGTTCGCCGCACTGGCGGTGATCATCGTCGCGCTGGCGACCCTGGCCATGGGCGCCAAACCCACCGACGCCGCCATGGCGTTCGGGGACGGATTCTGGAGCCTGATCCCGTTCACCATGCAGATGGCGTTCGTGGTGATCGGTGGTTATGTCGTGGCCAGTTCGCCGCCCGCCGTGAAACTGATCGATCGCCTGGCGCGGATCCCGAAGAACGGTCGCTCTGCCGTGGCGTGGGTCGCGCTGATCTCGATGGTCGCGTCCTTGCTCAACTGGGGCCTGTCGCTGGTGTTCGGCGGTCTGCTGGTTCGCGCCCTCGCCCGCCGCACCGATCTGAAAATGGACTATCGCGCCGCCGGTGCCGCCGCCTACCTTGGCCTCGGCGCCGTGTGGGCACTGGGACTGTCGTCGTCCGCCGCGCAGTTGCAGGCCAACCCGGCCAGCCTGCCGCCGTCGATCCTGTCGATCACCGGGGTGATTCCGTTCACCCAGACGATTTTCCTCTGGCAGTCGGGCGTGATGCTGCTGGCGCTGATCGTGATTTCGATCATCATCGCCTACGCCACCGCGCCCGGCCCGAACTCGGCGCGTGACGCCAAGGCCTGCGGCATCGACCCGGCCTTCAACCTGCCACCGCTGCAACCGCGCACCCGCCCTGGCGAATGGCTGGAACACAGCCCGCTGCTGATCATCCTGCTGGTGCTGCTGGCGGCCGGATGGCTGTTCCACGAGTTTTCGACCAAACCTGCGATCACCGCGATTTCCGGGCTCAACACCTACAACTTCCTGTTCATCATGCTCGGCGCGTTGCTGCACTGGCGCCCGCGCAGTTTCCTCGATGCGGTGTCGCGCGCCGTGCCGACCACCACCGGGGTACTGATCCAGTTCCCGCTGTACGGCTCGATTGCCGCGCTGATGACCACGGTCAAGGGCACCGACGCCCAGACCCTGGCCCATCACATCTCGACGTTCTTCGTAAGCATCGCTTCCCACGACACCTATGCGTTGCTGATGGGTGTGTACTCGGCGATTCTCGGTTTCTTCATTCCGTCCGGCGGCGGCAAATGGATCATCGAGGCGCCGTACGTAATGCAGGTGGCCAACGATCTCAACTATCACCTCGGCTGGGCGGTGCAGATCTACAACGCCGCAGAAGCCCTGCCGAATCTGATCAACCCGTTTTATATGCTGCCGCTGCTGGGCGTGCTGGGGCTCAAGGCGCGGGATCTGATCGGTTTTTCGTTCGTGCAATTACTGGTGCACACGCCGCTGGTATTGGTGCTGCTGTGGGCTCTGGGTACGACGCTGTCGTATCTGCCGCCCGTCATGCCCTAAACGATGTCTACAGGGCGCCGGCTCTGGCGCCCTGTCTTTCCCATCGACAAAATCGCCCCGAACGATCCCTCCTGCGGCTGCCTGTCGCAAATAATGGCTCAGAGCCATCATCTTTCTTTACCGCGCCACTGCCTCGGTAATATTCTTGCGCGCCCCATATCTGTTTCATTTTTTGTCTGAGCGCAAAGGGAGTTCGTTGCAATGATCGTCGGGATTGACCTGGGAACCACCAACAGCCTTGTTGCCGTATGGCGCGGCGATGCCACTGAGTTGGTGCCTAACGCCCTGGGGCAGTTCCTGACACCCAGCGTGGTGGGCCTGGACGATCAGGGCCGGATTCTGGTCGGGCAAGCTGCCCGCGAACGCCTGCACACTCATCCGCGTCTGACCGCGTCGCTGTTCAAGCGTCATATGGGCAGTGCGACGGAGGTCTACCTCGGGGATAAAAAATTCCGTCCTGAAGAGCTGTCGGCGCTGGTACTCAAGAGTCTGAAAGAAGACGTCGAGCGCACCTACGGCCAGACCGTCACGGAAGCCGTGATCAGCGTTCCGGCGTATTTCAGCGACGCCCAGCGCAAGGCCACGCGCATCGCCGGTGAGCTGGCGTGCCTGAAAGTCGAAAAGTTGATCAACGAACCCACCGCCGCCGCACTCGCCTACGGACTGCACCAACGGGACAAGGAAACTTCGTTCCTGGTGTTCGACCTGGGCGGCGGTACGTTCGACGTGTCGATTCTCGAACTCTTCGAAGGCGTCATGGAAGTGCGCGCCAGCGCCGGTGACAACTTCCTCGGCGGCGAGGATTTCGACAACGTGCTGCTCGAGCACTTTATCGATCAGCATCGCAACGTATCGGATTTCCCCGAGCGCTCGACCATCCTCCAGCCGCTGCGCCGCGAAGCCGAGCGTGTACGCCGCGCACTGGGCCAGGACGCCAGCGCCGAATTCAGATTGCAGGTCGGCGAAAAGCAATGGACCCAGACCATCACTCAGGCGCAAATGGCGACGCTGTACATGCCGTTGCTCGAACGCCTGCGCGCGCCGATCGAACGGGCCCTGCGCGACGCACGCATCCGCGTCAGCGATCTCGATGAAATCCTGCTGGTCGGCGGCACCACCCGCATGCCGCTGGTGCGCAAACTGGCTGCCGGGCTGTTCGGCCGTTTCCCGTCGATCAGCCTCGATCCGGATCAAGTGGTCGCTCAGGGCGCGGCGATTCAGGCAGCGCTAAAAGCCCGTTCGGCCGCGCTGGAAGAAGTGGTGCTCACCGATGTCTGCTCCTACACCCTGGGGATCGAGACCTCTACGCAGGTCGGTCGCCAGTATGAAAGCGGTCATTACCTGCCGATCATCGAGCGCAACAGCATCGTCCCGGTCAGCCGGGTGAAAACCGTGCAGACCCTTCACGACAATCAGGAACAGGTCGTCGTGAAAATCTTTCAGGGCGAAAGCCGTCTGGTCAAAGACAACGTGGCGCTCGGCCAACTGGACATCAAGGTGCCCAAGCGCAAGGCCGGCGAAGTCGAGCTGGATGTGCGCTTCACCTACGACAACAACGGCCTGCTCGAAGCCCAGGTCAGCATTCCTCTGACCGGTCAGCAGCATTCGCTGGTCATCGAGAACAACCCCGGCGTGCTGACGCCCGAGGAAATCCAGCAGCGTCTGCAAGCCCTGGCGCAACTGAAGATCCATCCGCGCGAGCAGCAAGTGAACACCCTGCTCAGTGCACGGCTGGAACGTCTGTATCAGGAAAGCCTGGGCGACCTGCGCGATCAGATCGGCTATTGGGCCAAGCAATTCCAGCAGGCGCTGGACTCCCAGGACGAGCGGCAGATCCGTGAAACCCGTACCGAACTGAGCAAGCAATTGAGCGCCCTCGACCGCAGCCCCTGGCAGTAAGGAAGCACGACATGGAATGCTGGTCCGTCCTGCAACTGCCCGAAGACGCCGGGCTGCGTGATATCAAGCGCAGCTATGCGCGTCTGCTGAAAGTCTTTCGGCCCGATGAAGATGCCGCAGGCTTCCAGCGCCTGCGCGAGGCTTATGAACGCGCACTGTCGATTGCCCAGTGGCGCCTTGAAAACGAAGAGACCGAAGAGCACGACGACGTCATGCTGGCCCCGGGGATCGCCGCGCTGGCGGTACAAGAGCAGTCCATGGCCCAGCCACTGCAGAAGACCGGGACCGATGCGCGGGATTACCCTGCGGCGCTGTTCGAACCGGTGGCCCCGGCCGCGCCCGAAGCACCGCTCGAGTCGCAGACCTTGCGGGTACAACCCCTGAACCCGGAGCCCGCGGAGCAGACCGCCGACTCGGCCGTTGAAGCCGCGTCGCAATTGCTGGACGGCCTCTCGGACACCAATCTGGACCAGCGCTGGGAGCAAGCGTGCCAGCAGGACTGTGCGCAAGCGTTCCAGACCCTGTTGCTGACGTTGTGCTTCGATCAGCCCGCCCTGCGCCTTTCGATTGCCCGTTGGGCGGTACAGCACCTGGGTTGGCTGGGCCCATGGCAGGAGATCGTCATCGGCGACCGGCAGCGCATCATTCTCGCCAACGAGTTGCTGGCGGATTACCGACAATCGCTGGAAACGCTGCTCGCATCGCAAAACGAGCGCGAATTTCTCGCGCTGCTCAAGACTTATACGGCCCAACCCTGGCTCCAGGTGTTCGACCGTCGGGAACACTGGCAGCAGATCATCCTGCAACTGCTGCAGGACACGGAGTGGAGCGTGCCGCTGTTCGACCGCGTCTCCCAATTGTTTGGTTGGGACGACACCAAGGGCATCCATCCGCAACCGGACTGGCTCTGGCAGGAGATGATCGAGCGCTGCAATCAGGAAAGCCTCTACGACAATCTGTGCGCCCGGGCCGAAGATCAGCGCAACGGGTCGCCCGATGCGCTGGCCGCACGGATGCTGATCAGCCCGATGAAGCCGCGGCAACAGAAAGACATGACCGACCGCTTCATTCCGGCGGACTGGCAGGCCTGCCAGCAGTTGTCGGAAACCCTCAAGTGGCGCTTCCCCGACCTGCTCGCCCGCCTGCCGTACGCCGACGTCTTCTACTGGCGACGCTTTCTGCCGCGCTACATCGCCGCCGAAACCTGGATGCAGTCATGGGCGGCGATCGCGCTGGCGCTGTGGCTGTTCTATCTGCCCGCCGAGCATAAAACCACAGCCATGAGCATCGTCATTCCCCTGGCCTTCGCCTGCGTTCCTGTCTGGTTTTTCCGGATCGGCTTGAGTTATTGGTTTCTGATCAGCGCCCATTTGATCGTTCAGGATCTGTGGTTGACCGAAAGGATCATTCCACGCCGATGGAACCCTGATACCCGCTGGCTTGTGCTGCGCCATGGCGTGCCGCAAGCCGTCATGATCCTGCTGTTCTCGGTCATGCTCGGCGGCCTGGGAGCCTTCACCTACATCGGCGTCATCGTGATCGGGCTTTGGCACAAGCGGCGCATCGGTACGCTCGACCCGGAATTCAGTGACAAACACCCTTGGCTGACCGCCCTGCACTGGGCGCACTTCAGCCCGTTACAACTGCTGTTTCTGGTGTTCATGACCGGGGTGACTCTTGCGAGTCAGCTTGGTTATTCGCTGAAACACCTGTTCCCCGGCTAGGCTAGACGCGGGCCGGATAGCCCTTCCACCAAGGTATTACCCTCGCTGAAAAGGATCTGAGCATGTTGAAACTCGCAGGCCTCACCCTCGCGGCGCTCACGTTGAGCGCCGCCGCCCACGCCGATGTCGACCTGAAACTGGGCAGCACCGAACGCGTCACCCGCCTCTTCGCCTACCCCAACAATTGCAGCGTGATCTGCTTTCGCAACTGGACGCTGGAGCAGACCGTCGCCCATTACCTGAGCCAGAGCGTGCAGCGTGACGGCTACACCAACGCCAAGGTGCTGGTGAAAAACGACAACGATCAGCTCTATGCCGAAATCAGCGGCGTACCACAGGGCTACGACAAACCGCTGACCGCGCTGCTGGACGCCGGCGACCTGGCCTACACCGGCGCCAGCAAGCTCAACGCCGACGGCAAATGGGCGTACAGCTGGTATCTGTTCCTGCCACTGGGCATGGCCCTGGAAAACCGCAAGAGTGTCGAGCTGCTGCACTTCCCGCCGGATTACTCGCTGACCCAGGCCCAGGATTACCTGCGCTCGAACACTACCGACCGCTGGGCCGCGCTGCTAACCGACAATGGCATTCCCGCCGACCAGACGCCGGCCTACCAGACCATCATCGACATCGCCCCGATCGCCGCGCCCGCCAGCGCCGGCAAGGATCTGGAAGGCGTGTACGACTACTTCAAGGATTACCAGACCACCATGGTCAGGCAGGTCAGCCAGAACGCCAGCGGCACCGTGCTGCCGATGGTTGCCTTTGGTGCGCCGGTGCGTAACTGGATCAAGCAGCAATACGGTGCGACCGTGAATGTACTGGGCCTGGCGACCATCAGCCCGAGCGCGGGGGTGAACGTACCGGTGCTGGGTTCCAACCACCCGAGCTACATCTGGTACGCCGCCGACCCGAGCAACTACACCGGCGACGATGCCCAGGCCAAGGCCGATGCGGCCGGTCTGAAGGTGATGGGACAAGACTTGAGCGCTGCCTGCTGGCAGGCCGGAATGGGCAGCAAACCGGGCACCGATCCGAAGACACTGCTCAACAGTTGCACCCAGACCTGGCAAGTGACGCAGAAAGCCAAGACCTGCGAGCTGTTCTACACCACGATCCGCAACGAGACCGTGGCACAGGCGGACAAAACCTGTTCGACCGCACCGGTCAAATCCCAGCTGCAACAGCTGAAAAGTCCATTGCCGGACATGGCCGCGCCCGCCGCCCACCTCTGAACGAACGTGCGACGCTCCCGTGTCAGCCTCGGCTGACTCGGGAAAGCGTCTATTTCGCCTGTCAGATCTGACAGTAGACCGCTAGTGTGATTTACGGGATCTTGGATCCAATCAATCGTGTTGCAGGACTGACAGGACGTCAGCCGAGGGATGTCGCGACACCGAATCCAACAGGGATCGTTATGAACACTTACGCACTACCGGGTAAAGCGGCACGCGATACCGAGGGCATTTATCCTTTTGCCGGACTCCCTGTGCGCCTGGGATTTCCGTCAAAACAGGATTTCGAGATTGTTCACGATCCCGACGGCGTGGCCACCGCTGTCATAGCGTGCCGGGCATTCATGCGCATCACCCGAATGTGCCGGGTTTCAGGCCAGTTGCTGCCCTATCGCTGCCGGCAGACCCGGCAATTGCTGGCCGGCATCCATCTTTACGATCCGCGCTTTTGCGGCGCGTTCGAGCATTGTTGCGACCCGAACACCTTTCTCGACATGAGCGAATTATGGGTATGGGCCCTGCGCGACATTGTGGAGGGTGAAAGGCTGACCATTGATTACACCGCCACCGAAGACAAACTGCTGCGGCAGTTCGCCTGCGGTTGCGGGTCCTCGCGCTGCCGTGGGTGGATCACCGGTTACGACGAATCACCCAATCTTGAAGGCCAGCGCTATTTGCTCAGCTGGCGGCGACAAGGTTTACGCTGAACGACCGGTCAAGGCGCGCCGACCGGACGCAAGCGGTACTGCGGCGGTAATTGCTCGAAACCGCTGATCGTGGTGTTCAGGCTCTTCCAGCGACCATCCTTGATGCCGTAGATGCAACCGTGGATCGACAGGCTCTGCCCGCGATGCCAGGCGTTCTGGATGATGCTGGTGTGGGCGACGTTGGCCACTTGCTGAATCACGTTGAGCTCGCACAGACGATCGACCTGTTCTTCTTCGGTCGGCAGCCTGGCCAGCTCTTCGCGTTTTTCGTAATACAGGTCGCGGATCGAACGCAGCCAGCCGTCGATCAGGCCGAACTGACGATCCTGCATCGACGCCCGCACACCGCCGCAGCCGTAGTGTCCGGTCACCAGGATATGTTTGACCTTGAGCACGTCCACTGCGTACTGGATCACCGACAGGCAGTTGAGGTCGGTGTGCAGCACCACGTTGGCGACGTTGCGGTGAACGAACAGATCGCCCGGCAGCATGCCGACGATTTCATTGGCCGGCACCCGTGCGTCGGAGCAGCCGATCCACAGATATTCAGGCGTCTGCTGACGGGCCAGCTTGGCGAAGAAATCCGGGTCTTCCTTGGTGATCGCGTCAGCCCAACGCTCGTTGTTATCAATCAGGTCTTGTAAGTCATGCATGCTGTAAGGCCTCAAGAAAGATGCGCTGGTATGACAGTCGACCACCCGTCGGGGTCACGCACGGATCGCTGGTGATTTGCTTTGAATTCTCGCGCGCCCGGTGAGTCCACCTCAGTAAGGCCCACAGAATGAGGATTTGCCATGCCTGATTCACGACGTCCGTACGATGCGGTGCAACCGGAGCCCATCGATGATAACGAAGACCGCATGGGGTCGGTGCACGAGCTGGATTTCGACGATGAAGAGCCCAGTGCGAAGATCGGCGATGAACTGCCTGAACGCGAGCGCGAACAGTTGATGCCACGCGAGCGCGTGCGCGAAGCCGGTTTGACTGGGGCATCGACCGCCGATCATGAGCCTACCGACGACGACCTTAGCCCGGAAACCCTGATCCGTGAGGACGGTGCCCGGGATGCTCGGGAACTCGGTGAAGGCAATCAGGCCGATTGGGATTTGAGCGTGGTCGACGGCAACGACATCGGCGGCGGCAACGGGCTGGATGAAGCGGAACTGGCGCGCCGCGATCCGCTGGATCGCAAGCGCTGAGGACACCTGCCGCGATCAGTCGACGAGCGTGCAGGCCATGACCACGGCATCTTCACGCCCGCCGACCGCCGGGTAGTAATCCCGGCGCCGGCCGATCTCGTTGAAGCCATAGCGCTCGTACAAGCGAAAGGCCGAGGTGTTGCTGTCGCGCACTTCCAGAAAGCATTCCCGGGCATCGGCGGCGTAGGCGCGGGACATCAGGTATTCGAGCAGGGTCAGCCCCAGCCCGCGCCCCTGGTTTTCCGGCTTGACCGTGATGTTGAGCAGGTGCGCCTCATCGAGAATGATCTGCACCACCCCGTGGCCCACCTGCTGCTCTCCTTCGAACATCAGCCAGATCTGGTACTTGCCCAGGCCGTCGAGAAAAATCCCGCGGGTCCACGGATGGCTGTACGCGGCGAATTCAATCTTCAGCACGGCGTCCAGATCCGCCTCGGTCATCGGGCGAAACGATACAGCGTCACTCATTCGATTCTTTCCAGCGCGCCATCAGCCGACGCATGGCTTGCCACACGGCGGCCTTGCGCTGTGGCTCATCCATCAACAATTCCAGCCCCGGCACGGCCCACGCCAGGCCAAGACCCTCGATTTGCAATTCAGTGTTGAACGCTTCGGCATCCGCTTCACCGGCAAAGCGCACCGCCGGCAGGCCGATCAGCCACAGGCAGGCGCACGGCGCCGCCTCCATCTGCACCGACAGGAATCCCTGGACGAAATCCCGGGCCGCTTCAGGGCCCTGATCCATCGTGCCGCGGTTCAGCCACGGCCAGCGCACCGGCTCACCGACAATCTGCGGCGCGTCCGGCAGACCGGCGGCGCGCAGCATGTCCTTGAGCAACAGATAGGCAGGATCGCGGGACTGGAAGGCTTCGCCTGTGGGTAACTCCACCAGCAGCAGGCAACGGCCGGCGCGCAGCAATTGCAGGGCAAAACGTGGTGGCGGCACCGGTGCCGGCTTGGCCACCACGGGTGTTTCGTCGACTTCTTCGACCGGTTTGGCGCCCGTGCGGGTGCTGGCCAGCGAAGGTCGCGGAACTTCGATTTTCGGCCGTTCGACCGGACGCGTGGCCGGCTGCTCCGGCGCTTCGGCCGGGATGGCCGGGATCACCGGCGCGGCAATCTCGGGCTCGGGCATGTCCAGCAGCTCGGGCCGCGACGGCGCGGCAAAGGGCAATTCGGTGCGCGGCAGCCAGTTGACCACCTGCATGGCGTTCAAATAGGCGCGGCGGCGGGACTCGATTAGCAAGGGTCGGCCACTTGTGGATAACTGAAGTGCGCTGATTCTACCGCCCTTCGCTCAAGATCGCGCGCTGTTGATCGATAGTCTTGACCGATAGCTTGACGCAAAGAAAAGCGACAGCCCGTCCCGAGAGTGAATCGCATCCTTCGTGATGCAGTACAATCGCGGCTTTTAATCGCCAACCAGCCGGCCATTCCGATGATCGAACCCAAGCGCGTCTTGCGCGCCCTCGCTGAACACTGGGCACTTCTGGAGCCACTGTGCGAGCACTTCGACCAGGGCACCCTGAGCCTCAACGAACTGCGCACGCAACTGGCCGCCCAGCAACTGGACAGCACGCCGCAGGACATCACCAGCCTGCTCGACGTGTGGATCCGTCTCGACATTCTGGTTCCCGTGGCGAAAAGCCCGAACCGTTTCGAGCTCAATGCGCAGATCCACGACTTCCTCGCCTACCTGCGCCGCGAGCACCGTCTGGGCCTGTGCCTGGAGATCGAAGCCTATCTGCGTCACCTCGAGCGTCTGGCCGGTTATATCCAGGATGCGTTCGACGTCCGTGACGGCAATGATCTGGCGCGCCAGCTGCGCCTGCTCGACATGCGCGTGCGCGACGTGCTGAAGAAACTCGACAACGACGAACAGGCGCTGGTGGCCGTGGCCGAGCGGGCCAAGACCAGCGACCGGCAGATTCCGCTGCGTCAGCGTTACGCCGAAGTACTGGCGACGTGGGACGAATACGTCGAGCCGATGATCGATCTGGTGAACGCCGACGGCGCTTTCGAGCAAGGCGTGCGCAAGGTCGAAACCGTATTGCTGAAAATGCTCAGCGAACAGCAGCGCCTCGGCCATCTGGTCGATGACGACATGCTGCTGCGCACCCACGCGCGCATCCTCGAAATGCAGACCAGTGCCCAGCTGACCCTGCGTCACGCCCGGGAATTGCTGCTGCCGCTGCGTGAAGAAGCCCGCCGGCACAACGCCGTGACCCGTGGTGCTGCGCTGGCCCTCGCCGCGATCCGCCGCAAAGGCATTGACGCGGTGCCACAAGCGGCGATGCCACTGTTCACCCGGCCGCAAAGCACCTTTCTCGGCAGCGCCAGTCAGGTCGAAGCCTACGTCTACGCCCTGGCCCGGTTCGAGCCGAAACCGGCGCGTTTCCCCAAGGCGCACAAATCGCAGAAGACCGGCGATGCCCCGCGTGCCCCGCGCACCGTGCGCGAGATGGTCGACCGCTGCGAAGAATCCCTGCCGATGCCGGACCTGATGACCTGGCTGCTGGAGCAGGAGCCGGACGGCGCGACCGACGAATTGCTTTACTGGTTCTCGCGCCTGTCGCGGGAAAAACGCTTCAAGCGCGAGCGTCTGGAACGCCGCGAATACCACACTCACGAGCATCAGGTCAGCCTGCGCTCCTTCGCCCTGCTCTCGGCCGGCGATACCGCCGCCGAGGATTCTGCGAGCATCCCCAATGCATCTTGATCTATCCGAACTGTCTCAGCTGGCGCCGATCTTTCGCGAGCTGTTCAAGGGCTACCACGTCAGCCGTCGCGACCCGGAGCTGTACGCGCAACTGTCGAACTTCCAGGACCAGTACCGCACGCTGTTCAAGGCGCTGGGCTTCGAACTGGTCTGCGACACCCGTGGTTTCTACTACTTCGTGCCGGACATGGCCGCAGCGGCGGTGAACAAGACCGCTCAGCGCCTGGCGCTGTTCACTTTCATCCTCGTCGAGCATCTGGCCGATCAGGGCCGCGACCCGATCGCTGTGCTCGACGGCGGCAGCCTCGGCCGCGAAGAACTGCCGTCGCTGCTGGAAAAGTACCGCGACCTGTTCATCCAGGCCGAAGTGCAGACCGTTGAAGAGCTCGAAGAAAAAATCATGCGTCGCATGACCCAGCTCGGTTTCGCCAGCGAGGAAAACGGCGTGTACCGTTTCCTGCCGCCGATGCACCGATTCCTCGACGTCTGCCTGTCGGTCCAGCAGGACCGTGATCTGGCGGCCAGCGTGCACAGTGTTCTGCCGCTGCCGGCACCGGTGCTGATCGACGAAGAAGCCGAGGCCAAATTCCTCGCCACCGACGACCCGCTCGATCTTTCCGAATTTGAGGAAGAAAGCGAAGAAGACGCACTGGCCCGCGCCATTGCCGAAGAACAGGAGTCCGACGCATGAGCCAGGAACGCTACGGCATCCGCCGCTTTGCCCTTTTGAACACCGCCGGTTACAGCCTTGGCCTGTTCCCGCTGGAAGAACCGCTGTCGGTCTACGGCGCGAACAACCTCGGTAAATCCGCCTCGATCAACGCCTTGCAGTTCCCGATCCTGGCGCGCATGTCGGACATGAGCTTCGGCAAGTACAGCCTGGAGCAATCCCGGCGTTTCTACTTTGCCTCCGACACCAGCTACATCCTCGTCGAAGTGAATCTGCCTCATGGCCCGCACGTGATCGGCGTGGTCGGTCGCGGCCCGGGTGGCGGTTTCGGTCACCAGTTCTTTGCCTACGCCGGCAAGCTCGATCTGGCGCACTACCAGAAAAACGACACCTGCCTGCGGCAGAAAGAGCTGTTCAGCAACCTTGAGAAAGAAGGCCTGAAAGCCTACGAACTCAAGCCGGATGAGCTGCGTCGCTTGCTGGTTGGCGGTCACACGTCGATCCCGCTGGATCTGACCTTGATCCCACTGCGCTCCACCAGCGAGCAGAGCCTGAAGACTTTCCGTGCGCTGTTCATCAACCTGCTGCACATGCGCGAAATCACCGCAGCCAAGCTCAAGCAGCTGTTCCTCGATGCCTTCGAACACAGCCTGCGTTCCGGCAGCGTCGATTACATCGCGGCGTGCGAAGAAGCCTTCCGCGACGTGCGGCGCATGGAACAGGACTACAACTCGCTGGTCGCTGCCGGCCCGTTGGTCGAAGCCTTGGCCAACGGCGTGAAACAGCGCGATGTACTGCGCGGCAAACTGCATCGCCTGTCGCCACTGCTCGACTCTTTGCTCGGCACCTGGTCGGACTACGCCACGGCGCGCAAGGAAGAGCTGACCATCCAGGCCGAGCACTACCGTCGCGAGCAGGACGATCTGCAAAACGATCAGCGCGGTGGCACCCAGGAACTCATGCGTCTGGAGCGGGAAATCTCCGGTATCCAGCGCTGGCTCGGCGAGTTGTCCGTTCTGAAGAACCGCTTCGCCCTGGTCGATGACGTCAAAGTGCTGGAGCAGCAACTGCTGGCGGCCAAGGACGCTCACGACGAACTGGCCGGTGCGCTGGCGCAGTCCCGTCAATTCAGTGCCGAGGATCTCGAAGAACGTCTTCGCGATCTGGAAAAACGCCTGAAGTCGGTGAAGCAGCAACTCGATCACGCCGACAACAACAGCTACGCCCGCCTGCGCGAAGAGTTCTCGCAACAGGACGTCGAGCGCCTGATGCGCCTGTTCAACAGCGCGCTGTTCAGCCTGCCGCTGGGCGAACACGGCATCACCCTCGACGAGAACGGCGAGTGGGTGAAATCGGTGGAGCTGATCCTCGACGGCTTCAAGGGCGAGCGTTTCGAAGTGCCGGGCCTGTCGATCGACATCTCGCACATCGAGCCTCCGGCTCTGCAAGCGCTGGCCGACCGTGCCGCGTTGCGCGATCAGAAAGAGCGTCTGGAAAAAGAGCTCAAGCAACTCAAGACCCAGCAAGCGGTGGCCGCCGACCGCGCCGCGAGCAAGACCCAGACCGAAGCGCTGTATCAGCAGGTGCTGGATGCGCAGAAGGCGCTGGAAGACTTCCGTCGCACCCAGACCCTGAGCGCCGAAGAAGGCGACAAGCTCGAGCAACTGGCGCAGATGGAAGCCGCGCAGGACGAACTCAAGCGCTCCAGCGATGCGTTCACCGAGCGCGTCCAGCAACTGTCGGCCAAGCTGCAACTGGTCGGCCGGCAGATCGCCGACATGGAAGCCAAGCAGCGCACGCTCGACGATGCCCTGCGTCGCCGTCAGTTGCTGCCGGCGGACCTGCCGTTCGGTACGCCGTTCATGGATCCGGTCGACGATTCGATGGACAACCTGCTGCCGCTGCTCAACGACTATCAGGACAGCTGGCAAGGCCTGCTGCGCGCCGACGGGCAGATCGAAGCGTTGTACGCGCAGGTGCGCCTCAAAGGCGTGGCCAAGTTCGACAGCGAAGACGATATGGAGCGCCGTCTGTCGTTGCTGATCAACGCTTACGCGCACCGCACCGACGAAGCCCTGACCCTGGGCAAGGCCCGTCGCGCAGCCGTGACCGATATCGCGCGGACCCTGCGCAACATCCGCAGCGACTACGACAGCCTCGAGCACCAACTGGCGCTGTTCAACCGCGAGATCAACAAGCGTCAGGTGTCCAACCTGCAGAGCTTCCGTATCGTGCTCGCACCGAACAAGGAAGCGCTCAAGCACATCGACCAGATCATCCACAGCGCCGGTCAGTACGAAGAAGGCGAAACCCTGTCGGTGTTCGACCTGAACCAAAGTGCGGAACAGGACAACAAGAACGAAGAGGCCAAGGAATACCTGGCGCGGCTGGTGGCGGCGAACCACAACCAGCTCGGCCTCAAGGACCTGTTCGAACTGGCGTTCGAGATCACCAAGGTCAACGGCCAGCCGGTGATCCACACCGACATCGATGGCGCGGCGTCCAACGGCACGACGATGACCATCAAGGCGCTGACCAACATGTACTTGTTGCTGCACTTGATGGATCGCGACCTGGCCGGTCGCGTGCGCCTGCCGTACTACCTCGACGAGGCAGCAGACATCGACGAGAAAAACCAGGCCGCACTGCTGGAAACCAGCCTGCAACTGGGCTTCGTGCCGATTCTGGCGAGCGTGAAGCCGCAGGTGTGCGCCAGTGTCGCCATCGACCTGGAAGGCGGCAGCGGGCCGGCCGGCATCTACATCGACGAAGCGGACTGGAAGTACATCCGTCGTCACGATGTGGTGAAGGCCACGATCAACGTCGAAGCTGACGAGCCGGAGCTGGATGCGGTTTGATACGTAACTGACGGGCACAAAAAAGGGCCGCGATCCAATGGATCGTGGCCCTTTTTCATGGGCTCTGGATTATTTGCCGAGGGGAATTTTCGGTGCCCAGTTCAGCCACTCGTCTTCAAACTTGTCAAACAGCGGGAAGGTTTGTTCGGCACGGGCTGGGTTGCCCATCTTCTCGCCGTCCGGGGTGGCAAAAGCGATGCCGCCCTGAATCGCTGTTTCAAGCGACTCCGTGCGTACGGTTACGCCTTTGAACAGGCCGATGTCGAAACCGACGCCGCTGGTGTTCCAGAAGCGACTGCCGCTGCGCACCAGTGGAGCGTATTTCGGTTCGATCAGGATGTGCACCAGTACGCGATCCGCTGTCTGGCCCAGTTCGTAGCCGGTGACTTTGCCCACGGTGATTTCGCGGTAGGTGACCGGCACACCCGGCTTCAGCGAACCGCGACGGGCAGCGCTCAATACCAGACTCAAGCCAGCCTCTTGCTTGGTGACTTCCGGCGGATTGGCCAGGGCCACGAAGTTCTTCTGCGGGCCGAGGTTCTTGGCCGCCGGTTGCACTTCGATGTACTGGCCGGTGACCAGGGTCTCCAGGTTCGAGGTCTTGATCAGACCCAATTCCGGTTTGACCACCCAGAACTGGCTGCCGACCCGTGCGATCTTCTCCGGCACTTCGGTGATGCGCGCGGTGAGGATCACCGATTGCAGATCATCGGTCAGGTCGACGCTTTCGATCTTGCCAACGTCCAGGCCTTTGAAGCGAACCGGGGTGCCGCTGCGCAGTCCGTCCGCGCGATCGACCTTGATGGTGACGACGGCGCCTTTCTGATTCGCTTCATCATGGCTGGCGAACAGACGGAAGCGCGGAATGCGTTTTTGCAGCGGTGCCTTGGCTTGCGGGGTTTCGAAGGCGATGCCGCCGGCCATCAGGGTCTGCAGCGATTCACTCTTGACCTGAATCCCACCGGTCAAACCGCCGGTCAGCGTGACGCCGCTGACGTTCCAGAACCGGGTCGAGGCGTTGACCAGGTTTTCGTATTCCTTCTCGATGTGGACGCCGATCACCAGTTGCTTGCGGGTCTTGGAGAACTGATAACTCTGCACCGAACCGACCTTGACCTGCTTGTAGAGGATCGGGCTGCCGACATCGATCGAGCCAAGGGTATCGGTAAACAACACCAGGTGCAGGCCGGGTGCGCGCAGATCCAGCGGCGGCGCTTTGGGCCGGGCTTCGAATTCACGCTGTGGCGCACCACCCTTGTCACCCGGGCGTACGGCGATGTAGTTACCTTTTACCAACGCTTCCAGACCGGTGATGCCGGCCAGGGAGATCGATGGTTTGACCACCCAGAATTGCGTGCCGGTGACCAGATAGTCTTCAGCCAGCGGGTCGAGAGTCAGTTCGGCGGTGGCGCTGGACAGGTCAGGATCGATTTTCAGCGCTTTCAGGTTACCGACCTGAATGCCCTTGTACATCACTGGAGTGCGCCCGGCTTGGAGGCCCTCGAAATCGCTGAGTTTGACCTTTACACGGATACCGGCGGCGGCCGCATCGAAGTCTTCGTAGAGACGGAACGGCAGGCTTGGATCGGTGGGCGGGCTGTCCTTGCGGTTCTCCGGCGTAGCGAAGGCGATACCGCCGGCGACGATGCTGGCCAGGGATTCGCTGCGCACTTTCACCCCGGACAGGTTGGCGTCGATGCTGATGCCGCTGGCGTTCCAGAAACGGGTGTGTTTGCGCACCAGTTTGGCGTAGGTCGGTTCGATGAACACCTTGAGTTCGACGGTGCTCTGGTCTTCCGACAGCACGTAACTTTTGATCTGACCCACTTTGATCTGCTTGTAGAACACTGGGCTGCCGCGATTCAACGAACCGAGGCGATCGGCCTTGATCGTCAGGTGCAGGCCGGGCTTGGAGTCCGATAGCGGTGGCTCTTCGGCCAGGGCCTTGAACTTGCGGGTCGGCTCGCCTTCGCCGGGGCTGATGGCGACGTAGTTACCCGATACCAGGGTCTCCAGGCCGGTGATCCCGGCCAGGGTCACGCTTGGCTTGACCAGCCAGAAACGGGTGCTGGTCTTCAGGTACTGATCGACATCCTTGTTCATCTCGATGGTCGCGATGACACCTTTGGAGTTGCCTTCATCATCGAGCTTGAGGGCTTTCACCTTGCCGACCGGCATGCCTTTGTAGACCACCTCGGTCTTGTTGGCCTGAATGCCTTCACCGCTTTCAAACCGCACCTGAATCTCGATGCCGGTTTCGTTATAGGCACGCCAGCCGAGCCAGCCGCCGATAATCAGAGCGATCAGGGGCAGCACCCAGATGGCAGACCAGTTCGAAGCCGGTCGGGTTTTCGCTACAGGCAAATCAGTCATGGTCGGCGTCCGACTCCGTGTTATCCCAAATCAGTCGGGGATCGAAAGTGACAGCGGCGAGCATCGTCAGAATCACCACACTGGCGAAGGCGATGGCGCCAAGATTGGCTTCGACACTGGCAAGCCGGCCGAAGTTGACGACCGCCACCAGAATGGCGATCACAAAAATATCGAGCATCGACCAGCGGCCGATGAACTCGATGAAGCGGTACATCCAGATCCGCTGACGGGCGGACAAGGGCTGGCGGCGCTGCACGGAAAACAGCAGCAGCGCGATGCCCACCAGCTTGAACGTCGGCACCAGGATGCTGGCGATGAACACCACGGCGGCAATCGGAATCATGCCGTGCTGCACCAGCTGGATGACGCCGGACATGATCGTGCTCGGATCACCCTGCCCCAGTGAGCTGACGGTCATGATCGGCAGTACGTTGGCCGGGATGTAGATAATCGCGGCCGTGATCAACAGCGCCCAGGTTCGCGCAAGGCTGTTGGGCCGCCGGGCGTGAACCAGCGCACCGCATCGGGTGCAGGTCTGCACATCGCTGTCTGCATCCTGCCTGTTCAGTTCGTGGCATTCGGTACAGATCAGAATGCCCGCATCAATCGCCCGCATGGGCATCTTCTCCTGATAACGCCTGCCAGATCTGGTGCGGTGACATCACCACTTCGAGCCAGACCTGAACCAGTAACAAGCCGATGAAACATGCCAGACCGAGGCCCACGGTGATAGCCGCCATGTCCGCCAGTTTGACGATCGCGACCAGGACGCCCATGAGGTAGACCTCGAGCATGCCCCAGTCTTTGAGGTGGTGATAAATGCGGTAGAGCAGCAGGCCATAACTGCGTCCGATGTTGAAACGGATCGTCAGCAACACGATCAACTGACACAACAGTTTCAACAGTGGAATCGCCATGCTGCAAAGGAATACGACAACCGAAACACCGCGCATATCGGTGTTGAACAGGCCGATCACACCGCTCCAGACCGTGTCCTGCGACGATTGCCCGAGAACATTGAGCTGCATGATGGGTAAAAAGTTCGCCGGTACATAGAGCAACAGCGCGGCAATGACCAGGGCAAGACTGCGCTGCACCACGTTATGACGATGAGCGTAGAGTTCGTAACCGCAGCGTGGGCAGAGGGCTTTTTCGCCGTGAGCAAGCTTGGGCTTGCGCATCAGCAGATCGCACTCATGACAGGCCACCAAGTCATCCAGCGGTAAATCTGACAGCCCTGGGGCGTCAACCGAATCTGACATAAGGGCTCTGGCTCCGAAAAAGTTGGGATCTATTCTAGTGTTCTGATTCGAAAATAACTGTGCAAATTTGTTCGCTGACGCGAGCAAAAACTTTCCTGCGGGCAAAACAAAACCCCAACTGCTTTCGCAATTGGG
>NZ_JARVSR010000007.1:0-89275 GCF_030209075.1 Pseudomonas sp. lyk4-R2A-10 | reverse complement strand
CCGACGGCGTGATCGAGTACGCCGGGCGCATGGACCATCAGGTAAAGATCCGTGGTCTGCGTATCGAACTGGGCGAAATCGAAGCGCGCCTGGCCGAACACGATGACGTACGCGAGACCGTGGTCATCGCTCAGGACGGTTCGTTGCTGGTGGGCTATGTGGTGCCGAACGACGAATTGCTGCTGGAGGCGGACGATGATCGCCGTCAGGCCTTCCAGCGCCGTCTCAAGGAGCACCTGAGCCAGAGCCTGCCGGAGTACATGATCCCGCAACACTGGCTGTTGCTGGCGAAGATGCCAGTCAGCCCGAACGGCAAACTCGAGCGCAAAGCCCTGCCAAAGGCCGATCCGAGCGTCAGCCAGAAAGCCTACAGCGCACCGACCAGTGAGATCGAGCAAGCGTTGGTGGCGATCTGGCAGAACGTGCTGGGCCTGGAGCAGGTGGGCATTCACGACAACTTCTTCGAGCTGGGCGGGGATTCGATCATCTCGATTCAGGTGGTCAGCCGCGCCCGGCAAGCCGGCATTCATTTCAGTCCCAAGGATCTGTTCCTGCACCAGAACGTGCAGAGTCTGGCAGCGGTGGCCAAGGTCGGTGTGGCCGGTCCGAGCATCGATCAGGGCCCGGTGACGGGCGACAGTCCGTTGCTGCCGTTCCAGCAATTGTTCTTCGACAGCGCCATGGCCGAGCCGCATCACTGGAACCAGTCGGTGTTGCTCAAGCCGCGCGAAACGCTGGATGCCGCCCACGTCGAACATGCGTTGCAGGCGCTGCTGGTGCAGCACGATGCCTTGCGATTGGTGTTCAGCCAGCGTGACGGCCAGTGGTCTGCAACTCACCGTGCTCCGGGCAGCGAACCACTGCTCTGGCAACACGCGGTGGCGGATGATGCCGCGCTGGAACAGCTGGGCGAACAGGCGCAACGCAGCCTCGACCTGGAAAACGGCCCATTGCTGCGGGCAGTGTTGGCGACCCTGGCCGACGGCAGCCAGCGCTTGCTGCTGGTGATCCATCACCTGGCGGTCGACGGGGTGTCGTGGCGCATCCTGCTGGAAGATCTGCAACAGGCGTATCAGCAGTTGCAGGCCGGTCAGGCACTCAAGTTGCCGGCCAAGACCAGCGCTGCGAAAGCCTGGGCGCAACGTCTGCAAACCTACGCCGCCAGCCCGGCACTGCAAGCGGAGCTGGGGTTCTGGCAGGCGCAGCTGCAAGGCGCGAAGGTTGAACTGCCGCTGGATCACGCTGACGGTGCACTGCAAACCCGCTACGCCGCGAGCGTCGAAACCCGTCTCGACAAGGAGCAGACCCGCCAACTGCTGCAACAGGCGCCGGCGGCCTATCGCACCCAGGTCAACGACCTGTTGCTGACTGCGCTGGCACGGGTCATTTCCCGCTGGACCGCCAGCGAATCGACCCTGATTCAGCTCGAAGGCCACGGCCGTGAAGACCTGTTCGATGAACTGGATCTGAGCCGCACCGTGGGCTGGTTCACCAGCCTGTTCCCGGTCCGGTTGACCCCGACTGCCGACCTCGCCGGGTCGATCAAGGCAGTCAAGGAGCAACTGCGCGCGATTCCGGCCAAAGGCATCGGTTTCGGTGCGCTGCGTTATCTGGGCGACGACGCGGCGCGTCAGACCCTGCAAGCGCTGCCGATGCCGCGCATCACCTTCAACTATCTGGGGCAGTTCGACGCCGGTTTCGCTGACGATGGCGGTGCATTGTTCAGCCCGGCCAACGAACCGGCCGGTGCCGAGCAGAGCCCGTTGGCGGCGCTGGGTAACTGGCTGACCCTCAACGGTCAGGTGTATGGCGGTCAGTTGAGTGTCGGCTGGACGTTCAGTTCGCAGATGTTCGACACCGCGACCATTCAGGCGCTGGCCGATGCCTACGCGCTGGAACTGAATGCATTGCTGGAGCATTGCTGCCAGCGCGACAGCCACGGCGTTACACCGTCGGACTTCCCGCTGGCGCACCTGACTCAGGTGCAGCTCGATTCGCTGGCGCTGGCGCCGCAACAGATCGAAGACATTTATCCACTGTCGCCGATGCAGCAGGGCATGTTGTTCCACACCCTGTACGAGCAACAGGCCGGCGATTACATCAATCAGATGTGCGTCGACGTTCAAGGCCTGGACATCGAACGCTTCCGTACGGCGTGGCAGGACGCGCTGGATGCCCACGATGTGCTGCGCAGCAGTTTTGTCTGGGACGGTGAATTCCAGCGTCCGGTGCAAGTCATCCACAAGCACCTGACCGTGCCGTTCAGCGTGCTCGACTGGCGTGACCGCGCAGACCTGCCGCAAGCCATCGCCGCCCTGGCGCTGGCCGAACAGCAGCAAGGTTTCGAGCTGGGTACCGCGCCGTTGTTGCGTCTGGTGGTGGTGCGTACCGCGGCCGATAGCTGCCGGCTGATCTACACCAGCCATCACATTTTGATGGATGGCTGGAGCAATTCGCAGTTGCTCGGCGAAGTGCTGCAACGCTACAGCGGTCAGCCACCGGCCGGCGGTGCAGGCCGATATCGCGATTACATTCAGTGGCTGGCCCGACAGGACGCGCAGGTCAGCGAGGCGTTCTGGAACGCGCAACTGGCCGACCTGCAAGAGCCGACCCGACTGGCGCGCGCGTTTGCCGCGGTGCAGCCGGTCAAGGGCCATGGCGAGCGTTTCCATGTGCTGGACGAGGTGCGCACGCGCCAGCTCAACGAGTTTGCCCGTGGCCACAAAGTCACCCTCAACACGCTGGTGCAAAGCGCCTGGTTGCTGCTGTTGCAACGCTTCACCGGGCTCGACACCGTCAGCTTCGGTGCGACCGTGTCCGGGCGTCCGGCGCAACTGGCCGGCGTCGAGCAGCAGATCGGCCTGTTCATCAACACCTTGCCGGTGATCGCCAGTCCGCGTGCCGAACAAACGCTGAGTGCCTGGCTGCAACAGGTGCAGGCGCAGAACCTGGCACTGCGCGAGCAGGAACACACGCCGCTGTTCGAGATTCAGCGCTGGGCCGGGCAGGGCGGTGAAGCGCTGTTCGACAACATCCTGGTGTTCGAAAACTACCCGGTGTCCGAAGCGCTGCAACAAGGTGCGCCGCAGGATCTGCGCTTTGGCGAAGTAGCCAATCACGAACAGACCAACTACCCGCTGACCCTCGCGGTCAGCCTCGACGCACAGCTGTCGCTGCACCTGAGTTTCGACCGTGAGCAATTCGACGGGCGTTCGGTCGAGCAACTGGCGAGCCAGCTCGATCACCTGTTGCAGCAGATGGTGCAGGCACCGGCGTCGACCTGTCTGGGCGAACTGGCCCTGGCGACCGGGCCGATGCTCGCCGCCATCGACGCACCGGCCAGCGAGCATTGCGTGCATCAGTGGTTCGAACAGCAAGTGGCACAAACCCCGGATGCCATCGCCCTGATATTCGAAGACCGACAACTGACTTACACCGAACTCAATGCGGCCGCCAACCGCGTGGCCCACGGCTTGTTGCAACACAACGTCGGCAGCGATGTGCTGGTGGGGATTGCGGTTGATCGTTCGATGGACATGATCATCAGCCTGTTGGCCGTGCTCAAGGCAGGCGGTGCTTACGTGCCGCTGGACCCCGGCTACCCGGCCGACCGGCTGCTGGCGATGATCGAAGACAGCGGCCTGCGCCTGATGCTCAGCCAGCAGCACCTGCTGGAGCGACTGCCTGTGGTGGCCGGTGTGCGCACGCTGACCGTGGACGGCGATGCATGGCCGTCGCTCGACAGCAACCCGTCAGCCGTCGTGCACGGGCAGAGCCTGGCTTACGTGATGTTCACGTCCGGCTCGACCGGGCGCCCGAAAGGCGTGGGCATCAGCCACCAGGCGCTGGCGCGGCACACCCGTGTGTCCGAGGCCTACAAGGGCCTGTCGGCCCGTGATCGGGTGTTGCAGTTTGCGACGTTCAACTTCGACAGTTTTGTCGAGCAGGTCTACCCGGCGCTGATCTGTGGCGCGGCGGTGGTGCTGCGCGGCAACGAGGTGTGGGACAGCGAAACCCTGTATCAGCAAATTCTTGCCCGGGACATCAGCATCGCCGACCTGACAACGGCGTACTGGAACGTGGTGGTGCAGGACTTCGCCGATCATGGCCCGCGCGACTACGGTCGTCTGCGCCAGATGGTGGTGGGCGGTGAAGCCATGCCGCCGCAAGCCATCGCGGCGTATCGGCGTGCAGGGCTTGAGCAGGTGCAACTGATCAACGCCTATGGCCCGACCGAGGCGACAGTCACCAGCACCGTGCTCGACTGCGTTGACTACGTGCAGGACAGCCAGCCGTTGCCGGCAGCGTTGCCGATCGGTCATGGTCTGGCCGGGCGCACGATTCATATCCTCGACAGCGCCGGGCAGCCGGTGCCGCAAGGTGTGGTGGGCGAGTTGCTGGTCGGTGGCGAACTGTTGGCGCGGGGTTATTTCCAGCGTCCTGACCTGACGGCCGATCGCTTCCTGCCTGATCCGTTCAGCACGCTGGGCGGGCGGCTGTATCGCACTGGCGATCTGGCGCGGGTCAACGCTGACGGTTTGATCGAATACGTCGGGCGTCTCGATCATCAGGTCAAGGTGCGCGGTTTCCGCATCGAACTGGGCGAGATCGAGACTTGCCTGTTGCGTCAGGACGGTGTGCGTCAAGCATTGGTGCTGGCGCAGCCGGGGGCGGGTGGACAGCAGCTGGTGGCTTACGTCGTGCCGCACGATGAGGCATTGGCTGGCAACGCCAATGCCGCGTGGTTGCAAGTATTGCGCGACGGGCTGAAAAACAGCCTGCCGGACTACATGCAGCCAAGCCACGTGTTGCTGTTGGCGCAAATGCCGATCGGTCCGAGCGGCAAGGTGGATCGCAAGGCCTTGCCACTGCCCGACACTCAGGTGTCGAGCGAAGAGTTCGTCGCGCCACAGGGCTCGCTGGAGCAGCAGATCGCGCAGGTCTGGCAGGACGTGCTGGAGCGTGAGCAGATCGGGCGCAACGCGCACTTCTTCGAGGCCGGCGGTCATTCGTTGCTGGCGACCCAGGCCGTCTCCCGGTTGCGCAAAGTCACCGGTCTGACGCTGAGCCTGCGCGATCTGTTCGGCGCGCCGGTGCTCAAGGATCTGGCGGCGGTCATGCAGGCCAACGTCGGGGCCGAGCTGGCGGCGTTCGATTCACGTCAGGTCGAGCTCAAGGCGCACGGCGCCAAGAGCAGCGCGCCGCTGTCGCTGGTGCAGCGCCGCTTGTGGATTGCCGAGCAGCTCTCCGGCGGCACGTCTGCCTATGGCATGCCGATGGCGTTGCGCTTGCGCGGTGACTTGTCGGTGCAGCGCCTGCTGACGAGTTTCGCCGAAGTGGTGCGTCGTCATGAGGTGCTGCGTACCGCTTATGTGCAGGACGATGAGGGTGATCCGATTGCCGTGATCGTCGATGAGGTCGAGCTGGATTTCCCGCTGATCGATCTGTCCGGCCTGTCGCGCAGCGATCAGGAAGAACAGGTGGCGCAAGCCGTCCTCGACAACGCCAACACGCCGATCGACATGGAGCAGGCGCCGCTGTTGCGCGGACGCATCCTGCACCTGAGCCCGAACGAACATGTGTTGCTGTATTCGATGCACCACATCATTTCCGACGGTTGGTCGATGGGGGTGTTGATCAACGAGCTGGTGGAAATCTACGACCGCGCCAGCGCCGGCCAACCGCATGCCTTGCCGGCACTCGCCGTGCAGTATTCGGACTTTGCCCTGTGGCAACAGGCGCTGGAACAACAAGGCGTGCTCGGGCAGCAGGCGAGGTTCTGGAAAGAACAACTGGCGGGCTACAACGGCCAGCTCAGCCTGCCGCTGGACAACCCGCGCGGTGCAACGCCGTCCTACGCTGGCGACGCGGTGCAATTCGCCCTCGGCGCTCGGCTGACTCGTGACGTCCGGGCGCTGGCCTCACGGGCCGGTGTGACGCTGTACAGCACGTTGCTGGCGTCGTTCCAGGTATTGCTGCACCGCGTCAGCGAAGGCGCGGACGTGTTGGTCGGTGCCGACGTGGCCGGGCGTGAGCGGGCGGAGCTGGAGCGCTTGATCGGTTTCTTCGTCAACGTGCTGCCGCTGCGTTCGCGGTTTGTGAGTCAGGCCTCGTTCAGCGGCTTCCTGGCGCAGACCCAGGACACGCTGCTGCAAGCGCTGGAGCACCAGGACCTGCCGTTCGACATGATCGTCGATGCATCGGGTGTGCCGCGTCACAAGGGTATGAATCCGCTGGTGCAGGTGCTGTTCGTGATGAACAACCTGCCGGGCCGCACCCAGGCCATGGGCGGTTTGGACGTCGAAGCGCTGCCGTCGCTGGAGACCCATTCTAAATTCGACATGGCATTGTTCGTTGACGAAGAAGAAGGGCAATTGCTGGGTAATTGGCAATTCGCCACAAGCTTGTTCGGACATGAGCGCATTCAGTACCTGGTCAAGGCCTGGATAGCCCTGTTGGAACAGATCGTCGCTGATCAGGACATTCAATTGGGAGCTATCAGCATGCCAGTCGACAATTCAGCAGCGGCCACCCGGCCGTCTGCCCCCGGACCCAAGGCCGACAAACTGGGCAAATTCCTCAAGCGCGGCGCTGCCCCGGTGGCCAAGGCACGCCCGGCGCCGGTGCGTGAATCGTTGATGGCAGCGCCACAACCGTTCCCGCTGCTGGTGGAACCGAACGACCCGCAACTGGACCTGATCGAGTGGATCAAGAACAACCGGCCGCTGATCGAGACGAAGCTGGCCACCCACGCCGGCATCCTGTTCCGCGGTTTCGAACTCGACGGCATTCAGGGCTTTGAAGCCTTCGCCGAAGCGATCCAGCCCGGTCTGTACGGCCAGTACGGCGACCTGCCGAAGAAAGAAGGCGGCAAGAACACCTACCGCTCCACGCCGTACCCGGAACGCAAAATGATTCTGTTCCACAACGAGAGCTCCCATCAGGACCGCTGGCCGCGCAAGCAGATGTTCTATTGCGAAGTGGCGGCACCGATTGGCGGCGCGACGCCGGTGGTGGATTGCCGCTTGATGTACGAAAAACTGCCGGCGGACCTGCGCGACAAGTTCGAGGAAAAGGGTCTGCTGTATGTGCGCACCTTCACCGACAAACTGGACGTGTCGTGGCAGCACTTCTTCAAGACCGAAGACCGTGCCGAAGTCGAGGCCCGTTGCCGGGCCGGCGGTATCGAATGGCGTTGGCTGGACAACGACGAACTGCAAACCCGTACCCCCGGCCCGGCGATCATTCGTCACCCGGTGACCGGTGCGAAATCGTTCTTCAACCAGGTGCAACTGCACCACATCTACTGGCTGGAGCCGGATGTGCGTGAAGACCTGCTGTCGATGTTCGGTCTGGAGCGGATGCCGCGCCACGTTTACTACGGGGATGGCACGCCGATCGAGGACGAGGTGATGCAGCGCATCGGCGAACTCTACGAGGCATGCGCCGTACGGTTCGACTGGCAGAAGGGCGACGCCATTCTGCTCGACAACATGCTGGTGGCGCATGCCCGCGATCCGTTCGAAGGGCCGCGCAAGATTGTCGTGGCCATGGGCGACATGTTCGACCACAGCGACCTGCAAGGCGCCCGTGGCGAGCCGGTCCGCGCAACCGAAGGAACAGAGGCATGAACGAGGTGGTGATGGAACAACAGGACGTGGGGCAAGCGTTGACCCCCGAGCAACAGATGCTCTGTGAGCAGCTGCCGGGCGCTGCATGCTGGGCCGACGCTGCACGTTTCTTGCGCATCGATATTGCCGGCGAGCTCGACGTGGCGCGCCTGCAAGCGGCTTTCGACCAGGTGCTGGCGCAGCAACCGATGCTGTTGGCCCGGTTGGCCAAGGCTCCGGGTTTTCATGGCCTGCGCCAGTTCAGCGTCGCCGCCGGGTGCTTCCCGCTGACCGTGCAAAACGCACCGGCCCGCGAAGCCGACATTCAGGCGCAATTGACCGAGTGGGCGCAGCGCGCCTTTGTTCACGGCGAATCTGCCGGTGCGCAAGCGGTGTTGTACGCATTGCCGGAACAACGTTGGGCGCTCCTGCTGGGCGCGGCTCGTCACAGCCTGGATGGCAACGCGCTGACGCTGCTCTATCAGCACTTGCTGCGCGCGTATGAACAGCGTGAATGGCCTGAAGACGAAGAGTCGGGTGAGTTCGGTCAGTACCTGGAATGGCGCAGCGAAGTGATCCTCGACGAGGATGCCGCGACCGCCCGGGCGTATTGGCAGGCACAGCTCAATGGCCTCGATGCGAGCCTGTCGACGCCTTGGCTGGCGGCGCGCGTGTCCACGGTATCGGGCGCGGATTCGGCGACCCTTCAAAAGCCACTCGACGCGGCATTGATCGCGGGGCTTGAGCACCTGGCGCAGACCGTTGCACAACCGGTGACGGTGTTGATGCAAAGTGCCTGGTGGCTGTTGCTGGCGCGTTTGAGCGGTCGCGACGAAGTGCTGATGGGCTGGCGCCACGATGGTCGTGAAGACTATGAGTATTTCTCCGGTGCGATCGGCGTGTTCGAGAAAACCCTGCCGCTGAATCTGCCCGTGGAGGCCGATCAGTCATTCGCACAATGGCTGCCGACAGTCGCCGCGCGCCTGGAAGAACATCGTCTCTGGCAGGAATACTGGACCCCTGAGCTGCAACCGGCGGCTGCACGTCCGGACTATGGTTTTGCGTTGCATCGTCAGGCGCAGCCGGTAGTGATCGGCGCGACCCGTTACACAGCGCAGTCGGTGGAGACCGGGCGCGGTAGGGTGTTCGAGTTGCTGCTGCAAGTGCAATTGAATGCCGAGAACGTGGCCAGCGCGGTTGCGCTTGAATATGCCGCGCAGCGCTACAGCGCGGCGTCCATGCAGGTGCTGCTGGATCAATATGTCACGCTGCTGGACCAGCTCGCGGCCGACGCAAACGTGCCGTTGAGAGCGATCAGCCTGCTGACCGACGCCGAGCGTCAGCGCTTGCTGTCGATCAATCCGTCTGCCCGCGCTTGGGTTGAAACACCTATGCTGCCGCAACGCATTGCCGAGTGGGCACAGTCCACGCCAGAAGCGCTGGCACTGACCGATGAGACCGGCCGCCTGAACTACGCGCAGTTGCAGGCCCAAGTCGAGCGGCTGGCGGCGGGGTTGCATGCCGAGGGTGTGGGCCGTGATTCGATCGTCGCGCTGGCCTTGCCGCGTTCGGCAGCGCTGGTGGTGGCGATGCTCGCGATCTGGCGAGTCGGCGCGGCGTATCTGCCGCTGGATCGCCAATGGCCGGTGGCCCGTCAGCAACTGATGCTCGAACAAGCGCGTGCCGGTCTGTTGCTGACCGACGCCACGCAGGTCGCTGAATGGCAGGACAGTGCGCTGCCGGTGCGTTCCATCGATCAATTGTTGGCAACGGACGCTGCGCCGGCTCCGGCCCATGAAACGCAGGGCAGCGATCTTGCGTACGTGCTGTTCACTTCGGGTTCTACCGGCACGCCGAAAGGCGTGTCGATCGAGCACCGCCATTTGCTCAACTACACCGCGAGTGTCAGCTCGGCACTGGGGCTGGACGGTCACCGGCACTTCGGTCTGACCTCCACGGTGGCGGCGGATCTGGGCAACACCACGTTGTTCGGCGCGCTGTTCAACGGTGCAGCGCTGCATGTGGCCAGCGATGCACAGATGCAGGACGCGCAGGCCTTCGCCGGCTATGTGCAGGCGCATGCCATCGACTGCCTGAAAATCGTGCCGTCGCATCTGGCCGCACTGCTCGACAGTGAAACCCCGCATTTGCCGCGAACCCTGGTGCTGGGCGGGGAGGCGATTGCCGCACCGCTGATTCAGCGAATCGCGCAGGTGCGCAGCGATTGCCAGGTGTTCAACCATTACGGCCCGACCGAAACCACGGTCGGCGTGATGGTGCACAAGGTTGCGCCGGGGCAGGGCGCCGGATGGCTGAGCCAGGTGCTCGACAACAATCAGGTGTACGTGCTCGACGCGCAGCAGCAATTGGCGCCGGTCGGTGTCGTTGGCGAGATGTATGTTGGCGGTGCGCAGCTGTTTCGCGGGTACGTCAATGTCGACGCCGAGGCGGGACTGTTGATCGACAGCCCGTTCATCAGCGGCGAACGCCTGTATCGCACCGGCGATCTTGCGCGCTACCTGCCTGAGGGGGCGATTGTCTTGCACGGGCGGCGCGATCATCAGATCAAGGTGCGCGGTTTCCGTATCGAGTTGACGGAAGTCGAGGCGCAATTGCTGCGCCAGCCGTCCGTGCAGGAAGCGGCGGTGGTTGCCGGGGACAGTCCTGAGCAAGGCTTGCAGGCGTTTGTCGTGGCCCGTGAATCGCTGGCCGCGGACAGTCTGCGCGAGCAACTGGCGCAGCAACTGCCGGCGGTGATGGTGCCGCAGCAGATTCGCTTCATCGAACGCCTGCCGAGGCTGGCCAACGGCAAGATCGACCGCAAGGCTTTGCAGCAATTGGCCGATCAAGGCGTCGACGACGATTACGTCGCGCCGCGTGACGCCCTCGAAACGTTGCTGGCCGGACGCATGGCGCAGTTGCTCGGGCAGGATCGCCTGAGTATCGATCGCGACTTTTTCGCTGCCGGTGGCCACTCGTTGCTGGTGATCAAACTGGTCGCGGGGATTCGCAAGCTGCTGCAGTGCGAAATCCACCCGGGCGTGGTCTTCGACCATCCGACCGTGGCCGGGCTTGCGCAAGCGTTGCGCGGTCAGGAAGCAAGTCCGGGGCAGCTGGACAAACTGGCTCAGGCGCGGGTGCGTCTCGAGTCCATGAGCCCCGAGGAAAAAGCCCTGCTGACCGAAAAGGCCCGGCAGCTGCAAGCCGCCAAGGTGGCCCAGGACGTTTAACCGTCCGGCCAGGAAAAACCGTCGCCTCAGTGCGACGGTTTTTTTTAATTTATTTCACAAATGATAAACAAACGCATTCCGGTTTTTCCGGTCTGCTCCGTCTTACTAACGTAAGCGCGTGAATCGACTCGAAAAAGGGCCTTTTCAGTCAGGTTTTCACGCGGCAACAAACGGATTTCTTACGCAACCCGTGACCGGCCCGCGTCTCTGCGCGGGCGACTGTTGCCCGGGGAGGGGCCAGTCGATCGATTCACATGATTGAACGATCCCGCAGCGCAGGTGTGCATTTCGAGGGGCGCTCGGCGCCCCGCAGGCTTTTCCACTTCGACCAATAATAGAGAGCACAATGTCCGCAATTCACGAATTGAAACCCCTGCTCAAGGCCCTGGTGATGTCCCGAACGTTGCGCTCGCGCTCTGTGCTGTCGGGAATGGGCATGGCGTGCCTGCTGCCGCTCAGCGCTCAGGTTCTGGCCGAGGACAAAGCCTTCAATATCGCGGCACAGTCCCTGCCACAGGCGCTGCAGGCGTTTGGCGAGCAAAGCAACATGCAGGTCATCTACAGCGCCGATGATCTGGCGGGCCTCAAGAGTTTTGCAGTCAAAGGCAACATGACACCGGAGTCGGCCATCGGCCAGCTCCTGCGCGGCACCGACGTGCGCTTCACCGTGGAAGGCAACACCCTGATGCTGGTGCGCAGTGGCAGCGCCAAGGGGCTGGAGCTGGGTGCAACCACGATCAACGCCAGCGCGCTGGGCACCACCACCGAAGGCACCCATTCCTACACCACCGGTGCCGTGACCATCGGCAAGGGCCAGCAGAAACTCAAGGACATCCCGCAGTCGGTCAGCGTCCTGACCCGCAAGCGCATGGATGACCAGAACATCAGCAATCTGACCCAGGCAGTCGAAGCCACCACCGGCCTGACCGCGCTGAAGTCGCCGGGCCCGGGCATTTTCATTTACTCCCGTGGTTTCGACATCGAAGCGATCCAGTACGACGGCGTGCCGATCCCGCGCAACGTGTATGCGCTGGGCAGCTACATCACTGAAAACATGGCGATCTACGACCGCATGGAAGTGATCCGTGGCGCGGCCGGCCTGCTGCAAGGCGCGAACAGTCCGGGCGGCGCGATCAACATGGTGCGCAAGCGCGGCCAGGCCGAACCGACCGTGACCCTTTCTGCCAAGGCGGGCAGCTGGGACCGTTATGGCTCCCAGGCTGACGTAGGTGGCCCGCTGAACGATGCCGGCACCATCCGTGGTCGCGCAGTGGTCAACTATGAAAAAGACCATTCGTTCACCGATTACGCCTGGAATTGGGAACAGACCGTGTACGGCGCCCTGGACTTCGACCTGGATGAAGACACCGTGCTCGGTATCGGTTTCAGCAACAAGAAGAGCCACGGCCGTCCATACCTGCTGGGCCTGCCGCGTTACGCCGACGCGAGCAACATCAATCTGCCGCGCTCGACCTATACCGGTGCAACCTGGAACCGTTCGATGAACGACCAGACTGCGGTGTACGCCGACCTTGAACACCACTTCAACGACAGCTGGAAAATCAAGGCCTCGGCCATCGCCATGAACGAGTCGAACGAGGCGACCTACCAGTTCATCGCCGGCGTGGTGCCGGTGGGTGGCAGTACCGGTCCGCGTTTCTCCGACTACGCGACCGATTTTGCCAACAAGAACCGTGCGTTCGATATCTACCTCGACGGCCAGTTTGAAGGCTTCGGCTTCAAGCAAGGCCTGACCGTGGGCGCCAACTATTCCAAGTTCACCAGCGATGACAAATACGCTCGCCAGTTCACCCCCGGCGTAGACATCTTCGACATCGATCACAATCGTCCGCAGAAGTCGTTCGACATGATCGCCGACGCCGCCAACCTGGCCGTGAGCACCTACGATGTTCGCCAGAAGGGCCTTTACGGCAGTTACAAGATCAACCTGACCGATCCGCTGACCCTGATCCTCGGGGCGCGTACCAGCTGGTATGACTTCTCCTTCGACCAGGACAACTACTTCGCCCGCGAATTGCAGGAAGGCGGCGAGAAGAACTCGATCAAGAGCACCGGCCGTGTGACGCCTTACGTCGGCATGGTGTATGCGCTCAACGAACAGTGGTCGGCCTACGGCAGCGTTGCCGAAGTGTTCATTCCGCAAACCCAGTTGACCAAAGAGAAGACTGCGCTCAAGCCGATCGAAGGCACCAACTACGAGCTGGGGATCAAGGGCGAGTTGATGGATGGCCGCTTCAACACCTCCCTGGCGTTGTTCCGCTACATCCAGAAAAACCGCGCCGTGTCTGACCTGACCACCGACATCGAAGGGCCTGAGGCCTGCAACGGCTGGTACTGCTCGACGGCGTCGGGCAAGGTTCGCAGCCAGGGTCTGGAGGCGGAAATCGCCGGTGAACTGTTCGATGGCATGCAGATCTCCAGCGGCTATACCTACAACACCACCAAGTTCCTTGAAGACTCCGACCTCAAGGGCAAGCGCTTCGCCACCGGTACGCCGATGCACATGTTCCGTCTCTGGGGTGACTACACCCTGCCGGGCGACTTCAACAAGGTCAGCGTCGGTGCCGGCGTGAATGCCCAGAGCAGCACGGTCAGCTTCGACCGCAGCTTCGATCTGCCGGGCTTTGCCATCTGGGGTTCGCGTGTTGCCTACCAGGCCACCGATGAGGTCAATCTGGCGGTCAACCTGAACAACATGTTCGACAAGCGCTACATCATTCCGGCCTTCGCCCAGATCAACAGCAACAGCTACTACGGCGACCCGCGTAACGTGATGTTCAGCGTGACGTACAAACCGCAGTTCTGATCCACCGCTAACACCCGAACCCGGCCTGCCATTGCAGGCCGGGTTTTTTATTGCCCGGAAGAAAGGCTCCAGCGACGGATGAACGAAAAAGCGGCCAAAGAAAAAACCCGTCAATCAATGATTGACGGGGTTTTTCAGGTCCTGCACAGAGGCTCAGCGCACTCGACTGTTGCTCAGGAACGTATCGATCAGGGGTTCAAGCAGTTCATCCTGGAAGATCATGCTGCGGTGTTCCAGAGGTGACAGTATCGAGCAGTTCAGTTCGCCCGATTGGCTGTAGCGCTGAATCAGCGCCTGGCTGAAGGCCAGTTCTTCTGCGGTTTTTTCCGGCACCGCCCACCAGCAACTCGGTTTGACTCGCAGTGGCTTGAAGGTAAAGGCGTCAAAGGCTTCCACTAGACGTTCGTGCACCGAGAACGCCTGGGCGTTCATGACTTCACTCTTGATGTTCTGCACAACGGCCAGCAAGTCGCCTTGGCCCGGTTCGACCTGACCGGCCGCCCAGTCATAGAAGTCCTTGACGCTGCCGTGCGGCGACGTTTGCAGGTAGGCAGCGGTGCGCGGTGCCAGGGTCGGGAACAACAGATTGAAGTAGTGCACGGCATCGAGCACTTCTTCGGAGGTGACGCCGAGCGCTTCGTCGTCCGTTCGCTGGAAGCGTGGCAGGTCGGCAGGGAAGGCCGACGCCGGCACGGTGCCGTCGACCAGCCCCAGAAACGCCACTTCGTGACCCTGAGACTCCAGCGTAGCGGCCACGTCCATGGCCAGCGGGCCACCCAACGACCAGCCCATCAGGTGATAAGGCCCCTGCGGCTGGGTGTTGACGATTTCACGGCTGTAGTCGGCGATCATCTCCGACCAGGTTTGCGCGTCGTTGTGTTGCTGCGCGAAGCCGCGATGCATCACGCCGTAGACTTTCGCCCGGTTGTTCAGGCGTTTGGCCAGCGGCTGATAGCAGAACACGATGCCACCGCTGGGGTGCAGGCAGAACAGTGCCGGTGCGTCGGCCGGTGCGTTGTTGAGTTCGACCACACACTGCGCGGTTGCGAAATGCTGGCGAGCGACGAAAGCGGACAGTTCGGCGATGGTCGGGTGAGCCAGCAACTCTTGCAGACGTACTTCGATATCGAGCTGTGCCTTGAGCTGGGCGATCAACTGGATCGCGAGAATCGAATGGCCGCCCAACTCGAAGAAGTTGTCGGTGATCCCGACGCGCTCAATGTTCAACGATTGCTGCCAAAGACCGGCCAGCGCTTCTTCCAGCGGATTGCCCGGCGCCACGTAGGTTCGTTGCCAGAGGCTGGCATCCGGTTCCGGCAGGGCTTTGCGGTCGAGTTTGCCGTTGGCGTTCAAGGGGAAGCGCTCAAGGAACAGCAAGTGTGCAGGCACCATGTAATCGGGCAATTGCGCCCGCAGAGCAGCGATCAGGGTGTCGCGCAGTTCCGTCGAATCCGCTGCGATGACGTAGGCCACCAATTGCAGACCGCTCGGGCCGTCGTGGGTCAGCACCGCGCAATCCTGCACCTGCGGCTGATCGAGCAGACGCGCTTCGATCTCGCCCAGTTCGATGCGGAAGCCGCGGATTTTTACTTGATGGTCGATCCGTCCGACGTATTCGATGCTGCCGTCGTTGCAGTATTTCGCCAGGTCGCCGGTACGGTACAGACGCCCACCCGCAACACTGTCGAAGGGGTCGGGGATGAAGCGCGTGGCGGTCAGGTCGGTGCGGTTCAGGTAACCCCGGGCCAGCCCGGCGCGACCGATGTACAGCTCACCGGTGCAGCCTTTGGCGACCGGGTTGAGGCCTTCATCCAGCAGATACCAGGACAGGTCGGCAATCGGCACGCCGATAGGGCTGGCGGACTCGGCGTTCAGGTCAGCCAGTGACAGCGGCCGGTAGGTGACGTGGACGGTGGTTTCGGTGATGCCGTACATGTTGATCAGTTGCGGGGTCTGATCGCCGAAGCGTTCGAACCAGGGGCGCAGGCTTTTCACCTCGATCGCCTCACCGCCGAAAATCACGTAGCGCAGGTGCTGGGTCAACGGCTGGTCGGCTTCACAGGCGACTTTCATCAGTTGCTTGAACGCCGACGGCGTCTGGTTCAGCACGCTGACCTTTTCTTCGCAGAGCAGCGTGTAGACGTCTTGCGGAGAACGACTGACGGCGTGCGGCACGATCACCAGGCGTCCACCGTACAGCAACGCACCAAAGATCTCCCAGACCGAGAAGTCGAAGGCATAGGAATGGAACAGGCTCCAGACATCGTTCTGATCGAAGCCGAACCAACCGCTGGTGGCTTCGAACAGGCGTACCACGTTGTGATGCGCCAGCAGGGCGCCCTTGGGTTTGCCGGTCGAGCCGGAGGTGTAGATCACGTACGCCAGATTGTCCGGCTGAACGGCGACGTCGGGGTTGTGCTCGGCGGCGTCGATCAGGCTCGTGGCGTCGTCGAGCAGCACGCAGCGCACGTGGGCCGGCAATGGCAATTGTTCACGCAGGTGGGACTGGGTCAGCACCCAGTCGATGCGGCTGTCCTCGATCATGTAGGCCAGGCGATCTGCCGGGTAGGCCGGGTCCAGTGGCACATAGGCGCCGCCGGCCTTGAGAATCGCCAGCAGGCCGATCAGCATTTGCGGCGAGCGCTCGGCGGCGATGCCCACCAGCACATCCGGGCCGACACCGTTGGCGATCAAGCGGTGGGCCAGACGGTTGGCCTGGCGGTTGAGCTCGGCGTAGCTGACCTGTTGTGCGCCGAAGGTCAGGGCGATGGCGGCACCATCGCGCGCGACCTGCGCTTCGATCAACTGATGCAGGCATAGCGACGGGGCGATTCGGGTCTGCTGCGGGTTCCATTCGGCGAGGGTCTGCCGATGCTCTTCGGCTTCAAGCAACTGCAACTCGTCCAGGCGTAAATCGGGGCTGGCGATCAGTTGCAGCAGCAGTTGTTGCCAGTGCCGGGCCATGCGCTCGATGGTGTCGGAGGTGTAGAGGTCGCGGCTGTATTCGAAGGTGGCTTGCAGGTTCTGCGGATTGAAGTCGACGTCCAGCGACAGGTCGAACTTGGCCTGGCTTTCGCCGGCATCGAGAAATTGCAGGTTCAGCCCGGCCCATTCCACGGCCGCCGGCTCGCCGCCGCCCGTGCGCCAGTTGAACAGCACCTGGAACAGCGGATTGAGCGAGGTGGCACTGCCGCGTTGCAGTTGATCGAACAACAGCTCAAGAGGGTAATCGGCGTGTTCCAGGGTCGCCAGTGAATGCGCGCGCAAGGCGTGCAGGAAGTCCCGCACCGGTTGCTGGCCGTCGAGCGTCGCCTTGTACACCTGACTGCTGACAAAAAAGCCCACCAGTTCCTGGCTGTCGCTGCGGTTGCGGCTGGCGTTGGGCACGCCGACGGTGAATTCGCGTTGCTGACTGTAACGGCCCAGCAGCAATTGCCACGCGCCCATCGCCAGCACGAACGGGGTCAGGCCTTCGTTCTGGCAGAAGCGGTTGAGGGCTTGCAGCGCTGTGGGCTCAAGGCTCAGAGAATGACGCCCGGCCAAGTGTTGCTGGCCTTCGGCGCGGGCATGATCGACGGGCAGTTCAAGCACCGGCAGTTCGCGACCCAGATACTGACGCCAGTAATGGTCGGCGCGCTTGCAGGCGACGCCGTCGAGGTATTCGCTGCGTTGCCACTGCGCGTAGTCGCTGTACTGGATCGGCAACTCGCTCAGCACCGGGGCGAGGCCGGCGCTGGCCTGAGCATAGGCGCGCGCCAGATCCTGCATGAGGATCGCGTTGGACCAGGCGTCAGACACGATGTGGTGCATGTTCAGCAGCAGCACATGTTCACGCTCGGCGGTCTTGACCAGGGTGGTGCGGATCAGCGGCGCGCGGCTCAGGTCGAACGGTTGCAGGGCCTGGGTTTGCAGGCGTTGTTCGAGGTGCAGGCGACGGGTGTCCTCATCCAGTGAGGACAGGTCCTGGCGCTTGAGGTTCAGGCGTGTCTGGCGCTCGACCACCTGGGTCGGCACACCGTCGATTTCGCGAAAGGCACTGCGCAAGATGTCGTGGCGGTCGATCACCGCGTTGAGCGCGGTTTCCAGCGCCTGCGGATCGAGGTCACCGTCCAGGCGCAGGGCGCGCGGCAAGTTGTAGGCGGTATTCGTCGGTGCCTGTTGCTGCACCAGCCACAGGCGTTGCTGGGCGTACGACAGCGGCGCCCGATCCAGGCGCGCGCGGCGGGTGGCGACCGGGTCTGGCTCGACGGCGTCGGCATCGGCCAACAGCAGCGCCAGCAGGTCATCATCAAGAAGTTCGTTCATGGCTTTCTCTTAACACTCGACAGGGGCGGGCCCGGTTCAGCAGACGGCTGCCGGGGCTTTTTCGCTGATGACCTGGCCGCCTTGCATGCGTACCAGTTGGTCGGCGACGTCGAAATAACGGTCGTCGTGGGAGATCACGATGATGGTCTTGCCCAGGTATTTGAGTTCCGGCAGCAGCTCGGTGTAGAAAATCCGCCGGAACACCGGGTCCTGATCGGCCGCCCATTCGTCGAACACCAGCACCGGACGTTCCTCCAGCCAGGCATTGAGCAGAGCCAGACGCTTGCGCTGGCCGGTGGACAGGTCGGTGGTGCTGAACGCGCCATCGCGAATGCTGACCTTGTGCGAAATCTCCAGGCGTTCGAGGTAGCGGTTGGCGTCCTCGGGCACTTGTTGATCGCCTTGCACCAGTTCGTCGAACAGGTAGTAGTCGGCAAAAATCGTGGTGAACAACTGACGGTAATCGTCACGGTTCTCAGCCACCACGGGTGCGCCGTTGAGCAGGATTTCCCCACCCTTTGGCGCATACAGCCCCAACAGCAATTTGATCAGGGTGGTTTTTCCGCCGCCGTTCTCGCCGACGATGAACACAATCTCGCCCTGACGGATCGACAGATTGACCGGGCCGAGCGTGAACGGTTTGTTGTCGCCCACGGCTGCAAATGCATAGTGAACATCACGCAGTTCCAGATGCTCGACCACCGGTTTGACGCTGGCGGTGTCGCTCAACAGCAGATGGGGTTCCGGGGAGGAGAACTGCTCCGCCAGATCGGCAATGCGCTTGAAGGCGATGTTGGCGCGACTGACCACTGGCAGGGTGGTCACCAGGTATTCCAGCGGGCCTTTCATGTACAGCAGCACCAGCACGAAACCGCTGAGCACCGCTTTGTCGGTGCCCAGCCAGAAGGATTGCAGGGCGAGTGCCAGGCCGATCACCACGAAGAACAGCATCGAGCCAAACGTCTTGGCGACCACGAAGGTGTTGATCGAACGGATGTGGGTGTTGCAGATGTAATCGGCGGTGCCTTCGATGCGCTGGCTGAACATGCGCTGACGGCGCGGGCGATGGATGCGCAGTTCCTTGGCGCCGGCCGCGATGGCGCTGTAGTGCTTTTGCAGTTCGTCTTCGGCTTCACGGGCGGCTTCAAAGCCTTTGATGCCTTTGGCTCGGGCGATGTACTGCACGACGGTGCCGATGATGATCGCCACCAGCAACAGCGCGAACATCGGCACCGAGAGGTAGGCCAGGTAACCCAGGCAACCGAGGGTGACGGTGAAGGCGATGGCCAGTGGCGCGAAGGAAAACGCGAAGTCGCTGACGGTGTCGACGTCATGGGTCAGCACCGGGATCAGGCGATGGCTGCGGAAGCGTTCGATCTGCTCGATCGGCGCCAGCAGGACTTTTTCACCGAGCGATTTTCGCAGTCCGGCAATGATGTGCTGGCCGACATGGTTGGTGCCGATGTCGGACAGGATCGAACTCAGCAGCGCCAGTGCACAGAGCCCGGCGAAACTGGCGAGCACACCCAGTGACGGGCTCCCGTTGGCGTTCAGGGCGTCATTGATGGTCGCCAGCAACGCCGTGACGCTGAGGCCGCCGACCATGCCGAGCATGATCGAAATCAGGACCACCAGCCAATAGGGCTTGAGCAGGCTGAGAACTTCGCTGATGGCGCCACGGGATTTTGTGGTCATGGTGGATTCCGCTTTTGAAGGCCGCTGGGGGCGATGATTCGAGAAAAACCGGGAAGGCGTCGACCCGATGGTCGACGCCGGGGTGGATCAGAGGTCGCGGGCTACACGAAAGCCCAGCCAGTCGCCCCGCACTTTGGGGTAGACCGCGTTGCGGTTGCCGGAGCGCGAGAACACCGGCGCCTCGCCCCAGTCATTGCCGCGGATGCGCCGGATGCTGCAGTCGCCGGTCAGCCACGCGCTGCCGTCACTCGGGGCACCGGCGTAGTTTTCGTTGTAGCAGTCAGCGGTCCATTCGTAGACGTTGCCGTGCATGTCATAGACGCCGAAGGCGTTGGCCGGAAAGCTGCCGGCCGGCGCGGTAAAGTTGTAGCCATCGGCGGCGCCGTAGGTGTTGGCGTGTTTGGCGATGCTGTATTCCTTGCCCTCATCGAACGGGAACGGGAAGGGCCCGGCGCTGCCGGCACGCGCGGCGTATTCGCGCAGGGACTCACTGACCAGACGGTATTGCTTGCCGGTCTTTTTCGAGAGCCACGCCACGTACGCGTTGACTTCGGCGAAGTCCATGCACACGGCCGGATGCTTGTCGGTGTACTGCTTGCGCGGATCGCTGCCCGCGTAATCCGGAATCCCGGCCTTGCACGCGCGGCCCTCGCGATCATCGCCGTCGGGCATCTGATAACCGGTGTCCTTGAGATAGGCGTCCCATTGGCCCCGAAGGACCTGGAAGCGGCTGATGGCCAGCGGTTTGGCGAACGTCACCGGGTGCATCGGGCCTTCGTCCGGTTCGCGGCCGACTTCGTCTTCCGGGGTGCCCATGGTGAACGTGCCGGTGGGCAGCACGACCATTTCCGGGCAGTCCTTGCAGTCTTTGAACACCTTGCCCGGCTGCAGCGGTTCAGCCGCCTGCGCCAGTCCCGGCAACAGGCTGGCGAGCAGGGCGGCCAGGGTCAGCGCGGGGAGCGACTTGATGGAAAAACTACGTAGCTCACTGTTCATCATTTCTCTCGATAACAGGTTTAAAGGCGTTCACGGTGCTCAGATCTGGCTGACGAGCACGGTCATGAAACGGTCGATTTCTTGTTCGGTGTTCAACAGGCCCGGCGCGCTGCGAATGACCGGGCCGACGTCGCGGTCGACGGCATCGGCGATCACCTTGTTCTGCATCAGGTAGGCGGCGATCTTGTCGCAGTCCTTGCCCTTGACCCGGAAGAAGGTGAAACCGGCGGAGAGTTCGGGGCTCAGCGGCGTCACCAGTTCGATCTGCGGATGTTCCTGCAGGCGCTTTTTCAGATAGCTGTTCAAGCCGTGAATACGCGCCTGGACGTCGGCCTTGCCCAGTTGCAGGTGCAATTTGAACGCTTCGTTCAAGGCCCAGCGGTGCTCGAAGGCGTGATAGCCGCCGGGGGTCATGGTGGTGGAAAACGCGGTGGCTTCGGAGAAGGTCGGAATGATCGGCGTGACGTACCTGACCTGGTCGAAACGGCTGCAGACGATGCCGGTGCCGCGTGGGCCGAACATCCATTTGTGGGTGCCGGCGATAAAGAAGTCGCAGTTCATGGCCGGGAAACTCAGGTCATCGACGCCGAAACCGTGCACGCCGTCCACCAGATAAATGATCCGGTTGTCGTCCGAACGGCCCTTGTTGTGCTTGTCGACCAGCGCGCCGATTTCGCCGATCGGCAGTTTCACGCCGCTGCCCGAATGCACCCAGCACATGCCCAATACACGGGTTTCCGGGCGGATGTTGCTGTCGATCGCCGCCAGGATTTCGGCCTTGGTCGCCGTGTGCGGATCCTTGAACAGACGGATCTTGCGCACCTTGGTGCCTTCACGCTGTGTGCGCAGCGCGAGGATGGTGTGGGTGGCGTAGTGTTCGTGTTGAGTGGTGAGGATTTCCTGATCGGCACGCACATGGGCGCCGCCGTAAATCATCGCCAGGCCCTCGGTGGTGCTGCCGGTCAGGGCGATCTGTCTGGCGTCGGCTTGCAGATAACGCCCGGCCCAGACCCGTACCTCTTCCTCGCGTTGCTCGATCACGCCCAGGTCCCAGTCCATCGCCAGCCCCGGGTTCTTGTCGAGGGCGGCGCGGTGCAGGGCGATGGCGTCACGCACCGGTCTGGGGTGCGAGGTAATCAGGAAGTTGGAGAAGTGCAGGCAGTCGGGATCCTGCTCGAACAGTGTGCGTAATTGCGTCCACTTGTCCTGTGCCGGCGCCGCTGGCGCAACATTCGTGGTGTTGTCGGTGCTGGCGACGTGGGCGATGCCCGAGGCCAGCGGCAGGCCGGCGGCGAGAATCCCCGCCTGCTTGAGAAACGTACGACGATCACTCATGGCTTGATCTTGTCCTGCTGTGAAATCAGCGCAGGTCGGGCGGCTTTCTGCACCTGATCCCAGACCCGCAGGAAGTTGCCGCCCCAGAGCTTGGCGATGTCGGCTTCGGAGTAGCCGCGCGAAATCAGTTCGGCGGTGACGTTGGGGATGTCGCCGACGTTCTCCCAGCCTTTGACGCCGCCGCCTTCGTTGAAGTCGGAGCTGATGCCGACGTGGTCGATACCGATCTTGCGCACGGTGTAATCGATGGCGTCGCCGTAGTCCTTGAGCGTGGCTTTGGGTTCTTCGTCGAGGATCGCGTAGAGGCGGCTGGCGTACTGGCCGAACTTGGCCTCGGGCCATGCGGCGATGATCGGGTCGCCCGGCATCAGTGCCACGGCGAGGTTGGGCAGTGGCGGCAGGTCAAAGCTTTTGCGCAGTTCGTTGAGCTTGTCCTGGGTGGTCTGGGTCAGCGGGCGCAGGTACTGCGAGAAGCCCACCACCTGCACCACGCCGCCGCTGTTCTTGATCAGTTGCAGTTCTTTGTCGCTGAGGTTGCGGGGGATGTCGACCATCGCCCGTGGCGCCGAGTGCGAGGCCACCATCGGCGTGCGGCTCAGTTGCGCGACTTGCTCCAGGGCTTTGGTCGACATCTGCGACACATCGATGATCACGCCCAAATCGTTGAGACGCTTGACCGCTTGTTTGCCGAGGTCGGAGAGGCCGTCGAGTGCATCCGGCGAATCATTGAAGAACGGCAGCGGCCGTGACGAGTCGGCCCAATCGTTGTTGCCGATGTAGCTGAAACCGAACATACGCATGCCGCGCGCCGTCCACAGGTCCAGCAGGTTCAGGTCGTGGCCCAGCGGGTAGGCGTTGAGCATGCTGATGAAGATCGCGAACTTGCCTTCACCGTGCAGGCGCCGGAAATCTTCGGGCGTGTAGGCAATCCCGACCTGATTGGGGAAGTCGCGGACCATCCCGGAGATGATCTTGTAGCGGATCTCCTGCTGGTTGCGCGCCTCTGCAACGAAACCCGCCGTAGGCTTGTGCGGCGCATTGGCGCCGTTCCACAGTTCCGGCCAGCCGAAAATCGTCAGTGCTGCACCGGACAGTTGCCCGCGATTGGCTTTTATCAGGTCGAACTGACCGGGGCCGTCCTTGTCGGCTTCATTGCCGTGGGTGCCGAAGTCCTGAAGGACGGTGATGTGGCTGTCGAAGGACAGCAGGTGCTGGTGCATCTCGCGGGCCTGGTCCATCACCTTGACCGGATAGCCGAGATTGTCGTTGAGCCAGTAATCCCAGGCTGCGAAGCCTGCTGCGGCACTGATCGCCAGGGCCAGTGGCAGGCCAATGAAAAGAGCCTTTTTCGAACGTGGTTTTGTCATTGCCATCTCAGTCAGGTTCGCCGTCGAGGTGCTGGCGCAGGGGCCATTGCTATCTGGAAAGAACGAGTGATTGGCAACGAAATTTAGTCGCATCGCCCTGTGGCGCGGGCACCCTTAAATTTGTCGGGGCAGCGTACGTTCTAGCTTGGATAAAGCCTGCTTCATGGCTGACACAGGTAGGGCAATGAAGATTTCTCGACGATGGTTCATGGCAGGCCTGGCGCTGACCGGCGCTGCGGTGCCTGCGGCGTATTTTGGTCATCGTGAATGGACCAGACCGGACCCCACGATCACCCCCGGCGAGGCGTCGTTCGACGTGGCCGACACGGCCGGTCAACGCCTGGCGAACAAGTTGCGCGGGGTTTGGGATATCCGTTTCGAGGGCCGCGACGCGGGTGTCGAAGGGCTGCCGGCAAGCGGTCTGCAAGTGTTTCTCGACATCGGCCAGAAGGGGCGCGGTGTCTGCGGCTTTCTGGATACGCCCGAGCGTCTGCGCTCTGGCGAAACACCGCGTTACCGAATAATCGGTGATCTGGCCGAGGGCGACGCGGCGAAGTTGAGCTGGCGGCTGATCAGTGCCAACGGCCATATCGACTACGAACTGCAAATGATCCTCGACGAAGTCTGGGCCGACTTCGGCAACGCCGGCAGCGGCAGCCTCAGCGGTCGGGTGTCACGTCTGGATCGGCCGCTGGCTTTGCCGATGCAGGACAACCGCTTCATTGCCGTGAAACAGTTATTCCCCGAAGCGCGGCAGCGTACGCCGCTGAACCCGACGCTGCTGGCGTGGCTGATCTCCCCCGAACACCGGTTGTTTCACCAGGTCTGGCACGCCACGCGGGACAAGTGGCACACCCTGGCCGAAGACAAACGCAATGCGTTGCGCGGTCTCGGCTGGCAACCCGGCCCGCGCGGCAAGGAGCGCGATGCCCGTGGCGATCGCAAGGATCGTAACGGCTCGGGCGTCGACTTTTTCTTCATGCACCGGCACATGCTGGGCACGGCGCGTTCGATGCAGGATCTGCCGTCGTGGGAATACTTCCCGCTGCCGCAGCCCGAGCTGATCCGCGACCGGGTCGGTTTCGCCCGTTACTTCGACAACCACGACGGCACGGCACTGCCGCCGACGTGGCTGGCCGATGGCGACAACGAATACAGCCAGTGGGTCAGCGACCTGAAAACCGCCGAGACCTACGAAAGCAACTTTCAGGTATGGGAATCGCAATACCGCGATCCGGCTTATCTGGCCAAACTCACGCTGGGTCAGTTCGGTTCTGAAGTGGAGTTGGGGCTGCATGACTGGCTGCATATGCGCTGGGCCTCGGTGCCGCGTGATCCGTCCAACGGCCAGCCGGTGCCGTTTGCCCGTGATCCGGCGGATTTCGCCGCGCGCTGGTTTGCGGCGGAAAACGACTTCCTCGGCGATCCGTTTTCATCCCACGTCAACCCGGTGTTCTGGCATTTCCACGGCTGGATCGATGACCGCATCGAGGACTGGTTCCGCGCTCACGAGCGTTTTCACCCGGGCGAAGTCACCCGGCAAGTGGTCAACGGTGTGCAGTGGTTTGCGCCGGGGCGCTGGAATGAGGTCGCGGATCCGTGGCTGGGGCCGACCACCCACGGTTGCAGCACCACGCCGGGGTTGCAGGTGGGCAAGTCAGTGGAGATGGATCCCGAGACCATGAAGCTGGCGCTGCGCATCACCTTCATCGGCGACGAGAAGAAACTTGCCGCGCTGTTCCGCCGCGTGCCGCAACGGCCGTGGTATGCGCGTCATTTGAAAGCCAAGGTTTAAAACAAAAGATCGCAGCGTGCGATCTTTTGTTCTTCAGCGCGTCTCCCAACCCCCACCCAACGCTTTGTACAGCGCAATGCTCGCCTGCATCCGCGCCAGCCGCAGTTGCACGTTGAGATCCTGCGCGGCGTACAGCGTGCGCTGGGTTTCCAGTACGGTCAGCAAGTCTTCGGCGCCGGCCTGATAGCGGCTCTGGGAGAGGTTGAACGCGGTCTGTGCCTGATTCAGCTCTTCGGTCTGCCATTGCCGTTGTTGATCCAGGCCCTGAATGCTGTTCAGGGCTTTTTCCACGTCGGCGAAGCCGTTGATGATCGCGCCGCGATAGGTTTCCAGCAGTTCTTCCTGGCGGGCGGTCGCCTTGTCGCGTTCTGCGGACAGGCGACCGTTATTGAAGATCGGTGCGATCAGCCCGGCGGTGAGGTTGTAGAACGGGCTACGCATCACATCGTCGAAGCGGTTGGCGCCGGAGCCCAGCTGCGCGCTCAGGGTGACCTTGGGCAGCATGGCGGCGCGGGCGACTTTGACGTCTGCCCGGGCGGCTGCCAGTTGCGCTTCGGCGCGGGCGATGTCCGGGCGTCGGGTCAGCAGGTCGCTGGGCAGCCCGGCAGCGATTTGTGGCCACTGCAGTTGGTCGAACGACTCGAGGCTCGGTGGCAGCTCTTGCACCGGTCGCCCGAGCAGTGCCGCCAGACCGATTCGCGCGTCCTCGGCCTGTTGCTGCACCGTCGGCAGTTGCCGCTGTTGCGCGGCCACCAGACTTTTCTGCTGAGCCAGTTCCAGCGCGGTGGCGGAGCCGGCATTGAAGCGGGTCTGCACCAGTTGCAAGACACTCTGCGCGTTGGCCAGGTTCAGCGCGGCAATGCGGCTTTGTTCCTGCAATGACAACGCCTGGGTGTAGCGGTTGGCGACGTCGCTGAGCAGGGTCAATTCCACGGTGGCCTGATCGAACTCACTCGCGCGCAGGCCCTGGCGGGCGCTCTCGCGGGTGGCGGCCTGACCGCCCCAGAAGTCGATTTCATAACTCGCGCTGAGGTTGGCGTCGAAGTAGTCCACGGCCTTGTTGCTGCTGTCGGCATCCAGTTGGCTGTAGCCGTTGCCGCGCAGCAGTTTCTGGCGGTTGGCGTTCAGGCCTGCGGTTAGTTCCGGTAATTGCGAACCGCCCGCGATCACTGTGCTTGCGCGTGCCTGACGTACGCGGGCAATGGCGGCGGCCAGGTCGTGGCTGCCGCTTTGCGCCTGCCCGATCAGCAGGTTCAGATGCGGGCTGGCGAAATGCGTCCACCATTGCTGGTTGGTCTGCGCCACCGATTGCCCGGTCGGCGACTGCCACGCGGCGGGGGCGGTCACGCCGCTTTCCGGGCGTGGCACGGGGCTGCCGCAGGCGCTCAGCATCAGGCAAAGGGTCAACAGGCTCAGTTGCGGTTTCATAGATCGATCATTCACTGGTGAGGGCCGTGACCGGGTCGAGCCGGGCAGCTTTGCGAGCGGGCATGAAGCCGAAAACGACCCCGGTGATCAGTGCGCAGGCGAAGGCGCCGGCGATGGCCACCAGGGAAAATGCGACAGCGACTTCGCTGAGTATCAACACACCGCCCACGAGCAGCGCCAGGCCGATGCCGGCAATGCCGCCGACCACCGAGAGCATCACCGCCTCGGTCAGGAACTGACGCAGGATGTCGCGCTGACGGGCGCCGGTGGCCATGCGGATACCGATTTCGCGAGTGCGTTCGCGCACGGTCATGAGCATGATGTTCATCACGCCGATGCCGCCGACCAGCAGCGAAATCGCGGCAATCGAACCGAGCATCAGTGACAGGGTGTTTTGCGTGCGAGCTTCGGCCTGAATCATCGCGGCATTGTTGGTCAGCTCGAAATCCTTCTTGCCGTTGTGCAACTGCAACATCAATTGCTCGATGGCCATTTCGGTTTCATGGACCTTGCGCGCATCGGCGGCAGCGATCACTACGTACTCGGGGTTGTGCGTGCCGAACAGTCGAACGCTGGCAGCGGAGTAGGGGATGGCGATGCGATTGTCGCTGTCCTGGTCGCCGGAGCTGGCGCCTTTGCCGGCCAGTACGCCGACCACCTGGAACGGTACGTTCTCGATCAGGATGTATTGACCGATGGGATTGCTCACGTCCTTGAGCAACTTGTCGCGGACCTTCTTGCCGATTACCGCCACGGCTGCACCGTTGCGCTCGTCGGCCTCGGTGAAGTAGCTGCCCTCGACCACCGGCCAGTTGAAGATCTCGGGGAAATTGGTGTCGTTGCCGCCGATGTAGCTCATATGGTCGAGGTTGCCGAAGCGCACCCCGGCTTCGGCGCCGTTGACCGGCATGATGCGAGTGATCTGCGGCAGGCTGGCCAGTGCGGCGACTTCATCGAGGGTAACGATGCCTGGTGGCGTGCGCGGGTTCGGCGCGGCGCCGCTGAGGTAAATGATGTTGGAGCCGAAGGCGCCCATCTGCGCCATGACCTGGCGTTTGCTGCCTTCACCGACGGCGAGCATGACCACCACCGATGCGACGCCGATGATGATCCCCAGCAGCGTCAGCGCGGTACGGAAGCGGTTGATCCACATGACGCGCCACGCCGCCTGCACCGCATCGACCAGTTCGCCTTTCCAGGCGCCGCTCGCTTCGCTGCCCTCGCTCAGGCGTTTGCGCAGATCCACGGCCTGCAAGGCGCCGGGGTTGGTGCTGGCCTGCACGGTGGGATCTTCCTTGGCGCTGTCGCGGATGATCAGGCCGTCGCTGATTTCAATGATGCGCTTGGCGCGCGCCGCCACTTCACGGTCATGGGTGATGAGGATGACCACATGACCCTGGCTCGCCAGCTCGTCGAGCAGCGCCATGACTTCCTTGCCGCTGTGGCTGTCGAGGGCGCCGGTCGGTTCGTCCGCCAGAATGATATGGCCGCCGTTCATCAAGGCGCGGGCAATCGACACCCGTTGTTGCTGGCCGCCGGAGAGTTGATGGGGGCGGTTGCCGGTGCGTGAGGCCAGACCGAGGCGCTCAAGCAGGGCGGCGGCCCGTGCATGGCGCTCGGCAGCCGGAATGCCGGCATAGATGGCCGGCATCTCGACGTTTTCCTGGGCGGAGCCCGACGGAATCAGGTGGTAACCCTGAAACACGAAACCGAAAGCCTCGCGACGCAGCCAGGCCAGTTCATCGGTGTCCAGGCCGGCGACGTTCTCACCGGCAAAACGGTATTCGCCGGATGTGGGCCGGTCGAGGCAACCGAGGATGTTCATCAGCGTCGATTTGCCGGAGCCGGATGCACCGACGATCGCCACGAACTCGCCGGCATGGATCGACAGATCGATGCCACGCAACACGTGAACTTCGGGCGTGTCGCCGCCGCCGTAGGATTTGCGGATGTCCTGCAGGTCGATCAGGGGCGTTTGCATTCAGCCTCCGCTGCCGTCGACCGGGCCGATCAACAGATGATCGCCTTCGCTGAGACCGTCGAGAATCTGCACCTTCAAACGGTCGCTGATGCCGGTACGCACGGTGCGTTGCTCAATGTCGCCGTTCTGCGCCACGACCCGGGCAACCTGACTGTCGGGTTTGGCGCTGCCGTGCAGGGCGGCAACCGGTGCGGTGAGGACGTTTTTTGCCTCGTTGGAGACGAAGAACACTTGTGTGGTCATTTCCGCCATCAGCGCGTTGTCGGCGTTATCGACATCCAGCAATACGGTGTACAGCACCACACGACCGGCACCGCTTTTGCTGGTGCTGGTCGGGCTGCCACCGCCCTGGCTGGTCTGGTCCAGCGGTTTGGGCGGCACCGGCAGGATCTGCCGCACGGTGCTGCTCCAGCGCCGGTTGCCGCCACTGAGGGTGGTGAAATAAGCGCTCATGCCCGGTTTGACGTGGCCGATGTCGGCTTCGGAGACTTCAGCCCAGACCGTCATTGGCGACAGCTTGGCGATCCGCAGGATCAGCGGTGTCTGTTGCTGGGCGTTGAGTGTCTGGCCTTCGCGAGCGTCCAGTGCGACCACGGTACCGGCCATCGGTGCGTAGATCCGGGTGTAACCGAGCTCGGCCTGATCGCTGCGCAGGCTCGCCTGTGCCTGACGGATCTGCGCCTGGAACATGTCGATGCGCGCCTGCGTGGCTTTCAGTTCGGCGCGGGCGGTTTGCACGTCTTCTTCACGGGTGGCGCCGCCGGCAGCCAGTTTCTGCTGGCGCTGATACTTCTGACGCGCCAGTTCATGTTGGGCCTGTTGTTCCTGCAACTGCGCCTTCAGGTTCTCGATGGAAAACTGGCTGGCGTCGAGTTTGGCCTTTTGCGTGGCCGGGTCGATCTCTACCAGCAACTGACCCTCCTTGACCACGTCGCCGACTTCCACGTGGATCTTGCGAATCTGCCCCGACGCCTGGGCGCCGACATCTACATACCGGCGAGGCTGGAGGGTGCCGAGTGCGGTCACGCTGCTTTCTATATCGCCGCGAGAGACCTGCACGGTGGTGAATTTGTCCCGACCGGGCGGCAACACCTGCCAGGCGGCAATAGCAATGACGGGGATAAGGCAAAGGGCGATGAGCAGGGCGCGTCGGGCGGGGCGGGGACGTTTCATGCAGGGTTCCGGCCAGTGGAAATAGGCCCGTCGTTCAGCAGGCACCGCGAGCGGGCCACGGTCGAACGCTGTCGCAGGACGCGACAGATACGGGGGCTGTCCTTTAAACGAGAGACGGGGTGGGGAATTTAAGCGCTGAAAAACGCGGTAACAGGTATAGCTGGCAACAATTTGTCGGGCAAATGGAAACAGCACTTTAAATCTATATGAGAATTACTATAAATTACGCACCTGAAATTGCCACTACCGTGCCACTGCCTTTTTCGACAGTCGCGGATCTGGCTCAAGGATCGAAACCGCACGCTGCGGCGGGGAATCATGTTGGAAAACTACTATCGCGAGTTGGTGTGTTTCCTGAACGCCAGGCTCGGCAACCGTCAGGTGGCCGAAGACGTGGTGCATGACGCTTATCTGCGGGTGCTGGAGCGATCCAGCGAAACGCCGATCGAGCAGCCTCGGGCATTTCTCTATCGCACCGCACTCAATCTGGTGATCGACGACCATCGACGCAATGCCCTGCGTCAGGTCGAATCGCTGGAAGTGCTCGACAGCGAAGAGCGCTATTTCACTCCATCCCCCCACAACACCTTCGATCACGGCCAGCGACTGGAGATGCTCCAGCGCGCCCTCGCTGAACTTTCGCCGCTGTGCCGCGAAAGTTTTCTGCTACGCAAGATCGAAGGCCTGTCGCACCCCGAAATCGCCCAGCACCTCGGCATTTCCAAGGCCCTGGTGGAAAAACACATCGTCAACGCCATGAAGCATTGCCGCCTGCGCATCAAGCAATGGGACGCCCATTGAGCCGTCGTCGTTAAATTTTATTTCACTGTCCTCGTTCCTACTCAACAGACGATCTGCTGTCCTGCTCAAGGCCGGTCAGGTCACTCAGGCTTTTCGTCCAGAGGACACTGGAAATGACACAGGCAATTGCATCGCCCATCGTTCACGACCTGATCGGCGTCGGTTTCGGCCCTTCGAACCTGGCGCTGGCCATCGCTCTGCAAGAGCGCGGCCCGACCCAGGGCGAACTGGATGTGCTGTTTCTCGACAAACAACCCAACTACAGCTGGCACGGCAACACCCTGTCGACCCAGAGCGAGTTGCAGATTTCCTTCCTCAAGGATCTGGTGACCCTGCGCAATCCGACCAGCCCGTATTCGTTCGTCAACTACCTCAAGCACCACGGCCGATTGGTGGACTTCATCAACCTCGGCACCTTCTACCCGTGCCGCATGGAGTACAACGACTACCTGCGCTGGGTGGCTGGGCAGTTCACCGAGCAGAGCCGCTACGGCGAAGAAGTGCTGACCATCGAGCCGGTGCTGCATAACCATCAGGTCGAAGCGCTGCGGGTGATTTCCCGTGGCACGGACGGCCAGCAGTTCGTGCGTACTGCGCGTTCGGTGGTGGTCAGCGCCGGCGGCACGCCGCGCATTCCCGAGGCGTTCAAGGCACTGAAGGGCGATGGTCGGGTGTTCCATCACTCGCAGTACCTGGCCGAGATGGCCAAGCAGCCGTGCATCAACAACCAGCCGATGAGCATCGCAATCATCGGTGGCGGGCAGAGCGCAGCGGAAGCCTTTATCGATCTGAACGACTCGTTCCCGTCGGTGCAGGTCGACATGATCCTGCGCGGCTCGGCGCTGAAACCGGCGGACGACAGCCCGTTCGTCAACGAAGTGTTCTCGCCGGAATTCACCGACCTGATCTTCCAGCAGAAGAGCAGCGAGCGTGAGCGTCTGGTCAACGAGTACCACAACACCAACTACTCGGTGGTCGACATCGACCTGATCGAGCGTATCTACGGCATCTTCTATCGCCAGAAAGTCTCGGGCGTGGCGCGTCACGCGTTCCGCACCCTGACCACGGTCGAGAAAGCCACTGCCACCGAACATGGCATTGAACTGACCGTGCGCAACAATGCCACCGGCGAAGTCACCGTACGTGCCTACGATGCGGTCGTGCTGGCCACCGGTTACGAGCGTCAGATGCACCGCAAACTGCTGGCGCCGCTGGAGGAGTACCTGGGCGATTTCGAGGTCGACCGCAATTACCGCCTGATCACCGACGAGCGCTGCAAGGCCGGTCTGTACATGCAGGGCTTCTGCCAGGCCAGCCATGGTCTGAGCGATACGCTGCTGTCGATCCTGCCGATCCGCGCGGACGAGATCGCCGGCTCGCTGTATGAGCATGGCAAGAACCGCGGGCACAGCCGTTCGGTGATGGATCTGTTGCTGGCGACTGCCAGCTAAGCATCCTTTCAGCCTGATCGTTCCCACACAGTGGGAACGATCTTCAGGCCAATCCTGAACCCTTCCTGAACACCCGCCACATTCCCCGACACACTTCCTTTTGCGGGTTTACTCTCCAGACATCGGGGCGTAAGCTTCGCGCGTTTTCATCAATAGCGGAGACCCACAGTGGGTACTTGTTCGAGTGACAGTTGTCGGCCGGTCCTTGTAACCGGCAGATTCTCGGCAAGATAACGCGCATTCCTTTGTGCCGTTGTCTCGCCGAACAGCGAGCAGCGGCATCCCGATCATGACCGGTCCCGGTCATGTACCGACGTCCTTCTCATCGACACTGAAAAGCCTGTGAAGTCGACTTCATCGTCGTCATTGCAGCCCTATCGACACGCCTGTCTTTTCTGACCGGCGCGCCACGCCTTGCCGTGCCGGTTTTCCGGTGCCCGAGACGAGGACGTACCTGCTCGACGGTTTCCCGGCTGACCATAGGGGCAACAGCCATGAAACTTACGCTCAAGGAATTTTTCGCAGGCTTCCTGCGGACCCGCCACATCGCCCGGCATTTCCGTCGCCTGGCCTTGCTGGAAACCCTCAGCGACACCACGGTCAGCCGTGAAGTGCCGCCGACTCTCGCCAATACACTGGTGGACGCCGCCCATTGCGACAGCGGCGTGCTGCTGTCGAACCTCGGCACCCACACCGATGGCCTGACCGATTTCGAAGTCGATGTGCTGCGCGCGCAGCACGGCCTCAACGAAGTCGAGCACGAGCAACCGCTGCCGTGGTGGACCCACCTGTGGCACTGCTACAAGAACCCGTTCAACCTGCTGCTGACCCTGTTGGCGGTAATCTCGTGGCTGACCGAAGACCTCAAGGCCGCCATCGTGATTTTCTCGATGGTGGTGCTGTCGACGCTGCTGCGCTTCTGGCAGGAAAGCAAATCCAACCAGGCCGCCGACGCGCTCAAGGCGATGGTCAGCAACACCGCCACCGTGCTGCGCCGGGATGCGCCGCGCGCTGAACTGCCGATCAAGCAACTGGTGCCAGGCGATCTGATCGTGCTGTCGGCCGGCGACATGATTCCCGCCGATTGCCGGGTGCTCAGCGCCAAGGATCTGTTCGTCAGCCAGGCGGCGATGACCGGCGAATCGATGCCGGTGGAAAAATTCCCGCGTCAGGCCGATCGTGACACGCGCAATCCGCTGGAGCTCGACAACATCCTGTTCATGGGCACCAACGTGGTGTCCGGCACGGCGGTGGCGGTGATTCTCACCACCGGCAACAGCACCTATTTCGGTGCGCTGGCGCAGCGGGTCGGGGCGACGGATCGCGCGGTAACTTCGTTCCAGCAAGGGGTGAACAAAGTCAGCTGGCTGTTGATCCGTTTCATGTTCGTCATGGCGCCGCTGGTGTTGTTCATCAACGGTTTCACCAAGGGCGACTGGACCGAAGCGCTGCTGTTCGCGCTGTCGATCGCCGTGGGCCTTACCCCGGAAATGCTGCCGATGATCGTCACCTCGACGCTGGCCAAGGGCGCGGTGTTCCTGTCGCGCAAGAAAGTCATCGTCAAACGCCTGGATGCGATCCAGAACTTCGGCGCCATGGACGTGCTGTGCACCGACAAGACCGGCACCCTGACCCAGGACAGGATCTTCCTGGCACGCAACGTCGATGTCTGGGGCGAAGACTCCGATGACGTGCTGGAAATGGCTTACCTCAACAGCTACTACCAGACCGGCCTGAAAAACCTGCTCGACGTGGCGGTCCTGGAACACGTGGAAATCCACCGCGAGCTGAAGGTCGGCACGGCGTTTCGCAAGGTCGACGAGATCCCGTTCGACTTCAACCGCCGGCGCATGTCGGTGGTGGTCGAAGGGCGCGGTCAGCCGCATCAACTGATCTGCAAAGGCGCGGTGGAAGAGGTTCTGTCGGTGTGCAGCCGGGTTCGTCACGGTGAAGTCGACGAAGCCTTGAGCGATGAATTGCTGGCGAAAATTCGTCAGGTCACCGCAGCATTCAACGCTGAAGGCTTGCGTGTGGTAGCAGTGGCAGCACGGTCGATGCCTGAAGGTCGCGACACTTACAGCCTGGGCGACGAGCAGGAACTGACGCTGATCGGTTACGTGGCGTTTCTCGATCCGCCGAAGGAAAGCACCGCCCCGGCACTCAAGGCCCTGGCCGAGCACGGCGTGGCCGTGAAAGTGCTGACCGGCGACAACGAGCTGGTGACCGCCAAGATCTGCCGCGAAGTGGGCCTGGCCCAGCAAGGCCTGCTGATGGGCAACGACATCGAACGCATGAGCGACGCGGAACTGGCAGTGGCCGTGGAAACCACCAATGTGTTCGCCAAGCTGACGCCGTCGCACAAGGAGCGCATCGTGCGCATCCTCAAGGGCAACGGCCACGTGGTCGGGTTCATGGGCGACGGCATCAACGACGCCCCGGCCCTGCGCACCGCCGACATCGGGATTTCCGTGGACAGCGCGGTGGATATCGCCAAGGAAGCGGCCGACATCATCCTGCTGGAAAAGAGCCTGATGGTGCTGGAGGAGGGCGTGCTGGAAGGGCGGCGGACCTTCGCCAACATGCTCAAGTACATCAAGATGACTGCCAGCTCGAACTTCGGCAACGTGTTCTCGGTGCTGGTGGCCAGCGCGTTCATTCCGTTCCTGCCGATGCTGCCGATGCACCTGCTGGTGCAGAACCTGCTGTATGACATTTCGCAGATCGCGATCCCGTTCGACAACGTCGACGACGAGATGCTGAAACAGCCGCAACGCTGGCAGCCAGGGGACGTCGGGCGCTTCATGCTGTTCTTCGGCCCGATCAGTTCGATCTTCGACATCACAACGTTCGCCTTGATGTGGTACGTGTTCGATGCCAACACCCCGGATCACCAGACCCTGTTCCAGTCCGGCTGGTTCGTGGTCGGGCTGCTGACCCAGACGCTGATCGTGCACATGATCCGCACGCCGAAGATTCCGTTCCTGCAAAGCCGCGCGGCCATGCCGTTGCTGGTGATGACCGGGATCATCATGGCCGTGGGCATCTTCCTGCCGATGGGGCCGCTGGCGCACTACTTCAAACTGCAGGCGCTGCCGTCGATGTACTTCGTGTTCCTGCCGGTGATCCTGCTGGCGTACATGGCGCTGACTCAAGCAGTTAAAGGCTTCTACATCCGCCGGTTCGGCTGGCAGTAACAGGCAAGATTCCCCCCTTGTGGGAGCAAGGGGGGCGGTTTCAAGGAGTTCGACATGCAAGCGATCAACAATCTCAACCTCAGCTCATTGCTCGACACGCTGGTCAGCCTCAGCGCGGCGTTCATCCTCGGCGGCCTGATCGGCTTCGAGCGCCAGTACCGGCAACGCACGGCGGGCTTGCGCACCAATGTGCTGGTGGCGGTCGGCGCGGCGATTTTCGTCGACATGGCCAACCGTCTCGCCGGTGCCGAAGGCGCGGTCCGGGTGGTCGCGTATGTGGTCTCCGGCATCGGCTTTCTCGGTGCCGGGGTGATCATGCGCGAAGAGGGCAACGTGCGCGGCCTCAACACCGCCGCCACGCTCTGGACCTCGGCAGCCGTCGGTGCCTGTGCCGGTGCCGACCTGCTGGCCGAAGCGGTGCTGGGCACCTTGTTCGTGCTCGCCGCCAATACCTTGCTGCGGCCGATCGTCAACAACATCAACCGTCAGCCGCTCGATGTGGTCTCGGCGGAAGTCACCAACATCGTCTATGTCATTGCCCGGCGCTCGCAGCAAACGGCCGTGTTCGCCCTGCTTGAAGCGGAGCTTGAACGCAGCAACTACCCGGCCAGTGATGTCGATGTGCACGCCTTCGGTGCCGACGAAATCGAGATCGAAGCCACGCTCGCAACCACGTCGGTGGACGGCGATGAACTGGACGCACTGGTGAAGCGGATTTCCACTTCAAGCCTGGTGGTGCAGGCGTTCTGGAGTCCGAGCACCACGGAATAGCTTTTTCAATCCGGATGAGTGACGGTGTTTTTCGGAAAAGTCCTACAGAGCGCATCCCGATGCTTGGGTAGTCTTGCCGCCACTTGAAGCGACTACCCGGACTTCCACGTTGACCGACAAAACCCTGCGCATCCTGATCGCCGACCTGCAGCATTTTCACCGGATGAAGATCGAGCGGCTGTTCAATGGTCTCGATTACTACCGCATTGCACCGGTACAGAGCCTTGCCGAACTGCTGACGCTGGTCGATTACGGCTGTCAGCCGTTCGATGTCCTGGTGATTAATGCCGAGCTGGCGACCGGGATCGCGGATCTGCGTGGTTTTCTGTTTGATCACCCACTCGTCCGAAGGGCGCTGGTCTATGGTGAATCGGCGGACTCTTCAGGTGTTTCCAGGCGATTTGGGGCAAAGATCATCACTAGCCCTGAAGCATTGCCTTCCATCCGCGCCATCGAACAGTTGATGAACTCGGTCGAGGGTTCGTCTGGGCGCTCTTCGCGTGTTCGATCACAGATCGGCCGAACGCACAACTGTCAGATCTGACAGGTGATTCAGGGTGCATACCGTGCAACAGTTGTAGCGCAGCTACCAATAGTCCCGTTCAAGCCAGATCGGTGGCGTCGTGTCATGTATTCGCCCCGGGAGTGATCATGGGTTCAGCATTGATCGTTGATGATCATCCAGTGGTGGTGGGTGCCCTACGCCTGGTTCTGGAGTCTGCGGGTTACACACCGATCCATGTGACTGGCAGAGGTGTCGATGTGGTGCCGATGCTGCGTGAGCACGCGCCGAAACTGGTAGTGCTCGACCTGAAACTCGATGGCTTCGGCGGCCTGGAGGTGTTAGCCCGCATCAGAGCCGTCGGGCTGGTCTGCAATGTGGTGATTTTCACCTCGGCCGACCCTGAACACTATCTGATGCGCTGTCGACGTGCAGGGGCGATGGCTTTTGTCGCCAAATCCGCCTCGATGCAGCATTTGCAAAATGCAATCAAAGCCGTCCGTTCGGGTTATACCTACTTCCCCGAAATGCCTGTGGTCAATACCGGGCAATCCGAAGCACATCGCGATGAACGAGAGTTGATTGCACTTCTGTCCACTCGCGAAATGGAGATCATGCTGAAGCTGGCCAGAGGCGAGTCCAACAAGCACATTGCGCTTGCGATGAACCTTAGCCACAAAACCATCAGCACCTACAAGACCCGCCTGATGCTGAAGCTCGGGGTAAGCTCACTGGTGGTGTTGCGAGAGTTTGTCAAACGCAACGGTCTGCTTCCATAGGCTGCCCATGATATGGCCTCTGCGGTTCGTTCTTCTGTCGATACTGATGCTTGCAAGCACAGTGCACGCGACCGAGGCACAACGGCTGGAAATCGTCTCCCGCACCCGCCTTGAGGGTGTGCAGATTCAACTGGATGAGCAGGATCGACAGTGGCTCCGTGCGCACCCGGTATTGCGCATCGGTGCCTCCTGGCCGGACTACCCGCCCTTTGAACTGACCCGCAAGCGCCATGAGCTGGAAGGCCTCACGGCCGATTACGCTGATGCGATTGCGCAGATTTTGAACATCGACGTCGAAGTCTGGTGTCATGCCAACCGCGCAAGCGCCATGGCCGCGCTCAAGGCCGGTGAGGTAGACCTGCTGGGCACGTCGAACAACTTCGAGATCGCTGATCCCGAACTGATGCTGTCGCGCGCCTACGCCGAGGATCAGCCGATGTGGGTGACCCGGCTCAATGAGGCGTTACCGGATGATCTCGCCGGCAAGCGCATCGCCATGGTGGACGATTACCTGCCAGCCTCGACCATCGAAGAGGCTTACCCGAAAGCTTCCCTGCAGCGCTATCGATCGATCCTCGATGCCCTCGGCGCCGTGGCGTTCGGCCGGGATGATCTGTACCTCGGTGACTTCATCAGCGCCAGCTACCTGATCAACACCCATTTTCAAAACGACCTGCAACTGGCCGGGCCCTCGGGCCTCGACGCCAACCCGTTCGGCTTTGCTCTGGCTCGCAGCAACATCCGCTTGAAACGTCTGGTCGACAAGGCCCTGCTGGCCATTCCCATGGAGCAGCGCCTGGCCATGGAACTGCGCTGGAGCGCCGGTCGAGCCGACATAGCGGCGCAGTCGCGGGTGAGCCTGAGTGACAGCGAGCAACAATGGCTGGATCAGCATCCGGTGGTACGGGTCGGCGCTGTCGATGATTTTGCACCGCTGACATTCTTTGACACCGATGGCCGCTTCAGTGGTCTGGTCGCTCAATTGCTCAACCTGATCAGTCAGCGCAGCGGCCTGACATTCGAGGTGGTGCGCGGTCAATCTCTGGATCGTCAGGTCGAGCAACTCAGAAACGGTGAGCTGGACCTGTTGCCGGTGATGACACCGAGCCGCGAGCGCGAAACGCAAATGTTGTTCACTCGCTCGTACGCCAACAGTCCCTTTGTCTTGATCACCGAGTCGAAGGCACAGGCGCCGCGCAGTCTCGAAGAGATGGCGGGTAAACGTCTGGCGCTCTATCGCGGCAATCCGCTGCGTGATTACCTGCTGGAACACGTGCCGCAGATCAACCTGATCGAATTGCCGAGCCCGGCGGACGGTACGCGGGCGCTGTTTGATGGTCGGGCCGATGCGACATTGAGCTCGTTGCTGGTGGCGCGTTATCAGATCGATCACCAGTACCGTGAGCGCTTGCGCATAGCCTCTACGCTGGGGGATCAACCGGCCCGGATCGCCATGGCCACGGCGCCCGATGCCCCGCAGCTGCAGTCGATTCTGAACAAGGCGCTGCTGGGCATTGCACCTCAGGAAATCGACGGTCTGGTCGCGAGATGGAGTCGGAACGTGGTGCTGCAGGACAGCTATTGGCAGCGCCATCGAGAGCAAATATTGCGCGGGTTTGCCGTAGCCGCCGGTCTGCTGTTGCTGGCATTGGGCTGGATCGCCTTTCAGCGTCGGCAGATCCGCCAGCGCCAGCAATGGCTTCAGCAGTTGCAGGAAGCCAAGGACGCAGCCGACGAAGCCAATCGCGCCAAGAGCACGTTTCTGGCGACCATGAGTCATGAAATCCGCACACCGATGAACGCGCTGATCGGCATGCTCGAACTCGCCCTCAAGCGTGCCGATGAAGGCGTGACCGATCGCCAGGCGATCGAAGTGGCGTCCAGCGCCGGGCAGCAGTTGCTGGCATTGATCGGCGATATTCTCGACATCGCCCGCATCGAGTCCGGGCATCTGTCGCTGGCCCCCAAGCGCGCCAATCTACGTGAGGTGGTGGCGTCGGTGTGTCGGATTTTCGAAGGCCTGGCCCGGCAGAAGCAATTGTTGTTGCATGTCGAACTGGATGAGCGCAGCGACGTCGAGGTGATGCTCGATCCCCTGCGTTTCAAACAAGTGGTCTCGAATCTGTTGAGCAATGCAATCAAATTCACCGAAGCCGGGGAAGTGAGCCTGTGTTTGCGCGTGTTCGGCGAGCACGGCGGGTTGATTGAAGTGGGTGTGGCCATTGAAGACAGTGGCCGTGGGATCAGCGCCGAGGATCAGCAGCGGTTGTTCAGCCCGTTTGTACAGGTCGGCGATCATCGGTCTGTGGCGCACGGCGGCTCCGGCCTGGGGCTGGTGATCAGCCGCAACCTGTGCCGGTTGATGGGCGGCGATTTGTGGATGAACAGCGAGTTGAACCGCGGCACTCAGGTCATGCTGCGACTGGAGCTGCCGGTGCTGGCGCCGCGGGTGCAGAAGGAAGAAGCGGCACCTGCGGTAGCAATGACAAATTCACTGGCCGTGCTGGTGGTGGACGACCATCCGGTCAATCGCCTGCTGTTGTGCCGGCAGTTGAGTGAACTCGGCCATCGCCCCGTTGACACCGATGGCGGTGAGCGCGCGCTGGCACTGTGGCGCGGGCAATCGTTCGATGCTTTGATCACTGATATCAACATGCAGGGGCTCAACGGTTATGAACTGACGCGCGCGGTGCGTCAGGAAGAAGCCGCGACGGGCAGGGCGCCCTGCCTGATTCTCGGATTTACCGCCAATGCGCAAATCGAAGAAAGGCAGCGCTGCCGGGCGGCCGGAATGAACGATTGCCTGTTCAAGCCGGTGCTGCTGCGCGAGCTGAGTCAGGCGCTGATGGCCGCCGGAGCAGAGACGCAGGTCGAGAGCTTGGACGAGTCGGCGGTGTCCGAGTTCGATCTGAGTGCGCTGTTGCAACTGGCAGGCGCGGACAACCCGCTGATCGAACAATTGCGTGAGGAGGTGCGTAACAGCCTGCGCATCGACCTGCAGCGTCTGGAAGCATCAGGTCTTGATCGTGATGCCTTGCGTGATCTGGCGCATCACGTCACGGGCGGGGCGCACATGATTGGTGCCGAGCGCGTGGTCTCGGCGTGTCGGGTGCTCGAGCAGGCTTGCCGTGACGATCAGCCCGCAGCGGCATTGACGGCCGCCATCGATTCGCTGCGCGTGGCCATGCACGACCTCGCGCAGCAGCTTCAGGCCTGATCGGTCAGTCCCACTGCGGCGCGATGCCTTTGGGGCTGGTCAGGCGATGGCCGCGATCCAGTGTGGCGATCAGCGCCATGTCGGCGTCGCTCAGGGTCAGCGCCATGGCGCCAAGGTTGCCTTGCAGGTTGGCACGTTTGGTCGACGACGGAATCACCGCGTAACCCGATTGCATCGCCCACGCCAGAGTGACCTGCGCCGGGGTGGCTTGCAGACGCTCGGCGATCTGCACGATCAGCGGATCCTTCAGCACTTCGCCATAGGCCAGGGTCATGTACGACGTGATCTGGATGCCCTGACTTTGCGCGAACTCGACGACCTTGCGGTTTTGCAGGTACGGGTGGAGTTCGATCTGGTTGGTGGCGATATTTTCTGCGCCGACCGCAGCAATCGCCTGTTTCATCAGGTCGATGGTGAAGTTGGACACGCCGATCTGCCGGGTCAGGCCCAGGCGTTTGGCTTCCAGCAGCGCGCCCATGAACTCTTCGACGGGCACCTGATCTTCCGGCGACGGCCAGTGGATCAGCGTCAGGTCAAGGTAGTCGGTCTGCAGTTTTTGCAGGCTCGCCTTGAGGCTTTCGATCAGGCGATCCCTGGCGAAGTTGGCGATCCAGATCTTGCTGGTGATGAACAGCTCTTCACGGGCAATGCCGCTGCCAGCGATGGCTGCGCCGACGTCGGCCTCGTTTTCGTAGATCTGTGCGGTGTCGATGACCCGGTAACCCAGTTCAAGGGCAGTGCTCACCGAATCGATGACCACCTGACCTTGCAGGCGAAACGTACCAAGACCGAAAGCGGGAACAGACATGCAGGAACTCCAGGGTTGCAGTGGGTATGGGCAGGAGTATCCGCGTCTGATTCCTCGGGAAAAACCGCTGTCGGGGCAAAGTACTGTTGACTGAAAAGCACGAATCACATTGATCGCTCATCGTTCCATCAATAGAACGATGAGGACGGTTTTGGCTGACTAGTACTAAATACGTGGCGAATTTATGATCAGCCCATGATCAACCTGATTTCGGAGCCCACCATGAAAAAACTGATCGGTATCTACACCAGCCCTCGCGGCCACTGGGTCGGCGATGGGTTTCCGGTGCGCACCCTGTTTTCCTACGACAACCTGGGCAAGCACATCAGCCCGTTCCTGCTGCTGGATCATGCCGGACCTGCGCATTTCACCCCGACTATTGAGCGCCGTGGCGTGGGGCAGCATCCGCACCGTGGCTTCGAAACCGTGACCATCGTTTACGAAGGCGAAGTGCAGCACCGTGATTCCACCGGCAGCGGCGGCACCATCGGTCCGGGCGATGTGCAGTGGATGACGGCGGCTTCCGGCATCCTGCATGAAGAATTCCACTCGGAAAACTTCGCTCGAACCGGCGGCAATCTGGAAATGGTGCAACTGTGGGTGAATCTGCCGGCCAAGGACAAAATGGCCGCGCCGGGTTACCAGACCATCCTGGACAGTGATATCCCGCAAATCGCGCTCAATGACGGTGCCGGCAGCCTGCGCCTGATCGCCGGTGAGTTCGACGGTCACAAGGGCCCATCCCGCACGTTTACGCCAATCGACGTGTGGGACCTGCGCCTGAACGCCGGCAAGCTGCTTACGCTGGATCTTCACGAAGGCCGCAACACCGCGCTGGTGGTGTTGAAGGGTTCGGTTCAGATCAACGGTGGGGAGTCGATGCGCGAAGGCCAGTTGGCGCTGTTCGAGCGTGATGGCGATCGCATCACCCTTGAAGCCAGCGCGGACGCGGTGGTGCTGCTGCTCAGCGGCGAGCCGATCGACGAGCCGATTGTCGGCCACGGCCCGTTCGTGATGAACACCGAGCAGGAAATCCATCAGGCTTTCGCCGACTTCCAGTCCGGCCGCTTCGGCCAGATGCACAGCTAAAAAAACCGGCAGGCGCCACGTGCGCCTGCCGGTTTTTTTGCGCACGCGCAGTGGCGCTCATCCCGCCAAATCAATTACTCCTACACTGAGCCCAATCTGTGCGATCTTCTCGCGACTGGCCCCTGTCGGAGTTGTTTGATGCTGTCTCTGCTCACCGATCATCCGTTGTTTTGCGCCTTGATCCTGATCCTGATCGATCTCGGTCTGTGGCGTCTGATCAGCGCCCACGGCAGCGCGTGGAAACTGTTGGTGCGGGTGCTGATTTTCGCCCTGTTCAGCATCCTGCTGTTCAACGAAGGGCTCAACCCGATGGAGCCTGCGCCGTGGGCTGACAACGTGCCGTTGCATCTGGCGGCGACCGGTTTGCAGATTGGTTGGTGGCTGTTCGGCGCGCGCACTCTGACGGTGTTGATCGGCGCAGTGATGATGCAGCGGGTCGGGCACACCGGGCGGTTGTTGCAGGATTTGCTGGGTGCGGTGATCTTCCTGATTGCGATCATCGCGGCGCTGGCCTACGTGCTGGATCTGCCGGTCAAAGGCGTGCTGGCAACGTCCGGGGCGTTGGCGATCATCGTCGGTCTGGCCTTGCAGAGCACCCTGAGCGACGTGTTTTCCGGGATCGTGCTCAACACCACCAAGCCTTATCAACTGGATGACTGGATTTCCATCGACGGCACTGAAGGCCGGGTCACCGACATTGACTGGCGCGCCACGCGCCTGCAAACCAGTCAGGGCAGCATGGCGGTGATTCCCAACTCGCTGGCGGCCAAGGCCAAGATCATCAACTTCAGCCGGCCGAGCAACATGTTCGGGGTTGCCGTCAGCGTGCAGGTCAGCCCCCATGCGCGGCCGAGTTCGGTGATCGATGCCCTGGAGCGCGCGATGCAGGGCTGTCGCCAACTGCTGGAGAACCCCGCGCCGAGTGTTGCGCTGAAGAGCTCCAGCAGTGCAGGCACCGAATATGAAATCAGCGGGTTCGTCGCCTCGATGAGTGAAAAGCGCGTGGTGCGCAATCAGCTGTTCGACCTGGCCTACCGGCATCTGCAAGCGTCCGGGGTCAATCTGCTGTCGAGTGATGAGCCGGGTGTTCCGAGCAATCTCTCGCGACCTCGGGCGTTGCTCGACAGCTCGCCGATTTTCTCCACCCTGCGTCAGGAGGAGAAAGAAACCTTCAGCCAGAACATGACCCTGCAAACCTTCCGTGCCGGCGAGATGATTCTGGCGGGTGGGGAGGTCAGCGATCACTTGTTCATCATTGAGTCCGGCGTGGTCTCGGTGACGCTCAAGCGCCACGGCACGCCGTTCGAGTCCGGACGGATGGGGCCGGGCGAAGTGATCGGCGAGGCGGGGATTGTGTCCGATACCTCATTGCCGGCCGACTTCTCCGCCAAGACCTTCTGCGCGCTGTACCGCATCGAGAAGTCTTATCTCAAGCCGTGCCTCGATGCCCGTCACGACATCAACGATGCGATGAAGGCGCTGCTCGATTTCCGCCTGCACAAGGCGCAATCCCTGACGGAAGATACGCCGGTGGTCGTACCGAAAAAAGGCTTCCTGCAATGGCTGCGCAATCGCGTGTAAAAGGAGGATCCAACGCAACCGCTGCGGGGGGACCGGTGTCACAGGTTCTATCGGTCAATGGCAGGAGCCCGGACGATGAAAAAAATGCGCATTGCCACGTTCAACGTCAACGGCCTGCGTGCCCGTCTGCCAAATCTGCTGGAATGGCTCAGGCGCGAGCAGCCGGACATCGCCTGTTTGCAGGAGCTGAAACTGGTGGACAGCGCGTTTCCTGCCGCCGATCTGGAGGCCGCCGGCTACGGCGCTATCTGGCACGGCCAGGCGTCATGGAACGGCGTGGCGATTCTTGCCCGCGATACGCAACCGCTGGAGAGCCGGCGCGGCCTGCCCGGCGATCCCGACGATAAACACAGCCGCTATCTCGAGGCGGCAGTGCACGGGGTGTTGGTGGGGTGCCTTTACCTGCCCAATGGCAACCCGCAACCGGGGCCGAAGTTCGACTACAAGCTGGCCTGGTTCGAGCGTCTGATCAAATACGCCCGGGACCTGCAAAGCAGCGATCACCCGGTGGTGCTGGCCGGCGATTACAACGTGGTGCCCACCGATCTGGATATCTACAACACACGGTCCTGGCTCAAGGATGCGTTGTTGCAACCGGAGAGCCGCGAGTGCTACCAGCGCCTGCTGGATCAGGGCTGGACGGACTCTTTGCGGCATCTGTATCCCGAAGATCGGCTGTACACGTTCTGGGACTATTTCCGTCAGCACTGGCAGAAGAACTCCGGGTTGCGGATCGACCATCTGCTGCTCAATCCGACACTGAGCCCTTATCTGCACGAGGCCGGTGTGGATGCCTGGGTGCGCAACGAACCGCATGCCAGCGACCACGCGCCGACGTGGATTTGCATCGATTCGCGTAAAAGGCGCTAGCCGGTGATTGGTTAATTCAATTGTCGATTCGATGCCCGGATCCCGTATACATGGCGACTATCGGCGGTACGATCCGCGCCCCCATGCAAAAGGACCCAGCCATGAGCGAGCCACGCCTGACGAATCTGAAACAGTACCTGCAACGCCTGGGATTCGATGCGCCCCCGGCACCGACACTTGAAACCCTGCGCTCGTTGCAACTGCGCCATACCGGCGCCTTTCCTTTCGAAAACCTGTCGACGCTCAGTGGCGAACCCGTCCTGATCGATCTGCCCTCCATTGAGCGCAAGGTCCTGAACAACGCCCGTGGCGGGTACTGCTACGAGCTGAACAACCTGTTTCTGGCCTTGCTGCTGGAGCTGGGGTTCGACGCACGGGGCATCAGCGGGCGCGTGGTCATGAATCAGCCCGAAGGCAGCTGGACCGCGCGCACCCATCGCTTGAGCCTGGTGACCGTTGACGACGTGCGCTACATCACCGACGTCGGCTTCGGCGGCATGGTGCCGACCGCGCCACTGGTGCTGGATACCGACGCCGAGCAATCCACGCCGCACGAACCGTATCGCATCGAAGTGCAGGCCGATGGCTACATGCTGCGGGCCAGGGTCGCTGGCGAATGGCGGCCGATGTACCTGTTCGATCTGCAGCGCCAGGAAGACATCGATTACACCCTCGGCAACTGGTACGTCTCGACCCACCCGGACTCGCCATTTGCCCAGCGCCTGATGGTGGCGCGTACGGGCGACGGCTGGCGGCGCACCTTGAACAACGGCAGTTTCGCCATTCACCGCATCGGCGTCGAGAGCGAGCGGCGCGAAGTGACAGATGTTGATGAACTGATCGAATTGCTGGAACGGGAATTTGGCCTGCGCTTGCCGCACCAGCCCGGTGCACGAGAGGCTCTGGCGCGCTTGATTCGGCCAGTTTGAACGCTACGGTTTGACGTCCGGTTCCAGTACCCGCCGGATCTCGTTCACGGCCGCCGACAGTTTTTTCTCAAGGCTCTTGAGGTCGGTGGCGGTGATGCCTTGCTTGAATTGCCCGCTTGAATCTTCGAGTTCAACAGCTGCCCCACGGCTGTTAAGCAATGCATGGCGCAGGGTGTTGTTGATGACCGTCTGATAGCCAAACCCCTCGCTTTCAGCGACCTCGCGCGCGGCTTCGATCACCGCGTCATCGAGCATGATGGTGATGCGCGTTTTACCCTTGGTGGGAGCAATGTCGCCGCGTTTACCGTCGCTGAAATTGTATCCATCTTTCATTGATCATCTCTGCGCAAAGTTGCCATCGCTCGCTGGGCTCGAATGGGTTGGCAGCATTCTTGCTTTTGTCGAACTGAATCTTGAATGACTTCGCTATGCATACTTTGTACGCATAAAAAGGAAACGATTGTGCCGTCGGTCGCCATGAACACTTCAGCCCAGGCGGATAAAACGTGCACTCGATTGAGAATGTGCTGCCGGATTTGTGGGGGATGAAAGTAGCGGGATAGAAGGTTGGGTGGCTAGCTAACCATTATGTGACTGATAAGTTGTATACAAGTCTATGGACATTTGTCCTGACTCTTGCATACAGTGTGTGCATAACAAAAACCAGGGAACTCCCCCACCATGAAAACGCCCCATGTTTCACACCAACGGCCCGAGGACGAGAATCTCGGGGTCGGCGCGAATATGGCTTACGGCCTGCAACACGTTCTGACCATGTATGGCGGTATCGTCGCGGTGCCACTGATCATCGGTCAGGCCGCCGGGCTTTCGCCGGCGGACATCGGTCTGTTGATTGCTGCTTCATTGTTTGCGGGGGGGCTGGCCACGTTGCTGCAAACCCTGGGTTTACCGTTTTTCGGCTGTCAGTTGCCGCTGGTGCAGGGCGTGTCGTTCTCTGGCGTTGCTACCATGGTGGCGATTGTCAGCAGTGGCGGGGAGGGCGGCTTCCAGTCGGTGCTCGGCGCAGTGATAGCCGCGTCGTTGATCGGTTTGCTGATCACCCCGGTGTTTTCGCGAATCACCAAGTTCTTCCCGCCGCTGGTCACCGGCATCGTGATCACCACCATCGGCCTGACGCTGATGCCCGTGGCTGCACGCTGGGCCATGGGCGGCAACAGTCACGCCCCTGATTTCGGCAGCATGCAGAACATCGGTCTGGCGGCGGTGACGCTGGTGCTGGTGCTTCTGTTGAGCAAGGTCGGCAGCTCCACCATCTCGCGTCTGTCGATCCTGTTGGCCATGGTGATCGGCACGGTGCTGGCGGTGTTCCTCGGCATGGCGGACTTCTCCAGCGTCACCCAAGGCCCGATGTTCGGCTTCCCGACGCCGTTCCATTTCGGCATGCCGACCTTCCACTTCGCCGCGATCCTGTCGATGTGCATCGTGGTCATGGTGACCCTGGTGGAAACCTCGGCGGACATCCTGGCGGTCGGTGAAATCATCGGCACCAAAGTCGACTCCAAGCGTCTGGGCAACGGCCTGCGGGCGGACATGCTGTCGAGCATGTTTGCACCGATCTTCGGCTCGTTCACCCAAAGCGCCTTCGCCCAGAACGTCGGGCTGGTGGCGGTGACCGGGATCAAGAGCCGCTACGTGGTGGCGACCGGCGGTATCTTCCTGGTGATCCTCGGCCTGCTGCCGTTCATGGGCCGGGTCATTGCAGCCGTGCCGACCTCGGTACTCGGCGGCGCCGGTATCGTGCTGTTCGGCACCGTGGCGGCAAGTGGTATCCGCACGCTGTCCAAGGTCGATTACCGCAACAACGTCAACCTGATCATCGTCGCCACCTCGATCGGCTTCGGCATGATCCCGATTGCCGCGCCGAACTTCTACGATCACTTCCCGAGCTGGTTCGCGACCATTTTCCATTCGGGCATCAGCTCGTCAGCGATCATGGCGATCTTGCTGAACCTGGCGTTCAACCATTTCACGGCGGGCAACTCGGATCAGCAGTCGGTGTTTGCGGCAGCAGAAGAGCGGACCTTGCGTTATCGCGATCTGGCCGCGCTGCGTGAAGGTGACTACTTCAGCGACGGCAAACTGCATGACTGCGACGGCAATGAAGTGCCGGTGATCGATCCGGATGCGGATCACGGTCATGGCGCGCCGAAGGTACATGCCAAGAGCAGCGAACACGTCTGACCGTTGTAGTTGAATGAAAAGGGCCGATCAGTTGCGAAACTGATCGGCCCTTTTTATGGCGCTGGCTTTTTCAATGCCCACAAAAAAGCCCCTGAATCTTTCGATTCAGGGGCTTTGTATTTGGCTCCACAACCTGGACTCGAACCAGGGACCCAGTGATTAACAGTCACTTGCTCTACCAACTGAGCTATTGCGGAATTGGTGCGTATGTTACTGATTTAAAAAGACTAGTCAAGCGCGAGATGTAAATTTGTTGGAAAGGTCAGGACGGGCGGCGGTTTATCGGCGATTGGCGGTTACCAGAACCGTGGCAGAGGTCTACCATGGCCGCCCGGAAGTGGTCACACGCGCTGCCGGCCATTCGCCGAAAAGGTATGCGCCATGAATAGTCCCATCCTCACCCATTGTCCTGTCGAGGTGTTCGCATGAGCACCGCACAAATCAGCCTGCCCAAAGGCGTCGGCCCGCACGCCGAAAAACTCTTCGACGCGATCACCCAGGCCGCCACGGCTGAAGAGCTGAACCGCGCAGGCGGCAAGGCCGAAGGTTTTGTCCTCGGCCTGGAAAGCACCAAGGCCATCAAGAGCCAGATCGCCGAATCGCTCTACGTCGTTTATGACGACGCGGCGACTCAGCGTGCAGCGGAGCTGGTTTAACCGCCGAACGTGAAGGTGCCGAGCATCAGTTTGGCGTACAGCATCGTTGCGCCCAGTTGCACCAGCCACAGCGCCAGCCCGCCGAGAAAAACCCCGGCCGCGACTTGCAGCACCAGGTTGTTGCCGCGCTTGGCCGGGGCGCGGGGGATGAAGTCATCCAGATCATCACGGTCGGCGCGCAGGTCATCGTTTTTCATGTCGTCTCTCTGAAATATCGTTTGGGTGCAGTCTAGAGGGTATGGCGGCTTTTCTTCAGACAAATAAAAAACGGGAAACCCGAAGGCTTCCCGTTTTCAGTGCCACGCCGGATCAGATGACCTGAACGATGGCGTCCGTCACGGCTTCGATGTTGCTCTGGTTCAGCGCGGCGACGCAGATGCGGCCGGTGTCCAGGGCGTAGATGCCGAACTCGTTGCGCAGGCGATGAACCTGTTCGGTGGTCAGGCCGGAGTAGGAGAACATGCCGCGCTGGCGACCGACGAAGCTGAAGTCACGCTGCGGGGCTTTCTTCGCCAGCAGAGCAACCATCTGCTCGCGCATGCCGCGAATGCGCAGGCGCATTTCAGCCAGTTCGGCTTCCCACTGAGCACGCAGTTCCGGGCTGTTCAGCACAGCGGCAACGATGCTTGCACCGTGGGTCGGCGGGTTGGAGTAGTTGGTGCGGATCACGCGTTTGACTTGCGACAGGACGCGGGCGCTTTCTTCTTTCGATTCGCTGATGATCGACAGTGCACCGACGCGCTCGCCGTACAACGAGAACGACTTGGAGAACGAGCTCGATACGAAGAAGGTCAGACCGGATTCAGCGAACAGACGCACGGCAGCGGCGTCTTCGGCGATGCCGTCACCGAAACCCTGGTAAGCCATGTCGAGGAACGGCACGTGACCTTTGGCCTTGACCGCTTCCAGCACGTTGTTCCAGTCCGCCGGGCTCAGGTCGACGCCGGTCGGGTTGTGGCAGCAAGCGTGCAGCACGACGATCGAGCCGTTCGGCAGGGCGTTGAGGTCTTCCAGCAGGCCGGCACGGTTCACGTCGTGGGTGGCGGCGTCGTAGTAGCGGTAGTTCTGCACCGGGAAACCGGCGGTTTCGAACAGCGCGCGGTGGTTTTCCCAGCTCGGGTCGCTGATCGCCACGACGGCATTGGGCAGCAGTTGCTTGAGGAAGTCGGCACCGATTTTCAGTGCGCCGGTACCGCCGACGGCCTGAGTGGTGACAACGCGGCCGGCTGCCAGCAGTGGCGAATCATTGCCGAACAGCAGCTTTTGCACGGCCTGGTCGTAGGCCGCGATGCCGTCGATCGGCAGGTAGCCACGGGAGGCGTGCTGAGCGGCGCGAAGGGTTTCGGCTTCGATGACGGCGCGCAGGAGTGGAATTCGCCCCTCTTCGTTGCAGTACACACCCACCCCGAGGTTGACCTTGTTGGTCCGGGTATCGGCGTTGAATGCTTCGTTGAGGCCCAGGATTGGATCGCGGGGTGCCATTTCGACAGCGGAGAACAGGCTCATTTTTACGGCAGCTCTATTGGAGAGTGGAGGGACGTGTGGCGCTCCAGCCGAATGCACTAGAGCGGTGCACAAACGGGGAGCTAGTATAGAGGCCATCATCGATCAATGGCGACAGGCGATTCGGCTTTTAAGGTAAGTTTTTCCGATTATTTCTCGACCGTTAGTCGAATGAACCTGTCGGAGACTTTACCGGATGTAGGACGTTTGCCTTGAAAGGCGAGGCAATCGGCTCCACATTCAGCACAATCTTCGTTTTTCCTTGCGCGACATCGGTCGTTTGCGGTCTTTCTCGTGGTGCTGCGGTTGCCCGCCGCGTCGCGATTCCAGAGGTGTTTATGTCTGAATTCCAGCTCGTCACCCGTTTCGACCCCGCCGGCGATCAACCCGAAGCCATTCGCCTGATGGTCGAAGGCATCGAAGCCGGGCTGTCGCACCAGACGCTGCTCGGGGTGACCGGGTCGGGCAAGACCTTCAGCATCGCCAATGTGATCGCCCAGGTGCAGCGTCCGACGCTGGTGCTGGCGCCGAACAAGACCCTGGCCGCGCAGTTGTACGGTGAGTTCAAGTCGTTCTTCCCGAACAACGCCGTCGAATACTTCGTTTCCTACTACGACTACTACCAGCCCGAAGCCTATGTGCCGTCGTCCGACACCTTTATCGAGAAGGATGCGTCGATCAACGACCACATCGAGCAGATGCGTCTGTCGGCGACCAAGGCCTTGTTGGAGCGCAAGGACGCGATCATCGTCACCACGGTGTCGTGCATTTACGGTCTGGGCAGCCCGGAAACCTATTTGAAAATGGTCTTGCACGTCGATCGCGGCGACAAGCTCGACCAGCGTGCGCTGGTGCGGCGCCTGGCCGACCTGCAATACACCCGCAACGACATGGATTTCGCCCGTGCGACCTTCCGTGTGCGCGGCGATGTGATCGACATCTACCCGGCGGAATCCGACCTGGAAGCGATCCGCATCGAGCTGTTCGATGACGAGGTGGAGAGCATTTCTGCGTTCGACCCGCTGACCGGCGAAGTCATCCGCAAGCTGCCGCGCTTCACCTTCTACCCGAAGAGCCACTACGTGACGCCCCGGGAAACCCTGCTCGACGCCATCGAGGGGATCAAGGTCGAGTTGCAGGAGCGCCTGGAATACCTGCGCAACAACAACAAACTGGTGGAAGCCCAGCGTCTTGAGCAGCGCACCCGGTTCGACCTGGAGATGATCCTCGAACTCGGCTACTGCAACGGCATCGAAAACTACTCGCGCTACCTGTCCGGACGCCCGGCTGGTGCGGCGCCGCCGACGCTCTACGATTACCTGCCGGCCGATGCGTTGCTGGTGATCGACGAATCCCACGTCAGCGTGCCGCAAGTCGGCGCGATGTATAAGGGCGACCGCTCGCGCAAAGAAACTCTCGTGGAGTACGGCTTCCGCCTGCCATCGGCGCTGGACAACCGGCCGATGCGCTTCGACGAGTGGGAAGGGGTGAGCCCACAGACGATTTTCGTCTCGGCCACGCCCGGCAACTACGAAGCCGAACACGCAGGTCGGGTGATCGAGCAAGTGGTGCGCCCGACCGGTCTGGTCGACCCGCAGGTTGAAGTACGCCCGGCGCTGACTCAGGTCGACGATCTGCTCTCGGAAATCACCAAGCGTGTGGCGCTGGAGGAGCGAGTGCTGGTCACCACGCTGACCAAGCGCATGGCCGAAGACCTGACCGATTACCTGGCCGATCACGGCGTGCGCGTGCGTTATCTGCACTCGGACATCGACACCGTCGAGCGGGTCGAAATCATCCGCGACCTGCGCCTCGGCACCTTTGATGTGCTGGTGGGGATCAACCTTCTGCGTGAAGGTCTGGACATGCCGGAAGTGTCGCTGGTGGCGATTCTTGACGCCGACAAGGAAGGCTTCCTGCGTTCCGAGCGTTCGCTGATCCAGACCATCGGCCGGGCGGCGCGTAACCTCAATGGCCGGGCGATTCTCTACGCCGATCGCATCACCGGTTCGATGGAGCGGGCCATCGGCGAAACCGAGCGCCGTCGCGAAAAGCAGATCGCCTTCAACCTGGCCAACGGCATCACGCCGAAGGGCGTGTTCAAGGACGTCGCCGACATCATGGAAGGCGCCACCGTGCCCGGTTCGCGCAGCAAGAAGCGCAAAGGAATGGCCAAGGCCGCAGAAGAGAACGCCAAGTACGAAGCCGAACTGCGCTCGCCGAGCGAGATCACCAAGCGCATCCGCCAACTGGAAGAGAAGATGTACCAGTTGGCCCGCGACCTGGAATTCGAAGCGGCAGCGCAGATGCGCGACGAAATTGCCAAGCTGCGTGAGCGGCTGTTGGCCGTTTAACGGATCGTTCCCACGCTCTGCGTGGGAACGCAGCCCTGGACGCTCTGCGTCCGCTCAAGGTTAATGTGCCTCGCCGGCCTTCAGTCCGGCGGGCAATTTCTTGGTCAGCAAAATCGCCAACATGCTGATCCCCAGCGCAATCCCGACAAAATGAAACGCATCGTTGTAGGCCATGATCAGCGCCTGCTGATGCACGATCTCGCTCAACTTGCCCAACGCCGCCGTGTCACTGCCGAACCGATCGGTCAGCGACGCCAGGCGTTCGGCCACCTGCGGATTGGTCGGCACCACCGCTTCACGCAAATAATCGAAATAGGTCTTGGTGCGCGCATCCAGCAAAGTAGCGAGCAGGGCAATGCCGATGGCGCCGCCGAGGTTGCGCAAAATGTTGAACAGGCTCGACGCCGAACCCGCGTCCTGCGGCAGGATGTACGCCGTGGCGATCAGCGAAATGGTCACCATGATCAGCGGCTGACCCAAGGCACGGATGATCTGGATCTGGTTGAACTGCGGCCCGGCGAAATCCGGATTGAGCACCCCGGATGAAAAACTCGCCAGCCCGAACAGCCCGAAACCGATTGTGCACAGCCATTTCGGCGAGACGAATTTCATCAGTTTCGGCACTAGCGGAATCAGAAACAGCTGCGGCACGCCCATCCACATGATCACTTCGCCGATCTGCAGGGCGTTGTAGTTCTGGATTTGCGCCAGGTACAGCGGCAGCAGATAGATCGAACCGTACAACCCGACGCCCATGCCGAGGCTGGAAATACTCGACAGCCCGAAATTGCGGTTGCGCAGGATGCCGAGGTTGATGAGCGGGTTGGGCTTGGAAATCTGCACGATCACGAAGGTGATCAGGCTCAGCAGGGCGATGCTGCCCAGCGTCACGATCAGGCTCGATTCCAGCCAGTCCTTGCGATGGCCTTCCTCAAGGAAAACCTGCAGGCAACCGAGGCCGATGCCGAGCGTGAGAATGCCGGTGTAATCGGTGCTTTTCAGCAGCTCCCAATGCGCTTCTTTCTTCTCCAACCCGTACATCAGCCCGGCGATCATGATCAGCCCCGGCGGGATGTTGATATAGAAGATGTACTCCCAGCCCCAGTTTTCCGTGAGCCAGCCGCCGAGGGTCGGGCCGATGGATGGGGCGAAGGTGGCGGTCATGGCAAACATCGCCATGCCTTTGGCGCGGTGGTGTTCGGGGAGTTTGATCAGTGTCAGGGTGAACGCCAGCGGGATCAGCGCGCCGCCGGTGAAGCCCTGCATGGCGCGAAACACGATCATGCTCTCCAGACTCCAGGCCATCGAGCACAACAGCGAAGAAATCAGAAACCCCAGCGACACCCACACCGCCAGCCGCCGTGCCGACAGCAACTGCACCAGCCAGGCGGTCAGCGGAATCATGATGATTTCCGCCACCAGATAAGACGTCGAAATCCATGAGCCTTCTTCCAGCGTCGCCGACAGGGCGCCCTGAATATCCTTGAGCGACGAGTTGGTGATCTGGATGTCGAGCACCGCCATGAAGGCGCCAAGCATCACGCTCATCACCGCGATCCAGTCCCGCCGGGTCGGTTCGCCGACCGGGCGGATCAGTTGATCACCGGCCATTGTCCGGGGCGTCTTTGATGTTCACGGTGGCGGTGACCGACATGCCCGGACGGATCTTGCCGCGCAACGGGTTATCGGCCTTGAACGTCAGCTTGACCGGAATTCGCTGCACGACTTTGGTGAAGTTGCCGGTGGCATTGTCCGGCGGCAACAGGCTGAATTGCGCGCCGGAGGCGGCGAACAGGCTGTCGACCCGGGCTTCGACCGGCGTATCGCCATAGGCATCGAAAAGCAGCTCGGCCTTCTGGCCTGGCTGCATGTGGCCGATCTGGGTTTCCTTAAAGTTGGCCTGCACCCAGATGTCTTCGTCCGGGACGATCGACAAAAGATAGGCGCCGGCCTGTACCACTTGCCCATTGCGCGCGGCACGCTGGCCGATCAGGCCGCTGATCGGCGCGTGGATTTCGCTGCGGGTCAGGTTCAGTTCGGCCTGGGCGAGGTCGGCACGGGCGTTGGCGATCTGTGCATCGAGGCGTTTGATCTCGGCGGTCAGCGCGTTGACCTGCTGGCGCTGGCTCTGGGCATCGGCCTGGGCCTTGGCCACTTGCGAGCGGGCGATATGGGCGTCGGCGGAGAGGGTGGTGACCCGCTCCTCGGAGACGTAGCCGGGTTTACGCAGGGTTTCTGCCCGCGACAAATCCACCTGCGAGCGGCCGAGCGTTGCCTGGGTGGTGGCAACTTGCGCGTCGCTGGCGGCAATCAGGCTGGCTTGCTGGGTCAATTTGCTCTGGGCTTGCAGGCGCTCGGCCTCACGGGTGGCGAGGGCGGCGTTGGCGCGATCGACGGCCAGACGGAAATCATTCGGTTCGAGACGGATCAGCAGTTGGCCCTTTTCCACATGTTGGTTGTCCTGCACCAGCACTTCGTCGATGCGTGCGCTCAACTGGCTCGACACGCGGGTGATTTCACCCTGGACATAGGCGTTGTCGGTGCTTTCATAAAAGCGTCCCTTGAAAAACCAATGGGCGAAAAAGCCCCCGGCAATCAGCAGGACCAGCAGCAGGAAAATGAACAGGCGACGCTTGAGTTGGGCAGGCATGGGCAAACTGTAGTCGAGGAATTGTAAGGAAAGTTATCAGCAGGCGAATCTGGCATACAGCCGATGAACGGTAAATGCCGTCTGTTGATATTCGGCCATTCACCACGGCCAACGGGCGTTCCAGACGCAACCTTGGCTTAAATGCCCTGCCCGCTGGAGCGGGGCGGGTGTCGCCTGTTACCATTCGCCGCTTGATCGTTCTTTGCTTTTCATTCTTTTCGAGACATGCCATGACCACCGTCCGCACTCGCATCGCGCCATCGCCTACCGGGGATCCCCACGTAGGTACCGCTTACATCGCACTGTTCAACTACTGCTTTGCCAAGCAGCACGGCGGTGAGTTCATCCTGCGGATCGAAGACACCGATCAATTGCGTTCGACCCGCGAGTCCGAACAGCAGATCTTCGACGCCCTGCGCTGGCTGGGCATCGACTGGAGCGAAGGCCCGGACGTCGGCGGCCCGCACGGTCCTTACCGTCAGAGCGAGCGCGGCGATATCTACCAGAAGTACTGCCAGCAACTGGTCGATATGGGCCACGCCTTCCCGTGCTTCTGCACCGCTGAAGAGCTGGATCAGATGCGCGCCGAGCAAATGGCGCGCGGCGAAACCCCGCGTTACGACGGCCGTGCGCTGTTGCTGTCCAAGGAAGAAGTCGCCCGGCGCCTGGCTGCGGGCGAGCCGCACGTGATCCGCATGAAGGTGCCGAGCGAAGGCGTCTGCGTGGTGCCGGATATGCTGCGTGGCGACGTCGAGATCCCGTGGGATCGCATGGACATGCAGGTGCTGATGAAGACCGACGGCCTGCCGACGTACTTCCTGGCCAACGTGGTCGACGACCACCTGATGGGCATCACTCACGTGCTGCGTGGCGAAGAATGGCTGCCGTCGGCGCCGAAACTGATCCTGCTTTACGAGTATTTCGGCTGGGAACAGCCGGAGCTGTGCTACATGCCGCTGCTGCGTAACCCGGACAAGAGCAAGCTGTCCAAGCGCAAGAACCCAACTTCGGTGACATTCTACGAGCGCATGGGTTTCATGCCTGAGGCGATGCTCAACTACCTGGGCCGCATGGGCTGGTCGATGCCGGACGAGCGCGAGAAGTTCTCGCTGCAGGAAATGGTCGACAACTTCGACCTCAAGCGCGTGTCGCTGGGCGGGCCGATTTTCGACATCGAGAAACTGTCGTGGCTCAACGGCCAGTGGCTGCGTGATCTGCCGGTGGAAGAGTTCGCCGCTCGCGTACAAAAGTGGGCATTCAATTCCGAATACATGATGAAGATCGCGCCGCATGTTCAGGGCCGTGTCGAAACCTTCAGCCAGGTTGCACCGCTGGCCGGGTTCTTCTTCGCCGGTGGCGTGAACCCGGATGCCAAGCTGTTCGAATCGAAAAAGCTTTCGGGCGATCAGGTTCGTCAGTTGATGCAATTGATCCTGTGGAAGCTGGAAAGCCTGCGTCAGTGGGAGAAGGACAGCATCACCGCGACGATTCAGGCGGTGGTTGAATCCCTCGAGCTCAAGCTGCGTGATGCGATGCCGCTGATGTTTGCTGCAATCACCGGGCAGGCGAGTTCGGTGTCGGTGCTTGATGCGATGGAAATCCTCGGGCCGGATCTGACCCGTTTCCGTCTGCGCCAGGCGATTGACCTGCTGGGCGGCGTGTCGAAGAAAGAAAACAAAGAGTGGGAAAAGCTGTTGGGCGCCATCGCCTGATTGCGTTTGACTCTGCAGGACGCGCCGAAGGTCAGGATCTTTTGATCCTGTCCTTCGGTGTTTTCCCCCGAATTTACGGGGGGAGGGCGGTAAGTGATTGTAATGCCGACAAAAAATTTTGAAATTTTTCAAAAATAAGTTTGACAGCCTTTCGATACGCCCTTAAGATTCGCCCCGTCCTCAGCGATGACATCAACGATGAGGGGCTATAGCTCAGCTGGGAGAGCGCTTGCATGGCATGCAAGAGGTCGACGGTTCGATCCCGTCTAGCTCCACCAATTTACACTTCGAAGCCTGGCCGCACCGGCTTCGAAGCGATCAACACTCAGCGTTGATCAGTTGTATAGAAGGGTTTGCGTCCCCTTCGTCTAGTGGCCTAGGACACCGCCCTTTCACGGCGGTAACAGGGGTTCGAGTCCCCTAGGGGACGCCAGTTTTACAGAAGTGATGTTGCAAGATGTCGCTCCGCCGAGAGGCGAAAAATCCGGGGCTATAGCTCAGCTGGGAGAGCGCCTGCATGGCATGCAGGAGGTCAGCGGTTCGATCCCGCTTAGCTCCACCAATTTACAGTTCAAGGTCTGGCCACACCGGCCTTGAATCGATCAGTACTCAGCGCTGATCATTTGTATAGAAGGTTTGTGTCCCCTTCGTCTAGTGGCCTAGGACACCGCCCTTTCACGGCGGTAACAGGGGTTCGAGTCCCCTAGGGGACGCCACGATTACCCGCTCTGCGGGATTTTATAAGGGTCATTCAATTATTGAATGGCCCTTTTGTTTGTCTGGCGTTTGGCCAAATCCTCTTTTTCCTTAACACTGTGCTTCAGACCAGCGGTCACGCGTGTGACTTGCGGAATATTATTATGAGAATAATATTGCTATCGTAATATTCGGAGGCGACGATGAACGACAAGAAAGCTCAAACCCGCGAACGCATTCTCAAGGCCGCCAGTGCTGCACTGATCCAGCGCGGTCCGGCTGAACCGAGCGTGGGCGAAGTGATGGGTGCGGCCGGCCTGACCGTCGGCGGCTTCTATGCCCACTTCGAAAGCAAGGACGCCATGATGCTTGAGGCGTTCAAGCAATTGCTCGGTCGCCGTCGCGACCTGATTGCCGACATGGATAGCGAGCTGACCGGTGAAGAGCGCCGCGCTCTGGTAGCCGCGTTCTATCTGTCGCGCAAGCATCGCGATTCCAGCGATTCGGCGTGCCCGATTCCAGCCTCCATCGGCGAGTTGGGCCGTTTGCCAGAGGCGTTCCGGATCGCGTTGAACGAACACCTGGAATTGATGATTGCGCAGTTGGCCGCAACGCCGGAAGACACCGACAAAGCGTTGGCCGACGTGGCCTTGATGGTGGGTGGTCTGGCGCTCGCCAGGGCGTTGGGCCCAGGGGATTTATCCGATCGATTGCTGCGCGCTGCCAAGTCGGCGGTGCGTTGAGCTGAAGGCTACAAGCCCGGGGAGAGAGCGATGAGCACGTTGAAGTGGGTTCGCGGCGTTAATGGCACCTTGGGCTGGTTCGCACCGAAACTGGTGGCGAGCAAAATGCGGTTGGCGTTCATGACGCCGCGCGCGAATACACCGCGCGATTGGGAATTGCCGCTGCTGGCGAAATCCGAACGCATCACCTTGCGTTTCGGTCTTTCGGCCCTGCGCTGGGGGCAAGGCCCGACTGTTTTGCTGATGCATGGCTGGGAAGGGCGTCCCACCCAGTTTGCCGCGTTGATCACGGCGCTGGTCGAAGCGGGCTACACCGTTGTCGCGCTGGATGGTCCGGCCCACGGTCGCTCGCCGGGGCGCGAAGCCAATGTGGTGCTGTTCGCCCGTGCGATGCTTGAGGCCGCGGCCGAATTGCCGCCGTTGCAAGCGGTCATCGGCCACTCCATGGGCGGTGCCAGTGCCATGCTCGCGGTGCAATTGGGCTTGCGCACCGAAACCCTGGTGAGCATCGCCGCTCCAGCGCGGATTCTCGGGGTGTTGCGCGGATTTGCCCGCTACGTCGGCATGCCGCCCAGAGCTCGTTCCGCGTTCATTCGCGAGGTTGAACAGGACGTCGGCATGCGCGCCGCCACCCTTGATGTCGCCCACTATCAACTGGATATGCCAGGCCTGATCGTGCATGCCGAAGACGACACGTTCGTCTCGGTCAAGGAATCCCAATTGATCCACGAATCCTGGTTCGACAGTCGCCTGCTGCGTCTGGAGACCGGCGGCCATCAACGCGTACTGGCCGACCCTCGGGTGATTGATGGCGTGTTATCACTGCTGGCCGGTCGCAGCCTTCAGGCGCGGCAATCGGCCTAGTCATCCGTTACACTGTCCCGGTTGAATCATCTGACCGGGAGTAGGGCATGGGCTGGGATCGGGCAACGCCGTTTACCATTGATCTGCAAGTGGGCGCCGAGGACATTGACGGGTTGGGCCATGCCAACAACGCAGTCTACGTGACCTGGCTTGAGCGCTGCGCCTGGCGCCACTCACAGCGTCTGGGTCTGGATCTGGTCGAGTACCGGCGCCTGGATCGGGCGATGGCCGTTGTGCGACACGAAATCGATTACCTGGCCGCCGCCTACGAAGGCGACGATCTGCAGCTGGCGACGTGGATTGTCGATTGGGATCAGCGCCTGAAAATGACCCGTCACTTCCAACTGATTCGCCCCAGTGACAACGCCACGCTGCTGCGCGCCCAGACCACCTTCGTCTGCATCGAGCTGTCCACCGGCAAGCCAAAGCGCATGCCCGCCGAGTTCATCGAGGGCTACGGCCCGGCCATACAGACGACGGACATGGGTTTAACCCGCGAAACCCAGTAAACTGCCGCACGTTTTTCCTTGAGTGTGTGTTTCCCATGCAAATTGCTCTGGCGCCGATGGAGGGGTTGGTCGATGACATCCTGCGCGATGTCCTGACCCGTGTCGGCGGTATTGACTGGTGCGTGACCGAATTCATTCGGGTCAACGATCAGTTGCTGACTCCGGCCTATTTCCACAAGTTCGGTCCTGAACTGCTCAACGGTGCGCGCACGGCGTCCGGCGTGCCACTGCGCGTGCAGTTGCTGGGTTCCGATCCGGTGTGCCTAGCGGAAAACGCGGCGCTGGCCTGCGAACTGGGCTCCGAAGTGATCGACCTGAACTTCGGTTGCCCGGCCAAGACCGTCAACAAGTCCCGTGGCGGTGCGGTACTGCTCAAGGAGCCGGAACTGCTCAACCGGATCGTCGAACACGTGCGTCGCGCCGTACCTGCGCACATTCCGGTTACCGCCAAGATGCGCCTGGGTTTCGACAGCCCGGACGGCTCGCTGGTCTGCGCCACGGCGCTGGCCGAGGGCGGTGCCGAGCACATCGTGGTTCACGCCCGGACCAAGGTCGACGGCTATAAGCCACCGGCCCATTGGGAGTGGATCCCGCGCGTACAAGATGTGGTCAAGGTGCCGGTATTCGCCAACGGCGACATCTGGAGCGTCGAGGACTGGCGACGCTGCCGGGAAATCAGCGGCGTCGAAGACATCATGCTCGGTCGTGGTCTGGTGTCGCGCCCGGATCTGGCCCGTCAGATCGCCGCTGCCCGTGCCGGTGAGGAGGTCGTCGAGATGACCTGGACCGAACTGATGCCACTGATCCAGGACTTCTGGCTGCAAGCCAAAGCGCAAATGACCGCGCGCCAGTCGCCGGGCCGTTTGAAACAGTGGCTGGCCATGCTGACCCGCAATTACCCCGAGGCCGTCGAGCTGTTTACCGTGCTGCGCCGGGAGACCGAGCCGGATCAGGTCTCGCGTTTGCTGGGTTTGCCGGTCGCCGAAGCCGCCTGAAAAAAATCTTCAAACGATCTCTTGAAAACAAAACGCAGGTCCCTATCTAAGGGTTACGCGATGCCGAATTCGGGTCGCGGAGACAAAAAAACTTGCTGATTGTTTTCAGGAGATTTGAACCATGAGTACTGCATTTTCCCTCGCTCCACTGTTCCGTTCCTCGGTAGGTTTCGACCGTTTCAACGACCTGTTCGAAACTGCCCTGCGCAACGAGCCGGGCAGCACCTATCCGCCTTACAACGTGGAAAAACACGGTGACGATCAATACCGCATCGTCGTGGCGGCGGCCGGTTTCCAGGAAGAAGACCTGGAACTGCAAGTCGAAAAAGGCGTGCTGACCATCAGTGGCGGCAAGCGTGATGCCAATGAAGGCGTCACGTTCCTGCACCAGGGCATTGCCCAGCGTGCATTCAAGCTGTCCTTCCGCCTGGCCGATCACATCGAGATCAAGGCCGCCGGCCTGAGCAACGGTCTGTTGAGCATCGACCTGTTGCGCGTGATTCCGGAAGAGGCGAAAGCCAAGCGCATCCCGATCAACGGAGCGCAGCCGGCTCTGCAACACTGAGTCACTTGCAGAAACAAATCGTCTGAACGGGCGATAAGCCGCTGAATGAAGGCCCCGATACGTCGGGGCCTTTTTTGTGGGCGCAGGAAAATGGCTGTTCGACTTTGCCGCCAGCGGCGGTTTCTCTACAATCCGCCGCAGTTTTGCCGACCCCCATCCTTATCGGTCGGCCTGGAGCCTTTTTTCATGGACGATATTCAACAGCGCTGGCTGTGTGCCCTTTCTGCGCCAATGGCAGCGCTCAACACCGGCGCCGGGTATGACGACCCTGCCTTCTGCGATGACCCCTATATCGATCTGAAAGGCAGCTGGGGAATCGATGACCGGCGACAATTGTTCGACATGCTTCAATGGATGACGGACGACGGACATGCCAAGCACCTGAGTGGCGCCTATTCGGCGTGGCAACGTTGTCTGCCGAATGAATGGCAGCGCCTGCTCGAAGAGCTGAGCCCTCGCGAGCGTGTTCTGCATGAGTTTGCCAGTCGCACTTTTGGCAGTTGTGGTCCAGGAGGGATCTTGTCCTGGGATTACGGGCGGATGGGGTTTCTCTTGCGTTGCGCAGTGCGCAATCAGTGGATTGATCTGGCCGAAAGCAACTGGCTGCACAGTCGTTTGGCCGTCAGGGCGCAGTTTCACTACGGTAACTGGATGTCCTACTTCAATGGCTTTGTTGTGGGTCGCAGCTTTTGGTGCTGCCTGAACACAAGCGACGACGAGCTGGCCTGGGAGTTGGAGCGGCAGGGGGACAGTGCTCATAACCTGCGGATCACCCGCGGCCTCGCCCAGAACATCCCGCACTTTCTGGCCGACCTGCCCTGGCACATGGAAATTGGTTCGTTACCCCGTCCGGCATCGCTCAAGGAGTTCGACTGGTCATGAGTTGCTGGATTCGCCTGGGCATCGAGCCCACCTCCGACGAAACCCGGATTCGTGATGCCTACCGCGCACGTTTGCCGTCGCATCATCCGGAAACCGATCCGGAAGGTTTTCAGGTGCTGCGTATGGCCTACGAAAACGCGTTGCGTCTGGCGCGGGAAGGCGAGGAAGAAGCGCCCGAGGAAGAAACTGAAGAGTCAGGGCAGGAGGTTGTCGAGGTCCCGCAGGCGTTCGCGGATTTCTGCGAGTTGCTTGACGATCCCGCGCGACGTTTCAACTTCGAGGCGTGGCAGGCATTTGTCCGGGCGCTGGATGAGCTGTCGCTGGAACAGCTCGATGAACTCAGTTGGGGGCTCTACCACCGGATGGCCGATGCCGGCCCTCTGTCTTACCGCTGCGCGAATCTGTTGGCCAAGCGTATGGCGTGGCATCAGCAGTTACTGGATCTGGAGTTCAACGACGCGCATCGGGTGGGAGCCTTTTTGCAGCGAATCGAAACGCCTGACCCGTTCGATACCGATCTGATGAGCGCCTGGTCATTGGCTGCGCAGACCGAAACACTTTGGTACGCCCGCAGCCTCGACTTTATTTTCACCCAGCGTCCCCTCCATGAGTTCGCTGACTTCGCCAGTCAGCACACGTGTCTGCCGTTGCCGGATGATGCTGCGTTCATGAAACGTTTGCTGGTGCAGTTCACCCAGGCGGGCATCGGTGCACCGATATTTTTGCAGTGCTGTGTCGAAAAACAGCTGGAAGCACCGGATGACGTGGACTGGCTTTACCTGTTGGCGTGTCAGAGCAGTCTGCTGGGGCGGGACGATCAGGCATTGCCGTGCTGGATCAGGCTGTGGAACGAGTTCCGCCATCCGATGGCCGAAAGTCGTCTGCTGGAATTGTGCGCCAAGCGGCAACCGACTTTTCTGCCTCTGCTGATTCAGGCGTTCGATTGTCTGGGCGATTTCTCCGAGTGGCCTGCGGATCTCGGGGATGACGCGCAGGTATACGGCAGTCCGTCACAACGCCCCGAGACGCTGAACCGTTGGTTGGGTGTCGGGCGGTTGAAGCTCGATAGCCTGGCGAAAAGTTTTGTCGATTGGCGCATGACAGGCGATGAGCTCCCGTTGCTTGCCCAACTGCTGGGTGAGAATGCCGACAGCAGGCTGCTGCAACTGTACCGGCATGCCTGGGCGCTGCATCGCGGTGATGCGGTCTTGCTGCAGCGGATTCTGGATCAGCCGCTCCCGGTCGATGCGCTTGAATGCCTGGTGTTGAGCGGGTTCAAAGTTCAGGCCGGACAACATCTGCGCTGGTTGGAGAATGCGCCGATTGCGCAGGCTATGAGTGTATTCAGCGAAGCGGATTCAATATCGCAGCAATTGCCGCAGGCACTGACAACAGGCGAGCTGCAAAAGGTCTGTCGCCTGTGGTTGCGTCGCTTGCGGCCCTACAGTGACACCGCCCTGGAGCGCATCGCCGAAGCATTCAAATTGGGCGCCGTCAAAGACGACTGTGACTTGTCCGAGCTCGATCTGCTCCTTCAGTTGAGCCGTCGCGGGATAGGGTTGCCGCCGGTCGGGCTGGGCGAGGCTGCCTGGGAGTGGCACGCTCAAACCGTGTTTTTGCTGGCGTTGCTGGATCAGCCGGAGCGCTGGCTGCCAATGATCGATGGGCAGTGCCTGGAGCGTCTGCCGTTCAGTCCGGTTCATCCTTTGAGTCGACTGCAGCCACTGTTGCGGCGGTTGCAACGCGAGCAAGGCAATTGCGACGGTTTACTGGGCTGGCTGCAAGGCAATGATCCGGTGCACGGCTTGCTGGTGCAGCAATTGTTCAGCGTGCAGCAGGCACTCGACAGCGCCCGATTGCCTGCCAATACCCTGCTTTACACCTGCATCGAGAGCGACCGCGCTGCGTGTGGCGACGATCTGTTGGGGCTGTTGATGTTCTGGGGCGTGCTCTATCACGACCCGAGCCTGAGCGCCGAGCAGCATCGTGCCTTGCTGCAGTCCATCGCGGCAGTCAGTTGCGAGGATGACTGGTTCGAAGGGTTTCGTGACGGCTTGATCAAGGGCGAGCCGGTGTGGCCGCCGCGCAAGGTGTTGACGGATTTTGGGGTCGACAAACTGTTGGCATACGAGGCCCTCGATTCGCTCAAGGCCATGGTTCGCTATGGCGCTGCCGGAGTGCCGAAAACGCGAGTGCTGTGCCAATTGCAGCAGGGCAAGGATGACGTGAAGAACAGTATCGGCTTGCGCCTGGCGCTGTGTGCCTTGCTGTCCTGGTCGGAGCGTTTGATGTTGGCCAAAAGTGATATTCAGCCGGTGCCGGCAGGGGCGATCTGGCGCCTGGGTTCGCGGCTGGGGCGCAAGGCTTTTATCGCCCAGGTCCTGGGGTGTGTGGTGATTACGCCGGTGGCAGGATTGATCAGCGGTACCACATTCTTTGGCATTCTGATCCTGTTACTGGGTGTTCTGCTGTTATTCGGTGCCACTCTGCGCCGTTTGCATGATATGGGACGAGGCCTGCCCACATTGCTGATATTCATGGCCGTGTCGCCGGTCTTGCCGTTTCTGCCGCTGCTGCTGTTCGGCTTTCCCGGTGACAAGTTGCCCAACCGGTACGGGGTGCCACCGGACAGCGGCGGTGGCGAGATGCTGTCCGGTGGTCTGCAGGCTGCTCTGCGGCGACTTAACGGTTAGAGGCGCAGTTGATCCAGCGCCTTGTTGAGCTCTGAGCGGTGGCTGGCGATCTCGGCCGGCTGCTGTCCGCCGAGTACCGTGGTGAAGTTGTGCAGCCACTCGGCAATGTGTTCGCGCTGCGTGCCCAGACTTTGCATCCATGCCCGCTCCAGACGGGCCAGCAGTGTGCGGTTGGGCAATGCGTCGCGTGGATGGACCTTCAGCGTCGACAGACGGTTATGGCTGTCTCTGCGTGCTTGTTCATTCAGCCCGGTGGGACTGCGGTCGATGCTGTGGCTGTGGCGTTCGCCGGTCTGGAGCAGCGTGACGTCGACCTCGAGTAAACCGTTGATGTCGTAACTGAAGCGTACGTCCAGCTCCTGAATGTTATCGGTGGGCGTCAAGGTGACATCGAAAGCGTCAATGAGGATGTTGTCACGTACCCACGGCCGCTCACCCTGATAAACGGCAATGCGCAGCAGCTCCTGCCGGGGATGGGTTGTGTGGTAGCGCTCTACCCGTGACGTCGGGATGATGGTGTTGCGTTCGATGATCGGCGAAAAGGCGCCGTCGATGCCTTTGCCACGCATGGTTGCGATGCCCAGTGTATACGGGCAGACATCGGTCAGAATCAGTTCTTCGATCGCGCCATCGCGCGCCTTGCAGGCCGCTTGCGTGGCCGCACCCAATGCAACGAGGGTGTCGGGATCAAGATGCCGGTAGGGCAGGCGTCCGAACAGTGTGGCGACCAACTGTTGTACCGCAGGCATTCGCGTTGCCCCACCGACCAGCACCAGACTGTCGAGATCCCGTGGTTTCAAGCGCGCATCGCGCAGGGCCTGTTCGATCGGCGCGCGCAATCGTACCAGCAACGGTTCCCAGATCTTCACGGCAGCGGCTTCATCCAGCGACCATTCGTACAGTTTGTCGGCATGGTGCCAGCTCAGCGATTGAGGTCCTTCGCCGAGTTCGCATTTGAGTTGTTCCAGGGCATCGCCCAGGCTGGCCATGCCTTGCGGATCAATCATCGACGGGGTCAGTCGCCAGTTTTTCAGACAGGCATTCAGCAGTGCAGCGGTAAAGTCCTCCCCACCCAAAAAGTTGTCCCCGGTGGACGCATGCACTTCAATCAGCGGCAACGCATATTCCAGCACCGTGACATCGAATGTCCCGCCGCCCAGATCGAAAATCAGCGTGCGTTCGAATTTTTGCTCGTGCAGCCCGTACGCCATTGCAGCGGCGGTAGGCTCGTTGATCAGTCGGGAGACCTTCAGGCCCGCCAGTTCGGCGGCGAACAGTGTGCGTTTGCGTTGCTCGTCACTGAAATACGCCGGTACGGAAATCACTGCTTCAGAAACCGGATGACCGAGAAAGGCTTCGGCGTCCTGCTTGAGTGAGCCCAGCACCAGTGCCGATAACTCTTCGGGGCTGAAGGTTTTGGTGCCGAGTTCGATCTGCCGGTCGCTGCCCATGAATCGCTTGAACGCGGCGGCTGTGCGTTCCGGGTGGGTCGTGAGGCGTGCGCGTGCGGCTTTGCCGACCAGGATGGTCTCGTCTTCATCGAGGCTGACCACCGACGGGGTCAGTACCTCGCCTAGGGCGTTGGGAATCAATCGGGCCTGACCGTCCTGCCAGACGGCGATCAAACTGTTGGTGGTGCCAAGGTCAATGCCCAGCAGGGCCGGGCGGGGGAGGGTTGCATCCTGCATGATCGATCTCGAAACAGCGCGAAAAAACGCGACCCTACAGGTTGCCGCCAACCCTGGCAATTACCGGCCTGGGTCAATACTTGCGACAAGCAATCGCAGGTGTTGGGTCATTCCAGCAATCCCTTCAATCCCTCCAGCGGCAACGGCCGGCTGTGCAGATAACCCTGATACAAATGGCAGCCCAACCCCTGCAGGAAGGCCAATTGTTCCGGAGTTTCCACGCCTTCGGCGATTACTTCCAGCTCCAGGCTGCGGGCCATGGCGACGATGGCGCGGATGATTTCGGCGTCGTTGGGGTCGGTGGTGGCGTCGCGGATGAACGACTGATCGATCTTCAGCGTGTCTACCGGCAATCGTTTCAGATAGGTCAGCGATGAATAGCCGGTGCCGAAATCGTCCATGGCAAAACTCACGCCGAGTTTTTTCAGGCGGCGCATTTTGCTGATGGTGTCTTCCAGGTTCTGAATGACGATACCTTCGGTGATCTCCAGCTTCAGCAACGAGCAGGGCAGGCCGTGGCTGCTCATGCTGTGTTCGATGCGCTCGACGAAGTCGTTCTGGCGGAACTGCCGGGGGCTGATGTTCACGCACAGGCTGAAGGCCAGAGGATCGATCAGCTTTTCGGCGATCAATTGCTTGAAGGCTTCGCACGCCTCGTCGAGGATCCAGGTGCCGACCTCCAGAATCAGCCCGCTGTCTTCCAGCACCTTGATGAATTCGGTGGGTGATTGCGCGCCGAGTTCCGGGTGATTCCAGCGCACCAGGGCTTCGGCGCCGATGATGCGATTGTCCCGGGCGTCGATTTGCGGTTGGTAATGCACGTCGAATTCGCCACGGGACAGCGCCAGGCGCAGGTCGGTCTCCATGCGCAGCCGTTCGCTGGCCGCTTTCTGCATGGTGTTGTGATACATCTGCGTGGTGTTGCGCCCCGAATCCTTGGCCCGGTACAGCGCAATGTCGGCGCGTTTGAGCAGGTCGGTCGGGGTCGAGCCGTGATCGGGAATCAGCGCCACGCCGATGCTCGGCGTCACTTGCAGGCGCTGGCCGTCGAGGAACATCGGCTCCGACAGCAACTCGCGAATGGTGTCGGCCAGCTCGCGCACCTGGGCACTGACTTCATTGCGCGTGCCTTCCAGTCCGCTGAGCAACACCACGAACTCATCGCCACCGAGCCGCGCAACCGTGTCTTCCATGCGTACGCTGGCCTCAAGCCGTGCGGTGATGATTTTCAGCACCGTGTCACCGACCGGATGACCCAGCGAGTCATTGATGTGCTTGAAGTGATCCAGATCGAGAAACAGCAGCGCGCCGCGCAGGTTGTGGCGCTTGAGCAGGGCGATCTGCTGGCTCAGGCGATCCATCAGCAGTGCGCGGTTGGGCAGGTTGGTCAGCGGATCGTGATACGCCAAGTGGCGGATCTGCGCCTCGGCGTTCTTCAGCAGGCTGACGTCCCGGGCGGTAAGCAGCAGGCAGGCGGTTTCGTTGAGGGTGATCGGCTCGACCGAGACCTCCACCGTCAGGATCTCGCCGCGCTTGTTGCGCCCGAGCATTTCCTGATGGTGTACGCGGCCCTTGATCTGCAGCTCCGCAAGCAGTGCAGAACGCTGTTTTTCTTCGGCCCAGATGCCGACCTGATACACGGTTTTGCCCACCACTTCGTCGGCGCGGTAGCCGGTGAGGCGGCAGAAGCCGTCGTTGACCTCCAGATAGCGTCCGGTGTCGCGCTCGGTGATGGTGATGGCGTCGGGGCTGGAGTGGAACGCCTTGGCGAATTTCTCTTCGCTGGCCTTGAGCGCCGCTTCCGAGCGCTGTTGCTGGGTGATGTCGCGCAGCGTGGTAACGATGCACGGCTGGTTGCCGACGCTGATCTGACGGCTGGAAATCACGCAGGTCAGCGACTGGCCCTCCTTGTGCTGAACGATGATCGCAACATTGCTCAGGCCCTGTTCGCGGATCACCCGTTCTATGCGTTGCAGGCTTTTCGCCGAGGCGTCCCACAGGCCGATTTCTTCGGCGGTATGGCCGATCACGTCGCTGGCGCTCCAGCCGAAGGTCTGGGAGAAACTGGAGTTGATCTCGATGAATTCCCCGGTTTCCTGTCGGGTCACGCAGATTGGATCAGGGCTGACCTGGAACAGCGTGGCGAATTTCTCTTCCGAAGCCACCAGCCGTTGCTCGCGTTCAACCTGATCGGTGATGTCCAGCAGGGTGCCGGCCATCCGCAGCGGTACGCCGTTGTCGTCGCGATAGAGGCGGGCGCGGCTTTCCAGATAGCGCGAGCTGCCGTCCGGCAATTGCACGCGGTAAGTCAGCTGATAATTGCCCGCCGGGCCTTCGCGCAGGCTGCGATAGGCGTCGCGCATGCTGTCGCGCTCTTCGCCGGGTACGCCCTCGAAAAACTCTTCGAACGATTCGTGGAACGGTTTCGGCTCCAGGCCGTGTAATTGCGCAGCGCGGGCCGAGCCGTAGAGCATGCCGCTGGGAATGTGCCAGTCCCAGGTGCCGAGTTGCGCCGAATCCAGCGCCAGGTCGAGGCGTTCCTGGCTGTCTTTCAGGGCATGTTCGGCGGCTTTGCGTTCAGTGGTGTCGAGGAAGGTACTGAGCAGGTACGGCTGGCCTTCGAGTTCGACCTTTTGCGCGCTCAGGATGCCGTCGTGGATCTGGCCGTTGCTGGCGCGGAACTGCACCTCCATGCTGATCAGTTCGCCCTTGGCCTTGGTTTTCTTGACCAGCTCCGCCCGTTGCTCGGGATGCACCCACAGGCCCAGCTCCAGGGTGGTACGACCGATGGCGCTCTGCACCGGCCAGCCGAACAGGCTTTCGAAATACTGGTTGGCCTCGCTGATCAGGCCGTCTTCCTGGCGGGTCAACAGCACCATGTTCGGGCACAGGTGAAACAGTGTCGCAAAACGTTTCTCCGAACTGCTGAGCGCCTGTTCCCGTTGCCGCTGGTGGGTGATTTCGCGGATCACCCCGATCATTCGGGGGCGACCGTGTTTGTCCGGCAGCAGGCTGCCGTTGATCTCCAGCCAGTGCAGGCTGCCGTCGGGCCAGCGGATGCGGTGGTGCATCGCCTGTTCCAGCGGCGCACCGGCAATCACCGCGTGGAAGGCGCGGATGGTTTTCGCCCGGTCTTCCGGTGGCAGCAGGTCGAGGTATTCCAGGTCTTCGGGCAGCGGTTGCCGCGGATCGAAGCCGAACAAGGCCTGAGTGCCGCGCGACCAGCTGATCTGCCCGCGCTCGATGTCCCAGTACCAGGCGCCGAGCCGGGCACCGTTGAGCGCCGCGAGCAATTGCGGCGCACTCTCCCAGCTCTGCTCGGATCGCCGTGGATCAATGGCCTGAATACGCGGCATCGGCGGAATACGGTCAACAGATTTCGGCATTGTTAAGGGGCCTTGAGCTGATTTGGGCGTTTGGCACAGGGGCGGCAGCTCTATAGGAGTAGCACAAGTTAGCCGAGAGTCCCTGGCAGATCGATTTGAGCGTCCAGCAGGGCCATAAACGCCCGTGCAGCATTCGACAGCGTCCTTTCAGTGTGCAGGATATAGCCTAGCTGGCGACTGAGCTGTATGCCCGGCAAAGGTATGCGCGCCACCTGCTCATCGAGCATCGTGCGCGGCAAAACGCTCCAGGCCAGGCCGATCGACACCATCATCTTGATGGTTTCCAGGTAGTTGGTGCTCATGGCGATGTTCGGCGTCAGGCCCTGAGCCTCGAACAGCCGTTGGACAATGTGGTGGGTAAAGGTGTTGCCGCCGGGGAAAACTGCCGGATGGCCGGCAATGTCCGCCAATGTGACGGCGCCGTTCCTGATCAATGAATGTTCCGGGGCGACCACGAAATCCAGCGGGTCATCCCAGACCGGCGTGGCTTTGACCAGCGTATGCGGCTCCGGCGCCAGGGTGATGACCGCCAGCTCAGCGCGGCCATGGAGAATTTCCTCGTAGGCCACTTCCGAATCGAGGAACTGAATATCCAGCGCCACCTGCGGGTAGCGGCGAGTGTATTCCCTCAACAGCGGTGGCAAGCGGTGCAGGCCGATGTGGTGACTGGTGGCCAAAGTCAGGCGACCCGTGACTTCGCCGGTCAGGTTGGTCAGAGCACGGCGCGTGTCGTCCAGTACGTTGAGAATCTGATAAGCCCGTGGCAGTAAGGCCCGGCCGGCCTCGGTCAGACCCACTTCACGGCCCAACCGGTCGAACAGCCGCACATTCAGTTGCTGCTCCAGGCCAGCGATGCGTTTGCTGATCGCCGGTTGCGTCAGGTGCAGCCGTTCGCCGGCGCCGGAGAAGCTTCCAGTCTCGGCAATCGCGATAAAAGCATTGAGGTTGGCCAGGTCCATGTTCGCATTCCAGTTGGTTATCCAAAGCATAAAAAATATGAATTTGAGTTATTTAATCTAACCCCATAGGATCGGCCTCACAAGCCAAAGGGTTATTGATAAGCCCAGGGCATAGAAACAAGCTGATGAGGAACCGTCTGATGGCCGGCAAAACGCTCTACGACAAGCTCTGGGATTCGCATTTGGTCAAGCAGCGCGACGATGGCTCGGCGCTGATCTATATCGATCGTCATATCATTCACGAAGTGACCTCGCCGCAAGCCTTTGAAGGCCTGCGTCTGGCCGGACGCAAGCCGTGGCGCATCGATGCCAACATCGCCACCCCGGACCACAACGTACCGACCACTCCGGAGCGCAAGGGCGGCATCGAAGCCATTGCCGACCAGGTCTCGCGTTTGCAGGTTCAGACCCTCGATGACAACTGCGATGAATACGGCATCGTCGAGTTCAAGATGAACGACGTGCGCCAAGGCATCGTTCACGTGATCAGCCCGGAGCAGGGCGCGACCTTGCCGGGCATGACCGTGGTCTGCGGCGACTCGCACACCTCGACCCACGGCGCGTTCGGCGCCTTGGCCCACGGGATCGGCACTTCCGAGGTCGAGCACGTGCTCGCCACCCAGTGCCTGGTCGCCAAGAAAATGAAGAACATGCTGGTGCGCGTCGAAGGTCAGTTGCCGTTCGGCGTGACCGCCAAGGACATCGTCCTCGCGGTGATCGGCAAGATCGGCACCGCTGGCGGTAACGGCCATGCGATCGAGTTCGCCGGCAGCGCGATCCGCGATCTGTCCATCGAAGGCCGCATGACCATCTGCAACATGTCCATCGAAGCCGGCGCCCGCGTGGGTCTGGTGGCGGCGGACCAGAAGACTGTGGATTACGTCAAGGGTCGTCCTTTCGCACCGAAAGGTGCCGAGTGGGATCTGGCGGTCGAGTCCTGGAAAGACCTGGTGTCCGACGCCGATGCGCATTTCGACACCGTGGTCGAGCTCGACGCCACGCAGATCAAGCCGCAGGTCAGCTGGGGCACTTCGCCGGAAATGGTCTTGGCCGTTGATCAGAACGTGCCGGACCCGGCTAAAGAGATGGATCTGGTCAAACGCGACTCGATCGTCCGCGCCTTGAAATACATGGGTTTGACCGCCAATCAGGCGATCACTGACATTCAGCTCGACCGCGTGTTCATCGGCTCCTGCACCAACTCGCGCATCGAAGACTTGCGCGCTGCGGCGGTGATCGCCAAGGGTCGCAAGGTTGCGTCGACCATCAAGCAGGCCATCGTCGTGCCGGGCTCGGGTCTGGTGAAGGCGCAGGCCGAGGCCGAAGGTCTGGACAAGATTTTCCTCGAAGCCGGTTTCGAATGGCGCGAGCCGGGTTGCTCGATGTGCCTGGCGATGAACCCGGACCGTCTGGAGTCCGGCGAGCATTGCGCCTCGACCTCCAACCGTAACTTCGAAGGCCGTCAGGGCGCCGGTGGCCGTACCCACCTCGTCAGCCCGGCCATGGCCGCTGCGGCGGCGGTGAACGGTCGTTTCATCGACGTTCGTGAATTGATCTAAAGGAGCGCAGCATGAAAGCTTTTACCCAGCACACTGGTCTCGTCGCGCCTCTGGATCGTGCCAACGTCGACACCGACCAGATCATTCCGAAGCAGTTTCTGAAGTCGATCAAGCGCACCGGTTTCGGTCCGAACCTGTTCGACGAGTGGCGTTACCTGGATGTGGGTCAGCCGTATCAGGACAACTCCAAGCGTCCGCTGAACAAGGAATTCGTACTCAACGCCGAGCGTTATCAAGGCGCCAGCGTGTTGCTGGCCCGCGAAAACTTCGGCTGCGGCTCCAGCCGTGAACACGCGCCGTGGGCGCTGGAAGAATACGGTTTCCGCAGCATCATCGCGCCGAGCTATGCCGACATTTTCTTCAACAACAGCTTCAAGAACGGCTTGCTTCCGATCATCTTGAGCGACGCCGAAGTCGACGAGCTGTTCAAACAGGTCGAGGCCGCGCCGGGCTATCAGTTGCAGATCGATCTGCACGAGCAGACCGTGACCAGCCCGAACGGCAAGGTCTATCGCTTCGAGATCGACGCCTTCCGCAAACACTGCCTGCTCAATGGTCTGGACGACATCGGCCTGACCCTGCAGGACGGCGATGCGATTGCCGCGTTTGAAGCCAGGCATCGCGCGAGCCAGCCATGGTTGTTCCGCGACGCGTGAATCTGAAAGGTTGAAACCCAGAAAAGGACGTACCCATGACCAGCACCGCCCAGCACAGTCAGGTTGTACAAAAGCAATTCGGTGAACAGGCCGCCGCCTACCTGAGCAGCGCCGTTCACGCTCAAGGCACTGAATTTGCGCTGCTGCAGGCTGAGCTGGCGGGGCAGGGCGAGGCGCGGGTGCTGGATCTGGGTTGTGGCGCCGGGCACGTGAGTTTTCACGTCGCCTCGTTGGTGAAAGAAGTGGTGGCCTATGACCTGTCGCAGCAGATGCTCGACGTGGTGGCCGCCGCTGCCGTTGATCGCGGCTTGAGCAACGTGTCCACGGTCAACGGCGCCGCCGAGCGTCTGCCGTTTGCCGATGGCGAATTCGACTTCGTGTTCAGCCGCTATTCGGCGCACCATTGGAGCGATCTCGGCGTGGCCTTGCGCGAAGTGCGCCGGGTGCTGAAACCGGGTGGCGTGGCGGCGTTCATCGATGTGCTGTCGCCGGGCAGTCCGCTGTTCGACACCTATTTGCAGAGCGTCGAAGTGCTGCGCGACACCAGCCATGTGCGCGATTATTCCGCCGGTGAGTGGCTGCGCCAGGTCAGCGAGGCCGGTCTGCACACCCGCAGCACCACGCGTCAGCGCCTGCGTCTGGAGTACAACAGCTGGGTCGAGCGCATGCGCACACCCGAAGTGATGCGCGCCGCGATCCGCCAGTTGCAGCAATCGATGGGCAACGAAGTGCGCGAATATTTTGAGATTGAGGCCGATGGTTCGTTCAGTACAGATGTACTGGTGCTCTGGGCCGAAAAGTAAGTTTCGAACGACAAGCATTTTTCCCGGCGCGCCCCTCGATGGCGCACCGACTGAAGACACGAGGAAAGCATGAGCAAGCAGATTCTGATTCTCCCAGGCGACGGTATTGGTCCGGAAATCATGGCCGAAGCGGTCAAGGTGCTGGAGCTGGCCAACGAAAAGTACAGCCTGGGCTTCGAGCTGAGCCATGACGTGATCGGTGGCGCCGCCATCGACAAGCACGGCGTGCCGCTGGCCGACGAAACCCTCGATCGTGCCCGCGCTGCCGACGCTGTGCTGCTGGGCGCCGTGGGCGGCCCGAAATGGGACACCATCGAGCGTGACATCCGCCCTGAGCGCGGCCTGCTGAAAATCCGTGCGCAACTGGGCCTGTTCGGCAACCTGCGTCCGGCGATCCTGTACCCGCAACTGGCTGACGCTTCGAGCCTGAAGCCGGAAATCGTTGCCGGCCTGGATATCCTGATCGTCCGTGAATTGACCGGCGGCATCTACTTCGGCGCGCCGCGCGGCACCCGTACCCTGGAAAACGGCGAGCGCCAGTCCTACGACACCCTGCCGTACAGTGAGAGTGAAATCCGCCGTATCGCCCGTGTCGGTTTCGACATGGCCCGCGTGCGTGGCAAGAAACTGTGCTCGGTGGACAAGGCCAACGTGCTGGCGTCCAGCCAGCTGTGGCGTGAAGTGGTCGAGCAGGTCGCCAAGGATTACCCGGACGTCGAACTGAGCCACATGTACGTCGACAACGCCGCCATGCAACTGGTGCGTGCACCGAAGCAGTTCGACGTGATCGTCACCGACAACATGTTCGGCGACATCCTGTCCGACGAAGCGTCGATGCTCACCGGTTCCATCGGCATGCTGCCTTCGGCCTCGCTGGACGCCAACAACAAGGGCATGTACGAGCCTTGCCACGGTTCCGCGCCAGACATCGCGGGCAAAGGCATCGCCAACCCGCTGGCGACCATTCTCTCGGTGTCGATGATGCTGCGTTACAGCTTCAATCTGCAGGACGCGGCGGATGCCATCGAGAAAGCGGTCAGCGTGGTGCTGGATCAGGGTCTGCGCACCGGCGACATCTTTTCGACCGGTTGCACTAAAGTCGGTACGCAGGAAATGGGTGACGCAGTAGTCGCCGCGCTGCGGAATCTGTAATCTCTCGGGCCCGCTGCGAAATTCAATACAAAGCAGCGGCCCACTTTTCAAGAAGGTGTAGTTGCGATGAAACGTGTAGGTCTGATCGGTTGGCGCGGCATGGTCGGTTCCGTGCTCATGCAGCGGATGCTGGAAGAGCAGGATTTCGATCTTATCGAGCCGGTGTTTTTCACCACTTCCAATGTCGGTGGCCAAGGCCCGTCCGTGGGCAAGGACATTGCTCCGCTCAAGGACGCTTACAGCATTGAAGAGCTGAAGACCCTCGACGTGATCCTGACCTGCCAGGGCGGCGACTACACCAGCGAAGTGTTCCCGAAGCTGCGCGAAGCCGGCTGGCAGGGTTACTGGATCGACGCGGCCTCGAGCCTGCGGATGAATGACGACGCCGTCATCATCCTCGATCCGGTCAACCGCAAGGTCATCGACCAGCAGCTTGACGCGGGCACCAAGAATTACATCGGCGGCAACTGCACCGTCAGCCTGATGCTGATGGGCCTGGGCGGTCTGTTCGAAGCCGGTCTGGTCGAGTGGATGAGCGCCATGACCTATCAGGCGGCGTCCGGTGCCGGCGCGCAGAACATGCGTGAACTGATCAAGCAGATGGGCGCGACCCACGCCGCTGTCGCCGATCAACTGGCCGATCCTGCCAGCGCGATCCTCGACATCGACCGTCGTGTGGCCGAAGCCATGCGCAGCGACGCGTACCCGACCGAAAACTTCGGCGTACCGCTGGCCGGCAGCCTGATCCCGTGGATCGACAAGGAACTGCCGAATGGCCAGAGCCGCGAAGAGTGGAAGGCCCAGGCCGAGACCAACAAGATCCTCGGTCGCTTCAAGAGCCCGATCCCGGTCGACGGTATCTGCGTGCGCATCGGCGCCATGCGTTGCCACAGCCAGGCGCTGACCATCAAGCTGAACAAAGACGTGCCGATCGCCGACATCGAAGGGCTGATCAGTCAGCACAACCCTTGGGTCAAGCTGGTGCCGAACAACCGTGAAATCAGCATGCAGGAGCTGAGCCCGACGAAAGTCACCGGCACCCTGAACGTACCGGTCGGTCGTCTGCGCAAGCTGAACATGGGGTCGCAGTTCGTCGGTGCTTTCACCGTCGGCGACCAACTGCTGTGGGGCGCGGCCGAACCGCTGCGTCGCATGCTGCGGATCCTGCTTGAGCGTTGATCGCTTGATGCAATGAAAGAACCCGCGCCTTGCACGAGGCGCGGGTTTTTTTTGCCTGCGTGGCGGCCACCCGGTAAAGTGCCGCTCCCCCCGTTTCGCCAGAGGTAGCAACATGACCCAGACCCTTGATATTGCCGTGATCGGCGCCACCGGTACTGTCGGCGAAACCCTCGTGCAGATTCTCGAGGAGCGCGACTTCCCGGTCGGCACCTTGCACCTGTTGGCCAGCAGCGAATCCGCCGGCAGCTCGGTGCTGTTTCGCAACAAGAACGTGCGCGTGCGCGAAGTCGACGAGTTCGATTTCAGCAAGGTCAAACTGGCGTTCTTCGCCGCCGGCCCGGCCATCACCCTGAGTTACGCCGCCCGCGCTCACGCGGCGGGTTGCTCGCTGGTCGATTTGTCTGGCGCCTTGCCGGCGGATCAGGCGCCGCAAGTGGTGCCGGAAGCCAATGCCGATGTGCTGGCCGGTTTGAAAGCACCGTTCCAGGTCAGCAGCCCGAGCCCGTCGGCCACCACATTGGCCGTGGTGCTGGCGCCGCTGCTCGATCTGATCGAGCTGCACTATGTACATGTCACCGCCAATCTGGCGGTTTCCGCTCAGGGCCGCGAAGCCGTGACCGAACTGGCGCGCCAGACCGCCGAACTGCTGAACATGCGTCCGCTGGAGCCGACATTCTTCGACCGGCAGATGGCTTTCAACCTGCTGGCCCAGGTCGGTACGCCCGACGCGCAAGGTCATACGCTGCTGGAAAAACGTCTGGTGCGCGAACTGCGTCAGGTGCTGGCCAAGCCTTTATTAAAGATTTCCGCAACTTGTGTTCAAGCCCCGGTGTTTTTTGGCGATAGCTTTAGCGTGACCTTGCAGTCAGCGAGCGCGGTCGACCTGGAAAAGGTCAACGCCGCGCTTGAAGAGGCCGAGGGTATCGAGCTGGTCGAGGCCGGCGATTATCCGACCGCCGTCGGTGACGCGGTCGGGCAGGATGTGGTCTATGTCGGGCGGGTGCGCGCCGGTGTCGACGAGCCGTCGGAACTTAATCTGTGGCTGACGTCAGATAACGTACGCAAAGGTGCGGCCCTCAACGCCGTGCAGGTCGCCGAGTTGTTGATAAAAGACCTGCTGTAAAAGATACTTGGCAACAATTTGTCGACTGATTCTAGCCGGGCGCTATGCTTGGCCAGATCGCTTGATGACGCGACACCCTCCGGGACTTTCCGGGGCATCAAAGAAATGATCGCGCGCGGCATGCTGTCGTCGTCGCGCGCAATGCCTTACGGCAGCGACTATCAACATCTTCTCGCTGGCCGAGGAACGTTCAAACAAAGGAAGAGGCTATGGTTCAAGTTCGCAAACTGGTGTTAGCAATAGCGGCCGCCTCGGCGCTGTCCTCCGGTATGGCGCATGCCCTCGGGCTCGGGGAGCTGACCCTGAAGTCGACCCTGAACCAGCCGCTGGTGGCGGAAATCGAGCTGCTCGATGTCAAGGATCTGACCGCTGCCGAAGTGGTGCCGAGCCTGGCCTCGCCGGAAGATTTCGCCAAGGCCGGTGTCGATCGCCAGGCCTTCCTCAATGATCTGACCTTCACCCCGGTGCTCAACGCCAGCGGCAAAAGCGTGCTGCGCGTAACGTCGAGCAAGCCGCTGTCGGAACCGATGGTGAAGTTCCTCGTGCAGGTGATGTGGCCGAACGGCCGTCTGCTGCGTGATTACAGCGTGCTGCTGGATCCGTCGAAGTTCTCGCCGCAGACCGCTGATGCCGCCGCTCAACCCGCGCCAGCGCAAACCATCACCGCACCGACTACCGGCGCCACGCATTCGACCCACACCACCACGCCGCGCGACACTCTGTGGGAAATCGCCGCCAAGGCGCGCACCGGCGGTTCGGTGCAGCAGACCATGCTGGCGATCCAGGCCCTGAACCCGGACGCGTTCATCGGCGGCAACATCAACCGCCTGAAAACCGGTCAGGTGCTGCGTCTGCCGGATCAGGTGCAAAGCACCGCACTGCCGCAGTCCAAAGCGATTGCCGAAGTGGCGGCGCAGAACGAAGCCTGGCGGCAGGGTCGTCGTTATGTGGCCAAGCCGGGCACCGGTCAGCAGCAGCTCGATGCGACCAATCGTGGTCGCGCCAATACCGGTGCTGCGCAAAACGCCAAGGACAACCTGAGCCTGGTGTCAGCCGAAAGCGCCAAGGCGCGTGGCAAGGGTCCGGCCGGCGATGCCAAGGCCCTGAGCAACAAACTGGCGGTCACTCAGGAAAGTCTCGACACCACCCGTCGTGACAACGAAGAGCTGAAAAGCCGCATGGCCGATCTGCAAAGCCAGCTGGACAAGCTGCAACGCCTGATCGAGCTGAAGAACAATCAACTGGCGAAAATGCAGGCCGAAGGTTCGGGCTCGGCTCCGGCCACAACGGCCCCTGTTGTTCCTGCGATCACTGCGGAACTGGCAACCACGCCACCGGCGACTCCTGCAGAGGTTGCGCCAGTCGCACCTGCGCCTGAGGCCGCTGCTCCGGCCCCGGTCGAGCCGGTTGTCGAGCCTGTGGTTGAAACGACGCCGGCCGCCAATGACGAAAAAACCTTCAATGAACTGCTGACCAATCCAATCCTGTTGGGTCTGGTCGGTGGCGGTGCAGTGGTCCTGCTGCTCCTGTTGTTGCTGCTGGCCCGTCGCCGCAAGGCGCAACAGGAAGCCGAAAAACACCTGCGTATGGCACGTGCGCTGGAGGAGCAGTCCTTCTCCCAGGATCTCGATCTGCCGGAAAGCAGCTTCGAAGGTCTGGAGGTGCCAGCCGCCAGCGTCAAGCTGACCCCGGCTCCAGCTCCAGCTCCAGCTGCGGCGCCTGCCGCCGCTGCTGTAGTTGCGCCCGTCGTGATGGCCGAGCCGATCGCCGCGCCGCTGGTGGCGCCGGCCGCCGAGCGTTCCGACGACGTGCTGGACAAGGCGCAGTCGCACATCGACGGCGGTCGTTTGAATCAGGCCGCCGCGTTGCTGGAGGAGGGCGTGAGCCTGGAGCCGCAGCGCAGCGATCTGCGTCTGAAGCTGATGGAGGTTTACGGTCGCCAGGGTGATCGCGATGCCTTCGTCGGTCAGGAGCGTCAACTGGTTGCCAATGGCGACAACTTCGCCAAGGTCGAAGAGCTGAAAAGCCGCTTCCCGGCCATGGCGGTCGTCGCGGCCAGCAGTCTTGCGGCAGCGGCCATTGCCGCCGAGCTGGACGCGGAATACGTCAAGGAGCTGCTGCTCGACGAGCCTGAAGCGCCGGCTGCTTCTGCTGCGGCAGATGACGATCTGGACAGCGCTTTCGACCTGAGCCTCGATGATCTCGACAACATCACGCCAGTTGAACCTGTGGCGGCTGTCGAGCCGGAAACGCCGGTCGAGCTGGACGCATTCCCGACTGACGACGACCTGAGCTTCGAGTCGGTGCTGCAAAAGCAGACCGACATCAAGGAAAACCTCGACGACCTGTCGGACTTCGACCTGGATCTGGATCTCGGTGCCGACCCTGCGCCTGCGCCGGTCGAGTTGGCAGACGATGACTTCCTGCTGGATCTGGACGAAGGCGTGAAGGATCTGCCGCTGGTCGAAACCCCGGCCGTTACCGACGTGCCGCAGGACGATCTGGAGCTGCCAGCCGATTTCGACCTGTCCCTGGCTGACGAAATGGACGCTGCGCCAGCCGAGCCGGATGCGTTCGCCGCCGAGCTGGATGACGTCAACGCTGAGCTGGATCGTCTGTCGAGCAGCATCAACGAGCCAAGCTTCACCGAAGCTGATGCTGCGTTGGGTGATGATCTGGGTGAGGATGACTTCGACTTCCTGTCCGGCACCGACGAAGCCGCGACCAAGCTCGATCTGGCGCAGGCCTACATCGACATGGGCGACAACGACGGTGCGCGCGACATCCTCAATGAAGTCATCAGCGAGGGGAACGACAAGCAGAAGAGCGAAGCGAGCGAAATGCTTTCGCATCTGGCCTGAGTCGGCATTCAGCGCTAAACAGAACGGCAGCCCATGAGGCTGCCGTTTTTGTTTGGGTCTGGTTTCCCCGTCCCGCCGCCTTATAATGCCCGCCTTTGTAGATCAGCAGGCTGTACCGACTTGGCAAACATAGATAACCCGGCCGCCGAAATGGCACCCGAAGGCTTTTTCCGCGTCGCGCTGGGCGTTGAATACAAGGGCTCGCGCTACAGCGGCTGGCAGCGTCAGTCCACCGGTGTGCTCACCGTGCAGGAAACCCTGGAAAAAGCCCTGTCGAAGGTCGCCGACTCGCCGATCTCGCTGCAATGCGCGGGGCGCACCGACGCCGGTGTGCATGCGTGCGGGCAAGTGGTGCATTTCGATACCCAGGTCGACCGCTCGCTGAAAGCCTGGGTCATGGGCGCCAACATCAATCTGCCCCACGACATCAGCGTCAGTTGGGCGAAGATCATGCCGGCGCATTTCCATGCGCGATTCAAGGCGATTGCCCGGCGCTATCGCTATGTGATCTACAACGATCAGATCCGCCCGGCGCATCTCAACGAAGAAATCACCTGGAATCACCGTCCGCTGGACGTCGAGCGCATGGCCGAGGCCGCGCAGTACCTGATCGGTACCCATGATTTCAGTGCCTTCCGTGCCGGCCAGTGCCAGGCCAAGTCGCCGATCAAGCAGATGCATCACCTGCGCGTGACCCGTCACGGCAAAATGATCGTTCTGGACATCCGCGCCAACGCGTTCCTGCACCACATGGTGCGCAACATCGCCGGCGTGCTGATGACCATCGGTGCCGGCGAGCGGCCGGTGGAGTGGATGAAAGAAGTGCTGGAGAGCCGTGAGCGGCGTTCCGGCGGGGTCACGGCGCATCCGTTCGGCCTGTATCTGGTGCAGGTCGAGTATCACGACGAGTTCCCGTTGCCCGAGCGTTTCATCGGGCCACATTTCCTTACGGGTTTCGCGGAACTTGACGGCTGACGCCCTCGAACGCATTTGTTACCATCCGGGACTTTCTCGGATTTGCCTTGGGGTTTTTATCGACATGTCAGCCGTTCGCAGCAAGATTTGCGGGATTACCCGCATGGAGGATGCGTTGGCAGCCGTCGAGGCCGGGGCCGATGCCATCGGTTTTGTGTTCTACGCTAAAAGTCCCCGGGCCGTGACCGTGCAGCAGGCGCGGGCGATCATCGCCGCATTGCCGCCGTTCGTGACCACGGTCGGGCTGTTCGTCAATGCCAGCCGCTGCGAGCTCGGGGAAATCCTCGATGCCGTGCCGCTGGATCTGCTGCAGTTCCATGGCGACGAAACCGCCGCCGAGTGTGAAGGCTGGCACCGGCCGTACATCAAGGCCTTGCGGGTCAAGGCGGGCGATAATATTGCCGCTGCCTGCGATGCCTACCCGAGCGCCAGCGGCGTGCTGCTCGACACTTATGTCGAAGGCGTGCCCGGCGGAACCGGCGAGGCGTTCGACTGGTCATTGATTCCGCAAGGTTTGAGCAAGCCGTTGATTCTGGCCGGCGGCCTGACGCCGGAGAACGTCGCCGATGCGATAGCCCGGGTGCGGCCGTATGCCGTGGATGTCAGCGGCGGGGTAGAGGCGAGCAAGGGCATCAAGGATCACGCAAAGATTCGTGCATTCATCAACGCCGTACGCTGATGTGACGGCTGGCAGACTGCCGCCGTCCACAGCTCTGTAGAAAAGAGGCTGAGGGTCTTTTCGGGGTGTGCGCAGGTCAGTTCCGCTGACCCGGCAGTCCGGACGATCATCGCCACACATGAATTTAGCTGAAGGGCATACGCGGGGCCGCGAACCAGAGCGTTCGGGCCGCCGGTACTGGAGAAAGAAAGCATGAGCAACTGGTTGGTAGACAAGCTGATCCCTTCGATCATGCGTTCCGAGGTCAAGAAGAGCTCGGTCCCTGAAGGTCTGTGGCACAAATGCCCGTCCTGCGAGGCTGTGCTGTATCGTCCGGAGCTGGAAAAGACCCTGGACGTTTGCCCTAAATGCAACCACCACATGCGCATCGGCGCACGTGCGCGCATCGACATCTTCCTGGACGCCGAAGGCCGTACCGAACTGGGCGCCGACCTTGAGCCGGTTGACCGGCTGAAATTCCGTGACGGCAAGAAGTACAAGGACCGCCTGGTCGCTGCCCAGAAACAGACCGGCGAGAAAGACGCACTGGTTTCCATGAGCGGCACCCTGCTGGGCATGCCGGTCGTGGTTTCGGCGTTCGAATTCAGCTTCATGGGCGGTTCCATGGGCGCCATCGTCGGTGAGCGCTTCGTGCGCGCCGCCAACTACGCGCTGGAAAACCGTTGCCCGATGGTCTGCTTTTCCGCCTCCGGTGGTGCGCGCATGCAGGAAGCCCTGATCTCGCTGATGCAGATGGCCAAGACTTCGGCTGTTCTGGCGCGTCTGCGTGAAGAAGGCATTCCGTTCATCTCGGTGCTGACCGACCCGGTCTACGGCGGCGTTTCCGCCAGTCTGGCGATGCTGGGCGACGTGATCGTCGGCGAGCCTAAAGCCCTGATCGGCTTCGCCGGTCCACGTGTGATCGAGCAGACCGTGCGCGAAAAACTGCCGGAAGGCTTCCAGCGCAGCGAGTTCCTGCTGGAGCACGGCGCCATCGACCTGATCATCGATCGTCGCGAACTGCGTCCGCGTCTGGGTAACCTGCTGGCGCAACTGACCGGCAAACCGACGCCTAAATTCGTTGCTGCGCCGATCGAGCCGATCGTCGTTCCGCCGGTGCCTGCCAACGTATGACCGAGCGCACCCTTGGCGAGTGGCTCGCCTACCTTGAACAGTTGCATCCATCGGCCATCGACATGGGGCTGGAGCGTTCGCAACAGGTAGCGTCCCGCATGGGACTGGGCCAGCCGGCGCCTCGGGTGATTACGGTCACCGGCACCAACGGCAAGGGTTCGACCTGCGCGTTCGTGGCTTCATTGCTGCGAGCGCAGGGCCTGAACGTCGGTGTCTACAATTCTCCGCACTTGCTGCGTTACAACGAGCGGGTGCAGCTCAATGGCGTCGAAGCCACTGACGCGCAGCTGTGCGAAGCCTTCGCGGCGGTCGAAGCGGGGCGCGGCGACACTTCCCTGACTTACTTCGAAATGGGCACCCTGGCGGCGTTCTGGCTGTTTCAACAGGCCGGGCTCGACGCGGTGGTGCTGGAAGTCGGGCTGGGCGGGCGTCTGGATACGGTCAACGTGGTCGATGCCGACATCGCGCTGGTCACCAGCATTGGTGTCGATCATGCCGATTACCTGGGCAATACCCGCGAATCCGTGGCCTTCGAGAAGGCCGGGATTTTCCGTCAGGGCAAGCCTGCGCTGTGCGGCGATCTGAATCCTCCACAACCCCTGCTGGACAAGGCGCGCGAGCTTGCTTGCCCGTTCTTCCTGCGCGGGCGGGATTTCGATCTCGGCATCACTGATCAATTCTGGCAGTGGCGCGGTACCGATGCTGAAGGTCGGGTCGTCGAGCTGCGCGATTTGCCGCTGCTTGATCTGCCGATGGAAAACGCTGCGCTGGCGTTGCAGGCTTATCTGCTGCTCGGTTTGCCGTGGGATGCCGGGCAGATTGCTGCGGCGCTGCAGGCGACTCGCGTGGTCGGTCGCCTTGATCGTCGCTCGTTCGAATGGAACGGCAAGCGTCTGAACCTGTTGCTGGATGTTGGCCATAACCCGCATGCGGCGGAGTATCTTGCGCGGCGTCTGGCTGCGCGTCCGCCGGTCGGCAAGCGACTGGCGGTATTCGGCCTGTTGGCGGACAAGGATCTGGAGGGTGTCATCGGTGAATTGAATGCCGGCGTCCAGCACTGGGCGGTGGCGCCGCTGGATTCGCCGCGTGCGCGTCCGGTGGCTGAATTGAATGTTGCACTGCAGAACCTTGGCGCCTCGGTCACGTCTTATGACAGTGTGGCGGCTGCGCTGGAAGGGCAGTGTGCAGTGGCCACCAGCGACGACGAGATCTTGCTGTTCGGATCATTTTATTGTGTCGCCGAGGCCCTTGAATGGCTGTCTCGGCGCTCCACGGAGGAAGCGGCAAATGGCTTTGCTGGATAAAGCGTACAAACAGCGCATGGTCGGTGCCCTGGTGCTGGTGGCGCTGGCGGTGATTTTCCTGCCGATGCTGTTTTCCCGTCAGGATGAACAGCGTCAGGTGACCGTCGAGGCGCCGGCTGCGCCGCAAGCGCCCGCCGTGGCGCAGATCCAGATGGAAACCGTGGCCGTACCCGAGCCTCAGGTTCTGCCGCAAGAGCCAGTGCCGAGCGATGACGAAGTCGCCGAGCAGGCTGTGCCGACGGCGCCGATTGCTTCCGCCGCGCCAGCCCCGGCTCCGGCGCCGGTGGCCAAACCGGTTGCGCCGGCTCCCGCTCCCGCTCCCGTTCCCGTTCCCGTGGTCAAGCCAACCACGGCCCCGGCTCAGCCGATCGCTGCATTGTCTGCCAAGCCGGATACCACCCAGAGCCGCGTCGATGCCAATGGCCTGTCGGTGAGCTGGTCGGTGCAACTGGCCAGTCTGTCGAGCCGCGCCAGCGCCGAAAGCCTGCAGAAAACCCTGCGCAGCCAGGGTTACAACGCTTACATCCGTTCGGCCGATGGCAAGAACCGGGTGTTCGTCGGCCCGCTGATCGAGCGCGCAGAAGCTGATCGTCTGCGTGATCTGTTGAGCCGCCAGCAGAACCTCAAGGGGTTTGTGGTGCGCTTCCAGCCCGAGCGCGGCTGATATCTATCACTTCGATAGAAATGCACTGAAAATCGCAGCTTACCGACAGCCATGCGCTCTGCTAAAATGCGCCGCCTTATCCGTCTGTAGGCTGCACTGTGCCATTTACCTGGGTTGACTGGGCGATCGTTGCAATCATCGCCATCTCCGCTTTGATCAGTTTGAGCCGCGGCTTCGTCAAAGAAGCATTGTCGCTGGTGACCTGGATCATTGCAGGAGCCGTTGCCTGGATGTTCGGTGGCTCACTGTCCGAGTACCTCGCCGGATACATTCAAACACCGTCGGCTCGTGTGATCACGGGCTGTGCCATCATGTTTGTCGCCACACTGATCGTGGGCGCAATGATCAATTATCTTATCGGCGAGTTGGTTCGCGTCACCGGGTTGTCCGGGACCGATCGATTCCTCGGCATGGCCTTCGGCGCTGCGCGTGGCGTGTTGCTGGTGGTCGTGGCGGTCGGGCTGTTGAGCCTGGGGCCGGTACAGCAGGACGGGTGGTGGAAAGAATCACAGCTCGTGCCAAAGTTTCTATTGGTCGCAGACTGGTCCAAGAACCTGATTCTCGGGTGGAGCAGTCAGTGGCTTGCCAGCGGAATCAGCGTACCCGCTGATATTCCGTTCAAGGAGCAACTCTTGCCGTCGGCCAAAACGCCTCAGTGAGTGTTGTTCAGTTCAGATCCATTAAGTAGGGGTTGCGTCGCATGTGTGGCATCGTCGGTATCGTCGGTAAGTCGAACGTCAATCAGGCGCTGTATGACGCGCTAACCGTGCTCCAGCACCGCGGCCAGGACGCTGCCGGTATCGTGACCAGCCATGATGGCCGGTTGTTCTTGCGCAAGGACAATGGCCTGGTGCGTGACGTGTTTCAACAGCGTCACATGCAGCGCCTGGTCGGCCACATGGGTATCGGCCACGTCCGTTACCCGACTGCCGGCAGCTCGACGTCGGCCGAGGCTCAGCCGTTCTACGTCAACTCGCCTTACGGCATCACCCTGGCGCACAACGGTAACCTGACCAACGTTGAACAGTTGGCCAAAGAGATCTACGAATCCGATCTGCGTCACGTCAACACCAGCTCCGACTCGGAAGTGTTGCTGAACGTGTTCGCCCACGAGCTGGCCCAGCGCGGCAAGCTGCAACCGACCGAAGAAGACGTGTTTGCCGCCGTGACCGACGTGCACAACCGTTGCGTCGGTGGTTACGCCGTTGTGGCGATGGTGACCGGTTACGGCATCGTCGGCTTCCGTGACCCGCACGGCATCCGCCCGATCGTGTTCGGTCAGCGTCACACCGACGAAGGCGTCGAGTACATGATCGCCTCCGAAAGCGTTTCGCTGGACGTGCTTGGCTTCACTCTGATCCGCGACCTGGCACCGGGCGAAGCGGTCTACATCACTGAAGACGGCAAGCTGCACACTCGTCAGTGCGCGACCAACCCGTCCCTGACTCCGTGCATCTTCGAACACGTCTACCTGGCGCGTCCGGATTCGATCATCGACGGCGTGTCGGTCTACAAAGCCCGTCTGCGCATGGGTGAGAAGCTGGCCGAGAAGATCCTGCGCGAGCGTCCAGAACACGACATCGACGTGGTCATCCCGATTCCGGACACCAGTCGCACCGCAGCACTGGAACTGGCCAACCATCTGGGCGTGAAATTCCGCGAAGGCTTCGTCAAGAACCGTTACATCGGCCGTACCTTCATCATGCCCGGCCAGGCTGCGCGCAAGAAATCGGTACGCCAGAAGCTCAACGCCATCGAACTGGAATTCCGCGGCAAGAACGTGATGCTGGTGGACGACTCGATCGTTCGCGGCACCACCTGCAAGCAGATCATCCAGATGGCCCGCGAAGCCGGCGCGAAAAACGTCTACTTCTGCTCGGCGGCTCCGGCTGTTCGCTTCCCGAACGTGTACGGCATCGACATGCCGAGCGCTCACGAGCTGATCGCTCACAACCGTTCGACTCAGGATGTCGCCGACCTGATCGGCGCCGACTGGCTGATCTATCAGGACCTGCCTGACTTGATCGAAGCGGTCGGTGGCGGCAAGATCAAGATCGAAAACTTCGATTGCGCAGTGTTTGACGGCAAGTACGTCACCGGCGATGTCGACGAGGCTTACCTGAACAAGATCGAACAGGCACGCAACGATGCCTCGAAGGTCAAGACCCAGGCGGTCAGTGCGATCATCGATCTGTACAACAACTGAGTTTCAACCGGCCCTTAGGGGCCGGTTTTGTATCTGGCAAAAGACTTTTATTTATCGAGAACAGGGCAAGGAGTGACAGCATGAGTCAGGAATGGGATGCCGGTCGGCTGGACAGCGACCTCGAAGGCGTAGCGTTCGATACCCTGGCCGTACGTGCCGGTCAGCACCGTACGCCGGAAGGCGAGCACGGTGATCCGATGTTCTTCACTTCCAGCTATGTGTTTCGCACCGCCGCCGATGCGGCTGCGCGGTTTGCCGGGGAAGTGCCGGGCAACGTCTACTCGCGTTACACCAACCCGACCGTTCGCGCCTTCGAAGAGCGCATCGCCGCGCTGGAAAGCGCCGAGCAGGCGGTGGCCACGGCCACCGGCATGGCCGCGATCATGGCGGTGGTGATGAGTCTGTGCAGCGCCGGCGATCATGTGCTGGTGTCGCGCAGCGTGTTCGGTTCGACCATCAGTCTGTTCGAGAAGTACTTCAAGCGTTTTGGCGTGGAAGTCGATTACGTGCCGCTGGCCGATCTGTCGGCCTGGGACGCAGCGATCAAGTCCAACACCAAATTGCTGTTCGTCGAGTCGCCGTCCAATCCGTTGGCTGAGCTGGTGGATATCACCGCGCTGTCGGAAATCGCGCACGCCAAGGGTGCGATGCTGGTAGTCGACAACTGCTTCTGCACGCCTGCCTTGCAGCAGCCGCTGAAGCTGGGCGCAGACATCGTTGTGCATTCGGCCACCAAGTTCATCGATGGCCAGGGCCGTTGCATGGGCGGCGTGGTTGCCGGTCGCAGCGAACAGATGAAAGAAGTCGTCGGCTTCCTGCGTACCGCCGGGCCGACCCTCAGCCCGTTCAACGCCTGGATCTTCCTCAAGGGGCTGGAAACCCTGAACCTGCGGATGAAGGCGCACTGCGCCAATGCCCAACAACTGGCTGAGTGGCTGGAGCAGCAGGATGGCATCGAGAAGGTGCATTACGCCGGTCTCAAGAGCCATCCGCAGCACGAACTGGCTCTGCGTCAGCAGAAGGGCTTCGGCGCGGTGGTGAGCTTTGAGGTCAAGGGCGGCAAAGAGGGCGCCTGGCGCTTTATCGATGCGACCCGTTTGATCTCGATCACGGCCAACCTGGGTGACAGCAAAACCACCATCACCCACCCGAGCACCACGTCCCACGGCCGTCTGGCGCCGCAGGAGCGTGAGGCAGCCGGCATTCGTGACAGCCTGATCCGCATCGCGGTCGGTCTGGAAGACGTGGCTGACCTGCAAGCCGACCTGTCGCGCGGTCTGGCGGCGTTGTGATCGAGTTGTCTACGCCAAAGATCGGCACCCATGGCCGCGTTGCATTGGTCACGGGTGCCGCGCGCGGGATCGGCTTGGGCATCGCGGCATGGCTGATCAGCGAAGGCTGGCAGGTGGTGCTGACTGACCTGGATCGTGTGCGAGGTTCGAAAGTGGCGAAGGTGCTCGGCGAAAACGCCTGGTTCATCGCCATGGACGTCGCGGACGAAAGTCAGGTGGCGCTCGGTGTCGCTGAGGTGCTGGGGCAATTCGGTCGTCTGGATGCGCTGGTGTGCAACGCTGCCGTGGCCGATCCGCACAACATCACGCTGGAAAGCCTCGATCTGGCTTACTGGAATCGGGTGCTTGCGGTGAACCTCGGTGGGCCGATGTTGCTGGCCAAACACTGCGCGCCGTATCTGCGTGCGCACAACGGGGCGATCGTCAATCTGGCCTCGACCCGTGCGGCGCAGTCGGAACCGGATACCGAAGCCTATGCGGCGAGCAAGGGTGGTTTGCTGGCGCTGACTCACGCGCTGGCGATCAGTCTCGGGCCGGAGATTCGCGTCAATGCGGTCAGCCCGGGCTGGATCGATGCGCGGGATCCATCCGCGCGGCGCGCGGAACCGCTGACCGATACCGATCATGCCCAGCATCCGGCGGGCAGGGTAGGGACGGTCGAGGATGTGGCGGCGATGGTGGCGTGGTTGCTGTCGAAGAATGCGGGGTTTGTGACGGGGCAGGAATTCGTGGTCGATGGCGGCATGACCAAGAAGATGATTTATACGGAATGAAGCAATTTCGTCTTTTTTAGAAAAACTTCAATCCTGCTATTGACTTAGGTTCGCTACCTGCGTAAATTTCGCGGCCTCGGAGATGCAAACGGGTGATTAGCTCAGCTGGGAGAGCGTCTGCCTTACAAGCAGAATGTCGGCGGTT
>NZ_JARVSR010000009.1:0-89931 GCF_030209075.1 Pseudomonas sp. lyk4-R2A-10 | reverse complement strand
CCCTGTTACCGCCGTGAAAGGGCGGTGTCCTAGGCCACTAGACGAAGGGGACACACTACAACATTCACTCCCTGCCGCGTTTCGCTGTGTGCTTTACGCTGCAAGTGGCGCGCATTCTATGGATGGATTGAAAGGTCGTCAACCCCCAGATATAAATTTATTTAAATCAATGACTTCGACCTGCTTTACGCACCGTTTCCGGGTTTTGCGTCGCCCGACGATTGACGCCTATATTCCGACACTCGCCAAGGCGTTATAGTCCACGGCACAGGTGATGGCAATCTGCACCCCAAGGGCCAGCATTTATATAAGCCGGTTCCTGGCCGATACAGATTCAGCTTCGCCGATCCAAACCCGTCGAGCGGCGCTAGGCTCCTGTATGCCAAGCCACTACACTCGCACGCGAACCCTATAAAGAGGTCTTACCGGTGACACCACTCATGATCACCCTGCTAGTCATAGCCGGGATCGCAATCTTGATCGCCATTGGCTACATGAACCATGTGGTGGAAAACACCAAACTGGAGAAGGCCCGCACCAAGGTCGAACTCAACGACCGCCTGCGCCGTTGCGGCGAACTGACCGAAACCTTCCCCGGCCAGTTCATGACCCCGGCCCTCAAACTGCTTCTGACTCGCCTCGAGCTGAACGTCTGCCAGCGCCTGCTGAACCTGGAAAAGACCAGCGCCACCACCAAGGCCCGCATCACCGAACTGAGCGCCCTCGTCGCCCAGGGCGAATCGATCCCGGTCAACAACCCGCCGGCCCCGATCCAGACCGAAGCCAAGGCCAAAGACGTCCGCTTCCTCCTCGAAGCCCTCCACGGCCAGATCACCCGCGCCGCGCAGGACGGCTTCCTGCCACCGAACGAAGCCAAACACTGGATCCGCGAAGTCCGCCACATCCTCGTATTGCTGCACATCGAGTTCTTCAACAACCTCGGCCAGCACGCCCTCCAGCAAAACCAGCCAGGCCAGGCCCGCCTCGCCTTCGAACGCGGCGTGCAATACCTGCGCAAACAGCAGGACCCGCAAATCTACGCCGAACAACTCCAATACCTGGAAAAACTCCTGGCCCGCGCCAACGCCCAGGTCATGGACAAGATCGCCCCGGTCGAAGGCGAAGAAAACCAACTGACTGCCGGCCTCAAAGATGTCGAGGCTGATGCGGACTGGAAGAAGAAAGTGATTTACGACTGAGTGCAGTCAAAGAGAGAAGCCACCGAGAGGTGGCTTTTTTATTGCCTGCGGGAAAGATCAAAATCAAAAGCGCCCTCACCCTAACCCTCTCCCGGAGGGAGAGGGGACTGACCGAGGTGTTTGGGAGAGGTACGCCGACGTGAGATACCGAGTCGAACTCGGTTTTTGAAACGCATGCAACTCGACTCCTGCTTTGGCTTTAGCTTTGGCTTTCACCACTCAACACGATGAGCGTTAGCTCGAGTACCGCTTTTGACGTGCCGGCCCCATCGGAAGGCTGAGTGGAGGGATTTATCCGGGGGTGGGAGCGCAGCGACCGTGCGGCGCAGCCGCATGCATCGAGAGGAGGTGCAGCGAAGCAAACCGTAGGCGATGCCCCCGGATGAATCCCGGAACGAAGGAACCTCGAGCCTCAGCGAGAGGCCGAACGCAGGGGCCCAGACCTTTGGTTCCTTTGGGGCGTTTGCCAAAGGGACTCGCCGTAAGGGCGAAACCGCCAGCGGCAGCACCCGAAGCAACGGATATTCACCCCAAACAACCAACAACCTGGTCGGCCCAAAGGCCGCCAAGGTCAAAGCCGAAAGTGCCCCACCATCCCCCGCAACTCACTCCCCAACTGCGCCAGCTCAACACTCGAAGCCGCATTCCCCCGCATGGCAATCGAAGACTGATCCGCACTCGCCCGAATACTCGTCACACTGCGATTGATCTCCTCGGCCACCGAACTCTGCTCCTCGGCCGCCGCCGCAATCTGCTGGTTCATCTGCTGAATCAACGAAACCGCCGTCGCAATACTCCCCAACGCACTTTCGGTCTGCAACGCATCACTCACCGCCAGCTTCACCAGTTCGCCACTGCTCTGAATCTGCTGCACCGACGAATGCGCCGCCGAACGCAAGGCACTGACCAGCCGCTCGATCTCCTCGGTCGACTGCTGCGTGCGCCGGGCCAGCGCCCGCACTTCATCGGCGACCACCGCAAAGCCCCTGCCCTGCTCGCCCGCCCGCGCCGCTTCGATCGCCGCGTTGAGCGCCAGCAGGTTGGTCTGCTCGGCAACGCTCTTGATCACCCCCAGCACCGTGCCGATGTTCTGGATTTCCGCACTGAGGCTTTCGATGCTCGAACTGGCCGACGTCGCCGAATCCGCCAGTTGCTCGATCCGCGCCATGCTCTGGCGCACCACCTGCTGGCCGCTTTCGACCTTGCCATCAGCGGTCTGCGCCGCGAGCGCCGCTTCTTCGGCATTACGCGCCACATCGTGAACGGTGGCGGTCATCTGATTCATCGCCGTGGCGACCTGTTCGGTTTCCTCTTTCTGGCTGCTGACCTCAAGGTTGGTCTGCTCGGTCACCGCCGACAGCGATTGCGCCGAACTGGCCAACTGTTCGATACCCGCCTGTAACCCGCTGACAATCGTACTCAAGCCCGCGCCCATCTGCTGCATGGCCAGCATCAGTTGGCCGATTTCATCGCGGCGGGAGACCTCGATCGTTGCGCTCAGATCACCGGCCGCAATTTGCTGCGCCACATGAATCACGCTGCGCAATGGCGCCACGATCAGCCGGGTGATCACCCACGCCGCAATCAGCCCGACCAGCAACGCCAGCGCCGATGAGCCAAGGATCAGTACCGAATTCTTTTTCAGTTCGCCCTGCATCGCGCCGTCTTGCGCGACATAGGCCTGATCGACCCGCGCCACGACTTCATCGGCCCGCTGGTGCAACTGTTGATAGACAGTCTTTTCCTGGGCCAGCAACCCGGTGTACTCGGCAAGCTTGTCGCTGAAACCGGCAATGTGCCCGGACACTTCATTGAGCACTGTCAGGTAACCCTCGTCCTTGACCGTGGATTTGAGCTGCTCGGCCTGGGCCTGAGCTTGGGCAGCCTGCTCGATATTGCCCTGACCTGCACTGTCATCACCCTTGCGGCTTTGATCCAGACGTACCCGTGCTTCGTTCATTGCCTGCAACATCAAGCGTGAGACTTGGCTGACCTGGCCAGCCTGCTCGATGAATTGCGCCCCGTCCTTGCCTTCGCTGTCTTTCAGGGTGTACGCGCCGTCATCGGCAAGACCGGCCTGCAGCACATCGAGATTGTTGGCGACGCTGGACACCGACCAACTGGCCATTTCCAGCGCCAGGTCCTTGGCCAGGGACAACGAGACGAATTCATCAAACGCCTTGCGATAGGCAACCAGCGACTGTTCTACGTCGCTCATCACCGGCACATTCGCCGAGGATTGCGCCTTGAGCCCATTGGCCATGGCAATCAGACCGTCCACACCTTCGTGCAAGGCATCGACGGTTTTCGGGTTGCCGTGCAAGGCGTAGTCCTGCTCCAGCAGCCGCACCTTGAGCAAGCCACTGTTGAGCGATGACATCTGCTTGAGGCCGTCGAAGCGCTGACTGATGGTTTGCAGGGACCAGACGCCAATCGCCGCCACCAGTGCAGTCAGCAACAACACCAACACAAACCCGATACCCAGTTTTTTTGCCATACCGAGGTTGGCAAAACGTCCTTGCACGGCCGAAATCATTGCGCGTAGCCCCCTGCCATAGTCTGTTGCCGAAGATTCGCAACGGCCTTGAACCAGCACAAGTCTCTGGCGTCGGAATAATGGCAAAAAGCTACGCACGCGTCGTTTTCAGAACGTTCGAGGTCGATCCATGGCTGTATCGCGAAAAAACTGCCGTGCCCGTGGATCACAGGCGTAAGCCACGTTGATCCGCTGCCAGTCGCAGGCTTCGCCACTGGGACTGAACGACGTTGCGCAGGACAACTGCACACCGCAGCGTAGAGCATGCCCGCGCAAACGTGCCTCATCGGCCACCGGCGAACGTGCCCAGATGAACAGGCCGCCCGTGGGCTTGCCGAACACCTCCCAGTCAGCGTCCTCCAGGGCCTGAAGGGCAGCCACACGATCAGTGGAAAGTCGCTGACGCTGACGCTGTACCAGTTTTCGATAGGCACCACTGGCCAGCAATCCGGCCAGAACCGCCTCGCAGAACCTCGAGGTGCCCATGCAACTGATCATCTTGACCCGCGCCATACGCTCGATCAGTTTGTCACTGGCCAAGACAAAACCGACCCGTAGCGAGCTGCTCAGCGTCTTGGAAAAGCTGCCGACATAGATCACCCGCTCCCCGTCATCCAGCGCGGCCAGACGAGTACCGCTGCCATTGTGCAGATCGGCGTAGACATCATCTTCAATCACCCGCAGATCGTAGGTTCTGCTCAATTGCAAGACTTGTCGCGCCACCGCCGGCGCCAGGCAACTGCCCGTGGGATTGTGGTGATGACTGTTGATGAACAGCGCTGTCGGCCTGAACTGTTGCAGTAACGCCTCGAGCGCTTCGATGTCCGGACCGCTCGGAGTGCGGCGCACCTCCAGCATGCGAATGCCGTGCAAGCGCAAAAGTTCGAACAGCGGCGCATGTCCGGGCGTTTCGACCACCACGCAATCGCCGGCCTTGAACAGGGTTCGCATGATCAGGTCCAGAGCGTGGCTGGCACCGGCAGTCGTCAGCACCTGTTCATCGAGGGCCTTGATATCCAGCAATCCGAGACGCTTGGCAATCTGCTCCCGCAACGCCGGAAGACCGAGGGGGTCGTTGTAGTTGAACAGGCTGGCCATATCGGCGCGCGCCACCTGTCGGATCGCATAACTCAGATCATCCGGCTCACGCCAACTCTCCGGCAGGACACCAGCGCCCAGCTTCAATCCGCCGCGCCAGGGCGATTGCGTAACGCGACCGTGCTGCTCGTCGCCTGCCTCGGAGCCATTACTCCCCCGGCAATAATCCGGCAACAACGCCGCCACCATGAATCCCGAGCCCTGGCGCGACGCCAGAATTCCCTGCGCCACCAGACGCTCGCAAGCCTCCATGACGCAGGACTGGCTGAGCAGATTGCGTCGAGCGATCTGTCGTACGGAGGGCAGCCGCGTCGTCGGCGGCACCTGTTCCTGCACGATCCACTCGGTCAACCCGTCAACAATCTGCTGTACAACCGGCACCATCGCCTGTCGGTCAATTCTCAAATCCATGAGCACGCAAACTCCTGTCCGTTTTGCTGGGAGCAGTAAATCACAGCCGCTCCGTTCGGGCTGTGCGACAAAACCGTCAAAAGCCTCCGTTCTAACCATTTGAAACACATTGTTTAGCGGATTCACAAAACCGCTCCCGAGGCGAAAAAAAACCCGCCGATGAGCGGGTCCTTTTTGTACCAGCCGACGCTACCTTAGAAGGCAGTCACGCCACCATCCACCGCCAGCGAATGGCCGGTGGTAAACGCCGCACCATCACTGCACAGGTACAGCACGGCACTGGCAATTTCCTCGACCTTGCCGATGCGACCGACCGGGTGCATCGCGTTGGCGAATTCTCCTTTCTTCGGGTCCGCTTCATAGGCGCGACGGAACATGTCGGTGTCGATCACCGCCGGGCATACGGCGTTGACGCGGATTTTCTTCTTGGCGTATTCGATGGCGGCGGACTTGGTCAGGCCGATCACCGCGTGCTTGGAAGCCGCGTAGATGCTCATCTTCGGCGCAGCGCCCAATCCAGCCACCGACGCGGTGTTGACGATCGCCCCGCCGCCCTGCGCCAGCAGCAACGGCAGCTGATACTTCATGCACAGCCACACGCCCTTGACGTTGACGCCCATGATCGCGTCGAACTCGTCCATCGAGCCTTCGGCCAGTTTGCCTTTCTCGATCTCGATCCCGGCGTTGTTGAAGGCATAGTCGAGACGGCCGTAGGTATTGATCACCTCGTCCATCAGATTTTTCACTTCGTTTTCGACGGTCACGTTGCAGCGCACGAAGGTCGCTTCGCCGCCGGCTGTACGAATCAGCGCCACGGTGCCCTCGCCCCCGGCCGCATCCAGATCGGCCACCACCACTTTCAGACCTTCGGCGGCGAACGCCTGGGCCGTCGCGCGGCCGATGCCGTTGGCCGCGCCGGTGACGACGGCTACCTGACCGGAAAACGTCATGCTCATTGTTATGTCCTCGAATGCGGGGGGATTGATGAAGGCAGCATAGCCACAGGGGCCTGAGTGACGTCAGCACTATCAAAAGGCCGGTTAGGCTTGCATGAATCGCAGTGATGAAACCCATGGATCGACTATCACCGTACTGGATCGGCCTGCATTCGCCCCGTGAGCCAACCTTGCGGCATCGCTCATGAAGGTCTATCAACAAGGCTTCATTCAATTCGAGTGCCTGTCATGACCAACCAGACCAATCGTCAGTTCCTGCTCGCCAAACGCCCGGTGGGCGCCGCCACCCGCGAGACCTTCACCTATCAGGAAGTCCCGGTCGGCGAGCCGGCGGCGGGGCAGATTCTGGTCAAGAACGAATACCTGTCCCTCGACCCGGCCATGCGCGGCTGGATGAACGAAGGCAAATCCTACATTCCGCCGGTGGGTCTGGGCGAAGTCATGCGCGCGTTGGGCGTAGGTAAAGTCGTCGCCTCGAACAACCCGGAGTTCGCGGTCGGGGACTACGTCAATGGTGCGCTGGGCGTGCAGGATTATTTCCTCGGTGAGCCCAGAGGTTTCTACAAAGTCGATCCGAAACTGGCGCCACTGCCGGTTTACCTGTCCGCACTGGGCATGACCGGCATGACCGCCTACTTCGCCCTGCTCGATGTCGGCGCACCGAAAGCCGGTGACACCGTGGTGTTGTCCGGTGCAGCGGGCGCGGTCGGCAGCATCGCCGGGCAGATCGCCAAAATCAAAGGCTGCCGGGTGGTCGGCATTGCCGGTGGCGCGGACAAGTGCAAGTTCCTGGTCGATGAACTGGGCTTCGACGGCGCCATCGACTACAAAAGCGAAGACGTGCTCGCCGGTCTCAAACGCGAATGCCCGAAAGGCGTGGACGTGTATTTCGACAACGTCGGCGGCGACATCCTCGACGCGGTGCTGAGCCGCCTGAACTTCAAGGCGCGCGTGGTGATCTGCGGCGCGATCAGCCAGTACAACAACAAGGAAGCCGTCAAAGGTCCGGCCAACTACCTGTCGCTGCTGGTCAACCGCGCGCGGATGGAAGGCTTCGTGGTGATGGATTACGCCGCGCAGTACGCCAGCGCCGCCCAGGAAATGGCCGGCTGGATGGCCAAGGGTCAGCTCAAGAGCAAGGAAGACATCGTCGAAGGCCTGGAAACATTCCCGGAAACCCTGGGCAAACTGTTCAGCGGCGAGAACTTCGGCAAACTGGTATTGAAAGTCTGAAAACAATGAAGGGAGCCATCGGGCTCCCTTCATTGCATCTTCAGCCGTTCGCTCAGGCCAGTTCGGCAACCACCGAGGCCAGGGCCTTGGCCGGATCCGCCGCCTGACTGATCGGACGGCCGATCACCAGATAGTCGGAGCCGGCATCCAGCGCCTGACGCGGAGTCAGGATGCGACGCTGGTCGTCCTGCGCACTGCCCGCCGGACGGATCCCCGGGGTCACCAGTTGCAGCGACGGGTGCGCGGTTTTCAGCGCGGTGGCTTCCAGCGCCGAGCACACCAGACCGTCCATCCCGGCCTTCTCGGCCAGTGCCGCCAGACGCAGCACCTGCTCCTGCGGCTCGATGTCCAGACCGATACCTGCCAGATCCTCACGCTCCATGCTGGTCAGCACGGTCACGCCAATCAGCAACGGCTGCGGACCGCTGCGCTTGTCCAGTTCTTCACGGCAGGCCGCCATCATGCGCAGGCCGCCGGAGCAGTGAACGTTGACCATCCACACGCCCATCTCGGCCGCGGCCTTGACCGCCATCGCGGTGGTGTTGGGAATGTCGTGGAATTTCAGGTCGAGGAATACTTCAAAACCCTTGTCACGCAGGGTGCCGACGATTTCCGCGGCGCAACTGGTGAACAGTTCCTTGCCCACTTTGACCCGGCACAGTTTCGGGTCCAACTGGTCGGCCAGCTTCAGTGCGGCGTCACGGGTAGGGAAATCCAGGGCGACGATGATAGGAGTCTGGCAGGCGGACATGGATGGGCTCTCAGGCAAGTCGAAATCGGCGCGCATTGTAGCGGAACCGGCGGCGGCGCGGCACCCGATGATCGGTAAATCGTCGCGCCAACCGTGATCAGCATAGCCTTGCAGGGTATTGTGTCGAACCCGATACACAACCGACACGCCGACAACATGCGCCCGCGCTAGCCTCGCCAGCCGCAACAAGTCCTTACAGCAGCCCTTCCCGCCTCACGGCCGGACGCCTATGCTGAAACCACAACCTCGCAGCCTATCTTTGTGGTTGGCGGCCTACTGGCAGATGAACAGCCTCATGCACAACTCCCAAGCCTCCGTGAACGACGAGCAGAAAGACGACAAGCGCTGGAGCATCCGCGCGCTGATCGTCGACGATGACGTGCCGATCCGCGAACTGATGATCGACTACCTGGCCCGCTTCAACATTCACGCCAGCGGCGTCACCGACGGCGCGGCGATGCGCCAGGCGATGCAGGCCGAACATTTCGACGTGGTGGTGCTCGACCTGATGCTGCCCGGCGAGGACGGTCTGTCGCTGTGCCGCTGGCTACGGGCAGAGTCCGACATCCCGATCCTGATGCTCACCGCCCGTTGCGAACCCACCGACCGGATCATCGGCCTGGAACTGGGCGCCGATGACTACATGGCCAAACCGTTCGAACCACGGGAACTGGTGGCGCGGATCCAGACGATTCTGCGTCGGGTGCGCGACGACCGCAGCGAACAGCGTGCGAACATTCGCTTCGACAACTGGCGCCTGAACAGCGTCCTGCGCCAGCTCATCGCTGACGATGGCCTGGTGGTGCCGCTGTCCAATGCCGAATTCCGCCTGCTCTGGGTGTTCATCGAACGTCCGCGCCGGGTGCTCAGCCGCGAACAGTTGCTGGACGCCGCCCGTGGCCGCTCGATCGAAGCCTTCGACCGTAGCATCGACCTGTTGGTCTCGCGTCTGCGGCAAAAACTCGGCGACGACCCGAAAGCCCCGCAACTGATCAAGACCGTACGGGGTGAAGGCTACCTGTTCGACGCCCGGGACATCGGCTGATGCGGGCGCGCTTCGACACGCTGTTCGGCCGCCTGTTTGGCATGCTGTTGGTGGCGATCGTCCTGGCGCACCTGCTAGCCTTTGCCTGGTTCCGCCTCTACGGCCCGCCACCCCCGCCACCGCCGCCGGAGTTCTCGCAAAACCTCGACGGTCAACAGCCGGCTCAGGATCCACGCTACCCGCCCCGTCCACCGCGCCCCTGGTTCGGCGGGCCGATCGTGCCGCTGACCTTCCAGTTCATCTCGCTGATCATCGCCGCCTGGTACGGCGCCAAGCTGCTGACCCGGCCGATCCAGCGCCTGAGCGATGCCGCCGAGCGCCTGAGCGAAGACCTCGACAGCCCGCCGCTGGACGAAACCGGCCCCCGGGAAGCCCGGCAGGCCGCACACACGTTCAACCTGATGCAACACCGCATCCGCGAACAGGTGCAGCAGCGGGCACGAATGCTCGGCGCCGTCTCCCACGACCTGCGCACCCCGCTGTCGCGGCTGAAACTGCGCCTGGAAAACATCAACGACGACAAGCTGCAAGGCCAGATGCGCCAGGATCTGGACGACATGATCGGCATGCTCGACGCCACCCTCACCTACCTGCACGAACAGCGCACCAGCGAAGCCTTGCAATTGATGGACGTGCAGGCGCTGGTCGAATCACTGTGCGAAAACGCCCAGGATCAAGGCGCCGACGTTCAGGTCAGCGGCCACTGCGCACCCTTGCAAGTGCAACCGATGGCACTGCGCTCATGCATCAACAACCTGATGGACAACGCCCTGCGCTACGCCGGCCAAGCGCACATCGAACTGCAAGACCAACGCGAACAACTGCTGATCCGCGTCATCGACCACGGCCCGGGCATCGCGGCAGACAAGCGCGAAGCCGTATTCGAGCCGTTCTTCCGCCTCGAAGGCTCACGCAACCGCAACTCCGGCGGCGTCGGTCTGGGCATGACCATCGCCCGGGAAGCGGCGCAACGTCAGGGCGGACAACTGACCCTGGCAGAAACACCCGGCGGCGGCCTGACCGCCGTGATCCAACTGCCTCGCCGCTGAGCCCGACTGTGTACCAGCCGGTACAAACCTCACATACCCACGACACCTTGCACCTTGAGGCTGCATAAGCCGGTACACCCACCGGTTTTCCAGTCCAAGGAGTGAGCCCGATGATCGGTAGCGTCAGCAACTACACGAGCTATACCAGCAGCACCTCCACCCAAAACGCCCGCAGCCAGCAACTGCAAAAGGAACTGTTCGCCAAGCTCGACAGCAACGGCGACGGCGCCGTGGACCAGGACGAACTGGGCAGTGCCCTGTCACAAAAGTCCAATGACGGCCTGCTGGTCAGCCTGAGCAAACAATTCGGCGATCTGGACAGCGACGCCAGCGGCAGCCTCAGCGCCGAAGAAATGACCGCCATGGCCCCACCTCCACCGCCCCCAGGCGACCAGGCCCCCAACACCGAACTCGCCGACGCCCTGATCAGCGCCCTGGACGCCGACGGCGACGGCGCCATCAGCAGCGACGAACTGAGCAACGGCCTGACCAGCGCCGGCAGCACCGCCGACAGCAGCAAAATCTTCTCGGCCCTGGACAAAAACGAAGACGGCGTCGTCAGCCAGGACGAACTCGCCGCCAGCCTCACCCCACCGCCCCCGCCCCCTCAAGCCACCAGCGACGAACTGTTCAGCCAGCTCGATGCCGACGGCGACGGCGACGGCAGCGTCACCGAGTTGAACAGTGCGTTGCAAGCCAGCGACAGCACCTCATCGAACAACACCGACAACGCCGCCGCCCTGCTCAAAGTGCTGGACAGCGACAGCAGCGCAGGCGTCAGCATCGACGAACTGAAAGCTGCACTGCATGCAGGTCGCGAACGCCCGGATGACGAACAGACCGCCAGCAATACTCAAACCACTACCGAGGCGCTGAACCGGATGATTGCCAATCTGAGCAAGCAGTACTCGCTCGAAAACACTGCGTCGGTGGGCAAGTATTTGAATGTCGCGACTTGAGATTGGGTGAGGATTTGAGGGACGACTGAGGTTGGACGGGGTAAGTGGTTTGCTTTGACTTGGCGGTGTGTCAACAAAGCGCCCTCACCCTAACCCTCTCCCGGAGGGAGAGGGGACTGACCGAGGTGTTTGGGAGAAGTACGCCGACGTGAAATACCGAGGTGAACTCGGGTTTTGAAACACATAAGTTCACTAATGCCCCCGCCCCCCGCGCCTGCTCCTGCTCCTGCTCCTGCTCCTGCTCCTGCATCGACATTGGCACCAGCACCAGAATCTGCTTTCGCTTTGGCTTCCCACCACTCAACACAATGAGCGTTAGCTCGAGTACCGCTTTTGACGTACCGGCCCCGTTGGAAGGCTGAGTGGAGGGATTTATCCGGGGGTGGGAGCGCAGCGACCGTGCGGCGCAGCCGCATGCATCGAGAGGAGGTGCAGCGAAGCAAACCGTAGGCGATGCCCCCGGATGAATCCCGGAGCGAAGGAACCCCGAGCCTCAGCGAGGGGCCGAACATTGGGGCAAGCCCTTTTGGTTCCTTTTGGGGCGTTTGCCAAAAGGGACTCGCTGTAAAAGCGAAACCGCCAGCGGCAACACCCGAAGAAACGGATATTCACCCAATCCCAAAGAGCCTGGTCGGCCCAAAGGCCGCCAAGTCCAAAGCCTCAAACCCGAGCCTGACTCTTACTCCAATCCGTCAACAAACTATAAGCAACCGCCAAAAGCGTAGGCCCAATAAACAACCCGATAAACCCAAACGCAATCAGCCCCCCAAACACCCCAAGCAACACAATCACCAACGGCAGATTCCCGCCCCGGCTGATCAGATACGGCTTGAGCACGTTATCCACGCCACTGATGATGAACGTCCCCCAGATCCCGAGAAACACCGCCATCCCGTACTCGCCCTTCCAGGCCAGCCACGCCGTGGCCGGAATCCACACCAGTGGCGGTCCCATCGGAATCAGACTGAGCAGGAACGTCACGATCCCCAGCACCAGCGCCCCCGGTACCCCGGCAATCAGGAAACCGATCAGCGCCAGCACCGCTTGCGCCGCCGCTGTACCGATCACCCCGTTGACCACCCGCTGCACCGTACCGGCCACCAGATCGATGTAGTAACCAGCCCGATCACCGATCAGGCGTTCCAGCAGACTGTGCACGAACGCCGCCAGTCGCGGCCCGTCACGGTAGAAAAAGAACACGAAGACAATGCTCAGGGTCAGCTCGAGAATCCCGCTGCCGATCTGCGCACTGCGCGCCAGCAACCAGTTGCCGACCTGCCCCAGATAAGGTTTTACAGTCACCATCAGGGCCGCACCCTGCTGATCGATGCTGTTCCAGATCCCGACAAGACGCTCACCCACCAACGGCACGCCGCCCAGCCAGCTCGGCGCCTCAGGCAATCCGTCGACCTGCACATCCTTGATAAACGCCGTGGCATCGCGCACGTGATCGGCCAGATTGAACCCCAGCCACACCAGCGGCCCCGCCACCAGCAGCATCCAGCCCATGGTCAGCAACAGCGCCGCGAGGGATTCCCGGCCATTGAGCCAGCGGGTCAGCAAGCGCATCAGCGGCCAACTGGCAAACGCCAGCACCGCGCCCCAGAACAGCGCCGACCAGAACGGCGCCATCACCCAGAAACTGGCACCAAACAGCACCAGCAACAGGATCTGCACCAGCAGACGATCATTATTGGGCATGTAAAATCTCGAAAAAAATCAGTCAGGCAAAGAGTAGGCGAACACGTCGAGCGTGTCCGCCAAAAACACCTTATCGCAACAGATCGATGCGCAGACCTTCGCCGTCGACACTGCCGGTTTCCATTCGCGCGGCGCGCACGCCCTGCCCGATCAGCGCCTGCCGCCAGGCCTCGGCCTTGGGCCCGGACACTGTCACCCGCAACGTGGTGTCGAGGTTCAAGCCACGGGACAGCAAGCGCAGCCAGGTGTCATCCGGATCGCCGGCCAGTTTTGGAAAATCCAGTTCGCCGGTGCTTTTCAGCTCCCGCAGCAGCGTGGCCGAGGTCGGCAGCAGGTCACCGAGCGGTGCCAGCGCCTCGAACTGTTCGACGTGCAGATAGGCTTTGCGATTGCCCCGGGTGATGCTGTACAGCGCCACCAGCGTGTTGTCGCGCGGGGCCGCGAGCCTCAGCAGCAGATAGGCCTGCTGCTCGTCGGCACCGTACAGCTTGGCATTACCGAACACCTCATTGGCCCACAGGCTGCTCCCGCCGCAATCCCGGGCCTGGCACCAGAACAACAGCTGGGCATCCTGTTTTTGCAGGGCTTCGCGAGCGAGGGTGAAGGCTTCGGTGGCGGAATGTTCCGGCGGCAATTCGTAGGTCACCGAGGTGGTTTGCCCCCGAGCGCTGACCTGGCCGTCGAAACGCAACTGGCCGCTGATCTTGCGGATCGAGCCGAGCGGGTAGATCCGCTCCAGCTCCACGGCGGGGCGATAGTCGACGATCTGCGCATCGGCCACACGCGGCACGATCGGCAGGTCCTGACTGCCCGGCAGGTCGGCAGCGAATAGAAAGGGACTGAAACAGCACAGCGCCAGCAGACTGATAGATCGCATGGACAGGCTCATCGCAGGGGCATGGCCTGGGTGCCTTGAGGGCAGTTCGAAGTCGCAGCGGTGTAGAAATCCATCTTGGTTGTCTCCCATTTCAACCTGCCCAGCCTCGACAGTTGCCGGGAGCAAGTCAAGGAATGGCGAAGAACCGATTGAAACAGTCTGCGACAAGGCCGGCCCCGGCCTCATCGTTCAGGTGCAGATGGTGCCCGCCCGGCAGCTGTTCCCGGTCAAAGGGTAGACGCTCCAGCAGCTCCGAATGTCTGGCCAGCATGCCGTCAGCTGCGACCACCAATTGCGCAGGGCAGGCAATGCGCTGGACGAAAGCCATCGCCTGTTCCTGGGTCAGACGCAGCGGCGACGGCAGGGTCAGGCGGTTGTCGGTGCGCCAGGTGTAACCGCCGGGCACCGGCATCAGTCCGCGTTGCGCCAGCAGTTCGGCGGCTTCGCGACTGACCGCCACCAGCCCTTTCATCCGCGCCTCGATGGCCCGGTCGAGAGTGTTGTAGACCGGTTTGCGCTTTTCCCGAAGATCGAGCTGCGCCTGTAGTGCCATTCCCATACGCTCGGCGGCGTTCTCGCCTTTGTCGGTAGGAGGAATTACCCCGTCGATCAACGCCAGATGGGTGATGCGTTCGGGCAACGAGCCAGCCAGCACCAGCGAAACAATGGCGCCCATGGAGTGCCCGAGCAGGCCGAAACGTTTCCAGCCGAGTTGCTCGGCGACCTGCAGCACGTCATGGGCGTAGTCCCACAGCGCGTAACCGGCGCCGTTAGGCCGATGCCCGGAGTGCCCGTGACCGGCCATGTCCAGCGCCACGATGCGCAAGCCTTTGAGCTTCGGCGCCAAGCGCGCGAAGCTGTTGGCGTTATCCAGCCAGCCGTGCAGGGCGATCACCGGCAACCCGTCTTCCGGGCCGAACAGGTGCGCCGCCAGTTCGATATGCGGCAGGCTCAGGCGCACTTCTTCGACGGCGGGGTTCATGCGCAATCCTTGTCTTGCCGGCGCTCCCAGCGATCGAACAGGTTTTTCAGTAGTTGTGCGGTGTCCTGCGGACGCTCAAGCGGAAACATGTGCCCGCCGGGCACGGTCAGCGACTCGCCCTGAGGCAGGCGTCCGACAAATCGGGTGTGGTGGTTCATCACCACGCGGCTCTTGTGTCCACGTACCACCGCCAGCGGCACTTTCAATTGCCGGGTATGCGCAGGACTGGTGTGCGGCACGCCGCGATAGATGCTGATCTCGGTTGCAGGATCGAAGCGCAGGCGCAGTTTGTCGCCGACCTTGTGCAGACCGTGCTGCAGGTAGGCATCGAAACATTCCGGATCAAAGCTGCGAAACAACGTCTTGCCGGCAAAATAACCACGGGCACTGTCCAGATCGGCAAACTCTTCGCGCCGCCCCAGCGTGCGGCCGGCCGGGGTCAGTTTGTCGATGAAACCAAAGCGCTTGGCGGCACGGATCACCCATTGATCGGTGCGGGTCAGCACCGGCGAGTCGAGCATCACCACGCCCCGATACAGTTCAGGGCAACGCAGTGCGGCGTGCAAATGCAGCATGCCGCCGAAGGAATGGCCGACACCCCACACCGGTTCATCTTGCTGTTGCAGATGATGGATGAGTTCGTCGACCAGGTGGTACCAGTTGTCACCCGCCGGGAAACGCGGGTCATGGGCGTGTTGTTCCAGATGCGCGACCCGGTACTCGGGCGCTAGCGCCGCGAACAGTTTGCCGTAGGTACCCGAAGGGAAACCGTTGGCGTGGGCGAAGAAGATCGGTTGCGACATACCGGCAAATCCATGAGCGAAAAACAGGCGTTGATTGTCCGTAAGACCGCGTCCCACAGCAATGACCGTAACTGCCAGGAATGATGACAGTCCGGTCAGGGCTATGACACTTGCGCCATCAACGCGCCGGCGGTTGTTCTCCCAGCGGCACCACCGCCATGGTCAGGCGCGACACACAACTGGCCTTGCCTTCATCGCTGGTCAGACGGATGTCCCAGACGTGGGTGGTGCGGCCGATGTGAATCGGTTTGGCCACCGCCGTCACTCGCCCGCTGCGCAGACCGCGCAAGTGGTTGGCGTTGATTTCCAGGCCCACGCAATAGAACTTGCTGGCGTCGATGCACAGGTAACTGGCCATCGAACCGACGGTCTCGGCCAGCACCACCGAGGCGCCGCCGTGCAGCAGGCCGTAAGGCTGGTGGGTGCGATGGTCGATGACCATGCTGGCCGTCAGCGATTCCTCGTCGAAGGACTCGAAGCGAATGTCCAGCACTTCGCCGATGGTGTTTTTCTGGATTGCGTTCAACTGCTCGATGTTCGGAGTGGTGCGCCACAAGGTCATCGCAGGCTTCCTTTGTTGTTTTGATCGACGCTCAATCCTGCCACAGCACCGCCTCGCTGCGCTCGCTCCATTCTTCGAAGCGTGCTCCGTAGGTGTCTTCGATGATGTTGCGTTTGATTTTCAGGGTCGGCGTGAGGAAGCCGTTCTCCACCGCCCAGCTGTCCTTGACCACCACCAGCCGGCGCAAACGCTCGTGTTTGTCGAGCACGGCGTTGACCTCCTCCAGCAGTTTTTCCAGGCTCGAATGCAGCGGCGCGCGGGGCTCTTCCCGGCCCACGGCGGAAAGAACGCACAACCCCAGCGGTGCACTCAGGCCATCACCGACCACACAGACCTGTTCGATCCGCGAATGCACCGCCAGCCGGTTTTCGATCGGCGCCGGGGCGACGTATTTGCCCTTGCTGGTCTTGAAGATTTCCTTGAGCCGCCCGATCAGGCGCAAGCGCCCTTCGGCGTCCTGCTCGCCCTTGTCGCCAGTGCGCAGGAAGCCGTCTTCAGTGAGAGTTTCGGCGGTTTTCTGCGGTTCCTTGAAATAGCCGAGCATGTTCGCCTGGCTGCGCACCTGCACTTCGCCGGACTCGTCGATCCGCACTTCAACTTCGGGGCACGGCCGGCCGATCCAGCCTTCCTTGTATTGCCCCGGCAGGCAGATGTGCGAATAACCGCAGCTTTCGGTCATGCCGTAGACCTCCAGCACGTCGAGCCCGAGTTTCTGATACCAGCGCAACAAGGTCAGCGGCACCGGCGCCGCGCCAGACAGCGCTACGCGCAAGGCATCCAGCCCCAACCCCGCCAACACCTTGTGACCGACCCGCTTGCCGATGAAGGGCAGACCGAGCAGGAAATCCAGACGTTTCGCCGGGATCTTGCTGTAGACACCCATCTGGAACTTGGTCCAGATCCGCGGCACACCGAACATCGCCGTTGGTCGCGCCCGCTTGAGATCGGCGAGGAAGGTGTCGAGGCTCTCGGCGAAAAACACCGTCTGCCCGGTGTAGATCGACGCCAGTTCGACGAACATCCGCTCGGCCACATGGCACAGCGGCAAATACGACAGCAGCCGGTCGTTCTCATTGAGGCCGAACAGCTGCGTACCGCGCGTCGTCGCGAATCCGAGATTGGCGAAGCTGTGCATCACGCCCTTGGGCAGGCCGGTGGTGCCGGAGGTGTAAATAATCGTCGCCAGTTGCTCGGCGGCGGGACGTGGATCGTCCTGGATCGGCGAGCTGCGTTGCAGGTCATCCCAGTTGAAATCGAACGTGCCCGGTGGGTGCAGCGGCAGGCTGACGGTGGTCAGGCCCGCCGGCACGCCTGGCGACATACCCGGCCAGTCATCGAGTTTGCCGATGAACGCCAGCACGCTTTCCGAGTGGGTCAGCACCTGATTCACCGATTCGGCGGTGAGGTTCGGATAGAGCGGCACCGAAACGTGCCCGGCCATCCAGATCGCCAGATCGGCGATGATCCAGTGCGCGCAGTTTTTCGAGATCAGGGCGATGTGGCTGCCTTGCGGCAATTCCCGGGATCGCAGCCAGTGCGCCGCGCAGCGAGCCTGATGGCCGACGTCGGCCCAGGTCAGTGTCTCGACCTGCCCGCCGCCGATCGGCTGCACCAGAAAACGCTGACGCGGGTGCCGGGCCTCGCGTTCGTAAAACACGTCCAGCGGCAAACGGAAGGCGGAAGACATTCGACTCGCTCCTGTTTTTTGGTCTGGAGCAAGCGTAGTCAACCAAGCAAGTGCTTGGTTGACTATTTCGTACAAAAAATTTCAGGGATGTTTAAGGCTGTTTAGCGTCATCGAACCGATCAGCAACTCGCTATGTTCGAGCTCGGCCAGCCCGGCGGTGCTGACCTTTTCCGGTGGGTAGCCCGCGCCGTGTTGCAGGTAGCTGAGCAGATTGCCCACCAGCGGATTGTGGCTGACCAGCAGCACGTTGCTCACCGACACCAGTTGCTCGGCCACGCGGTCCGGGTCAACTTCCGGGGTCAGCCACTCGACCGTGCGGATCTCAGGCTCGAATCCAAGGGCTTCGCGCACCAGTTGCGCCGTCTGCTGCGCCCGCAGGTACGGGCTGGCGTAGATGGCGGTCAGCGGCTGGCCCATCAAGCGGGCCGCGCTGCTCAACACTTCCTGGCGACCGTGGGCGGTCAGTTCTCGCTCGGAGTCGGGGCGCGAGCCATAAGGCTCGGCCTCACCGTGACGCAATACCCAGAGTTTCATAGCTTGGGTTCCTCATCCCGAACCGGATGCGGTGCCGGCGCGACGACGTGTGGCGCCTCACCTTCCGGCGTACGCGGCGCCGGCCAGTCGGCGAACGGCCAGGGTTTCTGGTCGCTGTGGAAACTGCCGAAACGACCGATCTGTGCCAGAAACTGGCTCAGGCTGTCGCCGAAATTCATCAGGCTGGCGCTCGGGGCGCCATAGATCAAACGATAGATCAACTGCACCAGCACCACCGCGCCGAGGATGAACTGCGCCACCTGCCAGACCAGGATGTAAACAATCATCCACAACACCCGCAGGAGGATGGATTCATATTTGGCTTCGGTTTTCGGATCGTTCATGGCCTGCTCCCTGCTGAATCAGTTGAAACCACTGGTGGAAATAAAGTCGACATCGGTTTTCGGTTCGGCACGCATCAGCAGACCGATCACCTGCTCAAGCGTGCGCCCTTCGAACAGGATTGCATGCAGTCCGGCGACCAGCGGCATGTACACGCCGACCTCCTGGGCCTTGGCCTTGAGCACTTTCAGGGTGTTGACGCCTTCGGCCACTTCACCCAGGCGCGACACCGCTTCGTCGAGGCTCAAGCCCTGACCGAGGGCGAAACCGACCTGGTAGTTGCGGCTTTTCGGCGACGAGCAGGTAACGATCAGATCGCCGACACCGGCCAGACCGAGGAAGGTCATCGGGTTGGCGCCCTGATTCACCGCAAACCGGGTCATTTCGGCCAGGGCGCGGGTGATCAGCATGCTCTTGGTGTTCTCGCCCATTTCCAGCGCCACCGCCATGCCGGCGATGATCGCGTAGACGTTTTTCAGTGCGCCGCCCAGCTCCACGCCGAAACGGTCGGCGCTGGCGTAGACGCGGAAAGTGCGGCCATGCAATGCGGCCTGCACGGCTTTGCAGAGTTCTTCGTCTTCGCTGGCGACCACGGTGGCGGTCAGCGCGTGCTCGGCGATTTCCCGCGCGAGGTTCGGCCCGGACAGCACGCCGATGCGTGCCTGCGGGGCGATTTCTTCGAGAATCTGGCTCATCAGTTTGAAGGTCTGCGCTTCGATGCCTTTGGTCAGGCTGACCAGCATCTTGCCGCTCAGGCGTTCGGCATGCGCCGCCAGCACTGTGCGCAGTGCGCTGGACGGCAACGCGACGAAACACAACTCGCAGGCGTCGAGGGTTTCCTGCAGGTCGGTGACCGCGGTCACGCCGGGCAGAATCTTGATGCCTTTGAGGTAACGCGGGTTCTCGCGATTGACCCGGATAGCCTCGGCCTGTTCCGGGTCACGCATCCACTGCCGGACTTGATGGCCGTTCTCGGCCAACAGATTGGCCACGGCGGTACCGAAACTTCCGCCTCCCAGGACCGCAATCGGGCGCTGTTCAGTCATATGTAATCCGTTAATCCATACCAGTGGCGATGCCGGCATTATACGGAGCGTCCCCTTCTCGGACAGCCCCGGCGTCAATTACCCGCACTTGTAGGAAGAAGACCAATAAAACCGAGGAAAATGCCTGCAACGTGACTGGAAAAGTCGTCGACCTCGGTTAACATGCGCGCCAATTCTTTGCTATCAAGGCTGCGTCGTGTTTTCTGGCCCCCCTTCCCCGCGTTCGTCCCTGCTGCTGGCGCTGCTGTTCAGCCCGGTGCTGCTGGCGGACGACCTGTTTGTCGACAGTGAGGCCTTGCCGCAGATCCTGACCGCCACGCGTTTGAAACAGTCGCCAGCGGAAGTCCCCGGCAGCATGACCGTGCTCGACAGCGAACTGATCAGCGCCAGTGGCGCCCGGGACATCAGTGAACTGCTGCGGCTGGTGCCGGGGATGATGGTCGGCAACATCAGCGGCAATCAGGCCGTGGTGAATTATCACGGAACCAACGCCACTGAAGCCCGGCGCATGCAAGTGCTGATCGACGGCCGCTCGGTGTACCGCGCCGGCCTCGCGACGGTGGACTGGAGCGACATTCCGGTGGCCATGGAAGATATCGAGCGCATCGAAGTCTTTCGCGGCCCGAACACCGTCAGCTACGGCGCCAACGCGCTGATGGCAGTGGTCAACATCATCACCCGTAACCCGGCGGACAGCCACGGCACGCGGCTGAAGCTGACGCGCGGCCAACGCGGCATCAACGACTTCTACGCCAGTCAGAGTACCGGCTGGAATGGCGGCGATCTGCGTCTGTCGCTGTCCGGCCAGGAAGACGACGGCTTCGACAGCGATCGCACTGGCGCCGATTACCGCGACAACCGCCGCTTGAACCGCTTCAGTCTCGCCGTCAGCCAGACCCTGAGCGACAACCAGAGCCTGGACTGGCAGATCAACGCCAAGGACGGGACCAATCAGCGGCCTTACACCTACCGACCGGTGTTCTCCGGGATTACCGCTGCCGGGAACAATTCCGACGTGGTTGCCAAGGACTATGCCGGTTCGGTGCGCTGGAATCTGGACCTCAATCCCGATCACAGCCTTTATGTGCAAGGTTCTGCGCAACACTGGGATCGCCAGCAAACCTGGCGCGCCTGTGACGCCGAAGTGTCGTTCAGCCCGCAATTGACGGAGCTGTGGCAACTCAACCCGAACTACACCGAGCGTTTGGCGCGCAACATGACGCTGTTCACCGGCCCCGGCGCACCCGCCGGTACACCGCAGGAAATGGCCCTGGCCAATCAAGTGCTGGACCAATGGCGCAACGGCGCTCGACAGACCCTGTGCGGCGACATCGACCAGAGTGCCCGGGAATCGCGCTACGACCTGGAATTGCAGGACACCCTCAGCCTGTCCGATAGCCTGCGTCTGGTCAGCGGCCTGAACTATCGTTACGACCGGGCCGATTCCGAGACCTATTTCAACGGCACGCTCGACGACACCACGTGGCGCGCCTTTGGCCAACTGGAGTGGCGCGCCAGCGAACACTGGTTGTTACAGGGCGGCGCCATGTTTGAAGACACGCAATTGATCGGCAGCTCACTGACGCCCCGGTTTGCGATCAACTACCTGTTCAACCCGCGCCACAGCCTGCGAGCGGTGTACTCGGAAGCCATCCGTTCGCCGGACATGTTCGAGAACAACGTCAACTGGAGTTATCAGGTGACCAACCTGCGGCCCGCCGCCTATGGCCAGTCTTCGGCCCGCTACTTCGTCAAGACCCGGGGCCCCGGCGATCTGGACCAGGAGCACATGCGCTCGCGGGAACTGGGCTACAACGGCTATTTCCCGGAGTGGGGCCTGGCGCTGGATGTGAAGCTGTTCTACGACGAAATCACCGGGATGATCAGCGAGCCGCTGCGCAACAATCAGTACATCGCCAGCAACGCCAACGACTCGCGCTTTCGCGGCACCGAAACGCAACTGGACTGGCGCCTGAGTGCGGCCGACCGCTTACGCCTGACCTACGCCTTCGTCGACGCCGAGGCGAGCAACCCGCTGGATCAGCAATTCACCGCACGCAACAGCGGTTCGGCGGGCTGGCTGCGCGATTGGGGCCACGGCTGGAACAGCGCCCTCTTCTACTACGGTGACAACGCGCTCAACGGTTACCGCTTCGAGCGGGTCGACACGCGGATCGCCAAACGCATCGCCCTGGGCAAGGCCCAGCTGCAACTGGCCGGCGTGCTGCAACAACGCCTCGACCATGAGCCGACCACGTTCGTCGACAACAATTACGACGAACGCCGCGTGGTGTATTTCAGCGCCGAGCTGGAGTTCTAGATGCGTTACGCCATGTCACGGAAGATGCCAACGCTCGGCCAATGGCTGGCCGGGCTGTGTCTGTTCCTGACGGCGTGGCTGCATGGCGTGGCGGTGCAGGCGGCCGACATTCTGCTGACTGGCGCCGAAGAAAGCCCCGGCGTGCAGTCCTTCGTCCAGGCCCTGAGCGAACTGCGCCCGACCGACCGCGTGCATTTCCAGCCGCTGGCCAGCCTGCCGGCGCCGGGCAAGTTGCCGTCGAGCCTGCGCCTGATCCTGCTGGATCTGCCGAGCCTCGACTGGCGCATGCAGGAAAGCCAGGGCCCGGCGACGTTGGTGCTGCGCATCAGCCGCCTGCAGGCCCGGCAACGCTTCGGCGACGCGCAACCACCCCACTTGAGCCTGCTGTGGGCCGATCCGCCGCTGAGTCGTCAGCTGCAACTGATCAGCCGGATTCTGCCCCAGGCTGGACGAGTGGGCGTGCTGTTCGATCAGCACAGCGAGTTCCTGCTCAAGGAGCTGCAATCGGCCGCCCAGCCGCTGAAGCTGCAAATCGTCCCACAGCGCTGGGACAACACCCACGACAGCCGTCCCTTGCAGACAGTGCTGAAAAACAGCGACGTGTTGCTGGGCCTCGACGACCCTGACCTGTACAACCCGAAAACCGCGAAGAACCTGTTGCTCAGCAGTTACTCTCGGCAACTGGCGCTGGTCGGGCCGAATGTCGCTTTCGTTCGCGCCGGCAGCCTGGCCAGTACCTACAGCGATCAGAACGACTGGCTGGCCGTCCTCGACGAGTTGCTGGACCGGCCACCGGCCACCTGGCCGCGCACGCTCTATCCCGGGCGTTTTAAAGTCTCAAGTAATGCGCAGGTGGCTCGTTCCTTAGGGATAGAACCGATCAATGAAGCGTCTGTCGCCGCAGAGCTGGCCGAAGGAGAGCGCCGCCCATGATTTTCCGCCGTTGGGACATCAACACCCGCACCCAGTTGATCAGCCTGGGCCCTGCGCTGTTGCTGACCTTGCTGCTGATCAGCTTTTTCACCTTTGTGCGCATTCAGGATTTGCGTCAGGAGCTGAACCACACCGGCCAACTGATCGCCAACCAGCTCGCACCGGCCACCGAGTACGGGGTGATTTCCGGCAACAACGAAGTGCTGGAAAGCCTGCTCAAGGCCACGCTGGCCACGCCGAACGTGCGGTTTCTGGAAGTGCAGGACAGCGCCAATCGGATTCTCTCTTACGTCGAACAGCCGGCGGATGCGCACAATCGTCCGCATCAGGTCGAAGTGTTCCAGGCGCCGGTGCGGCTGCAACGCATCGCCTTGCACAACGATTTCTTTCAGGACGGCAAGAGCAGCCCCGGCGTGGCCAGCGAGGACTATCTGGGACGGGTGATCGTCGGTCTGTCGAATGACGCGTTCAGTCAGCGCCAACAGGAAATTTTGCTCAAGGCCGGGATTCTCGCGTTGTTCGCCCTGCTCTTCACGTTCGTCCTGGCGCGGCGGCTGGCCGGCAGTCTGTCGCAGCCGATTCGCGACATCGGCAATGCGGTCAAGGCGATTCAGGACGGCGATTACAAGACCCCACTGCCGATTGTAGACGACACCGAACTGGGCGCCCTGTCCCAGCACATCAACAACCTGGCCCAGGCGCTGGAACAGGCCAGCCGCGAGCAGCATCAGGCGATGGCGCAACTGATCCAGACCCGCGAAGAGGCCGAGAAAGCCAACAACGCGAAATCGGATTTCCTGGCGATGATGAGCCATGAACTGCGCACCCCGATGAACGGTGTGCTGGGCATGCTGCAATTGCTCGAAACCACCGACATGACTGAGGAGCAGGTCGAGTACGCGGCGCTGGCTTCCGAGTCCACCGAGCATTTGCTCAAGGTGATCAACGACATTCTGGATTTCTCGCGCATCGAGCGTTCGGAACTGGAGCTGGAGCACATTCCGTTCAACCTCGCCGAAGTGATCGGCGCCTGCGCCCAGTCGTTCCAGCACAGCGCGGCGCAACGCGGGTTGGCCCTGCAGCTGCGAATCCCCGAAGACTTGCGCGACTTGCAGGTCCAGGGCGATCCGACGCGGATCCGGCAGATTCTGGTCAACCTGGTCGGCAATGCCTTGAAGTTCACCGAACAGGGACGCGTCAGCATCGAGGCGCAGTGGCAGTCGCTGGATCACGAGTTGCTGTGGTTCACCTGTGCGGTGCGTGACAGTGGCATCGGTATTTCGCCGGAGAGCCTGGAGCTGATGTTCAACGCGTTCCAGCAGGCTGACAGTTCGATTTCCCGTCGTTATGGCGGCACCGGCCTGGGCCTGCCGATTGCCCGCACGCTCGCCGAACGGATGGGCGGCACCTTGCGCGCCCAGAGTGAAGAAGGTCGCGGCTCGGTGTTCACCCTGGAAATACCACTGGCCCTATATAAGCAGGCGCTGCCCGCGCTTGCCGCACCGCGCACATTGAACGGTGCAAGTCACGGCGAAGGCCGAAATGTGCTGCTGGTCGAGGACAACCCGGTCAACCAGACGGTGATCGAAGCGATGCTGCGCAGCCTGGGCTTTACCGTCAGCGTCGCCACCGATGGCGTGCAGGCGGTGCGCAGTGCCGGGGACAACCGTTTCGAAGCGATTCTGATGGATTGCCGCTTGCCGCTGATCGACGGTTACGAAGCGACCCGGCGGATCCGGCAGCTGCCCGGCTGCGGCCAGGTGCCGATCATCGCCCTGACCGCCAATGCTTTACAGGGCGACCGGGAAAACTGCCTCGCGGCGGGCATGAACGATTACCTGGCCAAGCCATTCAAACGCAATGATCTGCAGCAGATTCTGCAGCGATGGGTGCAGTAACAGGGCCCTTTCGAGCATCTGCGACTGGCGTGAAAAGCGAAAGTGCGGCAGTCTTAGGCACCCGAACGAGCCTCAAAAGGGGCTTGATTAAAAATTTCAGTGCACAAGTGTACATTCATGTCCTTGGTGCTGTGACTTTCACCACAACGCAATAGTCTATGAGTAGGCTGCCGGTTCGAGGCATGAACGCGTCGATCGGCCGGGAAGATTTGCCCCACCTGCCGCATGGGATTATTGAGGAGCTCGCATGACCAAACAAAACGCCTTTACTCGGGAAGACCTGCTGCGCTGCAGTCGCGGTGAGCTGTTCGGCCCAGGTAACGCGCAACTGCCCGCCCCGAACATGCTGATGGTGGATCGCATCACCCTGATCAGCGAAGAAGGCGGCAAGTACGGCAAAGGTGAATTGGTCGCCGAGCTGGATATCAACCCTGACCTGTGGTTCTTCGCGTGCCATTTCGAAGGCGATCCGGTGATGCCGGGCTGCCTGGGTCTGGACGCCATGTGGCAACTGGTCGGTTTCTTCCTGGGCTGGCAAGGCCTGCCGGGCCGTGGCCGTGCGCTGGGTTCGGGCGAAGTGAAATTCTTCGGCCAGGTTCTGCCGACCGCCAAGAAAGTCACCTACAACATTCATATCAAGCGCGTCCTCAAGGGCAAGCTGAACCTGGCCATCGCCGACGGTTCGGTGACTGTCGACGGTCGCGAAATCTACACCGCCGAAGGCCTTCGCGTCGGCGTGTTCACCTCCACTGACAACTTCTAAGGGTTATTCGCATGCGCCGCGTCGTTATCACTGGTCTGGGCATCGTTTCGTGCCTGGGCAATGACAAAGAGACCGTCTCCGCTAACCTGCGTGCAAGCCGCCCTGGCATCCGGTTCAACCCGGAATACGCCGAAATGGGTCTGCGTAGCCAGGTTTCCGGCTCCATCGACCTCAACCTTGAAGAGCTGATCGATCGCAAGATCTATCGCTTCGTCGGCCACGCAGCGGCTTACGCCTACCTGGCCATGAAAGACGCCATCGCCGACTCCGGTCTGACCGAAGAGCAAGTGTCCAACCCGCGTACCGGCCTGATCGCAGGTTCCGGCGGCGCGTCGACCCTGAACCAGATGGAAGCGCTGGACATCCTGCGCGAGAAAGGCGTCAAGCGCGTCGGCCCATACCGTGTAACGCGGACCATGAGCAGCACCGTTTCGGCTTGCCTGGCCACGCCGTTCAAGATCAAGGGCCTGAACTACTCCATCGCTTCTGCCTGCGCCACCAGTGCTCACTGCATCGGTACCGCCATGGAACAGATCCAGATGGGCAAGCAGGACATCGTGTTCGCCGGCGGCGGTGAAGAGGAGCACTGGAGCCAGTCGTTCCTGTTCGACGCAATGGGCGCTCTGTCCAGCAAGCGTAACGACACCCCGGAACAAGCCTCCCGCGCCTACGACGCCGACCGTGACGGTTTCGTCATCGCTGGCGGTGGCGGCATGGTCGTGGTCGAGGAGCTGGAACACGCTCTGGCCCGTGGCGCGAAAATCTACGCGGAAATCGTTGGCTACGGCGCAACGTCCGACGGCTACGACATGGTGGCCCCGAGCGGCGAAGGCGCGATCCGCTGCATGCAGCAGGCGCTGTCCACCGTCGATACCCCGATCGACTACCTGAACACCCACGGCACTTCGACTCCGGTCGGCGACGTCGCGGAAATGAAAGGTGTGCGTGAAGTATTCGGCGACAAGGCCCCGGCCATCAGCTCCACCAAGAGCCTGTCGGGTCACTCCCTGGGCGCCGCCGGCGTTCACGAAGCGATCTACTGCATGCTGATGATGGAAGGCAACTTCATCGCCGGTTCGGCCAACATCGACGAACTGGACCCTGAAGTGGCCGATCTGCCGGTGCTGACCAAGACCCGCGAGAACGCCACCATCAACACCGTGATGAGCAACAGCTTCGGCTTCGGTGGCACCAACGCCACCCTCGTGCTGAAGCGCTGGGAAGGCAAGTAATTCCCTCCCGCTGAGCCGCACATGAAAACGCCCCGACCGGTTCGGGGCGTTTTTTTTCGCTTGGAGAAAGGCATTTTCAGCGGCGCCAAGATGAAACGTTTGTCATGCAACTTACCGCCCTGCGACTGAATGTCGCGGATTCCGCGGGCTCCAGCGCTGTTGCAGATTTCGCAAGAATACATTGCACGAATCGGACATTTACTTAGCAGGCTAACAAAATCTATAAAAGAGGCCTGCACACGCCTTGCTGCAGATAACTTGAGATTTGGAGCTAGCAGATGACTGTAAAAGTAACTGAACGCGACGATTCACACATGTCCCATGAAGGCGTAGCCGCCGGCGTACGGATCTGGGATGTGCATCAACAAGACTTGCTGGTCGGCATGTTCCACAACGAGATCGACGCCCACAACTACAAGGCCGAACTGGAACTGCAGGAACGCCAGCGGGATCTGAAATCCGCCTGAAGCAAAACCACAGCATTGAAAACGACAAACCCCGCCATGAGCGGGGTTTGTCGTTGTTGGGTGCTTCAGGGCCGCTTCGCAGCCAGACGAGACCCGATTACCACATCAGATCATCAGGGATCACATAGGCCGCGTACGGATCGTCCTCGGCATTGACCTCTTCAACCTTCTCGTTGAGCTGCACGATGCGCTGTGGATCGCGCTCCTGGATCTTCAGGGCCGCCTCACGAGGAATCACTTCGTAGCCGCCGGCATGGTGCACGATCGCCAGCGAGCCGCTGCTGAGCTTGTTGCGCATCAGCGTGTTGACGGAGATGCGCTTGACCTTCTTGTCGTCGACGAAGTTGTAGTAGTCCTCGGTCGTCAGCTTCGGCAGACGCGAGACTTCGATCAACTGCTTGACCTGCGCAGCGCGGGCCTTGGCCTCGGCCTTCTCCTGCTGCTGACGGTTCAGCTCCTGATCGCGCTTGACCTTCTCGGCCATGGCTTCCTGGGCGGCGCGCTGCTGGGAGTCATCCAGTTCGATCTGGCCTTTGTGGGCCAGACGCTGTTGTTTCTGTTTGTCTTTGCTGACCTGCTTGGCCTGCTTTTGGTTGACCAGCCCTGCTTTGAGCAACTGGTCGCGAAGGGAAAGGCTCATTGATGCTTACTCACTTGGGCAACGGCTCAGCCGCAGCTGGGCAAATTCTTTTCCTGACGTTTGGCTTCGCCCCACAGGGCGTCCAACTCTTCGAGGGTGCAATCTTCCATGGGTCGATGGGTGTCGCGCAATGCCTGTTCGATAAAACGGAAACGTCGCTCGAACTTGGCGTTGGCGCCACGCAATGCAGTTTCCGGATCGACCTTCAGGTGCCGGGCCAGATTGACCACCGAAAACAGCAGGTCGCCGATCTCGTCCGCCACCGCTTGCGGGTCATTTTCGGACATGGCTTCGAGCACTTCATCGAGTTCTTCGCGGACCTTGTCCAGCACCGGCAACGCATCCGGCCAGTCGAAACCGACCTGCCCTGCGCGCGTCTGCAACTTGGCCGAGCGGGACAGTGCCGGCAACGCAGCCGGCACATCGTCGAGCAGTGACAGTTGCTGCGGCTCGGCGGACTTCTCGGCACGTTCTTCGGCCTTGATCTCCTCCCAGCGCTGCTTGACCTGCTCTTCGTTCAAACGTGGCACGTCCAGCGGCGCATACAGATCGCCGGTCGGGAATACGTGCGGATGACGACGAATCAGCTTGCGCGTGATGCTATCGACCACCCCGGCAAATTCGAACCGCCCCTCTTCCCGCGCCAGCTGGCTGTAATACACCACCTGAAACAGCAGATCGCCCAACTCCCCCTGCAAGTGGTCGAAGTCGCCGCGCTCGATGGCATCGGCGACTTCGTAGGCCTCTTCAAGGGTGTGCGGGACGATGGTCGCGTAAGTCTGCTTGATGTCCCACGGGCAACCATACTGCGGGTCGCGCAGACGATTCATCAGGTGCAGCAGGTCTTCAAGGCTGTAGATCGGTTTCATGGAGTCCGGTTACGCCGCGTTTCGATGATGTTCGGCAACTGGGAAATCCGCCCCAGCAACCGCCCCAGCGCGTCCAGACCCGGAATCTCGATGGTCAGGGACATCAGCGCGGTGTTGTCCTCCTTGTTCGAGCGGGTGTTGACCGCCAGCACGTTGATCCGCTCGTTGAGCAGCACCTGCGAAACGTCACGCAGCAGACCGGAACGGTCGTAGGCGCGGATGACGATGTCCACCGGATAGGTGAGCACCGGCACCGGCCCCCAGCTGACCTGGATGATCCGCTCCGGCTCGCGCCCGGCCAGTTGCAGCACCGAGGCGCAGTCCTGACGGTGAATGCTCACGCCACGGCCCTGGGTGATGTAGCCGACGATCGCATCGCCCGGCAACGGCTGGCAGCAGCCGGCCATCTGGGTCATCAGGTTGCCGACGCCCTGGATCTGGATGTCGCCGCGCTTGCCCGGCTTGTAGCCGGTGGCCTTGCGCGGGATCAGTTCCAGCTGTTCGTTGCCGCGTTCCGGCTCGACCAGCTGTTGCGCCAGGTTGACCAGTTGCGCCAGACGCAGGTCGCCGGCCCCGAGGGCGGCGAACATGTCTTCGGCGGTTTTCATGTTGGCCTTGTCGGCCAGCTTGTCGAAATCCACCGCCGGCAGGCCGAGGCGATTGAGTTCGCGCTCGAGCAGGGTCTTGCCCGCCGCGACGTTCTGGTCGCGTGCCTGCAGCTTGAACCAGTGCACGATCTTCGCCCGCGCCCGGGACGTGGTGACGTAGCCCAGGTTCGGGTTCAGCCAGTCGCGGCTTGGGGTGCCGTGCTTGCTGGTGATGATCTCGACCTGCTCGCCGGTCTGCAGGCTGTAGTTGAGCGGAACGATGCGCCCGTTGATCTTCGCGCCACGGCAGTTGTGACCGATTTCGGTGTGCACGCGGTAGGCGAAATCCAGCGGCGTCGCGCCCTTCGGCAAGTCGATGGCGTGACCGTCCGGGGTGAAGATGTAGACCCGATCCGGCTCGATATCGACCCGCAACTGTTCGGCCAGACCACCGATGTCGCCCAGCTCTTCGTGCCACTCGAGGACCTGACGCAGCCAGGAGATTTTCTCTTCGTAGTGATTGGAGCCGGACTTGACGTCGGTGCCCTTGTAGCGCCAGTGCGCGCAGACGCCGAGCTCGGCCTCTTCGTGCATCGAATGGGTCCGGATCTGGACTTCCAGCACCTTGCCTTCCGGGCCGATCACCGCCGTGTGCAGCGAGCGGTAGCCGTTCTCTTTCGGGTTGGCGATGTAGTCGTCGAACTCTTTCGGGATATGCCGCCACAGGGTGTGGACGATGCCGAGCGCGGTGTAGCAGTCGCGCATTTCCGGCACCAGCACGCGCACCGCACGCACGTCATAGATCTGGCTGAATTCCAGACCCTTGCGCTGCATTTTGCGCCAGATCGAATAGATGTGTTTGGCCCGACCGCTGATGTCGGCTTCGACGCCGGTGGCTTGCAGCTCGTCCTTGAGCTGGGTCATCACATCGGCGATGAAACGCTCACGATCCAGCCGCCGTTCATGCAGCAGCTTGGCGATCTGTTTGTATTGATCGGGTTCCAGGTAACGGAAGGACAAGTCCTCCAGTTCCCATTTGATATGGCCGATGCCGAGTCGATGCGCGAGCGGCGCATAGATGTCGAACACTTCCCGGGCGACCCGGTTACGTTTTTCGTCGTCGGCGGTTTTCACTGCACGGATCGCGCAGGTGCGTTCGGCGAGCTTGATCAGCGCGACACGCACGTCGTCGACCATCGCCACCAGCATCTTGCGCAGGTTTTCCACCTGGCCCTGGGTGCCGAGCACCATCGACTGGCGGGGGCTGAGGCTGGCACTGATTGCCGCCATGCGCAGCACGCCGTCGATCAGCTTGGCGACCACCGGGCCGAAGCGCTGGCTGACCGCCGCGAGTTCGATCTGGCCTTCGCGCACGCCGCGATAGAGAACCGCAGCCACCAGCGAATCCTGATCGAGCTTGAGGTCGGCAAGGATCTCGGCGATCTCGAGGCCAGTGCTGAAACTGCCGCTGCCTTCGGACCAGAGATTCTTCGCTGCATTGGACTGTTGCTCGGCCTGGCGAGCGTACTCGCAGGCCTCTTTCAAGGCTTCGCGATCCAGTGCCAGATCGACACTGACCGCATGATCGAGCCAAGCCTCGAGATTGATACTGCCGTCAGTGTTGATCGGCTGGTGTGCTCTCACCTGTACCATCTTGCTTTACCTTCCCTACGACGCAGATTCAATGCGTCAAATCACTGACCGTCAATGCCCGTTCGCGCTCGCGGGGCCAAGGCGAGCGCTACGGACGACCAGTCGGATCAGACGAGCCATCCTGGCTCGCTTCAAATAACGCCATGGCCTCGACATGTGCCGTCTGAGGAAACATATCGAGAATCCCGGCACGTTTTAACCGGTAGCCCTGCTTGATCAATTCGACCGTATCGCGCGCCAGAGTTGCAGGGTTGCACGACACGTACACCAACCGTTTGGCGCCCAAGGCCGCCAGCTTGCGCACCACCTCGAAAGCACCGTCGCGCGGTGGGTCCAAGAGTACCGCAGAAAAGCCGTTTCCGATCCACTCGGCATCGGTCAAAGGCTGGGATAAATCGGCCTGAAAAAACTTTGTGTTATGCAAATTGTTACTGGCGGCATTGGCCGCCGCGCGATCAACCATGGTCTGCACGCCTTCGACCGCCACCACTTCACGCGCAGCTTTTGCCAGCGGCAAGGCAAAGTTGCCGAGACCGCAGAACAGGTCGAGCACGCGCTCATCCGCTGTCGGTTTCAACCACTCCAGCGCCTGGGCGACCATGGCCTCGTTGACCCCGGCATTGACCTGGATGAAATCCCCCGGCCGGTAAGCCAATTGCAGATCCCACTGTTCCAGGTGATAGCCAAGCGACTGTGCATCATCCACCGGCTGCGGTTCGCCTTCGCCATGCAGCCAGAGCTGCGCTTCATGGAACGCGCAGAAATCCTTGAGAATCGTCAGGTCGGCTTCGGACAGCGGCGCCATGTGACGCAGCAGGACGGCGAGTGACGAGCCACTGAACAATTCCACATGCCCCAGCGCCTGAGGTTTGCTCAAGCGACGCAGCATCTCCGGCAAGCGGGTCATGATCGGCTGCAAGGGCTGTACCAGCACCGGGCATTCGCTGATCGCAACGATGTCCTGGCTGCCGGCGGCACGGAAACCGACTTCAAGCTTTTTGGCCTTGCTGTCCCAGCGCACGGCGATCCGGGCGCGGCGACGGTAGCCGAATTCGGGACCGGTCAACGGCGCCGCCCACTCCTCGGGTTCGGCTCCGGCGACTCGCGACAACTGCTCGGCGAGCATGCGCTGTTTCAGGGCAAGCTGTTCGTTGTGGGGCAAATGCTGGACGCTGCAACCGCCGCAGCGGCCGGCGTGCTGGCAAGGTGCGGGACGACGCAATTCACTGGCGCTGAACACGCGCTCGGTACGCGCCTCGACCACTTTGCCGTGGGCGCCTAGCACCCGCGCTTCGACCTCTTCACCGGCGAGGGCGCCGAGGACGAACCAGGTTTTGCCTTCAAAAAACGCGATGCCGCGACCGTCATTGGCCAGGCGCTCGATGCTCAGGCGCTGCTTTTTGCCGGTCGGGATTTGCGGGGCCTTGCTGCCGCCGGTGGGCTGGAAGCGCAGGCCTCTCTCGTGCTTGGCCATCAGTTGGGCGCGTCGAAAATGCCGGTCGACAGGTAACGGTCGCCACGGTCGCAGATGATCGCAACGATCACCGCGTTTTCAACTTCTTTGGACAGGCGCAGCATCGCTGCCACTGCACCGCCCGAGGACACGCCGCAGAAGATGCCTTCTTCGCGGGCCAGACGCCGGGTAACGTTTTCGGCCTCGCTTTGCGCCATGTCGACGATGCGGTCGACGCGGTCGGCCTGATAGATCTTCGGCAGGTATTCCTGCGGCCAGCGGCGGATGCCGGGAATGGCCGAGCCTTCCATCGGTTGCAGGCCGACGATCTGTACGTTGTCGTTCTGCTCCTTGAGGTAGCGCGACACGCCCATGATGGTGCCGGTGGTACCCATGGAGCTGACGAAATGGGTGATGGAGCCCTGGGTCTGACGCCAGATTTCCGGGCCGGTGGTGGTGTAGTGCGCTTCAGGATTGTCGCCGTTGGCGAACTGATCCAGCACCTTGCCACGGCCTTCGGCTTCCATCCGCTGGGCGAGATCGCGAGCGCCTTCCATGCCCTCTTCCTGGCTGACCAGAATCAGCTCTGCGCCGTAAGCGGTCATCGCCGCTTTACGTTCGGCGCTGGAGTTGTCCGGCATGATCAGGATCATCTTGTAACCCTTGATCGCGGCGGCCATCGCCAAGGCGATCCCGGTGTTGCCCGAGGTCGCTTCGATCAGCGTATCGCCTTCGTGGATCTGCCCGCGCAACTCGGCACGGGTGATCATCGACAGCGCCGGACGATCCTTGACCGAACCCGCCGGGTTGTTCCCTTCAAGCTTGAGCAAAAGGGTGTTGCTGGTGACACCGGGCAGGCGCTGCAAACGCACCAGCGGCGTGTTGCCGACGCAATCGGCGATGGTTGGGTACTGCAAGGTCATGGCGTTTTTCGCAATCCGGACAGCGGGGGCGCCTATCATACCGGCAAACCTGCGCAGGCCATATCACGCAAAGTGTGGTGCTTATGGTTTCTTGGAATAAGCAGTAAAAGTCTCACCAGTGGTGAGACTTTTTAAAGAGTGTCGGCAGTGCTGACACTTTCCTGTGCCGCTCACACAATCTGCGGGCGGCCCATGTCCACTGTGGGATCTGGCTTGCCAGCGAAGACTTCAGGAATGACAGCACTGTCCTCCGCCACCAAGCGCAGATTCAGTCGCAATCCCGACGGGCCATTCTCAGCCCACAAAGTACCGCCCTGGCGTTGCACCGCGTTCCTCGCGATGCTCAGGCCCAGACCGAATCCACCATCCCCCGGCCGCGAGCCGTCGAGGCGGATGAAGGGCGAAAAGATCCGCTCAAGATCCGCGTCGGCCACACCACCGCCCTCGTCCTCCAGCCACAGGTGCCAGTAATCGCCCTCCCGTCGACCGTCGAGCCGCACGATGCCGCCCGGTGGCGAATGACGAATCGCATTGCGCAGGATGTTTTCCAGAGCCTGGGCCAGGGTGTTGAGATTGCCGCGTACCCAGCAGGAAGCTTCAACACCGCACTGCAACTGCCCCACCGGACAGCAGCTTTCGTAGCAGGCGTTTTCCGTGAGCATTTCCCACAGCGCCTGAATCTGGATCGCTTCGTCCGGCAACGGTGCGCGTTCGGTGTCGAGCCAGGCCAGTTGCAGGGTGTCCTCCACTAGTCGCTGCATCACGTCGACTTCGCGACCGATGCGCTCGCGCAACGGTTGCAGCTGTTGCTCGCTTTCACTGGCGACCCGCAACCGGCTCAGGGGCGTGCGCAGTTCGTGGGACAGGTCGCGCAGCAGTTGCTGTTGCAAGGCCACGGTGGACTGCAGGCGTTCGGACATCGAATCGAAGGCGCGGGCCAGTTCGCCGAGTTCATCGGGGCGCTGGGTGATGCCGCTCGACAACCGCACATTCAGTTCATCGGCGCGCCAGGCGTTGGCCTGCTCGCGCAGATTGTTAAGCGGCACCACCAGCAGGCGATACAGGCCGACGCACAGCAGCAGGGTGAACAGGCCGGGAATCACACCGTTGGTTATGACCCGCCAGAACACCCGGTATTTCCCCGGCAGGAATCGCTCGGGCAACTCGATGACCAGACTGCCGGCAGTCGGGTCAGTGGGGAACGGAACCCGCAGCCACGGTCGGCCCCTTTTATGAATCGGCCAGTCCAGACCTCGCAGGAAGGTCAGGTGCTGAAGCTCTTGAGCGTTGAACGGTTGGCTGCCCAGCGACTGCAGGTTGCCGCCGATCACGCCGACCCAGCCGGCCTCGCGCAGCTCCATGCTTTGCAACCAGCTATCGATGCCATCGCGCTCGCCCTGCTGCCAGGCGCGCTCCGCCTCGGCGGCATAACGGCTCAGGGTGCGACGGGCGTCGTCGGAGAGGAACTGATTGCGCTGCTCCATGTACCAGCCCCAGGACCAGCTCAGCCAGATCATCAGCAGACAGAACGCCACCAGCAGACAGGCGAGCTTCCAGAACAGCGAGTGCCGGCCCGGCAGGTCAGACACTTTCATCGACGGCACTCAGAACGTAACCCTTGCCCCACACCGTGCGCACTTCGCGCTCGGTGTAGCCGACCGACTTGAGTTTGCGGCGAATCTGGCTGATGTGCATATCAAGGCTGCGATCGTGGGCCGCATAACCGCGCTGAAGAACGTGCTGATAAAGGAAGGCCTTGCTCAGCACTTCCTCGTCGTTGCGATTGAGGGTTTCCAGCAGGCGGTATTCGCTGCGGGTCAGGCCGGCGGGCTGGTCGAGGTAGAACACCTCGCACTGCTCGTCGTCGAAGCGCAGCCCGCCGACCGGCACCACCGCAGCGACGGCCGTCGGGCGACGATCAAGGGCAACCCGGCGCAGGATCGCTTCAATGCGCACATGCAGCTCGGCCATGCTGAAGGGTTTGGGCAGATAGTCGTCGGCGCCAAGGCGGAACCCGCTGATGCGGTCGGCCTCGGCACCGAGGGCTGACATCAGCAACACCGGGGTGGAATGGCTCTGACGCAGTTGGGTCAGGACATTCAGTCCATCGAGCCCCGGCAACAGAATGTCCATCAACACCACATCGAACGGCTGGCGCCGGGCGATACTCAGGCCTTCGCTGCCGTTCTGGCACCAGGTGACCTGAAAGCCGCTGCGGCCCAGATGTTCATGGACATAGGCACCGAGGACGGGGTCGTCTTCGATGGAAAGAATGCGGGGTTGGCCAATGGAGACAAGAGTCATGACTATCTGCAAATAATTCTCAGTTGGGCGATTATTCAAGATTGCCCCGCGCCCGGCAACCCAAGCTTGACCTGTCGGACAGATGACAGGTGCCCAAGCGAAGAACAACGACATCATTTTTCCCGACAACGTCCCTGAGCAAATCGCTACACTGCGCCGATACCGCGTGCCGGACGCACGTGTGAGTCAACAATCAGCGGGATGCAGGAGAAAGGCGTGCTCAAGAAACTGGGAATCAAAGGTCGCGTGTTGCTGCTGACCCTGTTGCCGACCAGCCTGATGGCACTGGTGCTGGGCGGGTATTTCACCTGGACGCAGCAGTCCGACCTGCAAGCCCAATTGATGCAGCGCGGCGAAATGATCGCCGAGCAACTGGCCCCGCTGGTAGCACCGGCCATGGGCCACGGCGATGCCGAACTGCTCGAGCGCATCGCCACCCAGTCCCTCGAACAACCGGACGTGCGCGCCGTGACCTTCCTCGCGCCCGACCGCTCTCCTCTCGCCCACGCCGGCCCGACCATGCTCAATCAGGCGCCCAGCGGCGACAGCGCGCACCTGCTGCGACGCAGCGGCAACGATGCCACCCGCTATCTGCTCCCGGTCTTCGGCAAACACCGCAACCTCGCCGGCGAGCTGATCCCGCAAGAGTCCGACCGTTTACTCGGTTGGGTGGAACTGGAGCTGTCGCACAACGGCATGCTGTTGCGCGGCTATCGAAGCCTGTTCGCCAGCCTGCTGCTGATCGGCGCAGGTCTGGCCGGCGCCGCGTTGCTGGCCCTGCGCATGGGCCGCACGATCAACCGCCCGCTGGGCCAGATCAAACAGGCCGTCGCGCAGCTCAAGGACGGTCACCTGGAAACCCGTCTGCCGCCATTGGGCAGTCAGGAGCTGGATGAACTGGCGTCCGGCATCAACCGCATGGCCGGCACCCTGCAAAACGCCCGCGAAGAATTGCAGCACAGCGTCGATCAGGCCACCGAAGACGTGCGCCAGAACCTGGAAACCATCGAGATCCAGAACATCGAACTGGACCTGGCCCGCAAGGAAGCGCTGGAAGCGAGCCGGATCAAATCCGAATTTCTCGCCAACATGAGCCACGAGATCCGCACACCGCTGAACGGCATTCTCGGTTTCACCCACCTGTTGCAGAAAAGCGAGCTGACCCCGCGCCAGCTCGACTACCTGGGCACCATCGAAAAATCCGCCGACAGCCTGTTGGGGATCATCAACGAGATCCTCGACTTCTCGAAGATCGAGGCCGGCAAGCTGGTGCTCGACCATATCCCGTTCAACCTGCGCGACCTGTTGCAGGACACCCTCACCATCCTCGCCCCCGCTGCCCACGCCAAGCAGCTGGAACTGGTGAGTCTGGTGTACCGCGACACGCCGCTGTCGCTGGTCGGTGATCCGCTGCGCCTCAAGCAGATCCTGACGAATCTGGTGAGCAACGCGATCAAGTTCACCCGCGAAGGCACCATCGTCGCCCGCGCCATGCTCGAAGAAGAAAACGACGACAGCGTGCAGTTGCGCATCAGCATTCAGGACACCGGTATCGGGCTGTCGAACCAGGATGTACGCGCGTTGTTCCAGGCCTTCAGCCAGGCCGACAACTCGCTGTCGCGCCAACCCGGCGGTACCGGTCTGGGGCTGGTGATTTCCAAGCGTCTGATCGAACAGATGGGCGGCGAAATCGGGGTCGACAGCACGCCGGGCGAAGGTTCGGAGTTCTGGATCAGCCTGAACCTGCCCAAGACCCGCGACGACGCCGAAGACCTGCCCGCCGCGCCATTGCTCGGGCGTCGGGTGGCGGTACTGGAAAACCATGAACTGGCGCGTCAGGCCCTGCAGCATCAACTGGAAGACTGCGGCCTCGACGTCACGCCGTTCAATACCCTGGAAAGCCTGACCAACGGCGTCACCGGCGCCCATCAGACCGATCAGGCCATCGATCTGGCCGTGCTCGGCATCACCAGCAACGACATGCCGCCCGAACGCCTGAACCAGCATATCTGGGATCTTGAGCACCTCGGTTGCCGGGTGCTGGTGTTGTGCCCGACCACCGAGCTGACGCTCTATCACCTTTCGGTGCCCAATCCTCACAGCCAGCTGCAATCGAAACCGGCCTGCACCCGCAAACTCCGTCGTGCGCTGTCGGACATGGTCAACCCGCGCCAGTCGCGCAGCGAACCGGGCGAACCGCTGTCGAGCCGCGCGCCGAAAGTGCTGTGTGTCGATGACAACCCGGCCAACCTGTTGCTGGTGCAGACCCTGCTCGAAGACATGGGCGCCAAGGTGCTGGCCGTGGAAAGCGGTTACGCCGCGGTCAAGGCGGTACAGAGCGAAAGCTTCGATCTGGTGCTGATGGATGTGCAGATGCCCGGCATGGACGGACGCCAGAGCACCGAAACCATTCGCCAGTGGGAAAGCGAGCGCCATTGCACGCCGCTGCCGATCGTCGCCCTCACCGCCCACGCCATGGCCAATGAAAAACGCGCGCTGCTGCAAAGCGGCATGGACGACTACCTGACCAAGCCGATCAGCGAGCGGCAACTGGCGCAGGTGGTGCTGAAGTGGACCGGCCTGGCGCTGCGCAATCAGGCGCCGGACCGTGGCGGCGAAAGCCTGCTGGGCAATCAGGAACTGCCGATTCTCGATCACGAAGAAGGTTTGCGCCTGGCTGCCGGCAAGGCGGATCTGGCGGCGGACATGCTGGCGATGCTGCTGGCCTCGCTCGAAGCCGACCGGGAAGCCATCCGCACCGCCCGCGACCATCAGGATCAGAACGCTCTGCTTGAACGGGTGCACCGCCTGCATGGCGCCACTCGTTACTGCGGTGTACCGCAATTGCGCGCCGCCTGCCAACGCAGCGAAACCCTGCTCAAGCAGGACGATCCCAAGGCCTCGGCCGCGCTGGACGAGCTGGAACGGGCGATCAATCGTCTGGCGGCCCAGGCGAAGATCAGCGCCTGATCCAGCGCAATGCCGGTCAACGTCGACGCAGCTACAGTTGTTGCGGGTGATTTGCGCCCGCGTCGATGCTCCAGGAGGATTTCATGCGCACGATCGTTTTCAGCAGCCAGTCCTACGACCGCGACAGTTTCCTCGCCGCCGACTGCCCGGCCGGGATCGAACTGCATTTCCAGCCGGCCCGGCTCAGCCTCGACACGGCTGCGCTGGCCGAACATCACGAGGTGGTCTGCGCGTTCATCAATGATGACCTCAGCGCCCCGGTGCTCGAACGCCTGGCTGCGGGCGGGACACGCCTGATCGCCTTGCGTTCGGCCGGCTACAACCATGTGGACCTGGCCGTCGCCAAACGCCTGGAGCTGGCCGTCGTGCGCGTACCGGCCTACTCGCCCCACGCGGTGGCCGAGCACGCGGTGGCGTTGATCCTCGCCCTCAACCGACGCCTGCACCGTGCCTACAACCGCACCCGCGAAGGCGACTTCAGCCTGCACGGTCTTACCGGCTTCGATCTGGTGGGCAAGACGGTCGGCGTCGTAGGCACCGGGCAGATCGGCGCGACCTTCGCGAAGATCATGCACGGTTTCGGCTGCGAACTGCTGGCCTACGACCCTTATCCTAACCCTGCCGTCGAAGCGTTAGGCGCGCGCTACCTGAGCCTGCCGGATCTGCTGGCGCAGTCGCGGATCATCAGCCTGCACTGCCCGCTCAACGAACAGAGCAGACACCTGATCAACCGCGATTCGCTGGCGCACATGCAACCGGGGGCGATGCTGATCAACACCGGGCGCGGCGGTCTGGTGGACACGCCGGCGCTGATCGACGCCCTGAAAGACGGTCAGCTCGGTTATCTGGGACTGGATGTGTATGAAGAGGAAGCGCAGCTGTTTTTCGAGGACCGCTCCGACCTGCCGCTACAGGACGACGTGCTGGCGCGGCTGCTGACGTTCCCGAATGTGATCGTCACCGCGCATCAGGCGTTCCTGACCCATGAGGCGCTGGGCGCGATTGCCGCGACCACCTTGCACAACATCGCGACCTGGGCGACGGGCACGCCGCAGAACCAGGTCGAAGGCTGAACGAACGGACTCAGACCGGAGGCGGCGTCGGGGTAATCGCCACGCACAGGATCAACAGCGCCAGCCAGCCGAATCCCAGCAAACGTTGCTTGAAGGAGTGCCCGCTGCGCAGCAGGAACCAGACAAACACCAGCGGCATCAGAAACGCCATGATCTTCAGCCAGCCTTCCACCGGACGCGAGCCATCCGGGTTCAGCACCGGCTCGACCGGCTGCGAACGACGGCGTCGCCCCGCAGCGGCCGGCATGATCTTCGGCCGCTCGGGGGCCGGCGGCGGAACGTAGGCCTCGGGCACGGCCTTGTTGCGCGGCAGGCTACCGAAGGAAATTGTCGACGTGCCCTTTTCGGCTTGAGGCGCCTGCGCCTCTGCCAGCGGGGCTCCGCAATGAATGCACGCCGTGGCTTCGGAGCTGATGCTCCGCTTGCATTCATAACATTCGATCAGCGCCATGTTCCGTTCCTTGAAAATGAAGGCGGCAGTTTGCCACGACTGCGGTGTCGATTTGAACCGGATCGAAGGTCGCACGCGCGCATCATTCTGCAATCAAGCCCGTGCTAGCATGTCGCGCATATTTGGAGGACCCATGGTCGAACACGATTTTCGCTACACCCTGATGAACCCGCAACACACCCTCACCGAATGCCGCGCCCTCGTTCCGGGCCGCTATCAGGTCACCGGCAACGGGGGCTCGATCCGCATCGGCGACGTGCTGGTCGTGACCCTCAAAGGCAGCAAGGACTTGTCCATGCGTCTGACCGTCGACACCGTCCGCCACCTGATCAACCCACCGGGTCAATGGACCGCAATGACCACCGGTCCGGTGTTCGGTGAACTGGCGATCCACACCTGGCAGGTCAACTGCGACAGCTGCGCCAAGGAGCTGAGCTTCGAATTCGCGGTGGACGCCAAGCTGGGCAAGCCTGCGGAAAAACCGGCCGCCACGGCACGTATTGCGGAGCTGGGCTGGAAAGCCGTCGGCGACAAACATCTGTGCCCGAAATGCCAGGAGCCGGCGTGATGAAACACCTGGCCCTGACCGCCGCTGTCGGCGCCGGCTTGATGGGTTGCGCCGCGGAGCCTGTGCAACTGCAACAAAACCGCAGCTACATTCTGGAATGGATCGGCGAGCGTCCGCTGATGGACTACAGCCACCTGACCGTGACCCTCGGCGATGATGGCCGGGCCTATGGCAATGGCGGCTGCAACCACTGGTTCGCGCCGTACACCCTGGAAGGCGACAAGCTGAGCTTCGGCAAAATCGGCAAGACCCGCAAACTCTGCGCACCGGCGCTGATGGAGCAGGAGCAACGCTTCCTCCAGGCCCTGGAGCACGTGGAGCGCTGGGACATCTCGCCGATCGAGCAGATGCGCTTCTGGCCGGCTGAAGGCAAGCCGTTGCGCTGGTGGCTGGAAGAGGGTTGATCCTTTAGATCGCCCCTCGATCATTCCCGCGCTCCGGCGTGGGAATGATCAGCCAAGACGAATCAATTGGTCGCCTGCAATGCCTCGAGCTTCGCCATCACCCCCGCCGCCGTCTGCTCGCCCATCAACTGTTCCCGCACCTTGCCCTTGTTGTCGATGATGTAAGTCACCGGCAAGGCTTCACTGCGCGGCAGCTCGAACAGTTCCGCCGGATCCTGCGCCAGCACAGTGAACTTGATGCCCAGCTTCTCGCTGGCGCTCTTCAGCTCTTCACCTTGCACGTTGTCGAAGTTGACCCCGAACACGCCGATCTTCTTGCCCTTGAGTTCGTCCGCCAGGTGATTGAGTTCCGGGATTTCCGTGCGGCACGGGCCGCACCATTCGGCCCAGTAATTGAGCACGACCCATTGTTTGTCGAGGCGCTCGGACGCCACTTTCTGCCCGTTCTGGTCGATGCCATAGTCGTTACCGCAGCCCCACAGCATCAACGCCCCGATGATCGTCAATGCCGCTGCCAGTGCCCGTGTCATGTCGTGTTCCTTGTGAAAAATTGAATGCGCCTGCGACCCATCGCCTCCCAAGGTTCTGGATTGCGCGCTGCACAGTTAGAATAGCCGCCACTCTACGCAATAAGCGACCCGCCCATGACCGATCTGACGCTTTATCACAACCCGCGCTGCTCGAAATCCCGCGGTGCGCTCGAACTGCTCGAAGCCCGTGGCCTGACGCCGAACGTGGTGCGCTACCTCGAAACCCCGCTGGATGCTGCGCAGATCAAGGCCCTGCTCGGCAAGCTGGGCATCAGCGCACGGCAACTGCTGCGCACCGGCGAAGACGAGTACAAGACCTTGAATCTGGCCGATGCCAGTCTCACCGAGAAACAATTGATTGAAGCGATCGCGGCCCATCCAAAGCTGATGGAGCGACCGATTCTCGAAGCCGGCGACAAAGCCGTCATCGGCCGTCCACCGGAGCAGATCCTGGAGCTGCTGCCGTGAGTGCGCCGTACATTCTGGTTCTGTATTACAGCCGCAGCGGCTCGACCAACGAGATGGCCCGGCAGATTGCCCGTGGCGTCGAGCAGGCCGGCCTCGAAGCGCGCCTGCGCACCGTGCCGGCGATCTCCACCGAGTGCGAAGCCGTGGCGCCGGACATTCCGGATGAAGGCGCGCTGTACGCCACATTGGATGACCTGAAGAACTGCGCCGGCCTGGCCCTCGGCAGCCCGACCCGTTTCGGCAACATGGCCGCGCCGCTCAAATACTTCCTCGACGGCACCAGCAACCTGTGGCTGACCGGCGCGCTGGTCGGCAAGCCGGCCGGGGTGTTCACCTCCACCGCCAGCCTGCACGGCGGTCAGGAAACCACCCTGCTGTCGATGATGCTGCCGCTGCTGCACCACGGCATGCTGATCACCGGCCTGCCTTACAGCGAGTCGGCGCTGCTGGAAACGCAGGGCGGCGGCACGCCGTACGGCGCCAGCCATCACGCCGGGGCCGACGGCAAAAGCGGCCTCGATCAGCACGAAGTGGCGCTGTGCCGAGCCCTCGGTGCACGCCTGGCCAATACGGCCCGGAAACTGGGGAACTGAGATGGCCAGAAAGCCGAAAGTCCTGCCCGCCGTCGAGTGGCTGGAACCACGAGTGCGGGCGATGCGGGTGATCAGTCTGCTGTGCTTTTTCGGCCTTGCCGGACTGCTCGCCGCGTATTACCTGGTGTTCGCCGACCTGCACGGCGCGCGGCCGTGGGTGATTCTGCTGATCGAGCTGATCCCGTGGATCGTGCTCGCACCAGGCATGATCATGGGTAGCGCACGCGGGCATTCGTGGATGTGCTTTGTGGTGAATCTGTATTTCATCAAGGGCGCACTGGCCGCATATGACCCGAGCCGACAGCTGTTTGGCGTGCTGGAGATGATTGCCAGTCTGGCGGTGTTCTGCTCGGCGCTGTTGTATGTGCGGTGGCGGTATCAGCTGAACCGCAAACTGGCGGGCGAAGGCGAAATCTCCGTCGCCTGACTGCGCTCCAACTCCAAGATCGTTCCCACGCTCCGCGTGGGAATGCATCAAGAGACGCTCCGCGTCTCAGGGACGCAGAGCGTCCCGGGCGGCATTCCCACGCAGAGCGTGAGAACGATCACCCTAGAGTCAATGATTGACGGTGTACGCCAGCATCATCGAGATCTGGCTCATCGGCCGTCCACCGCTCTCTTCATGCCACTGGTTAAACGCGTTCTGCACCGTCGCCAGATCCCGCAGACTGCTCGGCACCTTGTCGACGATCTTCTGTGCATTCAACGCCGCGACCACGTCGTAGCTCGGCACAAACGTATCCTTGCCGACCATCCGCAAAAACCGTGGCGCCGACAGCCCGCCCAATTGATGGCCGTGCTTTTTCAGGTAGGTCCACAGGCCGACGATGTCGGTCACCGGCCAGTCGGCCAGCAACGCGCCGAAACTGCCCTTCTCTTTCTCGACGTCCAGAATGAACTGCGCATTGCGCGGCACGCTTTTGAGCTTGCCCAGGTGACGGATGATCCGCGCATCCTGCATCAATCGCTCAAGGTGTTCAGCGCTCATCAGCACGACCTTTTCCGGGTCGAATTTGAAGAACACTTCCTCGAAGGCCGGCCACTTGGCGTCCACCAAGCTGTGCTTGAGCCCGGCACGGAACACCCGCAGGGCCATGGTCGAGAGATAACGGTCGTCGCTGATCTTGCGCAGTTGCGCCGGGGTCTTGGGAACGGGCAGATGGGCTTCCAGTTCAGCCGCCGAACCGAAGCGGTTCAGACAGTATTCGTGCAGCCACTTGTAGTCGCGCATGCCCTCTCCTAAAAAATGAATTGAAAACGGCGCCCGCGAGCGCCGTTTCTTTCGAGCGATCAGATCACTTACAGGTTCACCACATTGACGAAACGCGAAGCCGCCGTCTCGTCGATCTTCAGGCTGGTGAAGTCAAACAGGTTACGGTCAGCCAGTTGCGACGGGATCACGTTCTGCAGGCTGCGGAAGATGCTTTCGGTGCGGCCCGGGGTCTTGCGTTCCCAGTCCTGGAGCATTTCCTTGACCACCTGGCGTTGCAGGTTTTCCTGGGAACCGCAGAGGTTGCACGGGATGATCGGGAATTGCTTGAAGTCCGAGTAGGCCTGGATGTCTTTCTCGTTGCAGTAGGCCAGCGGACGGATCACCACGTTGCGCCCGTCATCGGCGCGCAGCTTCGGCGGCATGGCCTTGAGGCTGCCGTTGAAGAACATGTTGAGGAAGAACGTCTCGACGATGTCGTCGCGATGATGACCGAGGGCCATTTTGGTCGCGCCGATTTCGTCGGCGAAGGTGTACAGCGTGCCGCGACGCAGGCGCGAGCACAGCGAGCAGGTGGTCTTGCCTTCCGGGATCAGCTCCTTGACCACCGAGTAGGTGTCCTTCTCGACGATGTGGTACTCGATGCCCAGCTCTTTCAGGTAGGCCGGCAGCACGTGCTCGGGGAAACCCGGCTGCTTCTGGTCCATGTTCACGGCGACGATCTCGAACTTGATCGGTGCAACCTTCTGCAGGTGCATCAGCACGTCGAGCATGGTGTAGCTGTCCTTGCCCCCGGACAGGCAGACCATGACCTTGTCGCCGTCTTCGATCATGTTGAAGTCGGTGACGGCTTCGCCGGCCAGGCGGCGCAGGCGCTTTTGCAGTTTGTTCTGGTTGACCGTAAGAGTGCCCATGACGCGAAATCCGTGAGGTGTGACGAAAGGCGGGCATTTTACGCAAAAACACTTGGCTTGTGGCCACAGGTTGTCGCCCCCTCGAATGCCCGTTTGCACAGACCCCGACGCGATTACCCCGAAGTTTTACAGCGCGATTTGCTCTAAGCCCCTACCACCTGTGCGGTTAAGACCTTTCTATACTGCGACATAAGGTCGCACACAATCTGAAGACCTGTATTTGCTCGGCCGCATTGGCCCGTAGGCGCTCCGCTGGGGGGCGATGGCAATAACGAGAGGAGTGACTGGCATGATCCATCACGTAGTGGGACTTTTTACCCACCCCGATCAGGAATGGAAGGAAATCCGTGGCGACCAGGAAGAAAGCATCAGCCACATGTACCTGACGCACACACTGATTCTGGCGGCGATCCCCGCTGTTTCGGCATTTATCGGCACGACTCAGGTCGGCTGGGTGATCGGCAACCGCGCACCGGTGATGCTCACCGTCGAAAGCGCGTTGTGGATGACGATCATGTCTTATCTGGCAATGCTCGGCGGGGTCGCGGTCATGGGTGCATTCGTGCACTGGATGGCCCGCACGTATGACGCCAACCCGAGCCTGGCCCGTTGCGTGGCATTTGCCACCTACACCGCGACACCGTTGTTCGTCGGCGGGCTGGCGGCGCTCTATCCGCACATGTGGCTGGGGATGATCGTCGGCACGGCGGCCATCTGCTACACGGTGTACCTGTTGTATGTGGGGCTGCCGACCTTCATGAACATTCCGTCCGACGAGGGCTTCCTGTTTTCCAGCTCGGTGCTGGCGGTGGGGCTGGTGGTGCTGGTCGCCATCATGGCGTTTACTGTGATTGTCTGGGGACTGGGCGTGGGGCCCGTCTACACCAACTAGCGACCGGTTCGTCTCGAGAAGAACAAGATCCGCCAACACAGGCCGCCGCAAGGCGGCCTTCTCATGCCTTGAATAAACGTCGCGACCATTCGGCAGTTTGGCGATACGCAACGCCGAAAGGTTGCGGCATACTCCAAATCTCTGGAGATCCATCAAGCATGCCCGAGCAACTCAATACCCGCGTCGAAGACTGTTTCCAACTCGCTGAATCCTTTTTCAAACGTCCCTTCAAACGCCCCGTGGTGAGCCTCAAGCTGCGCGGGCAAAAAGCCGGAGTCGCGCATCTGCACGAGAACCTGCTGCGCTTCAATCCGCAGCTGTACCGGGAGAACACCGAACATTTCCTCAAGCAGACCGTGGCCCACGAAGTTGCGCACCTGATCGCCCATCAACTGTTCGGCGACCGCATACAGCCCCACGGCGAGGAGTGGCAACTGATCATGCGCGGCGTTTACGAATTGCCGCCGGACCGTTGCCATACCTATGAAGTCAAACGGCGCAGCGTGACGCGCTACATCTATAAATGCCCGTGTGCGGATAGCGATTTTCCGTTTTCGGCGCAGCGCCATAGTCTGGTCCGGCAGGGGCGGCGCTATCTGTGCCGCCGATGCCGGAACACGCTGGTGTTCAGTGGCGAGATGCGGGTCGAGTAAGTCAGGCGATCACTTTGGCTCGCCGCAATTCGGCAATACGCTCAACACTCAAGCCCAACTCCCCCAACACCTGATCCGTATGCTGCCCCAGCGCTGCCCCCACATGCCGCGGCGCCGGCAACGCCTTGGAAAACTTCAGCGGGCAAGCGATCTGCGCCTGCGCCGAACCATCTCCACGCGGCACCTGAGTCACCAGTTCCCGCGCCTGCAATTGCGGATGCTGCACCGCCTCGCCCAGGTTCAACACCGGTTCGACACAGGCGTCGATCGCGGCGAACAGCTCGCACAGTTCAGCAAAGTCATGCTTCTCGAACTCGACCTTCAAGGCGTCCTTGAGCGCCCGCTGCTGCTCGGGTTTGGGCGACAAACCCTGCGCCGCCAGTTCCGGCCGGCCCAGCGCCGCACACAGTTGCTGCATGAAGGCCGGTTCCAGACTGCCCACCGACATCCAGCGCCCGTCGCGGGAGCGGTAGTAATCGTAGAAGCTGCCGCCATTGAGCATCTGATCTTCCCAGCCCGGCTCCTCGCCGCAGGCCAGATACCCGGCACCGGCCATGGCATTCAGGCTGAATGCACAGTCGGTCATGCTCACGTCCAGATGGGTGCCCTGCCCGGTTTGCTGACGGGAAATCACCGCTGCCAACAGGCCGATCACCCCGTGCAGCGAGCCGCCGGCGACATCCGCCACCTGCATGCCCAGCGGCAACGGCCCGCTGTCGGCGCGGCCGGTGTAACTGGAGAGCCCGGCCAGCGCCAGATAGTTGATGTCGTGGCCGGCGCGATCCTTGTACGGCCCGGTCTGGCCGTAACCGGTAATCGACACATAAATCAGCTTCGGATTGATCGCCTTCAGCGTCTCGTAACCCAGCCCCAGGCGCTCCATCACTCCGGGTCGGAATTGCTCCAGCACGATGTCGTAATCCACCAGCAACTGCTTCACCAGCTCCAGCGCCTCGGGCTGCTTGAGGTCCAGGGCCAGGCTGCGCTTGTTGCGATTGAGATAAGCGTGACTGGCCGAGCCACCGTGATCGTGGGGCGGCAACACCCGCACCAGGTCGAGACGGGTCGGCGACTCGATGCGCAGCACTTCGGCGCCCATGTCCGCCAGCAGCAGCGAGGCGAACGGCCCCGGCAGCAGGGTCGAGAAATCCAGAATCTTCAGTGAGGCCAACGGTGCAGACATGGGCAATCTCCATCAACGATGCATGCAGCCTAGGCAGCCCTCGGCGATGGGGCAATTACCGGATGCATCAGTTGTGCTGACCGTTGCGCTCAAACAGCAGGCAAGAAAAAACCCGCCGAAGCGGGTTTTTCCATTCAAGCGATGCTTACTTCACATTGCTCGGGGTCGGGCCTTCGGCCACGCCCAGGTCATCTTCAGGACGGGTATCGGCGATACCGCGACCGCCCGAGGCCAGCTCGGCGTCCAGCACGTCGGTGTCCAGCTCCTTGACCCACTTGGCCACAACGATGGTGGCAACGGCGTTGCCGACCAGGTTGGTCAGGGCACGGGCTTCGGACATGAAGCGGTCGATACCCAGGATCAGCGCCAGACCGGCCACCGGCAGGTGACCTACCGCCGACAGGGTGGCCGCCAGCACGATGAAGCCCGAACCGGTCACACCGGCGGCGCCTTTGGAGGACAGCAGCAACACCACCAGCAGGGTGATCTGGTGAGTGATGTCCATGTGGGTGTCGGTCGCCTGAGCGATGAACACGGCCGCCATGGTCAGGTAGATTGCGGTGCCGTCGAGGTTGAACGAGTAGCCGGTCGGGATCACCAGACCTACCACCGATTTCTTCGCGCCCAGACGCTCCATCTTGATCAGCATGCGTGGCAGTACCGATTCCGAAGAGGAAGTACCCAGCACGATCAGCAGTTCTTCACGGATGTAGCGGATCATTTTCAGCACGCTGAAACCGTGCATGCGGGCGATACCGCCGAGCACGATCAGGATGAACGCCAGGCAAGTGATGTAGAAGCAGATCATCAGTTGACCCAGCTGTACCAGCGAGCCGACACCGTAGGCACCGATGGTGAACGCCATCGCACCGAAGGCACCGATGGGCGCGAGCTTCATGATCATGTTGATGATGTTGAACATCACGTGAGCGAAGCGATCGATGAAGTCCAGGATCGGCTTGCCGTAGGCACCCAGGCGGTGCAGGGCGAAACCGAAGATCACCGAGAACATCAGCACTTGCAGGATGTCACCGGTGGCGAACGCGCCGACGATGGTGGTCGGGATCACGTTGAGCAGGAAGCCGACAACGCTCTGGTCTGCGCCTTGAGCAACATAGGTCGCGACTTTCGAGGCGTCGAGGGTGCTGACGTCGATGTGCATGCCGTTGCCCGGTTGCACGATGTTGACCACGATCAGGCCCACCAGCAGTGCGATGGTCGAAACGATTTCGAAGTACAGGAGTGCGTAGCCGCCGGTCTTGCCGACCGATTTCATGTTCTGCATGCCGGCGATGCCGCTGACCACGGTGCAGAAGATGATCGGGGCGATGATCATTTTGATCAGTTTGATGAACCCGTCACCCAGCGGCTTTACGGCCACGCCGAACTGCGGGTAGTAGTGGCCGAGCGCAATACCGATACAGATTGCGACGATCACCTGGAAATACAGGGATTTGTACAGTGGCTGACGAGTCGTCATTGCAAAGTTCCTCAAGAGTCCCGCGCGGCAACATCCATCTGTTGAACGCGACACCTGAATTGCGAACCCTCCTGCACTGGAGGGATTTGTTGTGTCGAACGGCGCTGTTCCGGACCGGCTCGGCGCACGCTTCTGTCGCTCTTATCGCAAACGTCGTGCCACTTTGGTGCAAATCGCTGCAAGCCTTTTGATATCAGGGGATACGGCTTTTTCTGTGTCACCATTCGGTGACTCAAGTGTGGCGGATTTCCGCCAACTCGCCCGACCTCGTCCTACAATTTGGCGGAAATCCGCCTTGTTACCGATCAAAGGCAGCAGCTACCATCGGTCGCCCGAGGAAGGATCTGCCGCCCATGCGCGAACGCACCATCGCCAGTCACTTTGCCCGCGCCGCCCTCGGTGGCGCGGGGCGCTCGGGTTACGACTATTCGGACCTGCTGCAGCAACTGGGTATCAGCCCCGAACTGCTCGACGAGCCGCGCGCGCGGATCGCCCCGGAACAATTCACCCAACTGATCCAGAACTTGTGGCTGGCCCTGGACGACGAATACCTGGGTTTTGGCAACGCACCGAGCAAACCCGGCAGCTTCGCCATGATGTGCCACGCGATCATTCATTGCCGCAGCCTGGAAAAGGCTCTGCAACGCGGCTTATTGTTTTATAGCCTATTCCCCGAAGCTCCGCGTCTGACCCTGACCCATGAAGACGAATGGGTGCGCCTGAGTCTCGACGATGCGCAATTGTGGGACCCGGATCACTTTCTCAGCGAGAGCCTGCTGGTGATCTGGCATCGCCTCGGCAGCTGGCTGATCGGCCAGCGGATTCGTCTGGAACAGGCGAGCTTCAGCTACCCGAAACCGGCGCACGGGGCGGAATACGACCTGCTGTTTTCCTGCCCGCTGGAATTTTCGGCAGCGCAAAGCAGCCTGGTGTTTCACAGTCGCTATCTGCACATGCCGCTGTTGCAGGACGAACGCACCCTCAAGCATTTCCTCGAACGCTCCCCCGCCGACCTGCTGTCCCGCCCGGACGACGGCAACAGCCTGAGCAGCCGGCTGCGTCGCTTGCTCAGCCATGACAGCGCACGCTGGCCGGACCTCGAAGCGGTGGCGGCGCACCTGCACATCAGCCCGCAAACCCTGCGCCGGCATTTGCGCGAGGAAGGCACCAGTTTTCAGGAATTGAAGGATCAGTTGCGCCGGGACATCGCGATTTATCACCTGGGGCGCGCGGATCTGTCGTTGCAACAGATCGCCGAACAACTCGGTTTCTCCGAGCCGTCGGCGTTTCATCGGGCGTTCAAGAAGTGGACGGGGCTGACGCCGGGGGCTTATCGGGCGCAGGCGTGAGTATCAATACAAGCCGATGGGCCGAAGCTCCAAGCGTTGATTATCTGTTTGTCGATACAGAAAGCCACATCAATGGAGAGCCAACGGCACCTCCCGACGCCCGTTCGACAATGCTGAAAGCCTTGGCGGCACCGCCTAACTGATCAGGCCTGTATGGAGCCCTGATTTTCAGATCCTTACCGATCTGGTGCGCTCCCAATGTCTGTTGCAAGGCATACACGGTTCCGACGGCACTCCCCCAAAAAACAAAGGTAAGTACATCTCCGATACTCATTCCGTGAGTGCGGAGCGTGATTGGAGTCTTTCCACTTTCATCGATTATCTCAAGACGGCCACTCTCGAAGGCTCCCAACGAGCCATGGTCAGGAACCGGGCTCCGCAAGTCACCTTCAACTTGAAACTCCGAAACGGGACTGGTCCATTGCTGCCCACCATTGTTCACGGTGTATACAAACGCAACATGGCCATACTTGTTCGCCTTCAGGTGACGGGGTTCAACAGGAATTATGACGTCCTTGCCTGCATCACTCGCCTCGATCCGAAAGTACTTGACCCAACTGGACTCGCAATCAGACCCATGACAGAAAAGGGCAACCAGTGCACCAGGTGAGAGCGCATCTGACGCCCTGATCCTTAGACTCACCCCCTTGTCAGCCAATTCCGAAGAGATGCGAGTGCCTTCGACCTCATCCAACTCAGGCCAATAAATCACGCCCTCAGCCAGATACAAGGTCTTGGGTGAAAAGGGAGGATCAATGAATAAATAGTCGTAGGAGAGTTCCAGAGGTTGGCCTCTGAGGTCAATCGCACGATTGGCGGGTATGACGAGAGTCGTATCCTTATCAGCCGTCGTGATGGTTGTGACGTTCGCCCAATCCGACGACGAATATCTCGTACGAACATGAGCAACCAAAGGTGCCCCGACCTTTTGTCCTGAAAAATAAGGAATTCGAAATGTCATGTCCTTACTCGACACAGTAAGGGGAATCACTCCGTTCTTCGCTCCATCAATCGAAGATGCAGGAAGATCAATTCTGCGTCGGCGCTTCGCCTGAACAATTTTTTTCTGTTCTTGAGCAGTGATGAACGCAACCATTTCCAGTCTCCCTGTTCCGAAAGCATCACGGCTCGATCCCATGATGGACAAAAACAGAGTGTTGGAAATACGCGGAATGAACCACTGTCAGATCTGACAGTGGCGATGAATGGCCATAACCCCGGCGCCACCTGAAAGAGACTCGGCTTCACACAGCCGGGAAATGAATCCTGAACGCCGCCCCACCCATCGGTGAATCCCCCAGCGTCAATTTCGCGCTGTAGCTCTCGATGATGTCCTTGACCACCGCCAGCCCGATGCCCTGCCCCGGGTGCTGGCGGTCCAGGCGTTCGCCGCGTTCGAGAATCCGTGCGCGCTGATCCGGTGGTACGCCGGGGCCGTCGTCTTCGATGCACAGCTCCATTCCGGAATGGCTTTCACGCACGCTGATGCGCACTTCGCCCAGACACAGGCGGTAGGCGTTTTCCAGCAAGTTGCCCATCATTTCCAGCAAGGCGCCCTGCTCGATCGGCACATAGCAATGCTCCGGCAGATCGAAGGCGACGCGTACGTGTTTGTCGCGGTAGACCTTGTCCAGCGTGTCGCACAGGCTTTGCAGCACCGGGCGCAGGCGCACCTGATGGCGCACCAGACCGCTTTTGCGCAGGCTGGCGCGTTGCAACTGGTAGCCGATCTGCTGGCTCATGCGTTCGATCTGGGTTTGCAGCACCCAGGCCTGATCGCGGTCTTCGGGGCGCTGTGCCATGTCTTCGCTGACGCCTTGCAACACCGCCAGCGGGGTTTTCAGGCTGTGGGCCAGATCGTCGAGGGAGTCGCGGTAACGGCTGCGTTGCTGGCGTTCGCTGTGCAGCAGGCGGTTGAGCGAACCGGTCAGGCGCAGCAGTTCGCGCGGGTGTTGTTCGCTGAGGCTTTCTAGGGTTCCGCCTTCGATTTCGTCGAGCTCCTGACTGAGCCGGCGCAAGGCTTTCAGGCCCCAGGTCAGGCCGATCCACAGCAGTGCGAGCAGCACCAGCAACGCTGCGCCAAAACCGAGGTAGAGATTTTCCCGCAGCCCTTCGAGGGTGGTTTCGTATTCGCGCACCGGTTGCAGGGCCACGATGCTGAAGGCCGCGCTCTTGCCGCCGAGCAGTTTGACTTCAACGTCGTAGACGAAGAATTCCTGGCCGTTGGTTTCACGGATCCGCGCGAACTCGTTGCCGAGGCCGTCGTAGCGCGGCGTGTAGTTGATCTTCTCTTCCTGGGTGCCCTTCGAGCGCCAGACCAGGTGCCCTTCGCGGTCATAGATGTAGCCGAGCAGGCGATTGTCCGTGAGGTTGAAGCGCTCGTCGGGCAACTGTGCCGGCATCATCAAGCGGTTGTTTTCAACCCGTGCGGCGGAGATCAGCGTGGTGACATCGGACGCCAGCCGTTGCTCGATCGAGTCCTGCAGCGCCAGGCTGAAAGCGCCCTGCATCGCCGGGAGCAAGGCGAGCATGAACAACACCGCCAGGGTGGTGGCGGCGAGCATCAGCCGGACGCGAAGGGAACGGATCAAGTGCAACGCTCATTGAACAGGTAACCGAGGCCGCGCACGGTGTCGATCGGCTTGAACCCGGCCGGGCCTTCGAGCTTGCGACGCAGACGGCCGACCAGCACTTCGATCACGTTCGGATCGCGCTCGTCGTCATCCGGGTACAGCTGCTCCATCAGCCGATCCTTGGGCACCACTTGCTGGTGATGACGCATGAGGTATTCGAGAATCCGGTATTCGTAGGCGGTCAGCGCCAGCGGTTGCTCGTCGAGGGTCGCCTGCTTGCGATTGAGGTCGAGCAACAGCGGGCCGGCGACAATGGTCGACTGGGTGAAACCGCTGGAGCGGCGCAGCAAGGCATTGAGTCGCGCTTCAAGTTCTTCGAACTGGAACGGCTTGACCAGATAATCGTCAGCCCCGGCTGCCAGACCTTCGACCTTGTCTTGCCAGTTGCCGCGCGCGGTGAGGATCAGGATCGGAAACGTCTTGCCGCCCGAGCGCAGCTGGCGGATCAGGTCGAGGCCACTCATGCCCGGCAGTCCAAGGTCGATCACCGCCAGGTCAAAGTTGAATTGCCCGGTCTGGTACAACGCCTCTTCGGCATTGGCCACGGACTCAACCACGTGACCACTCTCCGTCAGGCGGGTTTGCAGGTGATGGCGCAACAGCGCTTCATCTTCGACAACCAACAGTTTCATGACGCTCTCCCGGGTAAATCGACAACTCCAAAGGCTTTCGCCTCACATGGCTGCGCCGGGTCGCCCCTCGAAGGACGACCCGGCGCGGGCCTGACGCCAATCGCTTAGAAAGCGTAGTTGGCCGACAGGTAAGTCTGGGCGCTGCTGGTCAAGTCCAGCGAGCCTTGCTTGCTGCCGCCGCTCTCTTTCATCTCGGTGCTGGCGTTGCTGCGCAGGTAACGGTAACCGAGTTCGACCGAGGTGTTCTGCGAGACTTGTTGCAGCACACCGAACTGACCGCCGACCGCGTAACCGATGTCGCTGTCGCGGCTGTAGCCCGGCGAATCCTGGGTCAACTTGGTCAGACCGGCCGTGGCACCGCCGAACAGCTTGGTGCTGCCGCCCACCGGGTAGAACAGATCGTAGCTGCCCAGCAGGTTTTCCTGGCGCAGTTTAATGCCATTGTGCGAGCCCGACACGTTGTCGTAGGTGGCGTAGTAGCGACCCTGGTTGTTTTGCTGACCCAGGCGCAGGCCGTAGGTGTTGTTGCCGTCAATGGCCGCAGTGGCGTCCGGGTGGCCGAGGTTGTCGTTCAGGGCGTTGGATTTTTTGATCTTGTCGCTGGTCTGGCCAAAGGTCAGGCCGGCGAAGTTGGTGGTGGTGTCGGCATGAGCGGCGATGCTCGCGCTCATGACGGTGAAAGCCAGCAGCAGTTTGTTCAAACGAGTCATTGAGTGTTCCTCAGTTGTGCTCTTCGGGTATGGCGCAAGGTTACTGACCCTCCCCTGTACCGCCCCTGAACGCTCTCTGAACCTGGCCTGAATGAAATGAACTAGGCTGTTTTGACCCTTTATTGTCCGGAGACACGATCATGCGCCTGCTATTGACCCTCGCCCTGCTCGTCTTCAGCAGCCTCAGCCAGGCTGCGATCAAGACCGAGGAAATCCCCTACCAGAGCGCCGACGGCACCAAGCTGATCGGTTACTACGCCTACGACGACGCGATCAAGGGCCCGCGCCCCGGCGTGGTGGTGGTGCATGAATGGTGGGGCCTGAACGACTACGCCAAGCGCCGCGCCCGGGACCTTGCCGGGCTCGGCTACAGCGCGCTGGCCATCGACATGTACGGTGAAGGCAAGAACACCGAGCACCCGAAAGACGCGATGGCCTTCATGCAAGCCGCCACGCAGAACGCCGATGCAGCGAGCAAGCGCTTTCAGGCCGGGCTGGATCTGTTGAAGAAACAGCCGCAGACCGACAGGGATAAAATCGCCGCCATCGGTTACTGCTTCGGCGGTGGCGTGGTGCTGAATGCGGCGCGTCAGGGTGTGCCGCTGGCCGGCGTGGTGAGCTTCCACGGTGCGCTGGCCACCAAGACTCCGGCTACGCCGGGCAGCGTGAAGGCGAAAGTCCTCGTCGAACACGGCGCGCTGGACAGCATGGTCACCCCGGACAACGTCACGGCGTTCAAGTCGGAAATGGACAAGGCCGGCGCCGACTATCAATTCGTCAGCCTCGACGGTGCCAAGCACGGCTTCAGCAATCCTGACGCGGATCGCCTGAGCCACGGCGATCACGGTGGCCCGGATATCGGCTACAACAAGGCCGCCGATGAAAAATCCTGGTCGGACATGCAGGCGTTCTTCAAGAAAATCTTTGGCTGATTCCGGTTAACCGATCGTTCCTGCGCTCTGCGTGGGAACGATCACTTCCTCTGCACTATCCAGCCCGAAGACAACCCGGCAAAATGCCCGACATGACTGCCAGCCCTTTCCTCCCCGCCTGCTGCACCCCGCTCGATGCCCATTGGCCGCTGCCGACGGTCTTGCCTCATACCGTGCTGCTGAGCACCCATTTCGACCCGTCGCAACTGCTCGCCGATGACTTTCGTCGTAGCGCCATCGAGCCACCACCGAGCATTCAGCGTTCGGTGGCCAAGCGGCAGGCGGAATTCCTCGCCGGGCGGATTTGCGCCCGGGCCGCGTTGCAGGAGCTGGAGGGCACAAGCTGCGTTCCGGCGATCGGCGAGGATCGCGCGCCCATTTGGCCGGCGCACATCTGCGGCTCGATCACCCACAGCACCGGCCGCGCGGCGGCGATTGTCGCCAACAAACAGCACTGGCGCGGGCTGGGCATGGACCTGGAAAACCTGCTCAACGCCGAACGCGCCGAGCGACTGGCCGGAGAGATCCTGACCCCGCCGGAATTGCAGCGCATGGCCGCCGGCTCCCGGGATCAGATCGCGCTCTGGGTGACCCTGACCTTTTCGGTGAAAGAAAGCCTGTTCAAGGCGCTGTACCCGATCGTGCAGCAGCGCTTCTACTTCGAACACGCCGAGGTACTGGAATGGAATGAACAGGGTCAGGTACGGCTGCGGCTGCTGACGGATCTGTCCGGCGAATGGCGCAGCGGCAGCGAACTGGACGCACAGTTCGGGGTGCAGGACGGGCAGTTGCTGAGCCTGGTCAGCATCCAGCCGTAAGCAGTTTCAGCGCCGCTCCTGATTCCTCGGCCAGCTCAGACTGAAACACGCCCCGCCCAGGCTCTTGCTCTTGCCAATCAGCGCCCGGCCGTCGTGCCAGTGGATGATCCGCCGCACGATCGACAGGCCCAGCCCGTGTCCGCCGGACGCCCGGGTGCGGCTGTCGTCCAGACGCAGGAACGGCGTGAAGATTTTCTCCCAGGCGGTTTCCGGCACGCCGGGGCCGTCGTCCTCGACATCCACCCGGCAACGCATCTGCCCGACCTGATAACTGACCGTGACCTTCGAACGCGCATGGCGCATGGCGTTGCTCACCAGATTCTGCAAGGCGCGGTGCAGGTAACGCGGCTCGGCCTCGACCCAGGCGTCATCGCAATCCGCCGCCGACAGGCACAGACCGCGTTGCACCGTGACTTCGGCACGCAGAGGCGCCAGCTCTTCGATCACCTGATTGACCAGCGCATCCAGATCGATGCGCTGGAAGGTCAGCGCCGGTGAGCCCTGCTCAAGCCGGGCGTACGTGAGCATTTCGTCGACCAGCTTATCGAGGTCCTCGATGTCGTGGTCCATGCCCTCGCGGTATTTTTCCAGCGCCTGCGGGGTGGTGGCCGAGCCGATCATCTCCAGCCCGAAACGCAGGCGCGCCACCGGCGTGCGCAGTTCGTGGGACACCGCGCGCACCAGTTCACGCTGAATGGCGAGCAACTGCTGCAAGTGCTCGGCCATGCCGTTGAACGCCGCCGCCAGTTTGCCCACCGAGTCGGCACCCCGGGCCGGCACCCGGGTTTCCAGACTGCCTTTGGCGATGCGCGTGGCCGCAGCTTCGAGTCCACGCAAACGCCGCTCGAGCTGGCGCACCAATAAATAGACGATCAGGCCGATCAGGGTCAGGCCGAGGGCGGCGATCAAAACCAGCCATTCCGGCGGGTACGGGTTCATCTGATACAGCGGCCCGATTTCCAGCACCCACGGCGTGCCGACCATCCCGGCGAACACCCGGATCGAATCGCCGCCCTTGCCCAGCGCCATCACCGTATCGCCTTCGGATACCCGACGGCTCTGGTCTTCGTCCATGTCCGCGTCGCTGACGGTGACCAGCCGCAAATCAAAGCCAAAGCCTTTTTCTTCCTTCAATTGCGCCAGGCGTTTGGGTTGCTCGCCCACCGGCACCCGCACCAGCTCATCGGCCAACAGGTAAATGGTCGCCCGGGCCAGTTGCTCGCTGATTTGCTGGACCTCGCCCACCAGCACAAGCTGCTCCTTGTCGCTGACCAGCCGATAGACCTTGGCCGCATGCGGCCCGGTCTGCTCCACCAGGGCCTGGCCGCGCTGCACGCGAGTGCGCTGGGTGAGGTCGAGATCGGTCTGAGCAAAGGTTTTCAATGCCAGCGGAATTCCGAGCAGCCGCTCCCACACCAGCAAGGCGCGATGGCGCTCGGTTTCGTTCATCGGCTGCAGGTTGTCGGCCATCAGCGAAAACGTGCCGTGGGCCAGACGCTCGCGGTATTGCTCGCTGCGCACCTGGTTGAGCAGGTGCAGCGCCAGCACGCCGAGCACCGCCACCAGAATCAGCGCCGCGCACATGCCGCCATAGATGCGCAGGAAGATCGAATTCACAGCGGCAGTTCTACACAGGCTTCCGGTACGAACAGGTAGCCTTTGCTGCGAATGGTCTTGATCAGGCGCGGGTGATCGGGGTCGTCGCCGATCTTCGGGCGGATGCGCGAGATGCGCACATCGATCGAACGGTCCTGGCCGTCGTAGCCGATACCGCGCAACGCGGTGAATATTTCTTCCCGGGACAGGATCCGTCCAGCGTTGGACACCAGCAGCCAGAGCAGATCGAATTCGGCACTGGTCAGCTCGATGCCGCTGTCGCTGAGCCACGCTTCGCGCAAGGCGTTGTCCACCACCAGCGGGCCGAATTGCAGCCGACGCGGATTGCCCGCTGCCGGCTCCGGTGTGTCACTGCGTCGCAGCAGCGCCTGGATTCGCGCCAGCAAGAGTCGCGGGCGTACCGGTTTGCAGACGTAGTCGTCGGCACCGAGGTCGAGGCCGAGGATCTGGTCGGCGTCGTCGGTGCGCGCGGTGAGCATCAGGATCGGCCCGTCGTAGCGATCGCGAACCTTGCGGCAGATGCTCAGGCCGTCTTCGCCGGGGAGCATCAGGTCGAGGATCACCAGGTCCGGCTGCTCCTTGATGATCCGCGCCGCCGCCAGCGCGCCGTTGCCTTCGATCTCCACGCGCAATCCGTTGGCTTGCAGGTATTCACGGGTCAGTTCGGCCAGACGCTGGTCGTCCTCGACTATCAATACCTGCCAGGCTTCTTGCTCCACGGGTGACCTCTGCTTGCCGATGCTGCTTATAAAGGAAGGATCCTCCCGTCTTTTTGTCATCTTTAAGGAGGATAAGAATGCGTGCGCATGGGCCGATTGTATAAACGGCGTACAGCCAGAACACAAGTCGGTAAATGCGTTCGGACAAGGCGGATTTTTGTGATAGGGTTCGCGCCCTTAAAAATCCGCTGAAGCGTTTTTCCCGGCGAAAAAACAGTGACAAACGGTCTAGCTCAGCAGGTTAGCGGCCTACACGGGAATTCCTGGTTTCTTACACAATTTACGCACAGGTTTATCCACAGCTCGTACGTTGCAAGCCCCCTCGAAACGCATTATCTTGTAGCACGGCGCAAAGAGACCCCCTACATATAGGGTTTTTCGTTCTAGAGCCCAACCACATTTCAGACCTGAAACTCAAGTGCTTTATTGCCGGTTTCCGGTTGAACCAAGCAAGTTTTTCAAAGCCCAAACCGCACTTGCGGATGGCACCGTTTTTCAGGTTGGCAACGACCGGAACGGTACGGGTGTTGCAGTCGTTACTGTCACCCTGGAAGTAACCCGGCTCGAGCCTTGGCTCGCGGCCGAAAACTTCGGCAAGGATGCGGCGTCATTAGCCTTTTTCCTACTGATCCGAAGTTGTTATGCCCGACGCCCGTCGGTTGTAGTGCTTCGGACCAGAACGGTGAGCACCATGATGGTGCCCAAACAAACATAGAGAATGTGGAGATCACCCCCCATGCAAACCGACACAACTCGCGAGAACCCGCAGGGCACCTTGCCGCAGGCCGCCGATTCGAATTCGGATCTGGCCGCCACCGCGCCTGGTCAACTGCGCGTGATCAAGCGTAATGGCACTGTCGTTCCTTACACCGATGACAAGATCACCGTCGCTATCACCAAAGCGTTTCTCGCAGTTGAGGGCGGCACCGCTGCCGCTTCGTCGCGAATCCACGACACCGTTGCCCGCCTGACCGAACAGGTCACCGCGACCTTCAAGCGTCGCATGCCATCGGGCGGCACCATCCACATCGAAGAAATCCAGGACCAGGTCGAACTGGCCCTGATGCGTGCCGGCGAGCAGAAAGTGGCTCGCGACTACGTGATCTACCGCGATGCCCGCTCCAAGGAACGCGCCACCCGCACCACCGCCGAAGCTCCGGTACAGGCGCACCCGTCGATCCGCATCACCCGCGCCGACGGCAGCCTCGCGCCGCTGGACATGGGCCGCTTGAACACCATCGTCACCGAAGCCTGCGAAGGCCTGGCCGAAGTCGACGGCGACCTGATCCAGCGCGAAACCCTGAAGAACCTGTACGACGGCGTGGCCCTGAACGACGTCAACACCGCTCTGGTAATGACCGCCCGTACCCTGGTCGAGCGCGAGCCCAACTACTCGTTCGTGACCGCCCGCCTGCTGATGGACACCCTGCGCGCCGAAGGCCTGGGCTTCCTGGGCGTGGCCGAGAGCGCCACTCACCACGAAATGGCCGACCTGTACGCCAAGGCCCTGCCGGCCTACGTGGCCAAAGGTATCGAGTTCGAACTGCTGAACCCTGTGCTGGCCTCCTTCGACCTGGAAAAACTGGGCAAGGCGATCAACCACGAGCGCGACCAGCAATTCACCTACCTCGGCCTGCAGACCCTGTACGACCGTTACTTCATCCACAAGGATGGCGTGCGTTTCGAACTGCCGCAGATCTTCTTCATGCGCGTGGCCATGGGCCTGGCGATCGAAGAGAAGCAGAAAGAAGACCGTGCGATCGAGTTCTACAACCTGCTGTCCTCGTTCGACTACATGGCTTCGACCCCGACCCTGTTCAACGCCGGTACCCTGCGTCCTCAACTGTCGAGCTGCTACCTGACCACCGTGCCGGATGACCTGTCGGGCATCTACCACGCGATCCACGACAACGCCATGCTGTCGAAATTCGCCGGTGGCCTGGGCAACGACTGGACCCCGGTTCGTGCGCTGGGTTCGTACATCAAGGGCACCAACGGCAAGTCGCAAGGCGTGGTTCCGTTCCTGAAAGTAGTGAACGACACCGCCGTCGCCGTTAACCAGGGTGGCAAGCGCAAAGGCGCTGTGTGTGCCTACCTGGAAACCTGGCACATGGACATCGAAGAGTTCATCGAGCTGCGCAAGAACACCGGTGATGACCGTCGTCGTACCCACGACATGAACACCGCCAACTGGATTCCTGACCTGTTCATGAAGCGCGTCTTCGATGACGGCAAGTGGACCCTGTTCTCGCCATCCGAAGTTCCGGACCTGCACGACCTGACCGGCAAGGCCTTCGAAGAGCGCTACGAGTACTACGAAGCCCTGACCGAATACCCGGGCAAGATCAAGCTGTTCAAGACCATCCAGGCCAAAGACCTGTGGCGCAAGATGCTGTCGATGCTGTTCGAAACCGGCCACCCATGGCTGACTTTCAAGGACCCGTGCAACCTGCGTAGCCCGCAGCAGCACGTCGGCGTGGTCCACAGCTCGAACCTGTGCACCGAGATCACCCTGAACACCAACAAGGACGAGATCGCGGTCTGCAACCTGGGCTCGATCAACCTGCCGAACCACATCGTCGACGGCAAGCTGGACACCGCCAAGCTCAAGCGCACCATCGACGTTGCGGTGCGCATGCTCGACAACGTGATCGACATCAACTACTACTCGGTACCGCAGGCGAAGAACTCCAACTTCCGTCACCGTCCGGTCGGTCTGGGCATCATGGGCTTCCAGGACGCGCTGTACCTGCAGCACATCCCTTACGGTTCCGACGCTGCCGTCGAGTTCGCCGACAAGTCGATGGAAGCGGTCAGCTACTACGCGATCCAGGCGTCCTGCGACCTGGCCGACGAGCGCGGCTCGTACGAGACGTTCCAGGGTTCGCTGTGGTCCAAAGGCGTACTGCCGCTGGATTCGCAACAGATCCTGATCGAAGCACGTGGCCAGAAGTACATCGACGTCGACCTGACCGAGTCCCTGGACTGGGCACCGGTTCGCGCCCGTGTACAGAAAGGCATCCGTAACTCGAACATCATGGCCATCGCACCGACCGCGACCATCGCCAACATCACCGGCGTATCGCAGTCGATCGAACCGACTTACCAGAACCTGTATGTGAAATCGAACCTGTCGGGCGAATTCACCGTGATCAACCCGTACCTGGTTCGCGACCTGAAGGCTCGCGGTCTGTGGGATTCGGTCATGATCAACGACCTGAAGTACTACGACGGTTCGGTTCAGCAGATCGAGCGCATCCCGCAAGAACTCAAAGAGCTCTACGCGACCGCGTTCGAAGTGGACACCAAGTGGATCGTTGACGCCGCCAGCCGTCGTCAGAAGTGGATCGACCAGGCCCAGTCGCTGAACCTGTACATCGCTGGTGCATCGGGCAAGAAGCTGGACGTGACCTACCGCATGGCCTGGTACCGTGGTCTGAAAACCACCTACTACCTCCGTGCCCTGGCCGCGACCAGCACCGAGAAGTCGACCATCAACACCGGCAAGCTGAACGCTGTATCCAGCGGCGGCAACCACGGCGACGACTCGGTCCTGGCAGCCCCTGCCGGCCCTGCTCCAGTACCGAAGGCTTGCGCCATCGACGAGCCGGATTGCGAAGCTTGCCAATAAGCTGAGCTGAATCGGGCGTTGCGAAACGCCTGATCCGAGAAACCCCCGACAGACTTCTGGTTTGTCGGGGGTTTTCTTTTGACCGGTGAAAAACTCCAGGCAAAAAAACGGCGAACCCTGAATCACAGGTTCGCCGTTTTTGCGAGTAGCGACTTGCCGTCAGACCATCGACAGCTCGGCCGATGCCTGTCCTACCACCGGAATGGTGAAGGAATCGCCGTTGTTGGTGTAGAAGGTTTCAATGGTGTTGCCCCCCTTGTTCCAGTCCTTCAGGAACAGCCCCGAGTCCAGGTTGCCATTCTGTACGTCAACAGCATTGAAGATGTAGACGCCCTGATCGTTTGACATGATGCGGACATCATTGAAGCTCTGGATATTTTTCAGAGTCACAATATCGATACCCGTAGTGCCCTCATCGAAAATCGCGACCATGGTTTTGGAGGACACGAAGTACGAATCGCTGCCCTCGCCGCCGTAAGCATCACCCGACGCACTCAGGTACAACTTATCCGCGCCCGCACCGCCACGCAGTTCATAACCGTGCCCCAGGCCCATCAACGTATCGTTACCATCGCCGCCGTCGGCGACACCTGAAATGACCGTAATGTTGTCATTGCCAGCCTCACCATAGAAGACAGAACCGACATCGCGCACATAGCCAATGATGTAATCATCGCCATTACCGCCATAAATGATGTCAGCCTGGTTATCCGTCGCGAACGGTACAGCCAGGGCCCCCGTATTGGTGAAGCTATGACCGTACAGCGTGTCGCTGCCATCACCGCCATACAGGATGTCGTTACCGTCACCCCCTTCCAGCATGTTGGCGTAGCCATTACCGGTCAGGGTGTCATTGAAGGCTGAGCCCACCAGGTTATCGATATTGGTGAGTACATCACCCTGAGCATCGCCGCCGACACCAGTGCCGGTCAGAAGATTGACCTGCACAGCACTGGAACTGTTGACGTACCAGGCCGAGTCTCCTCGCCCCACCCCAATCAATGTATCCGCGCCTCCGCCACCGATAAAGCTTTCCCTTAATGCGTTAGAGCCGGTGAAAGTATCGGCATAAGCAGAGCCTTGGAATGCCTCGATCGACGTGTAGAAATCCCCCGCCGCAATACCGGTAAGCAGCGCAGCGCTGAGATCCAGCGTGACGCCAGAGTTTTCGCCCGCAAAGCTGAGAATGTCGTTGCCATCGCCACCATCAAAACGATCCACGCCGGCACTCCCGACAAAGATATCGCCGTAACTGGAACCCCGGATCTGTTCGATACCGTTATATGTATCGCCAGCGGCGATACCGGTATTCACGCCGGTTTTGGTGTTGATGGTCACACCCGCCGCACTGTCGCCGTAACTGACCGTGTCAAAACCATCGCCACCGAAGAATTGGTCAGCACCCGCTCCGCCAAACAAGTAGTCGTTACCGACACCACCGGTAATGACGTTGTCCAAGGCGTTGCCGTAACCGGTGAAGCTACCGGTGCCGACGTAGGTCAGGCGCTCGACGTTGGCCGCCAGTGTCTGGTTGAGCATGATCGTGCGCACTTCGTCATCACCGCCACCCGCGGCTTCGATGACATTCACCCCGGTGCCGTTGATGTAGTAGATGTCATCGCCAGCGCCACCGTTCAGGATGTTGCCTGAGGTTTGCGCAGTCAGGACGTCATTGAAAGACGAGCCGATGACAGTTTCGAACTCCCACAGCTTGTCGCCCTGAGCATCACCACCCACACCCGCAACGCCGCCGACCAGGCTCACCGTCACGCCGCTGGACGAGCCGGAATAATCAATGGTGTCGGTACCGCCCGAACCGTAGAACTGATCCGCCGCTTCACCACTGATAAAGGTGTCGTTGCTACCTGAGCCCTGAAGTGCTTCGATCCCCACATACGTATCGCCTGCGGCGATACCGGTGTTCACACCGGTCTTGGTGTTGATCGTCACCCCGACTCCGCTGTCGCCATAGCTCACGATGTCGTTGCCGGCACCACCAATGAACTGGTCAGCACCCGCTCCGCCAAACAAGTAGTCGTTACCGACACCACCGGTAATGACGTTGTCCAAGGCGTTGCCGTAACCGGTGAAGCTACCGGTGCCGACGTAGGTCAGGCGCTCGACGTTGGCCGCCAGTGTCTGGTTGAGCATGATCGTGCGCACTTCGTCATCACCGCCACCCGCGGCTTCGATGACATTCACCCCGGTGCCGTTGATGTAGTAGATGTCATCGCCAGCACCACCGTTCAGGGTATTGCCTGAAGTTTGCGCGGTCAGAACGTCATTGAAGGACGAGCCGATCACTGCCTCAATGGAGGTCAGCGTATCCCCCTGGGCGTCTGCGCCAACACCTGTTCCGGTAGCCAGATTGACCGTAACCCCAGCTGTCGAGTTGGCATAGGACGCGGTATCGATACCGTTCCCGCCATTCAAGATGTCCGCACCAGCCCCGCCATCCAGCAGGTCGTTACCCTCGCCACCACTCAACGAGTCGTTCCCTGCAAACCCAAATAACTCATCCGCACTTGACGTGCCTACCAATGTGTCCGTACCCGATGTTCCGTTTATAACCGCCATTGTTTCTTCCTTGCCTTGTGGGATGAATCGATAGTCAACGCAACGCTGCAGAATCGCCTCTTTAGAACCTATGCGCTTTGAGCATGATCATTTATGTGACGTTTAACCGTCCGCTAACCAGAGGTCTTCATGACCTATGAAAGTTTGACGCGCACGCTCTCTCTATTCGGCGAGTGTGCAATTACTGCACCACTGTGGCCGACGAACGGTAGGTGATTTGAAGGAAGCCTGATAACGGGCAAAAAAAACCGACGCCCAAGGGCGTCGGTTTTCAGTGAAGCGTACTAAACCCCAATCAAGTCATCTGAATGATGGTCTGCATGATGGTGCTCTGGGTGGAAATGGTCTTGGCGTTCGCCTGATAGTTGCTCTGGCCCTTGATCAGGTCTACCAGTTCATTGGTCAGGTTGACGTTCGACTCTTCCAGCGAGTTCGACACAACCTCACCCAACGTACCGGTTTTCGGCGCGTCGTAACCCGGGACACCCGATGCGAAAGTCTCTTTCCAGCCGGTGCCACCGATCGGCTGAAGGCCTTGCTCGTTGGTGAAGCTGGCCAGTGCAACCTGGCCGATGGCCTTGCTCTGGTTGTTACTGAAGTTGGCGAACAGCGTGCCGGTGCCGTCGATGGTCAGGTTGGTGATCTGGCCGGTGGCGTAACCATCCTGAGTCGGGATCGAACGCGCGGTGTCAGCGTTGTACTGAGTGGTCTTGGCCAGGGAAATGGTCACACCTGCCGGGTTGGCTGCCGCACCGTTAGGGGTGAAGACGCCGTTGGTCACGGTTCCCGGTACCCAGCCAGTCAGCTTCAGGTCGCTGCTGATGATCGGGTTCGGTGCAGGAGCCGGCAACGTGCTTGGCGTGCTGACCTGCAGCAACTTGCCAGAACTGTCGAAGGTCAGGGTCGACGCGACTGGTGGCGTAGTGACCGGGTTGCTGCCGGTTGCGTCCGGGTTGCGCCCGTCTACCAGGGTGTAAACCTTCCAGGTGTTGTCGGAAGTTTTCACCATGTACTGATCCATGACGTGGGAGTTGCCCTGGGTGTCATAGATCGGGGTGCTGAACTGCTTGGTGTAGGACTCGAGCTTGGACGGATCGAACGGGAAAGCAGTCTGGTCGATCGGCTTCTCCGACGAGTTCAAGTTGATCGTCGACGTCACCGACGAAGTCGACTTCGGCGCCAGGTTCGAGGTGTCGATCTTGAGGTCGGTCAACACGCCGTTGATGATCTTGCCGTTGGAGTCCACACCGTAACCTTGCAGGCGCGAAGTGTAGTCGGTGTTGGTGATAAAGCCGTTGTTGTCGACCTTGAACGTACCGGCACGGGTGTAGGAAATCGAGCCGTTGTTGCTCATGGTGAAGAAACCGGAACCGTTGATGCCCATGTCCAGCACGTTGCCGGTGTTGTTGATGTCACCCTGGGTGAACTGCTGGGAAACGTTGGCCAGGCGCACACCGTTGCCGATGACCTTGCTGCCGCTGCCCAGTCGAGTCGACGAGTACACGTCTTCGAATTCCGCGCGGGAGGATTTGAAACCGGCGGTCGCGACGTTGGCGATGTTGTTGCCAGTCACGTCCAGTTGTTTGTTGGCTGCATAGAGACCGCTAAGGCCGATATTGAAAGACATATTCCACTCCTTTGTGCCGGTTAATCGGCTCTATATACCAATGGTTTGTACTTTGGACAGGGCGACCGTGCCCTTGCCGGACAGGTTGAGCATCAGCTCGCCGCCGGTCTGGCTGATCGTCACGCTGTTGACGGTGGCCGGCAGATAAGTTGCCAGGTCCGTCGCGGTGCCGTTGATCGACGCGTTGGCCTTGAAGGTGTAAGTACCGACTGGCACCAGGGTGCCGGACGAATCCTTGCCGTCCCAAGTAAAGCTGGCAGGACCGGCAGCGCGACTGCCCAGATCGATGGTACGGACGGTTTTGCCGCTGCTGTCGGTAATGGTCACGGTACCGCCGGCGATGGACGACGGAACAGTCGCCGTACCGGTCAGGCCTTTGCTCGGATCATCGAGTTGCGCGGTGTTGGTCTGCACGATCACGTTGCGGCCCACCAGCGACGAAGCCTGCAGGGCTTGCGACGAGTTGTAGTTGCCGGCCAGCGAACTGACGGTGCTGTTGAGGGTGGTGATCCCCTCGAGGCTGCTGAACTGCGCCAACTGGGCAACGAATGCGCTGTTGTCCTGCGGGTCCAGCGGGTTCTGGTTCTTCAGCTGGGTCACCAGCAGTTGCAGGAACGCGTCCTTTCCAAGCGCCTGACCGCCGGTCGCGCTATTGGTGGCCGAAGCAATGCCGCCGGTGGTAGTGCTACTGGTCTTCTTCGAAGAGTTGGCCAGTATGTCCTTCATCGTCAGGCTGCTGGTGGTATCGGAAACACTCATGGCAGTCGCCCCTTATCACTGACCGAGGGTCAGCACTTTCTGCATCATGGTTTTGGCGGTGTTCATCATTTCGGCGTTGGTCTGGAACGACCGGCTCGCGGAAATCATGTCAGCCATTTCTTCCACCACATTGACGTTCGGGTAGTAGACGTAGCCCTTGGCGTCGGCCGCCGGATGATTCGGCTCGTAGCGCGCTTCGAGGTTGCTCTGGTCTTCGACCACACCCATGACCTGCACGCCCTGACCGGCTGCGTCCTGGTTCTGGAACAGCGAATTGCTGCCGCCGCTCTGGCCGCCCTGGAACATGGTGGCGAACACCGGGTGACGGGCGCGATAAGTCTGGTCGATGCTCGACGAAACGGTCTCGGCGTTGGCGATGTTCGAGGCCACGGTGTTGAGACGGGTGGTCTGGGCGCTCATGCCGCTGCCGGCAATGTTGAAAACGCTGGACAGGGACATGGATTACTCTCCGCGCAGGGCTGACACCAGCCCTTTGAATTTGCTGTTGAGCAGGGTGAAGCTGGCCTGGAAGCCGACGGCGTTTTCCGCGTAGTTCGACTGTTCCAGCTGGGCGTCCACGGTGTTCTGGTCGATCGACGGCTGCATCGGCGTGCGATACATCAGCGACTCGTCGCCATTGCCCAGGCCTTCAGCTTCGATGTGACGGCTGTTGGTCATGTTCAGGGCGATGGTGCCGTTGGCGTTCTTCTGGCTCTGTGCTTCGAGCACTTTGGAGAACTCCAGATCCCGCGCCTTGTAATTCGGGGTGTCGGCGTTGGCGATGTTGTTGGCCAGCACTTCGGCACGCTGGGCGCGGAAGCCCAGAGCCTTTTCGTGAATGCCGAGCGCTTTATCGAAGCTGATGCTCATGTCGGGAACCTTCAGGTGACCGGATTTTTCGTAACAGGGTTATAGCAAGCGTCGTGCCAGTTTGAGAAAGCCCCGGATTACGGGGCCTTGCGCGGAAACGGCAACGCGGCAATGCCAGAAAAGCGGCAACCGGTTTCCGCCGGATGCCGCTTTTCTGCCGCCTGCCCACCGGCAAAACCTTTGGGCATAAAAAAACGGGAGCCCTGAGGACTCCCGTTTCCTGTGTTGCCGGTCTTGATCACTTCGCCTGGTAGATGATCCCCGGGCTGCACTGAACCATCTGGTAATGATCCGGCAGACCGTTCAGCGCTTCGGAAGCGCCAAGGAACAGATAACCGCCCGGCTTCAGCGTGCTATGAATGCGCAACAGGATGTCTTTCTTCACCTCGGCGGAGAAGTAGATCAGCACGTTGCGGCAGAACACGATGTCGAACTTGCCCAGGCTTGCGTAGCTGTCGAGCAGGTTGAACGAGCGGAATTCCACACGGTTCTTGATCGGCGCCTTGATCACCCAGCGCCCCGGCCCTTTCGGGTCGAAGTAGCGCTGCAGGCGATCGGCGGACAGACCGCGACCGATCGCCAGGCTGTCGTACTCGCCGGTCTTGCAGTTGGTCAGCATGCTGCCGGACAGATCAGTAGCGACGATCTGCACGCCCATCTTCAACTGGCCGATGTTGGTCCGCTCGAACTCATCGATCGACATCGACAGCGAATACGGTTCCTGACCCGACGAACAGGCCGCCGACCAGATCCGCAGACGCTGGTTGGGAGCGGCCTTGATCGCTTCGGGCAGCACCTTGTTCTTCAAGACTTCAAACGGATAGGTGTCGCGAAACCACAGGGTTTCGTTGGTCGTCATGGCATCGACCACCTGCTCACGCAAACCGCTGCGCGGCTGGGTCTGGATGCGCTGTACCAGCTCACCCAGGGACTTGATGCCTTGCTGCTCCATCAGTTTGTTGAGACGGCTCGACACCAGGTACTGCTTGTTTTCACCGAGCAAAATGCCACAGGCTTTTTCCAGGAAGACCCGGAACTGTTCGAAATCCAAATTACCCGTAGACAAATGATGCCGCCTCTTAAATCGTGTTGAACGCCGAGGGCAGAAGGCCCTTAGCTGATATCTGCTGCTTTGATCCGGTCGACTACCCGGGATGCCAGGTCATCAGGACGGAACTTGGCCAGGAAGTCATCGGCACCGACTTTCTTGACCATCGCCTGATTGAACACACCCGACAACGAAGTATGCAGGATGATATGAAGCTTTTGCATGCGAGGGTCGCTGCGGATCTCGGCCGTCAGGGTGTACCCGTCCATCTCCGGCATTTCGATGTCGGAGATCATCATCAGGAACTCTTCTTCCGGCTTCTTGCCCTCGTCGACCAGCTTGCGCAGGTAATCGAGCGCCTGCCTGCCGTCGTTCAACGCCACCACTTCGACGCCGACCGTCTGCAGGCAACGCGTCACCTGCTTGCGCGCCACCGACGAGTCGTCGACCGTCAGCACCCGCAGCGACAACGCCTTGCTCTGGGTCTCGACATCCACCACGCCGACCGAAATCGCTTCCGGTGTCGGCGCAACTTCCGCCAGCACCTTCTCGACGTCGATGATTTCGACTAACTGATTGTCGACCCGAGTCACAGCGGTCAGGTAATGATCGCGTCCGGTGCCCTTGGGCGGCGGATGAATCTCTTCCCAGTTCATGTTCACGATACGTTCGACCGAGCGCACCAGAAAACCCTGGGTCTTGGTGTTGTATTCCGTGATGATCACGAACGGACTGTTCTTGTCTTTCAAAGCACCGGAGCCGGTCGCCATCGCCAGATCAAGGATCGGAATGGTCGCCCCCCGGATATTCGCCACCCCGCACACGACAGGACTGGACTTGGGCATCAGCGTCAGTTGCGGGCACTGCAGCACTTCCCGAACCTTGAACACGTTGATCCCGTAGAGCTGCTGGCCGTCAAGACGGAACAACAACAGCTCCAGGCGATTCTGCCCCACCAGTTGCGTGCGCTGGTTCACCGAATCCATTACACCAGCCATGCCCAGACTCCTACACCAACGCCAAGTGTTGTTGCGACGCACATTCATTGCTAAACGGCACGGCGCTTGCTTTTTAACTCGTATGAACGCTCAAACGACATTTTTCCGACGCCTGACATCTCCCCTCCGCAGAGGGCTTTGCGCGATGTCCGCCGTTTGCCTTTTTTTCGCTGGCAGCCCTGCCGGTGCTGATGCGGTTACCTTGCCTGACATGCTTATCGGCGTCACTCAGGGCTTTCTTGAATTCACCGTAGAAGACTATCTGGCTACCAGTCAAACGGAAGGCCGTTATGAAATCGAGGTCAACCAGCTCGATCCACGCATGCGCATGCCTATGTGCGACAAGGAATTGACAGCGACACTGGAGAGTCCGGCACGTCCTTTGGGCCGTGTCACGGTGAAGGTCCGCTGCGAAGGCGCCTCCCCCTGGACGGTGTTCGTGCCCGCTCAAGTCCGCCTGTTTCGCGAGATTGTCACGACCACGCGGCCACTCAAACGCGCCGGCATCATCGAGCCGCAGGACGTGACCTTGCGCGAGCGCGACGTCAGCACGATCAACCAGGGTTTCCTGACGTCGGTGGATGAAGCCATCGGACAGAAATTGACCCGACCAACGGTCGCCGATCAAGTCATCACCCTGGTGCATCTGGAACAGGCGGAAGTGGTTCGCAAGGGCGATCAGGTGGTGATCACCGCCCGCAGCGGTACCCTCGCCGTGCGGATGCCGGGCGAAGCGCTGGCCAACGGCGGCCTGAAAGAACAGATTCGGGTGAAAAACCTCAACTCCCAACGGGTCATCAAGGCGCAGGTTGTGGCGCCCGGCCAGGTGGAAGTAGCGATGTAAGCGGCGAGTGAGCGGCAGAATGAACGGATATTTGAAAAGCCCCTGAGTACTCAAGCAGAAAACTGGCGCTGACCAGAGCTGTTCCCTAAACTGTGCCGCAGCAGGATCTGCAACGGCGCATGCAAGCTCATTGCTAAATGAGCCTAAAGTTTTCCAGGGGATGGCCGAGAACATGGCAAGCGTCCAAATTCCCAGAGGTTTTTAACATGGTCATCGATTTCAGCCGTTTGAACAGCTCCTCGTCACTTACGGGCAGTACACGTACCAGCAACGCCAAGGAAACCGCCGAAACCGGCACTTCCGCGCCGCTGAATACCCCGGCCGAACAGGCCAGTACCGCAAAAAGCGGGGAATCGGTACACCTCAGCAATGAGGCTCAACAGTTGCAGAAGGTCACTGACAAGCTGCGCGATCAGCCTGCCGTCGACAAAGCCCGCGTGGCCGAATTGAAAGCAGCGATTGCCGATGGCAGCTATAAAGTCGACAGCAACCGTGTAGCCAGCAAACTGCTCAACTTCGAAGCCCAGCGCTAGGCCTCGGTCTGCGCCAGGCTTTTGGACGCTTAAAACCCAAGGCCAGCCATGCACGACACTAATCTATTGCAACTGATCACCGACGACTTTGCTCCAGCTCAACAATTGCTGGAGTTACTGCAAACCGAGTCCCTCGCCTTGCACGGTCGCGACATGCCTCTGCTGGAAGAAATTCTGGCGAACAAGCAGGCATTGATCATTCTGCTCGAACAGCATGGCCGCAAACGCAGCGAAATCCTCGCCAGCCTCAATCTGTCGATCGACCGCGCCGGCCTGGAACAACTGGCCAGCCAGTCGAGCATCGGCGACCAGTTGCTGAGCCAGAGCGATGTCCTGACCGATCTGATCGCCCAGTGCCAGGCAGCCAATGCCAGAAATGGCCAATCGATCGTCATGCAGCAGGCCGCCACGGCCAATCAGCTGAAAATCCTCACCGGCGGCGAGCCTCCCGCGCTCTACGATGCCAGTGGCACCTTCTCCAAACTGCAGAAACCACGCGCGCTCAGCCAGGCGTGATGCTTTCTTCCATGCTTGCGCCCTATCAACGTGCGAAACATGCTGGCAAAATACTGGCCAGCCGTAGTCAAATTTTGTCTGGAGATTGATTTAACGTGTCCAATGATGACGCTCCGCAGCCCCCAAAGGTGCTTACCACGCCCCTGGAGATCTCCAGCAATCTGCGCCAGCTGCTTGAAAGCCATGATCCGCTGATCATCACCTTCCACGAGCGCAGCCAGCGCTTCCAGAGCTATCTGATCAAGGTTGACCGGGAAACCGCCACGATTGCCCTGGACGAGATGATCCCGCGCGATGGCGAACGCTTCCTGCTCGCCGGCGAGCCGTTCAAGGTCGAAGGTTTTCATGACGGTGTGCGCATTGCCTGGGAATGCAACGGCACACTGAACATCGAAGAATCCAGTGGCGACCGCTTCTACACCGGCGACCTGCCCACCGAAGTGGTTTATCACCAGCGCCGCAACGCCTTCCGCGCAGCCCTCAAGCTGACCGATCTGGTCAGCGTTGTGCTCGGTGGCGAAAAGCTCAAGGCACCGATCGACGGCAAACTGCTGGATATCTCCGCCACTGGCTGCAAACTGCGTTTCGAAGGCGACATCACCGACCGTCTGCAATTGGGCCAGGTTTATGATCGTCTGATCGCCGCGCCGTTGTTCGGCAACCAGCCGACCTCGGTCGAGTTGCGTTACCTGCACTTCGAAGAAAAACTCAACATCACTTTCGCCGGCCTGCGTTTTCACAACATCAGCGGCCCGGCGGCCCGCAACGTCGAGCGTTTCGTTTATCAACTGCAACGCGAAGCGCGTCGGTTCGATAAAGACGACCTCTGATCGGCAAGCATAAAAAACGGGCAGTCACTGCGGTGACTGCCCGTTTTTTTATGCCTGAATCACGGTCTGGCGGGGCTGATGTCCGGCCCTTCGCCTTCGATTGTCGAGTCGGTTGGCGCGACAGGTTCTGGCTCGGGTTCAGGCTCCGGAGCGACCGTATTCTGCATCTGCTCCTGCACCACTTGTTCATCCACCCGCGGATCAAGCGCAGCCACCAGCGGCGAGCTGGACATGCTGTCCGGCATCGCCACGTGATGCAGCGGTGCATCGTCGACCTGGTGCAGATTGGTCACGGCTTTCGGCCGGATCCGCCACACCAGCACCAGCGCGAAAAAGGTGAAGAACGCGTACAGGCTCTGCGCCCCGAACAGCTTCATCAGCACCCCGGCCACCAGCGGCCCGATACTGGCGCCCACGCCGTAGGTCACCAGCAGCATCGCCGTCAGCGACACCCGACGTTCGCCTTCGACGTGGTCGTTGGAGAACGCCACCGCCAACGGGTACAGGCAGAACTGCACCAGCGAACAGAGGAAGCCGACCACGAACAGCACCTCCAGCGGCACTTGCGGCAGGATCGCCAGTGGCAACGAAGCAACCGCGAGGAACAGCGCGAAACAGCGGATCAACAGCGCCCGGTCATAGCGGTCGGACAACCAGCCCAGCGGCCACTGCACCACCAGCCCGGCAAAAATGCAGCTACCCATGAACAGACCGACCTGCTCGGTGGACAGCCCCTGCTGGGAGGCATACAGCGGCGCCAGACCATAGAACGAACCGATGATCAGCCCGGCCCCGAGCACCGTGCTCAGCGACTGCGGCACACGCTTGATAAAGAAGCGCGGCTCCATCGGCGCCGGATGCAGCGGTGCCGGGTGAATCCGACGGGTCAGCGCCACCGGCACCAGACACAGGGCAAAACACAGCGCGACCAGCATCAGCAGTTCCAGGCCAAGGCCCGGGTGCATGACCAGAATCAGCTGACCGAGCACCAGCCCCAGGTACGACGCGATCATGTAGCCACTGAACACCAGACCGCGCTGATTGGCGTCGGCCTGCTCGTTCAGCCAGCTCTCGATCACCATGTATTGGCACATCATGCCGAGACCGACGATGGTCCGCAGCACCAGCCACGCCGGCAACCAGTCCACCAGCCCGTGACCGAGCACCGCCGCACCGACGATCCCGGCACACGCCGAGTAGGCGCGGATATGCCCGACCCGGGCAATCAAGCGGTGACCAATCTTGCCGCCCAGCACCAGACCGAAATAGTTGGCGGCCATCAACGCACCGACCCACAACCCGTCGACATGGTCGGCAGCCAGACGCAAAGCCAGATAAGTAGAAAGAAGGCCCGAGCCGATCAACATCATCAGCGAGGCGAAATACAGCGCTCGAAAGGATTTCCAGATTTGGCGCATCGGCGTTCCGAGCGGCTCCTTGCAGTAAGTATCGGGCTATCAAACGATAGCCCGACGGCGACATTTCGTCAGGCCTGGGCTGCTAGAACACGGCGTTCCCAGGGAGTGATTTCATCAAAGAAGCTGGTCAACTCCATGGTCTTCGAAGCGATGTAACCTTCGATGAACTCCGTGCCGAACAGTTCCTTTGCAAGCTGGCTGCGCTTCAGACGTTCGAGCGCCGCGTGCAAGGTACACGGCAGCGAAAGATGGTCCGGCACGTCGAACTCGCCCTGAATCGCTTCGCTTGGTTCCAGCTCATGCTCGATGCCGTACAAGCCGGCAGCCAGGCTCGCAGCGATGGCCAGATACGGGTTGGCATCGGCCCCCGGCAAACGGTTCTCGACACGGCGTGCGACCGGCGAACTGGCCGGAATGCGCAGGCCGGCGGCGCGGTTGTCGTGGGACCAGCAGGCATTGTTCGGTGACGCGAACGGATGGCACAGGCGCTGGTACGAATTGACGTTTGGTGCAAACAGCGCGGTGAAATCAGCCATGCCTGCCTGCTGCCCGCCGATGAAGTGGCGGAACATCGCGGTCGGCTGGCCATCCGCGTCGCTGAACACATTTTTGCCGCTGCCGATTTCGACGATGCTCTGGTGAATGTGCATCGAACTGCCCGGTGTGTGCGCCAGCGGCTTGGCCATGCACACCACGGTCAGGCCGTGCTTGAGCGCGACTTCCTTGAGCAGGTGCTTGAACAGGAAGGTCTGGTCGGCCAGCAACAGCGGATCACCGTGCAGCAAGTTGATCTCGAACTGGCTGACGCCCATTTCGTGCATGAAGGTATCGCGCGGCAGACCGAGGGCCGCCATGCATTTATAGACTTCACTGAAGAACGGCCGCAGACCGTTGTTGGAGCTGACGCTGAACGCCGAATGACCGTCCTCGCGACGACCGTCGAGACCGACGGGCGGCTGGAACGGCTGGGTCGGGTCGGTGTTCGGCGCGAACACAAAGAATTCAAGTTCGGTCGCCACCACCGGCGCCAGACCGAGAGCTGCGTAGCGGGCAATGACTTTCTTGAGCTGACCACGGGTCGACAGGTTGGAGCTTTCGCCGGTCAGTTCGTCGGCATCACAGATTGCGAAGGCCCGCGGTTCATCACTCCATGGCAACGGATGGATCTGCGCAGGATCGGCCACCAGCGCCAGATCACCGTCATCGCTGCCATAGAATTTTGCGGCGGGATAACCACCCATGATGCATTGCAGCAATACCCCCCGGGCCAACTGCAAACGCCGCCCTTCGAGGAAGCCCTCGGCGGTCATTACCTTGCCCCGTGGCACGCCGTTCAAATCCGGCGTGACACATTCAATCTCATCAATGCCCGTCAATCGCTGCGCGAGTGAACGCTGGCCATCGGTTGTCATGACGCAATCCTTGTTATTGTGCGAGCCGCGAACGGCGACCCGGACAAAATAGGCTTCGGCTGTTCGGAATATCAAGCAGCAGCCAACAAAAAGAATTCCGGTCGATGAATCGGTGATTCAGGGCAGGTAAATACTGAACACGCCGCCGCCCAACGGGCCGCCATTGCGGATCTCGGTACGCCCGCCTACACCGTTGCGCTGATGCAGCGCGGCGATGCGTCCGGCGAAGTACAGACCAAGGCCGGTACTGCCACTGCTGTGGTTGATGCCCTGCACATAATCGGCCTGACGCTCGAGCATTTCGGCCGGGTAACCGTCGCCGTCGTCATTGATGCTCAGCACCAGTTGCCCGGCTTCGTCGCTGACGGTGATCAGCAGCGATTCGCGGGCGTAGCGGATGGCGTTATTGATGCAGTTGCCCAGCACCGAGGCGATCAGCTCACGATCGAAGAAGCCCAGGGGACTGAGCGGATCGACTTCGTATGTGGCGAGGATTCCACGACTGGCGAACACTTCCTGATGCGCCGCCAGTTGCGCCTCGATGAAGTCGTCCAGCTCGTGATAAGCCGGCTGCAACGGCATCTGATTGACCCCGAGCTTGTACAGCCCGAGCAGCTGCACCAGCATGCCGTTGAGGTGGGCGAACTCGAAGTCGATCACGCCCTGCTCCGGCCCCTGGCGCTGCGCCTCGGGCAGACGCGCCAGCCATTGGCTGTGGGCCTGCATCAGCATCGCCAGAGAGTTTTTCATGTCGTGCACGGTGGAGGCGATCACCGTGGAAAAATCCAGTGCCTGCTCGTCTTGGTTCATTCGCCAAACGCCTTGCTTTTCAGCTTCTGATAACGCGGATAACGCGCGTCGGTGTCGGGCATCAGACCCACCAGTTTCAGGCAGGCCCGACATTCTTCCAGCTCCGCCGACGGCACATTGGTGTCGGTGCCGTGCAGCAGCGACTGGGCCATGTTCAGCGCGATACTGATGTTCTTCGGTTGCATCTTCAGCGCCTTGCGGAACACCTCGCGGGCCTCGACCAGATTGCCGGTCTTGTACACGCGCACGCCCTGACGGTTGAGGTCGGCGGCAGCGTTGCTGGAGCTGAGGATAGTCGGGTCGTCGGTGAGCTTGGCGATGTCTTTCATCACCGTCGGGTCATCGCCGTAGATTTCCGCACAACTCTTGAGCATCGAGGTGCCCGCCTCGGCCTGGCCGAGCATCTGCAATTGCTTGGCCACCAGCAACGCCGCCTCGGGGCTCATGAACTGCTCCATGCCGTCGAGGCGCATCAGCGCTTGCTCGGTGAGTTTTTCGGCGGTTTCGGCATCGTTGAGCAACAGGCTCGTGGCCTTCATCAGACGCGCGCGAATCTGCAGGCCCGGATCGGTCGGGTTTTCCTTGGCCACGGCGCTGAGGGTGGTATTGATCTCCAGCCGCGTGCGGGTGTCGAGCCCGCGCTCGCTGCCCTTGCTGATCAGCGCGTGAGCCAGGCCGAGATTGCTTTCCGGATCCTTGAAGCGCGATTGCGCGCCCTGATTCACCGCCTGGCGATAAGCCCGGGAGGCGGTGTCGAAATCTTCGTTGGCCATCGCCAGCTTGCCCAGCAACGCCTGACGGCGCACGGCCAGCGGCGACAGTCGAATCGCCTCTTCCAGCACTTGCTGCGCGCCTTTGGTATCGCCTTCGGCGACCAGCACGTCGGCCATGCCGTCGTACAGCGCCGGCATCATCGGGAAGACCTTCAGGGCTTTTTCGTAAACGCCCTTGGCCTGACTGACTTGCCCGCGCTTGAACAGCAACTTGCCCAACCCGGCAAACGCCCACGGCAACGGCCGGTCAGCGATGATGCTGTCGTAAAGGCGCTCGAGCGCTTCGTTCTGGTTCATGTCGCGCAACGCATCGGCGCGATAGCGCAAGCACAGCGGCGAATAACGGATGTCCTGTTTGCACAGGGCGATGCAGGCGTTGAGCACCTCCATCGGCTTGCCCCGGTCGAGGGCTTGCAGGATCGGCTTGAGCAGGGTCTTGCGCTGCTCCAGCCGCTCCAGGCGCTGAGCCAGGCCGGAGCGATTGAAAGGTTTGGTCAGGTACGCGTCCGGCTCGTGCTCCAGGGCACTGAGCACCATCGCCTGACTGGTCTCGGCCGTGACCATCACGAACACCGCTTCGTGGCTGATCAGCTTCTCCATCATCAGGTCTTCCAGCACCTGCTGACCGTTCTTCTTGCCGTCACCGAGGTGGAAGTCCTGCAGAATAAAATCGTAGGACTTCTGCGCGCACATTTTCAGCGCCTGCTCACCGGTGTCGGCGGTGTCCACATCCTTGACGCCCAACTCGCGCAACATCGAACGCACGGAACTGCGGAAATCCGAGAAATCATCGACGATCAGAAAACTCTTTTGGTGATACGACAGCATCGAGGATTTCCAGGCAATTGAAGAGGATGGACCATTTCCAGGCGCGCAGATGATAGCTGCCGGCCAAATGCTATCAAGCGATTTCGCGCGACTCTGTAGTCACCGAACGGGTTATCGGCCGGATCAGCGATTCTCTTGAAGCGGGGGTTCAAGATTCGTTGCGCAAGGATTACCCTGCGCGGCGGTTCACACCTTCCAACGGCAAAGGATTCATCGTGTACATCAAGGGACGCTACATCGTGTCGGTCTGTGCGCTGCTGTTTTTTCAGCAGGCAGTGGCGAGCGGAATGGACTGCACAAAGGCGGCGAGTGCTGTGGAGAAGGCGATTTGCGCGGACAAGCCTTTGTATGAGCTGGATGCGCAGATGGGGGCGGCTTATCGGAAGCTTATGAAAGCTGCCCCGGCGCAGGCCGAAGTGAAAAACGCCCAGCGCCAGTGGCTGAAGGAGCGTGATCGATGTGGCGAGGAGGTCAGTTGCCTGAACCAGCGTTATCAGGATCGTTTGCAGGTCTTGCACGCTCAGTGGATCGACGCGGTGGCCTACAAGCCGGACGACATTGATAAACAGGTCATGGAGGATCTGCAGCAACGGATTCGGGAGATGAGCAAGGAGAACCCGGAGTTTGCGCTGGAGCGAGCGCTGGATTCTCTCTCAACCGACGACGGCGAAACTTCGTTCTCCGGTGATCCCAGCGACGACAACACTTACGATCAGACCTTGTTTCCCAAAAGCATTCCCAAGGGTGTAACCCCGAATGAATGGAAGGCGCTTAAAGCTTCCGGTCTTGACGCTGATGCCGAGCAGGGCCAGGCGAATTACTCATTGATAGACCTGAACGGCGACGGTCAACGGGATCTGATCGTTTCAACCTACACCGGTGGTACAGGCCTCTTCAGCTTCTATGAAACCTTCCGTCGCGATGGAGAACGGTTCACCAGAAGGCTGGCTCCCTATGATCCGGACGCCAGCGCCGGCAGCTCGTTGTTCTCCACCAGTGATCGAGGCGCCAACCAATCGGCAGCCTGGATCAAATCTCATGGAAGGATGTATCTCGCCTATCGCAACGGGTCATACGGTGTCGATCAGATCTACCTGCTCAATCCCCTGAAGATCAACAGCCAAATACCAACAGTGACGGTTCGGTATGACTACAAGTTGATCGTGCCGAGCAATCAATACTCCGAGGAAAGCAGTACCAGCTACGTACTGGACCCAGTCTTGCGAAAGACTCTCATAAAAGCCCTGACCCAATCGGGTGCGGGTAAACCTCAACAACCCAGCCAACACAAAGGCCCCCTCTGCCCCATTCCTGCATCGGGCTCGGGTGACGATGATTATTACAGTTACGGCGCAGGTTACTACGCAGTAGAAACCGTCATGGACTTGCCAGTTTTCATCGACAACGAGTGCTTCATCGCAAGGCTGAACAATTGGTTTGGTAGTTACAGCGAGAAAGACGGATTGCCCGCCTTGCTGACTTTGCGCAAGCCTGGGTCTCAGGATCCCGAACGGGGCTTCTCAGTCAACGGCCGCCGACATTTCACGAACGTCACAACCTCGATTGGAAAGGCAGAGGGTGGAGCTGAAATTTTCTAGCCCTTCCTCCTGCAAGATTGAAAGACACAAAAAAGCCCCACCAGACACCTCTGCGTGGGGCTTTGTACTTCAGGGCGCTTCTCAGACCTCCGCCACCAACACATCGGCAATCCGAATACTTAACGCCGCACCCGTCAGCGTCGGGTTCACGCAGGAGGACGATGGCATGACGCTCGTGCCAGCGATGAACAGGTTGGAATGGTCGTGACTGCGGCAATCGCGGTCCACCACCGAGTCTTTCGGGTCATCGCCCATGATGGTGGTGCCCATGATGTGCTGACGGTTCTGGAAGCCCGTGTCCGTACTGACGATGTCGGCGTCGAGCAATTTCGCAAACTGTTTGAAGTCTTCCAGCGCCTTCTCTTTACCGGCGTGCCAGTAGTCGGGAACGCTGTAGTAGATCTCGGGAACCGGCAGACCGATGGCGTCGAACTTGGTCTTGCTCGGGGTGACCCGGTTTTCCGGCAGTGGCAGGGTTTCGAAGTCGACAGCCCAGTTCAGGGAGCGCGCCGATTGCAGGCGGATCTGCTCATCGAGCTTCGAGCCCAGGACACCTTTGGCGATCAGGTTCGAGGTGATTTGCGACGTCGGCACGGTGTTGCGCACCTTGATCTTGTAGCTCGGATAATCGTTGCGAAACGCGCCATCGCGGCTGTTCAGATAAACCAGCAATTGCGTCGGCCCTTCGCCCGGCCACATGTCTTCCTTGGTCATGACGTTCATGCTGATGCCGGTGTGGTCCATCAGGTTGCGCCCGACCTGATCCGAGGAGTTGGCAATCCCGTTCGGGTACTTTTCCGAGGTCGACATCAACAGCAGCTTCGGCGACTCGATACCGTACGCCGCCAGTACAAAGGCCCGGGCGGTCAGTTTGTGTTTGGTCTTGTCGGGGCGCATGTACCAGATCGCGGTGATCTTGCCGTCGTCGCCCGCCTCGATCTTGTAGACGACAGAGTTGTCCAGCACCTTGGCGCCATGGCGCTCGGCCTCATCGATGTGCATCGAACCGTCGTACTTGGCGGCAATCGGACACACCGGGTTGCAGTTGTTGTTGCCAGCGCAGGGAGGCCGCTTGCCATAGGGGCGGGTCGCCCGGCCATTCGGCTCGAGGATCGGGTTATACCCACCCTTGCTGAGCAATTCGGAAAGGCGCTTGAACATGTAGCTCGGTTTCAGGCCCTCCATCGGATAGGGAATCGAGCGCGGCGGATAGGCGTCCCCGCCCTGCCCGCTTTCGTCCTGGCCGTCGACGCCGGAAACGCCCAGTTCGATTTCAGCCCGAGCGTAGTACGGTTCGAGTTCGTCATAACTGATCGGCCAGTCGCGACCACGGCCATACAGCGACTTGAGACGAAAATCATTGGGCAGCATGCGCCACAGCGAGGAACCGAAATGCCAGGTGGTCCCACCCACTACACGCAGATACGAGGTGTTGTATTTCACCGGCCCTACCTGCTGCAAATAGTCGCCGTAGGTCGACGGCGCGTGGGGCAGGCTCGGATAAGGCGACCCGGCGCCCTGCAGCTTGGCATTGGCCAGCGAGAGTTTCACCGGCGCATTGCGGAACGTTTCCACCACATCACGACGATTCACCCGAGGCCCGGCCTCGAGCACGATCACCGACTTGTTCGCTTTGGCCAGCCCCGTGGCGATCAGACCGCCCATGACACCGGAACCGATGATCACCACATCGGCATCGAATTGATCGCTGCTCATACTGTCGAGTCCTGAATGACTGATGGTTTGGGACCCCATGAATCCGGGCCGCCACCGTAGGTTGGAATGATGAGAATGCCGTGAGTGGGCTGATACATCATGGCGAGGGAATAGCTGATCAGCTCCGCATCCGCCGGCTCACCGACAATGCCCAGATACCAGGCGGAAATGATGCTGGTGGCCGTGGCCCGCAGCGACGGATCCGGGTTCGGCTGCGCCAGGTATTCATCGACATGCCGGTACCCCTGTGCGCCGATCAATTGCTTCAGGGCAATCACGTTGGTCGAGAAATTCGGCGCGCGCTTGTCCAGCGCAGCGTAGTAACGACCGGCCAGGACCGGATTGACCGCACGGCTGACCAGAAACTGCGACAGCGCAATGAAATCGTCGCTCGATACCTGGGCTGCCAGCACCGACTGCCAGGGCAGCGCACTGCCGATCATCGCCGCCAGGCCCAGCGTCACGGAACCGCGCAACAGATTGCGGCGAGTGAGCCCCGCCGAGGCTTCGGGTTGAACCGTTACTTGTTTGTGCGTCATTGAAGTGTCCATTGCTCAGGCCTCCTTGCGCCGACGTGCCATCAAGGCCCATGCGCCCAGGCCGATCAACAAGCACACGAGAATGATGACCGGGATCGTAAACTTCGCCATCACTGCCAGTGGCGCCTGGGGCCCACCGTTGCGTACCTGTGCCACATCGGCGGCGGTGACAACCGTGTCGGCATTGCCGTAGCGCGACAGCACGTAGTTGCTGACGTCGGCAATCTGCTGGTCGTTCAGGCGGTCGGTGAATAGCGCGTCGGGGCCGAAACCCGGCATGTCGATGGCCACACCGTCGACTTCACGATGCACGCCGTACACGATGGCCGCGATCAGGTTGTCGCTGCGACTGGTGGCAGTGTTATGAAACAGTGATGGGTATTCCCGGGTGCCCTGACCGTTCGGCTGATGGCAGTTGGCGCAAGTGCCACTGAATATGTGCCAGCCCGGGTTGTCGCCCGGCTTGCCTCCGCGCAGCGTCAGCTCATCAGCCGAAGCCTGACCAAACTCGTGCCGGGCCGTGCTCTCCCCGGTCTTGATCGGCGTGGTCTGCAACAGAAAGGCCGCGATGGCTTTGAGATCCACATCGCTCAGATGCTGCAGACTGTTCTCCACCGCCTCGGCCATCGGCCCCGCCGCCTGGGCCTTGCCCTCGACGTGACCGGTACGCAGATAGGCCACGATCTCGTCGCTTGACCAGGCCCCGATTCCGCTGACTTTGTCGGAGGTGATATTGGGGGCATACCAACTGCCCAGTAATCCGCCGGCCAGCGGTTTTGCGCTGTCGGCCGCCATCAGGACATTGCGCGGTGTGTGGCAGGTGTCGCAGTGAGCCAGGCCGTTGACCAGATAGTCGCCGCGATTGACCTCGGCGGACTTGGCCGGATCCGGCGTGAAGCGTGTTTTGCTGTGGAACAGCGCGTTCCAGCCAATCATCGATGCACGGATATTGAACGGGAAATCCAGAGCGGTTTTCTGGTTCGGCGTATCGACCGGCGCCACTTCATGCATGAAGTAGTCGTAGAGCGCAGCAATGTCGCTGTCGGTCATCTTCGAATAGGAGGTGTAGGGCATCGCCGGGTACAGCCGAGTGCCATCGGCCGTCACCCCGTCACGCACCGCGCGGGCGAATTGCTCTGAGGTGTAATGGCCAATACCCGCCGCTTTCGAAGGTGTGATGTTGGTCGAGTAAATGGTGCCCATCGGCGAACTGAGCGGATAGCCGCCCGCAAAAGCCTTGCCGCCTGGCGCCGTGTGGCAAGCCACACAGTCAGCCGCTACCGCCAGACGCTTGCCCACCGATGCAGTGCTTTCGAGTGCCTCGCCATTCGCTGTTCCGACGGTGGCGATCAACAGCGTGACCCATCCGGCAAAGGTGTACCCCCTGCTTTTCCCTTTATCAATGCGACGCGACATGAGTCCTACCCTAGGCTGCTTCGTTCTTTTTTCACGGTTCTGGAAATCACGAACACGGCATCCTCGCCATCTCGGAAGCCAAGGGCGAAGAGGTACGATGTCGTACGTATTTTTGGAATATTCCACACAATGTAACACTTGGCAATAAATAGAAAAGGCCAAGTGCCATCTTTTGTATGTATGTGCTGAGCGCTCTAAAACGATGGCTACAAGGGATTTCATGCAGAATATATTTACGTGAGAAACAACTGGTAACCCTACAGTTGTGGACTCAGCAGCCGAAAGATGTACGACGACACACCATTTTCTTACGAGCTGCACTCGATATTGTCCCAACCCCACATTTCAGCAGGATGCCCCTTATGAGTTGGTTGAATGACGCAAGACTTTCCACGAAATTGATCACCGCCTTCGCGGCGTGCGCCTTCATCACCCTGGGGGTGGGCCTGCTGGGAAGCCGGGGAGTGACCGAGCTCTCGACAAGCCTCAGATCGGTGTTCGGCAACAACCTCGTCGCCGTCGCCAACATCGCGCAGACCAAAATCAAGGCTGTCGGACAGACCCGTGACATGTATCGGCTTTACGTCGCCACTGCCGCCAACCTGCCACAGAGCACCAAAGACGAATTCCTCGCCTCGATGAGCGCGAACCAGTTGGCGAGTGAAAAAGCCTTTGCCGAATATCGAAAAACCAAGCTTGCCGACGACGAACGTGCAGCAGGCGACCGAATGGAAAAAGCCTGGCCCGTTTACCAGGCGATCGTGCAAAAGTATCTGGCCCTGATGAAGGCCGGCGACCTGGAAAACGGCCGCGAACTGCTGCTCGGCGACCTGCAAAAGAACTACCGCGTCGTCATGGACGAATTGACCATCATGACCAACTCCAACGATATGCAAGTCAGCGAAGCCGCAAAGCGTTCGGTTCTGACGGAGTCGTCCGCCAAGACGTCGCTGTACATCGGCATCGTGCTGGCCTTCGTCGCTGCGATTTTGCTCGGCCTGTTCATCAGCCGACTGATCAGCCGCCCCATCTCCAAAGCCGTTGAAAGCGCCCGAAGCATCGCTGGGGGAGACCTGACTCAAAACATCGTCAGCACCGGCCGCGACGAGGCCGGTCAGTTGCTCACGGCCCTGGCCGAGATGCAGGGCAGTCTGAAAGGCACTATTCAGCAGATCGCCAACGCGGCAGATCAACTGGCTTCAGCTGCCGAAGAACTCACCGCCGTCACCGACAACGGAAGCCGTGGTCTGATCCGTCAGAACGACGAGATCCAGCAGGCAGCGACCGCTGTCACGGAAATGACCTCCGCCGTGGAGGAAGTCGCGCGCAACGCCGTGTCCACCTCCGAGGCCTCCCAAGCCACCAGCCGGGAAGCCGGCAATGGACGCGATCAAGCGCGAAGCGCCGTCGCTGCGATCAACCATGCAACCACGGAAATCGCCACCTCCACCACAATGGTCAAAGACCTGGCGGAGAAGGTTCGAGACATCGGCAAGGTGCTGGATGTGATCCGGGGGATTGCCGAGCAAACCAATCTGCTGGCACTTAACGCCGCCATCGAGGCCGCACGCGCGGGTGAGCAAGGTCGAGGTTTTGCCGTGGTCGCCGACGAGGTACGAGCCCTGGCGGCAAGAACCCAAGCCTCGACAGGGGAAATCGAAGGCATGATCAACGACGTTCGCAACAGTGCAGACGAAGCCGTTGGCGCCATGGGGAAAAGCCAGGCGCTGGTCAGCGAAACCCAGTCACTGGCGCAAGCGACCGGCCAGGCATTGGAGCTGATTGCCGACGGCATCTCGCAGATCAACGATCGCAACCTCGTCATCGCCACTGCTTCGGAAGAACAGGCACACGTCGCTCGCGAAGTGGATCGTAATCTGGTCAACATCCAGGATCTGTCCACCCAAACGGCGGCAGGTGCGCATCAGACCAGCGCCTCGACCCAGGAACTGTCCAACCTGGCGGCGTCCTTCAACACCATGGTCAGTCGCTTCCGCTTATAAAATGGCGACAACAAAAAGCCCCGCCAGATTACCTGCGCGGGGCTTTTCAATGGATGGTGTCCCAGGGCAGGTTCGAACTGCCAACCTTCCCCTTAGGAGGGGGATGCTCTATCCAATTGAGCTACTGGGACACAGGACTGTCGGTGCGACAGACGGCGTGCATGTTAACGGCCGGGCCCTGATTTGTCATGTCGTCCGCAGGGCTTTTTAAGTGTAGGCAGGCGCCTTGCAAGGGTGCCGGACGTTTTACCGTGCATTTTGCATCCCTCCCAAAAAGCCATCATTGCAGAATGCAATGCTTCCTCTTCGAAAAACCCTCTTAAATGCTTGTTTTTAAAGGACTTAACAGCGGTTAGACTATTGGCACGACGGCTGCTTTACCGGTTCTTATACAAGAACAATCGGAGACTCGTCTCATGAACAGCGCCCTCGTGTTCGCAAATGCAATCGCACTGGCCGTCCTGATGGGCTTTCACTTCGTCCCCGAGGACAATGAGAAAGTGGCCGGGCGCATGCCGCATTACCTGCAAGTGCAGAAGGCGCCGCAATGGGCGGTGTTGAGCGATGAGAGCTTCGCCCCGCAAGCGGTCAGCCAGTCTGAACAGGCGCTGCCGGCGCATTCGACTGAACGTCTGGTGTTTTGAAATTTCTTCAGGAGTACAGCATGTCCAAGTCAGCTGCAGGATTTCTGATCCTCGCCTTATTGAGTGGCCTCGGGCATTTTTCGCTGTTCGAGGAAACCGAAATATCCCTGCCCCTGATCGGGTGCGGCATCTTTTCGGCGCTGTTTGTATTGGCGCTGGTGGCCGGGCGCAAGATCAAGTTTGATCCGGTATTGCGCTGAACCTGACCAGCTCCAGCAGATGATTGACGGCATCGGCCAGATCGCCTGAGTTATCGATCAGGTGCACAGGGCTGTCAGTTGAACGCCTGTCCTTGAACAGCGTGTTGCGGGCCAGCCGCGCATCGATCTGCTCAAGCGTCTCCCGGCCACGCCGGAGCAGGCGCTCACGCAGGACATCATCCCGAACCGTCAACAACACAGGCACCAGTGTCGGGTAGCTTTCCAGCGCTTGCCGAAGGTTCGCCCGAGAGCCGTTGACCAGGACGTGCTTACCGGTTTTCAACCATTGGTCCATTTCCACCGGAATCCCGTAGGCGAGACCATTGGCCTCCCACGCCAGCGAAAACTCGCCAGCCCGCAGACGCTGCTCGAACGCCTGCGGCGTCACACCGATCGCATCCTCGCCCACGGATTCGGCTGAACGGGTGATCACTCGTCTAATGATTTCGCAGTTCAACGCTCGTAAGGGTTCGCGCGCAGCCTCGATCAGACTGTCCTTGCCGGAGCCGGAAGGGCCCATGAGGTAAATCAGCCTGCCATCCATCCTGAAAACGCCCTCCGGCGGGCATTTGCCCCTAGTAAATCGGCCATTTGCCACTATCCTGTACAAGGTAAGGAACAAGGATTCAACCCGCATAGCATGCACGTTCTGACGCCTTCGGGCATCAGTCGATATGCTTCAGGACGCGGTCAGTGATACGGGCCGATGCTTTCTTTTCAAACCAGTCCGCATTTCTGATAATTGGTGCTGGCATTACGCCTTTACCCGGATCAATATTTGTCACAGAATTGACGCCAATGATCTGGCAATTTTGAGGCATGATGCGCGCCTCTTAACAATTCAGGTTGAACCATTTGGCGCGGATGCTTGTCCTACCACACATCCTGCGGCCAATCCCGAGAACCGCTCCCCTGAACTAACCGGTTAAATATATGCGCCCATTGAAACAGGCAATTTATTCCAGCCGTACGGCTGACAAGTTCGTCGTACGTCTGCCAGACGGAATGCGTGAACGCATTGCCGAGGTGGCTCGCAATCATCATCGCAGCATGAACTCCGAGATCATTGCGCGCCTTGAGCAGAGTCTTATTCAGGAAGGTGCACTGGGCGAAGAGTTGAGCATGCGCCTGGACAGCCCGGAGCTCTCGCTGCACGAACGCGAGCTGCTGCAACGCTTCCGTCAACTTTCCCATCGCCAGCAGAACGCGCTGGTTTCTCTGATCGCCCACGACGCCGAAATGGCCGCAGACGCATCCTGAGTCAAACCGAATATCTCAAGCCAGCATGAATGCTGGCTTTTTTTTGCCCGCAATTCGGGTTTTTCAGGGGCGAAAAAAAGCCCGCCAATCGGCGGGCTGTTTCGATACAGGCAATCAGAGCAGGAAAATCGTCGCCAGCCCCAGGAAGATGAAGAAGCCACCACTGTCGGTCATGGCCGTGATCATCACACTGGCGCCCATCGCCGGATCGCGACCCATCTTGGCCAGCGTCATCGGGATCAACACCCCCATCAACGCTGCCAGCAGCAGATTGAGCGTCATGGCGGCCGTCATCACCACGCCCAGCGACCAACTACCGTAGAGCATGTAAGCCACCACACCGATCACACCGCCCCAGACCAGGCCGTTGATCAACGCCACGGCCAGTTCCTTGCGCATCAGGCGCGAGGTGTTGCCGGTGCTGACCTGGTCGAGCGCCATGGCGCGAACGATCATGGTGATCGTCTGGTTGCCCGAGTTGCCGCCAATGCCCGCCACAATCGGCATCAGCGCCGCCAGCGCCACCAGCTTCTCGATTGAACCTTCGAACAGACCGATCACCCGCGATGCGACGAATGCCGTGATCAGGTTGATCGCCAGCCACGCCCAACGGTTACGCAGGGATTTCCAGACCGAGGCGAAGATATCTTCCTCCTCGCGCAGACCCGCCATGTTGAGGACTTCGCTTTCGCTCTCCTCACGAATCAGATCGACCATTTCGTCGATGGTCAGACGGCCGATCAGCTTGCCGTTCTTGTCGACCACCGGGGCCGAGATCAAGTCGTAACGTTCGAACGCCTGAGCGGCGTCGTAGGCATCTTCATCCGGATGAAAACTCACCGGATCACTGGCCATGACTTCGGAAACCTGTTTTTCCGGATCATTGACCAGCAAACGCTTGATTGGCAGCACGCCCTTGAGCACGCCGTCGTAGTCGACGACGAACAGTTTGTCGGTATGACCCGGCAGCTCTTTCAGGCGGCGCAGGTAACGCAGAACCACTTCAAGACTGACGTCCTCACGGATGGTCACCATCTCGAAGTCCATCAGCGCACCGACCTGCTCCTCATCGTAGGAGAGAGCCGAACGCACACGCTCACGTTGCTGCTGATCCAGAGTCTCCATCAGCTCATGGACGACGTCTCGCGGCAGCTCGGAGGCCAGGTCAGCAAGTTCGTCGGCATCCATGTCCTTGGCCGCAGCCAGGAGCTCATGATCGTCCATGTCGGCGATCAGCGTTTCACGGACGGAATCGGATACTTCGAGAAGAATGTCGCCGTCGCGATCGGCCTTGACCAGCTGCCAGAGCGTCAGACGATCGTCCAGCGGCAGGGCTTCAAGAATGTAGGCGACGTCGGCGGAGTGCAGATCATCGAGCTTGCGTTGCAGCTCGACGAGGTTTTGCCGGTGGACCAGGTTCTCGACCCGGTCATGATGCGGGCCTTCCTGGCGATGAGTCAGGTCTTCGACGACCCGCTGGCGCTGCAGCAGCTCGACGACCTGAGCCAGGCGATCCTGCAGGCTTTCCTGTGTTTTCTTTACTTCGATTTCGGACATAGGCGAACTCCACTCCCAGCAGCGGGGCACGCCGGAAGGATCAATCAGTCAATTCATGATTGGTGAAACGGGTTACTGAATAACTACTGGGTAAGTCCATGGAGGTTTTCCATAAGCCCCGGCGGGGCTGACGGGCGCAATGATACACCGCCTGACGGTTTTAAACGTTAAAAAATCGTGGCTGAAACAAGCGCTTGCGAGACAAAGCTGAGCGCTGTCCTGATCCTTCACACTGCGACGACTCATCCTGAAAAGAAAACACACCGACGGTAAAAAAACTGCCAGCTAGGCTTGATCAGGATCGTCATGGAGGACGCCGAATGCCATCGAAAACATCCCGATTCATGCTGACCACCCTGCTCTGCCTGCCCACCATCGGCAGCGCAACGACACTTCATCGCTGCGAAGCCTCTGATGGTAGCGTCACGTTCACCACATTGAGCTGCGCGAACGATGAGCACCTTTCATTGCAGGAAGTTCGCCCCTACTCGCCTGGCTCGACCGTGACACTGATACCTGAAGCCCGGCACGAAGAAATATCCGGCATGAATATCAGAAAGCGAGAAATGGCCGTCGTCGGGCGCACCCAGGACAAATGCGGAGACTTGATCGACGCGCGACAGAAACGCGAGGCGATCATCAATCAACGAATCATCGCCGGCATGAGCCAACAGGATGTTGAAAGCGCCTTGGGCAAACCCGACAAAGTGAGCATCCGTAATTCGGCAACGAGTTATCGTTACGACCTCAAGCGAGGCCGCAGTGCTCAAATCGATTTTGATGAGAAAGGATGTGTGACGGGAAAAGCCAAATCCCGGACAGCAAAAAGCCCGCGTTAAACGCGGGCTTTTCGGTATATGGTGCACTCGACAGGATTCGAACCTGTGACCGCTCGGTTCGTAGCCGAGTACT
>NZ_JARVSR010000005.1:0-129106 GCF_030209075.1 Pseudomonas sp. lyk4-R2A-10 | reverse complement strand
CACCGATGCGTACTCCCGAAAAATCGTGGGGCACCATGTCCATGAAAGCTTGCACACCGAATCGGTGATCCAGGCGTTCAACAAAGCCCTCAAGCAGCGGACAACGAAGCAATGTTTGGTGCATCACTCGGATAGAGGCGTCCAATACTGCTCCGAGCTTTATCAGCGGCTGCATGCCAAATACGGCATCACCTGCTCAATGACCGATGGCTACGACTGCTACCAAAACGCGTTGGCTGAGCGTGTGAACGGGATTTTGAAAAACGAGTTATTGCTGCATCGCCCCAAAAATTTTGCAGAGGCCATCCGGATGGTGGACGAGTCGGTGCAGATCTATAACAACGAGCGGCCTCATCTGTCGCTGAAATACAAAACACCCGATGCGGTGCATCGGGCGTTTTGAGGCTGAAACAGGTGTAAACCTATTTCAGGACTAGACACTGCGATTTGCAGAGCCTATGCAAATTTCGGTTTGGCCCACCTCCGCTACACTTCGGCAAATTTGCAGGAGTGTATTCATGAGTCGCCAATTCAGGCGCGCCAGTCCAGGCGATATCGAAAGCCTGTTGAAGATTGATCCTGTCGCTGAAAAAAATGGCGGCCGTCGTGAGTACATCGCGAGGGCCGTTAGGGCAGAGGAGTGCTGGGTTGTCTGCGAGGCGAGCGTACCCCTCGGTTACGGATGTCTGGATCGAAGCTTTTTTGGTGAATGGTTCATACCCCTCGTGATCGTCTCCAGTGCGAACAGGCGTTCCGGTGTGGGGCGGCAAATCGTGAACGGTCTGGAGCAGCATGCTTGTGCAGAAAAGATCTTCACGTCGACCAATACGTCCAACTCGCCGATGCGGCAGCTGCTGACCAATCTTGGATATCAGCACAGCGGAATAGTAGAGAACCTTGATCCGTGGGATCCCGAGCTCATTTTTGTAAAATTCTTGAGCCAGGCGCGTATCGATCGCGATGCATTTTGATCCATTCGTCGCCGACCGTTGCGAGCGTCCTTTTAAATAGTGTGGATATTTAAGGGGTTACGCTTCTTATTAACCATTCGGTTATCAAAAATGCGTTGTTACATACTGGAAAAATCAGTAATATCCGTCCCGCGTTCACCACCACGGTTTATGCATTTTTAAATCCCAAGCTTCCATCAGCTGCTTGGGATTTTTTTTGCCCGCGATTTGCCTTTTCCGCACCTCTGCCCATTCTCTCGTCTCGCCCGCTTCTGTTTTACGGGAAGGGTGACAGGCAAGCCCACACTTTTTCGACTACTACTGATTGGCTGATTTCATCTCTGCCGGACAGGAGTTAATCGATGCTGGTTCACTGGTTTCTTGCAGCGATTCATTTACTGGCATTTGCCATGGGCTTCTGGGCGGTGTTGACGCGTGGGGCGGCCCTCAGCCGCCTGGCGTCTGGATCCGGTGAGGTCGGGCGCGTATTGCTAGCCGACAACCTTTGGGGGCTTTCGGCGCTGGTGTTGCTCATCACTGGCGGCATGCGCGCCTTCGGAGGTTACGAGAAGGGAACTGACTACTACCTGCACCAGCCGTTGTTCCATCTGAAGATGGCGTTGTTCGTGCTGATTCTGCTTCTGGAACTCGTTCCGATGATCACCCTGATCAAGTGGCGCGTGGCCAAGGCGCGCGTTGCTGTCACTGATACAGGGCGTGCGAAGGTGTTCGCACGGATCAGTCATGCCGAAGCGCTGCTGTTGATATTGATGGTCGTGGCGGCCACCGGGATGGCGCGTGGCGTCTCATTTGGCTAAGCGGGCGAGATTCCCAACCGCTATTCGGAAATGTCCGACAGCCAGCCCATGGAATGACGGTTAGTATCGGTTGCAAGAAGGCTTGAGGCAGGAAGGGGCGTAGCACGCGCCGTCACCAGGGAGGTGGGGGAATGGCAATACGGCGCTTGAATCTTTAGCCAGTCATTGGCGCGCAGGCAAACGAACTGGCTACTGACTGCGATAGGGCTCAGGGCGTTTGTGGCTTGTCCGGAGCGGTCAGGCCCGCCTGGATGCGCTGGTAGATCTCTTCCCGGTGTACTGCAACGTTCTTCGGAGCATTGATGCCGATTCGAACTTGCTGGCCGCTGACGCCGAGAATGGTGATCGTGATGTCATCACCAATGTTTATGCTTTCACCGACTTTGCGGGTGAGTATCAGCATGGTCTTCTCCTTGATTGCTTTGTAGGGCACCTGATTCAGACAGTGCAGAGGTCGGTGGTACGTATAGATTAGTGCGAAGTCTTACAGTTTGGGTGCCTCTTTCTGACGCGCAGCAGCGGCATTAATTCCCAGCGCGTAACTATACAGGGGCTGCCAGCATCAATCTCGTCCTTTTGTGCCCATTTTGCGGGGCTCCGAAAGTATTCTCGAATGTTAAGATCGCCGCTTTGAAAATTCAGAGGGAAGCGTTGTGCGCAAATTGGTCTGGGTAGTCGCGGCACTGGCATTGGCAGGATGTGGCGAAGGCAAGAGTGTGGATGCGCAAAAGCCGAAACCGGCGGCAGTAACGGCGCCTGCTGTGGTGGGTCCGCAGTGGGAGCTGGAAGTGCGCGGTGAAACCCCTCAGGCCGTCAGCGACCTCAGCGGCTGGCTGATCGAGCACGGCTTTGTGGCTAGCGTCATCAAGGATGCCAGCGGCAAGACCCGAATCCTCCTCGGTCCTTTCAATTCGAAAGATGATGCCGAGGCGCGTCAGGCGGATGTGAATGCAGCACTGGTCAAGGCGAAGAAGCAGAACATCGAAACGCTGGTGATCGAGCGCGCCCTCGCGCAATAAGTGATCCATTTGGCGGAGCTGACTAAAGGGTGCCTCCCGTGATTCGTTTTCAAGGAATCACTGAAGATACCCGGAAGGAGCTCCGCATGGCCTCCGCCAATCCTTACAAGTTGTTCGACGTTGTTTTGCGTCATAAGCAGCAGTTGAGTCCGCATCTCATGCGGATCACGCTCGCAAGCCCCGCCGTCACCGAGATGGCAACCTGGGCGCCGGATCAGCGAGTAAAGCTGTTTTTCCCGGCAGCCGACGGTTCACCCGCCAGGCTTTCTCAGGGCGAGGGGTGGTACGCGCGGTTCCGCTCGATGCTGGTTGATCGTCGCCCGGCGATGCGTACCTACACCATCCGTCATTTGCGCGCCGAAGCGGGCGAAGTCGATATCGATTTCGTCCTGCACGGCGAGACCGGTCCAGCCTCCCGTTGGGCGTTGCGAGCGCTGCCTGGCGAGTCAATGCAGATTCTGGCACCTGACAGCCGATTCTCGGCACAAGAAGGAGGGGGATTTGAATGGAAGCCACCGCAAACGCTCAAGCAACTTCTGCTGGTCGCCGACGCCACAGCGTTGCCGGCCGCCATGGGGATTCTGGAAGAACTGGCGACTCTGGCTGCACCGCCGCAGACCCAGGCGTTTTTCGAAGTCGACAGTCGTGAGGACATGTTGGCGGTTCCTGACTGGCCCGGGCTTTCGGTGCAATGGCTGATCCGCAATCACGCAGCTGCCGGCACGTTGATGGTGGAAGCTGTGCGGCAGGCAACGTTGCCTGTCGATGCATCGCCCGTTGGGCAGGCGGTCGAACTGGCGGATGTCGACATCGAAGAAGAGATTCTGTGGGAGATCGCCGATACGGCCAGCGAGGGATTCTATGGCTGGATTGCCGGGGAGTCCGCCGCTGTAATGAGTCTGCGCAAGTACTTGATCAAGGAGCGTGGCATCCCTCGCGAGTCGCTCAATCTGATGGGCTACTGGCGTTACAACAAGTCCGGCGATTGAGCACAAAAAAGGCCTTGAGTTTATCGCTCAAGGCCTTTTCTTTTGATCAGGTAATCAACCGCAGGATTTCAGGTTCACCGGACCGACAAACTCGTTGCCGCGTCCCATCACGCACGCCACGCTCTGGTTGCGTTGACGTTCCCAGTCTTGCACCGGATAAGTCTTGTCCCAGGCTTCGTACAGTTGGCGATCCTGCTTCGACAAGCGCAAGCCGTACTGTTTGCTCATGTAAAAGTAGGTGCGGGCGATCATGCCGCGAATCGAAGGGCGGGGCATGACCTTCTTCGCCTTGAAGTCGACTTGAGTCAGGCATGAGCCGTACTGACCCTTTTCGACCGGCAGCCAGCCATAGCTGAAATTGCTGCGGTCGCCATTCACCTCGCCAATGCTCGGCACCAGGTTGTGCAGGTCGGCTTCGGCTTTCTGATAGCTCGGGTCGTAGCGGGCGCAATTCTTGCGACCGCCTTCCTGCCAGCATTGACGTTGATGGCCGAACTGCCAGGCCGGAACGATGTGCTCCCATTCAATGCGGGACGCCCGCTTGGCGTTCTTGCGTGGGACGTAGCCGCAGGCGGCCAGATCGACCTTGTTGCCAGTGTATTTGCACCCGCAATAAAACTCGGTGGATTGTGGAGCGTACAGCTTCCAGGCGACCTTCTTGGCCTCGGTGAACGTACGCGGCGCGCCAGCTTGCGCACCCAGGGAAATGAACAGCAACAGCACAGCAGCAAAACGCAGAATCATTGAATCAATCTTCCTTCGGCACAACCCAGAAAATCTGTACGCCGCCATCGTCGCGGTAGGCGAGGGTGACGTTGTCGTTCTCGTCGATTTCTTCCAGCAAGCGCTCCCAGTCATCCACCGGCTCGTCCGGAAGGCGGAAGATCAGTGCGGCTTTGGCTTTTTGTGCGGTAGGCGAGTTGATGATTTTTTGAATGCGCATGCCCATGCGTTCGTAAGCGTCAGGAGCATCAGGGGAAGTGGCCACGAGGTTATCCTTATTAAGCTGTACGTGCATACAGTATTTAACTGTAGGCATTTTCGCAACTGCTTAAAATTCAAGAAAATCCTCTGACAGCGGTTTTCCGATTTTGATGTCACTCAGGTGAAATTTTTCTTTTGAGGAGAAGCAAGCTTCACCCTCCGTCAAGTTGACGAAGGGTGAAGTCAGTGCCCGATCAGGAAAGGATCAGGCGAGGATGAATCAGTATTCCCAGAACATCCGTTGCAGCTCTTTGCTGTCGTTGGTCTTGGTCAGCGCGACCATGGCCAGGATGCGGGCTTTCTGCGGGTTCAGATCGTGGGCAACCACCCAGTTGTACTTGTCGTCAGGCTGTTCGGCGTTGCGCAGGACGAAACCACCGGCATTGACGTGAGACGAGCGAATGATCTGCACGCCGTCCTTGCGCAGCGCCTGCAGGGTCGGAACCACGCGGGAGGAAACCGAACCGTTGCCGGTACCGGCATGGATGATCGCCTTGGCGCCGGACTGGGCGAGGGCCTTGTAGGCTGTGTCGCTGACATTGCCGTAGGAATAGGCGATTTCTACATCAGGAAGGCTCTTGATGTTTTTGATATCGAATTCCGAATCCATGGTGTGGCGCTTGGCTGGCAGGCGGAACCAGTAGGATTTGCCTTCAACCACCATGCCGAGCGGGCCCCAGGCGCTTTTGAAGGCTTCGGTCTTGATGTTGATCATCTTGCTGACGTCGCGACCCGACTGGATTTCATCGTTCAGGGTCACCAGTACGCCTTTACCGCGAGCTTCTTTGCTGCTGGCGACAGCCACGGCGTTGTACAGGTTCAGCATGCCGTCCGCCGACATGGCGGTGCCCGGGCGCATGGAGCCGACGACGATGATCGGCTTGTCGGTTTTTTCCACCAGATTCAGGAAGTACGCGGTTTCTTCCAGAGTGTCGGTGCCGTGAGTGATGACGATGCCATCGACGTCTTTGCTGTCGGCCAGTTCGGAAACGCGACGACCCAATTGCAGGAGGTTTTCGTTGGTGATGCTTTCCGAGGCGATTTGCATGACCTGTTCGCCGCGTACATTGGCCAGCGTGCTCAGTTCGGGAATGCCGGCGATCAATTGTTCGATGCCCACTTTCGCAGCCTGATAGGTCGCGCTGTTGGCAGCGCTGGCGCCTGCGCCGGCAATGGTGCCGCCGGTGGCCAGTACCACCACGTTGGCCAGTTTGGTCTGGGTTTCAGCTTCTTTTGCCTGGAGGGCGGTTGGCAGGAGCAGGAGGAGGGCCAAAGCGCCCGGAACGAAACTCTTCAAAGCAGATGTCATTATTTTTCTCTCTAGTAGTGAGACGGTGCTGATGCAGGTTCATCTAGATGCGCCCCGGGCCGATCTGAATGCCAGGGGTGCAGGGAGGGAGCAGGATCTGTACCAGTCGTACTGTGCGTGAGAGAAATGTTTAACCTTATGATTTAAATCAAGATTTATTTGAAGTGTGGTTGTGAGCTTGTCTCGCTCATCCGGGTTTCCGAACACAGGCTGTTTTCTCGTTCGGCTCACCGAAAAGGACTACGAACCTCGTCCACAGACTGAACTGGCTGCTTTCCAGATCTCTGCTAAAGAAAACGGCGCGCTGGCCGATGCGCCTTGACAGGGATTCAATTTTTCAGGAGTTCAAATGTCATTGACTATCGGTTTTTCAAATCCCGGTTCGGTCACGATCGGCGGTAAAACTGCTGCGACGATCAATGCAATGAGTGAAGCTGAAGCCGATGCGTCAGCCGAGGCACTGGGTACCGAGAAGGTTGAAACCAATCAGGTCAGAACCGGTGGTCCTGCCCAGGAAGCAAGCGCGAGCGAGGCTGAAGGCGGTGACAATCTGAGCATCACTATCAAGACGTTGCTCAAGCGCATGCAGGAATTGCAGAAGCAGCTTCAGGAGCAGCAACAGCAACTGGCCGCCGCGCAGGCTGCGAGTTATCCAACCCCCGAAGCCAAGTCGCAAGCGGTGATGTCCATCCAGGGGCAGATCGCTCAAACCAGCGGTGCCCTGCTGGAAGTCTCGGCTGCACTGGTCAAGGAAATGTCGAAGGGTTCTTCTGCTGGTAACGTGGTCAACACCACGGCTTGAGCGCTCAAGGGGCGGATCGATGGATTCGCTCTGCAACGCAATACCGATTTCTGATTGTTGACAAATGAAGGCGTGATTCGCATAGTTCGGTCTACGCAAACGTTTGCGCGGCCTTCGCGATGGATTGAATTGTCGTGGGTGCAGCGAGCTTACGCCAGCGCAAGCGTTGCTCACAATAATCATAAGATCGGAGTGAACCCATGAAGCTGCCATTCGCTGGACGTCTTCTTGCTGTCGCCATGCTGGCTGCCGCATCCGCCGCACTGCCTGTCTCTTCGGCTTTCGCCGAATCCCCTGAAAAACCCAAAGTCGCCCTGGTCATGAAATCCCTGGCCAACGAATTCTTCCTGACCATGGAAGACGGCGCCAAGGCCTACCAGAAAGAACATTCCGCCGATTTCGACCTGATCTCCAACGGCATCAAGGACGAAACCGACACGGCGGGGCAGACGCGCATCGTCGAGCAGATGATTCTGGCGAAGGTCAACGCACTGGTCATCGCACCGTCTGATTCCAAGGCGATGGTGCCGGTGATCAAGAAAGCCGTCGATGCCGGTATCACTGTGATCAACATCGACAACCAGCTCGATCCGGCTGTGATCAAAAGCAAGAACATCAGCGTTCCGTTCGTAGGCCCGGACAATCGCAAAGGCGCGCGTCTGGTGGGCGAGTACCTGGCCAAACAACTGAAGGCCGGTGACGAAGTGGGCATCATTGAAGGCGTCTCCACGACCACCAACGCCCAGCAGCGTACCGCAGGCTTCAAGGACGCGATGGAGGCTGCGCAGATCAAGGTTGTCTCCCTGCAGTCCGGCGATTGGGAGATCGACAAGGGCAACAAGGTGGCCGCTTCGATTCTCAGCGAATATCCGGACGTCAAGGCGCTGCTGGCCGGCAACGACAGCATGGCCGTGGGCGCCGTTTCCGCCGTGCGTGCTGCCGGCAAGGCTGGGCAGGTGCTGGTTGTTGGTTACGACAACATCAATGCCATCAAACCGATGCTGAAGGACGGCCGCGTTCTGGCGACGGCCGACCAGTACGCCGCGAAGCAAGCGGTGTTTGGCATTGAGACTGCGCTGAAAATCATCAAGGGCGAGAAAGTCGACAGTGGTGCCAATGGCGTGATCGAAACGCCGGTCGAGCTGGTCACCAAGTAAGTCCACTGGCGACACAATGGCGCTCGTCCGTCCGGGCGAGCGCATGGAGATTTTTATGTCAGTTTCCGCTCCGAACGCTGTCCTCTCGGTCAGCGGTATCGGCAAGACCTACGCGCAACCGGTTCTGACCGGCATCGACCTGACGTTGATGCGCGGTGAAGTACTGGCGCTGACCGGTGAGAATGGTGCCGGCAAAAGCACCCTCTCGAAGATCATCGGCGGGCTGGTCACACCTACCACCGGCCAGATGCAGTTCCAGGGCAAGGAATATCGCCCCGGCAGCCGCACGCAGGCTGAAGAGCTGGGTGTGCGCATGGTCATGCAAGAGCTCAATCTGCTGCCGACGCTTTCAGTGGCGGAGAACCTGTTCCTCGACAACCTGCCGAGCAACGGTGGCTGGATCAGTCGCAAGCAACTGCGCAAAGCCGCTATCGAAGCCATGGCTCAAGTCGGCCTCGACGCCATCGACCCGGACACACTGGTCGGCGAGCTTGGGATCGGTCACCAGCAAATGGTCGAAATCGCCCGTAACCTGATCGGCGATTGTCACGTGCTGATCCTTGATGAACCGACCGCGATGCTGACCGCCCGTGAAGTCGAGATGCTGTTCGAGCAGATCACCCGGTTGCAGGCGCGCGGCGTCTCGATCATCTACATCTCCCATCGCCTCGAAGAACTGGCCAGGGTCGCTCAGCGCATTGCTGTGTTGCGTGACGGTAACCTCGTTTGCGTCGAGCCGATGGCCAATTACAACAGCGAGCAACTGGTCACCCTGATGGTCGGTCGCGAGCTGGGCGAGCATATCGATCTGGGGGCTCGCCATATCGGCGCGCCGGCCCTGACGGTCAAAGGCCTGACCCGCTCCGACAAGGTTCGCGACGTGTCCTTTGAGGTTCGCGCCGGTGAGATTTTTGGCATTTCGGGGCTGATCGGGGCAGGGCGCACCGAACTTTTGCGGCTGATCTTCGGTGCTGATGTCGCGGACAGCGGCACGGTGGCACTCGGTTCACCGGCAAAAACGGTGAGCATTCGCTCGCCAGTCGATGCGGTGCGCAACGGCATCGCCTTGATCACCGAAGATCGCAAGGGCGAAGGACTGCTGCTGAGTCAGTCGATCAGCGCCAACATTGCCTTGGGCAACATGCCGGAAATTTCCAGCGGCGGGTTCGTCAACAACGGCGATGAAACGAAGCTCGCGCAGCGGCAGATCGACGCCATGCGCATCCGCAGTTCCAGCCCGACGCAGCTGGTGTCCGAGCTGTCCGGCGGCAATCAGCAAAAGGTGGTGATCGGTCGCTGGCTTGAGCGCGACTGCTCGGTGTTGCTGTTCGACGAGCCGACTCGTGGTATCGACGTCGGCGCCAAATTCGATATCTATGCCTTGCTCGGCGAACTGACCCGTCAGGGCAAAGCGCTGGTCGTGGTGTCCAGCGACTTGCGGGAGCTGATGCTGATCTGCGACCGCATCGGTGTGTTGTCGGCGGGGCGTCTGATCGATACGTTCGAACGCGACAGCTGGACCCAGGATGACTTGCTTGCCGCCGCATTCGCCGGCTACCAGAAACGTGATGCGTTGCTCAACGAAGCAGCGCCTAGGGATCTCCCATGAAAACTGCATCTTCCGCCGGCAAATCCAGTGGCAATTTCTACGGCCTCGGCACTTATCTGGGCCTCGCCGGCGCATTGCTGGCAATGATTGCGCTGTTCTCGGTCATGAGCAGCCATTTCCTGTCATATAACACCTTCAGCACCCTGGCCAACCAGATTCCCGACCTGATGGTGCTGGCGGTGGGCATGACGTTCGTCCTGATCATCGGCGGGATCGACCTGTCGGTAGGCTCGGTGCTGGCACTCGCGGCATCTACTGTCAGCGTGGCGATTCTTGGCTGGGGTTGGAGCGTATTGCCGGCGGCCTTGCTGGGTATGGCAGTCGCGGCGTTGGCCGGCACGGTTACCGGCTCGATTACCGTGGCGTGGCGAATTCCGTCGTTCATCGTATCTCTGGGTGTTCTGGAGATGGCCCGTGGTCTGGCCTATCAGATGACCGGTTCGCGCACGGCCTACATCGGTGATTCCTTCGCCTGGCTGTCGAACCCGATCGCCTTCGGCATTTCGCCGTCGTTCATCATTGCCTTGCTGGTCATCTTTATTGCCCAGGTCGTTCTGACCCGTACCGTGTTCGGTCGCTACCTGATCGGCATTGGCACCAACGAAGAAGCGGTGCGTCTGGCGGGGATCAATCCAAAACCCTACAAGATCCTGGTGTTCAGTCTGATGGGCTTGCTCGCGGGCATTGCGGCGCTGTTCCAGATTTCCCGGCTGGAAGCGGCCGACCCGAATGCTGGTTCAGGCCTTGAGCTGCAAGTCATCGCTGCGGTGGTGATCGGCGGTACCAGCCTGATGGGCGGCCGTGGTTCGGTGATCAGCACCTTTTTCGGTGTGTTGATCATCTCCGTGCTGGCGGCCGGTCTGGCGCAGATTGGCGCGACCGAGCCGACCAAGCGCATCATCACCGGTGCGGTGATCGTGATCGCCGTGGTGCTCGACACCTATCGCAGTCAACGCGCAAGCCGACGGGGCTGATAAATGGCAACGATCAAGGATGTGGCGGCACTTGCAGGAATTTCCTACACGACTGTGTCCCACGTAGTAAACAAGACCCGACCGGTGAGCGAAGAAGTGCGGCTCAAGGTCGAGGCGGCAATCAAGAGTCTCGACTATGTGCCGAGCGCCGTGGCCCGGTCGCTGAAAGCGAAAACCACCGCCACCATCGGTTTGCTGGTGCCCAACAGCCTCAACCCATACTTCGCCGAACTGGCGCGCGGGATCGAGGATTACTGCGAGCGTAACGGTTACTGCGTGATTCTCTGCAACTCCGACGACAACCCGGACAAGCAGCGCAGCTACCTGCGGGTCCTGTTGGAAAAACGCATCGACGGCTTGATCGTCGCCTCGGCGGGTGGCGACAGCGGTCTGGCGCAAGGGTTGGCGGGTGTAAAGACGCCGATGGTGATCGTCGACCGTGGGCTCGAAGGCGTGGATGCCGACCTGGTGCGCATTGATCACGAATATGGCGCGTACCTCGCGACGCGGCATCTGCTCGAGCTCGGTCATCGCGATATCGCCACGATCGGTGGTCCGGCCAGCACCAGTGTTGCGCAAATGCGTCAGGCCGGTTTTGCTCGAGCGCTGAAAGAGGCCGGTGTTGAAGTGGCCCCGTCGCGCATGCTGGAAAGCGACTTCACCAGCACTGGCGGTTACAACGCTGCTTCCATCCTGCTTGAACGTAACCCGCCGAGCGCGATTTTTGCCGGTAACGACATGATCGGCATTGGTGTGCTGCGGGCGGCGGCAGAGCGCAACGTGCGCGTGCCCGCCGAGTTGTCGGTGATCGGTTTCGACGATATCCAGATGAGTCGTTACGTGTATCCCGCGCTGACGACCGTGGGCCAGTCGATCCTGCAATTGGGCGAGATGGCCGCGGAAGTTCTGTTGCGAAGAATTGCCACCCCGGATCTGGCGACGGATCAGCGGATCGTGACCCCGAGTATTGTCCTGCGCGAATCGACTGCACCGCTGTCCGGCGTGTTCACCGAATACCGCTGAAACGAATTGAAGAGTAGTGATGTATGTCCGCAAATGTAGTGGTAATAGGCAGCCTGAACATGGACCTGGTCACCCGGGCGCCGCGCTTGCCCCGGGGCGGTGAGACGCTGATCGGTCATTCCTTCGCGACCGTGTCCGGTGGCAAGGGCGCCAATCAGGCGGTGGCCGCTGCGCGACTGGGAGCGCAAGTGTCGATGGTCGGCTGTGTCGGCAACGATGAATATGGCGTGCAATTGCACGACGCGTTGCTGGCCGAGCAGATCGATTGCCAGGCGCTCCGCGTGGTGGAGGATTCCAGTGGCGTGGCGCTGATCGTGGTCGATGACAACAGTCAGAACGCAATTGTCATCGTGGCCGGTGCCAATGGCTCGATGACCCCGGCGGTCATCGACCGGTTCGACGCCGTGCTAAAGGCTGCCGACGTGATCATCTGCCAGTTGGAAATCCCTGATGCCACCGTAGGCCATGCCCTCAAGCGCGGACGTGAGCTGGGCAAGACAGTCATCCTCAACCCGGCGCCGGCCAGTCGTCCGCTGCCGGCAGACTGGTTTGCCGCCATCGATTACCTGATTCCCAACGAGAGCGAGGCCGCCGCCCTCAGCGGTTTGCCGGTGGACTCGCTGGAGACCGCTGAAAAAGCCGCGGCGCACCTGATTTCACTGGGCGCCGGCAAGGTCATCATCACGCTGGGCGCTCAAGGCTCTTTGTTCGCCAACGGTACGGGTTACCAGTATTTTCCTGCACCCAAAGTGAAGGCTGTCGACACCACCGCCGCCGGGGACACTTTTGTCGGCGGATTTGCCGCTGCACTGGCGGCCGGCAAAACCGAGGACGAGGCCATTCGTTTCGGGCAGGTCGCTGCGGCCCTGTCGGTTACCCGGGCAGGTGCCCAGCCGTCCATTCCCACCACCTCCGACGTACAGGCATTCAAACCCGCATGAAAAAGACTCCTTTGCTCAATGTCGCCCTGTCGCGGCTGATTGCCTCCCTCGGCCACGGCGACGTGGTCGTGATCGGTGATGCCGGCCTGCCGGTGCCGCCGGGTGTCGAGCTGATCGACCTAGCGTTGACGCACGGCGTGCCGGATTTCGTCAGCACCCTGAAAGTCGTGCTCAGCGAGATGCAGGTGGAAAGCCACGCGCTGGCCAAGGAGATTTTCGACAAGCAACCGACCGCGCTGTCCACGCTGGACGAGCTGAATGACGAAGGCTCGCTGGGGCGGCGTGACCTGCTCAGTCACGAGCAATTCAAAGTACTCAGCCGACAGGCACGAGCGATTGTTCGTACGGGAGAATGCCAGCCGTACTGCAACATCGTGCTGGTGGCTGGGGTTACGTTCTAAACAGGGTTCGCCCCTTTTGATTTCATCTGCACAAGGAATGCGCCATGCACCGCTATGCTCAAAAATTGCATCAATTGATTCGGGGGCTGCTGCTTTTGTCCGTGATAACCGCGACCGGCGCCCAGGCGGCGGAAAAGATCGACCTGATCATTGACACCGATCCGGGTGCCGACGACGTGGTCGCCCTGTTGTTTGCCCTGGCCTCCCCGGAAGAGCTGAACATTCGCGCGTTGACCACCGTGGCCGGCAATGTGCGTCTGGACAAGACTTCGCGCAATGCCAGGTTGGCCCGTGAGTGGGCTGGGCGGGAAGATATTCCGGTGTACGCCGGGGCGCCAAAACCGCTGATGCGCACGCCGATCTACGCTGAAAACATCCATGGCAAGGAAGGCCTGTCGGGTGTCACCGTGCATGAGCCGAAGAAAGGCCTGGCCGAAGGCAATGCGGTCAACTATCTGATCGACACCCTGAAAAAAGCCAAGCCGCACAGCATCACCATCGCGATGCTCGGCCCGCAGACCAACCTGGCCCTGGCGCTGATCCAGGAGCCGGAGATCGTTCAGGGCATCAAGGAAGTCGTGATCATGGGGGGCGCTCACTTCAATGGCGGCAACATCACGCCAGTGGCCGAATTTAACTTGTACGCCGACCCGCAAGCCGCGGAAGTTGTGCTCAAAAGCGGCGTGAAACTGACTTATCTGCCGCTGGACGTGACCCACAAGATCCTCACCAGTGACGCACGCCTGAAGCAGATTGCGGCGCTGAACAACAATGCGAGCAAGATTGTCGGCGACATCCTCAACGAGTACATCAAAGGGGATATGGAGCACTACGGCATTCCGGGTGGCCCGGTGCATGACGCCACCGTCGTGGCTTATCTGCTCAAGCCTGAACTCTTCACGGGTCGTTCGGTGAATGTGGTGGTCGATAGCCGTGAAGGCCCGACATTCGGCCAGACCATTGTCGACTGGTATGACGGCCTGAAGGCGCCGAAGAACGCTTTCTGGGTGGAGAACGGCGATGCCCAAGGCTTCTTCGATCTGCTGACCGAGCGTCTGAAGCGTCTGAAGTAAGCCATACGCCCGCAAGCGCCAGCTTGCGGGCTTTTACTTTCTCTCGGTGTCCGATGTCCCTCCGAAGTCATCGGGATACTTCTCGAACAGCTGGGCAATGAACGACTGTGCGCCTTGCGTTCCCAGGGTCTTCACCAGCAAGTCAATGCTGATCAATGCCAATTCCTCCGGGCTGCCCGGACTGTAAGAGCTGTGCCCTTGCGGCCAGGTGGCCTTGATGTCGGCGGTAATGCTTACGGTGGTCATGGCAAGGCTCGGTCACGGGATTGAAGTCTTGAGTTAACCACTTTGTCGGGCGGTTAGCACTGCGACTTAGGCATGAGCACAGCGCTATGCGACACTTGGTCGTTTCCGCAAAAAAACAAGGATTGCGCTGTGCAGATCGATTTGAATAGCCCCGACGGCCTGACCCTTGATGCTGTCCGCCAGATGCTGGCGTCAGCCAGTGATGACGAACATACCCAGCTGCGGGTGACCAAGGGCGGGATTGCTTATATTTCTTCGGGTGTCACTGGCGGTCAGGACATCGACGGTTTGCTGTTTCGCCTGGAGACTTGGGCTAAAGGATCGGGATATGTGGGGAATGTTGCGGCCAGTGATGAAGTCTGGGTTATGCAGATCTTCAATGCGCTCAAGGACAACTGGCCGAATCCGCCCTTTGACTACATTGATGTCTACTGAACGTCATTAATATTCAGTGACGTTTTACGGGGTGAAGCGACACGCGTTGCTCAGGCACACTCGGCGTTTTTCCGATGGTGGGGCAGGGTGATGGCACTCATCGGGAAACCAATCGCCGTATTGGTGGTCGCACGATTTCTGGTAAAAATTGAATAAGGAGGCTTCATGCCTTGGAAGTTCGCGTCACTGGGTGCACTGATGGCCGTTGCTTTGTTGGGAGGTTGCACCACGACCTCCAGCGAGTCGCAAAAGGATCCCGTGGCGACTGAGGCCGGACATGGTCGTTGTGAAGTATCGGCTGCGGAGTTCGCTCTCGGCAAGAAAGCTTCGCCAGAGCTGTTGGAGCAAGCGCGCAAGAAAGCCGGTGCGCAGAACGCCCGGTTCCTCAAGCCGAATGACATGATTACTTTGGAGTACCGCTCCGATCGCCTCAACCTGAATACCGATCAGAACCTGGTGGTCACTCGCGTCAGCTGCGGCTGAGTTTCGGGCATTTGTCTTACCCATAAAAAACCCCGTCACATGGACGGGGTTTTTTTAGTGCGCCGGGAAATTACTCTGGGCGAACTTGTGCAGCTTGCATACCCTTTTGGCCTTTCTCAGCCACGAAGGAGACGGTCTGGCCTTCTTTCAGGCTTTTGAAACCGTCAGTTTCGATAGCTTTGAAGTGTACGAACAGGTCGTCACCGCCACCTTGAGGAGTGATGAAGCCGAAGCCTTTTTCATCGTTGAACCATTTAACGGTGCCGGTTTGGCGATTAGACATGGTGTATCTCCAAGAAACATATATTTTCAGTAGTACTGTGCTGCTCAGGCCAACTGGGCACACCGGGGTATCATAGTCGAAATGTTCGCTTTGGTAGCCCCCCGGACGTGCTGTTTGCCAATCAGTCGTGTTTTCTTTACTGCCTGTTTCGGCTGGAGGCCCCGGTTTAAAAGGCTTCGAGCGAAAAATAAAGACAATAAAAAAACCTGTAAAACCTGCATAAATCGTACGAAATGGCCTGAATCAGATGCTTTTCAGCGGTGCTGGAGGCAGTGAAAAGGCCTGTTTCATCATTTTTTCGCCGGGGTATTGGCCTTGCATTTGGCAATTTGCCCCAAGGCTTTCTGTTGCAGTTCAGGCGTGGCCTTGTTGTCCATCAATGCCTGAATGTCGCTGGCCGGGTAGGACTTGATGGCATCGGCACCGCACGCGCAGTGGGATTTTGCGGCAGCGGCACCTATTTGCGGAGTGGCCGCCTGGGTGCACTGAGCCATGTATTTCTCACGCTCGCCCTTTGGCCAGTCGGCGTGGGCGCTCAGCGGCAGCAGCAAAACGAGGGGGGCGACTGCAGCAAGCAGGGTGTTAAGACGCATGCGAGGATGCTCCTTGTGGGTCAATGTCTTGTTATCTGAGGGCCCAAAGGCCGATCAAGTTCAGCACTCTGGCATAAAACAGACGATTTGCCTCTCGCTAAAACCTGAGTGCATCGGTGACCGTTCATCTGTGCTAGCATGCCTGGCTCGGGCGTTCGCAGGCTCCGGATGACCTTCAGTCCCGGTAGCGGCAGCGCACGAATTTTCCGATTTGAATCCCAGTCACTCTGGTTCGGTTTTCCGGTTGGCCGCAAGGCTCCTGCCGCTGTAAGGCAGGCGTTCGTCATTGAATGGCCTGGATCGGATCTTGTACTGGCTCATCCCAACCCACGTGACCTTTGGTAGGGGTCACCACTAGGAGAGGAGGCGCCATGCCAACTATTACTCTTCCCGACGGCAGTCAACGTTCATTCGATCACCCGGTTTCCGTAGCCGAGGTCGCCGCCTCCATCGGTGCAGGTCTGGCCAAGGCCACCGTAGCCGGCAAGGTCAATGGCAAGCTGGTCGACGCCTGCGACATCATCGACAGCGATGCGACGCTGCAAATCATCACGCCAAAGGATGAAGAGGGGCTGGAGATCATTCGCCACTCTTGCGCCCACCTGGTCGGCCATGCGGTCAAGCAGCTGTACCCGACTGCAAAAATGGTCATCGGGCCGGTCATCGACGAAGGTTTCTACTACGACATCGCCTTCGAGCGTCCTTTCACTCCGGACGACATGGCCGCCATCGAGCAGCGCATGCACCAGCTGATCGATACAGAATATGACGTCATCAAGAAAGTCACTCCGCGTGCCGAAGTGATCGAAGTGTTCAAGGCTCGTGGCGAAGACTACAAGCTGCGCCTGGTCGAAGACATGCCGAACGAGCAGGCCATGGGCCTGTACTATCACGAAGAATACGTCGACATGTGCCGCGGTCCGCACGTGCCGAACACTCGCTTCCTGAAATCCTTCAAGCTGACCAAGCTGTCCGGCGCCTACTGGCGCGGTGATGCCAAGAACGAGCAATTGCAGCGCGTTTATGGCACCGCGTGGGCTGACAAGAAGCAACTGGCTGCTTACATCCAGCGTATTGAAGAAGCTGAAAAGCGCGATCACCGCAAGATCGGCAAGCGCCTGGGCCTGTTTCATACCCAGGAAGAAGCGCCGGGCATGGTGTTCTGGCACCCGAACGGCTGGACGCTGTACCAGGTGCTCGAGCAGTACATGCGCAAAGTGCAGCGCGACAACGGCTATCTCGAGATCAAGACGCCGCAAGTCGTTGACCGCAGCCTGTGGGAGAAATCCGGGCACTGGGCAAACTACGCCGACAACATGTTCACCACTGAGTCGGAAAGCCGCGACTACGCTATCAAGCCAATGAACTGCCCATGCCATGTGCAGGTGTTCAACCAGGGCCTGAAGAGCTACCGCGAGCTGCCGATGCGTCTGGCCGAGTTCGGCGCCTGCCACCGTAACGAGCCATCGGGTGCGCTGCACGGCATCATGCGTGTGCGTGCGTTCACTCAGGACGACGCCCACATCTTCTGCACCGAAGAGCAGATGCAGGCTGAATCCGCTGCGTTCATCAAGCTGACCATGGATGTTTACCGCGACTTCGGCTTTACCGACGTCGAGATGAAGCTGTCCACTCGTCCGGAAAAACGCGTCGGTTCCGACGAGCTGTGGGATCGCGCCGAAGCAGCTCTGGCTGCAGCCCTTGATAGCGCGGGTCTGCCTTACGATCTGCAGCCGGGTGAGGGGGCGTTCTACGGTCCGAAAATCGAATTCTCGCTGAAAGATTGCCTCGGCCGCGTGTGGCAGTGTGGTACCTTGCAGCTCGATTTCAACCTGCCTGTGCGTCTGGGAGCCGAATACGTTTCCGAAGACAACAGCCGCAAGCATCCGGTGATGTTGCACCGTGCGATCCTCGGTTCGTTCGAGCGTTTCGTCGGAATTCTGATCGAGCACTACGAGGGTGCGTTCCCTGCGTGGCTGGCGCCAACCCAGGCAGTGATCATGAATATCACTGATAAACAGGCAGATTTCGTCGTTCAGGTCGAAAAAACTCTCAACGAAAGCGGGTTTCGTGCCAAGTCCGACTTGAGAAATGAAAAGATCGGCTTTAAAATCCGCGAGCATACTTTGCTCAAGGTTCCATATCTCTTGGTTATTGGGGATAAGGAAGTCGAGATGCAGACTGTCGCTGTGCGTACTCGTGAAGGTGCTGACCTGGGCTCGATGCCCGTCGCCCAGTTCGCTGAGTTTCTCGCGCAAGCGGTTTCCCGGCGTGGTCGCCCAGATTCGGAGTAATTATTATTAAGCGTGAAATGAGACAAGATAAACGAGCTGCACCGAAAGCCCCGATCAACGAGAATATCTCGGCACGCGAGGTTCGGTTAATTGGCGCTGATGGCGAGCAGATTGGCATCGTCTCGATTGATGAAGCGCTTCGTATTGCTGAAGAAGCAAAGCTTGATCTGGTAGAAATTTCTGCCGACGCAGTCCCACCGGTTTGCCGTGTGATGGACTACGGCAAATCGATCTTCGAAAAGAAGAAGCAGATTGCTGCGGCGAAGAAAAACCAGAAGCAGATTCAGGTAAAAGAAATCAAGTTTCGTCCAGGGACGGAGGAAGGGGATTACCAGGTAAAACTGCGCAACCTGGTACGTTTCCTGAGTGACGGGGACAGGGCCAAGGTATCCTTGCGATTCCGCGGCCGTGAGATGGCCCACCAGGAGCTGGGGATGGAACTCCTCAAGCGGGTTGAACAAGACCTGCTCGAGTACGGTTCGGTCGAACAGCATCCTAAGATGGAAGGACGCCAGCTGATCATGGTCATCGCCCCGAAAAAGAAGAAGTAATCAACAGGGCACGGCAGGCCTTCTGATTATGTTTATCAACTGAATGCGGAGTATCCGAACATGCCAAAGATGAAAACCAAAAGTGGTGCTGCTAAGCGGTTTCTGAAAACTGCTAACGGTATCAAGCACAAGCACGCTTTCAAGAGCCACATCCTGACCAAAATGTCGACCAAGCGTAAGCGTCAACTGCGCGGTAGCAGCTTGCTGCATCCGTCTGACGTGGCAAAAGTCGAGCGCATGCTGCGCCTTCGTTAATTTTTGGATCAAGAATAGAGGAAGTAACTCATGGCTCGTGTAAAGCGTGGCGTCATTGCCCGTAAACGTCACAAAAAAATTCTGAAACTTGCTAAAGGCTACTACGGCGCACGCTCCCGCGTATTCCGTGTTGCCAAGCAAGCGGTAATCAAGGCAGGCCAATACGCCTACCGTGACCGTCGTCAGAAAAAACGTCAGTTCCGCGCTCTGTGGATCGCTCGTATCAACGCTGGTGCTCGTGTTAACGGTCTGTCCTACAGCCGTTTCATCGCTGGCCTGAAAAAAGCGTCCATCGAGATCGACCGTAAGGTTCTGGCTGATCTGGCAGTGAACGAAAAAGCGGCGTTTGCTGCGATTGTCGAGAAAGCTAAAGCCACCTTGGCTTAAGTACCCCCGACAGTCACCCGGCCTCACCTCTGTGGAGCCAGGTGTTAAACGTCATAAATAGGGGAAGAGCCTTCAAGCTCTTCCCCTATTTTGTATCTGGAGTCTGTACATGGAAAACCTGGATGCGCTGGTCTCTCAAGCACTAGAGGCTGTGCAAAGCGCTGAAGATATCAATGCCCTGGAGCAAATCCGGGTTCAATACCTTGGCAAAAAGGGTGAATTGACTCAGGTGATGAAGACCCTGGGGAATTTGCCGGCAGAAGAGCGTCCGCAGGTCGGCGCGCTGATCAACGTTGCCAAGGAACGTGTCACAGGCGTTCTCAATGCGCGCATGGCTCTGTTTGAGGAAGCCGAACTGGCTGCCAAGCTGTCTGCCGAATCCATTGACGTGACCCTGCCGGGCCGTGGTCAGACCTCCGGTGGTCTGCATCCGGTAACCCGGACTCTGGAACGTATCGAACAGTTCTTCACTCATATCGGCTACGGCATTGCCGAAGGCCCTGAGGTCGAAGACGACTATCACAACTTCGAGGCGCTCAACATCCCAGGCCACCACCCGGCCCGGTCGATGCATGACACCTTCTATTTCAACGCCAACATGTTGCTGCGCACCCATACCTCGCCGGTACAGGTCCGCACCATGGAATCGAAAAAGCCGCCGATCCGCATCGTCTGCCCAGGCCGTGTGTACCGCAGCGACTCCGATATCACCCACTCGCCGATGTTCCACCAGGTCGAAGGTCTGCTGGTCGATCGCGATATCAACTTCGCCGACCTAAAAGGCACGATCGAAGAGTTCCTGCGGGTGTTCTTCGAGAAAGAACTGGCCGTGCGTTTCCGTCCTTCGTACTTCCCGTTCACCGAGCCTTCCGCCGAAGTCGACATGGAATGCGTGATGTGCAGCGGTAAAGGCTGCCGCGTCTGCAAGCAGACCGGCTGGCTGGAAGTGATGGGCTGCGGCATGGTTCATCCGAACGTGCTGCGCATGTCCGGAATCGATCCGGAAGAGTTCTCGGGCTTCGCCTTCGGCATGGGCGTTGAGCGTCTGGCCATGCTGCGTTACGGCGTGAACGACTTGCGTCTGTTCTTCGACAACGACTTGCGGTTCCTCGCGCAATTTCGCTAGTCGTAACGAATTCTTAGGAGAGCAGGATGAAATTCAGTGAACAATGGCTGCGTGGCTGGGTCAGCCCGCAGGTAGATCGCGACGCGCTGGTTGCCCGTCTGTCGATGGCCGGTCTTGAGGTCGATAGCGTTACGCCGGCCGCCGGTGTTTTCAGTGGCGTGGTTGTGGGCGAGGTGCTGAGCACCGAGCAGCACCCCGATGCCGACAAATTGCGCGTTTGCCAGGTCAGCAATGGCGCGGAAACTTTCCAGGTTGTGTGTGGTGCGCCAAACGTGCGTCCGGGCCTGAAAATTCCGTTCGCAATGATCGGTGCCGAGCTGCCGGGCGACTTCAAGATCAAGAAGGCCAAGCTGCGCGGCGTCGAGTCCAACGGCATGCTGTGCTCGCAAGCCGAACTTCAGATCGGCGAAGGCAATGACGGTCTGATGGAGCTGCCGGCTGATGCGCCGGTGGGCGAAGATTTTCGTGTTTATCTGGACCTGGAAGACGCCAGCATCGAAGTCGATCTGACTCCGAACCGCGGCGACTGCCTGTCCCTGGCCGGTCTGGCCCGTGAAGTCGGCGCGTTGTACGACGCTCCGGTCACTCGCCCGGTGGTGAAGGCCGTTCCTGCAGTGCACGACGAAGTGCGCTCCGTCGAAGTCCTGGCACCTGCTGCCTGCCCGCGTTATCTGGGCCGTGTCATCCGTAACGTTGACCTGTCCAAGCCGACGCCACTGTGGATGGTTGAGCGCCTGCGTCGCGCCGAAGTCCGCAGCATCGACGCCGCCGTCGACATCACCAACTACGTGATGCTCGAGCTGGGCCAGCCGCTGCACGCTTTCGATCTCGCCGAAATCAATGGCGGCATCCGTGTGCGCATGGCAGAAGAGGGCGAGAAGCTTGTGCTGCTCGACGGTCAGGAAGTCAGCCTGCGTAGCGATACGCTGGTGATCGCCGACCACACTCGCGCTCTGGCCATTGCCGGCGTGATGGGTGGCGAGCATAGCGGTGTATCTGCGACCACTCGCGACGTATTCCTTGAAAGTGCGTTCTTCGACCAGATCGCGGTGGCGGGCAAGGCTCGTTCCTACGGTCTGCACACCGACGCTTCGCACCGCTACGAGCGCGGTGTAGACTGGCAACTGGCCCGTGAAGCCATGGAGCGCGCCACTGGCCTGCTGTTGGAAATCACCGGTGGCGAAGCCGGCCCGATCATCGAAACCGTCAGCGAACAGCACTTGCCGTTGATCGCGCCGATCACCCTGCGTGCGCAGCGCATCACTCAGATGCTGGGCATGGAAATGGATACGGCCGAAGTCGAGCGCCTGCTCAATGCTTTGGGTCTGAAGGTTTCCGCCGACGGAGCAGGGCAGTGGCGCGTAGAAGTGCCAAGCCACCGCTTCGATATCAGCCTGGAAGTCGATCTGATCGAAGAGCTGGCGCGTCTGTACGGTTACAACCGCTTGCCGGTTCGTTACCCGCAAGCTCGTCTGGCGCCACAGGCCAAGGCTGAAGCGCGCAGCGATCTGCCGGAGCTGCGTCGTCTGCTGGTCGCTCGTGGCTATCAAGAAGCGATCACTTACAGCTTCATCGATCCGAAGCAGTTCGAGCTGTTCAACCCGGGCGTCGAGCCGCTGCTGTTGGCGAACCCGATCTCCAATGACATGGCCGCCATGCGTTCGTCGCTGTGGCCGGGTCTGGTCAAGGCGCTGCAGCACAACCTCAACCGTCAGCAGGATCGTGTTCGTCTGTTCGAGAGCGGTCTGCGCTTCGTCGGTCAGCTGGAAGGTCTGAAGCAAGAACCGATGATCGCCGGTGTGGTGTGCGGCAGCCGTCTGCCGGAAGGCTGGGCGCAAGGCCGCGATACCGTCGACTTCTTCGACGTCAAGGCTGATGTTGAGGCGGTGCTGGGCTTTGCCGGTGCGCTGGATCAGTTTACTTTTGCACCGGGCAAGCACCCTGCACTGCATCCAGGCCAGACCGCACGCATCGAGCGGGAAGGGCGTGAAGTCGGCTTTATCGGCGCGATTCACCCTGAGCTGTCGAAATCCCTGGGTCTCGACCGTCCGGTCTTCGTCTTCGAGCTGGTTCTGGCTGAAGTCGCTCTGGGGAAAATGCCGAAATTCCACGAGTTGTCGCGCTTTCCTGAAGTGCGTCGTGACCTGGCACTGATTGCGCACAAAGACGTTGCAGCCTCGGCTGTACTGGACGTAATCCGTGAAAATGCAGGCGAATGGCTGACAGACCTCAGGCTATTTGACGTGTATCAGGGTAAAGGCATTGATCCTGATAGAAAAAGCCTCGCAGTCGGCTTGACCTGGCAGCATCCATCGCGCACTCTTAATGACGATGAGGTGAATTCGACGACGCAAAATATCCTCACCTCGCTCGAACAAAGGTTGAACGCCACGTTAAGGAAGTGACGTATGGGGGCTTTGACGAAAGCTGAGATGGCGGAACGTCTGTATGAAGAGCTGGGCCTGAACAAGCGGGAAGCCAAGGAGTTGGTGGAACTGTTTTTCGAGGAAATCAGGCACGCTCTTGAAGACAACGAGCAGGTCAAATTGTCGGGTTTCGGCAATTTCGACCTTCGGGACAAACGCCAGCGGCCTGGCCGCAACCCGAAAACGGGGGAAGAAATCCCGATCACGGCTCGCCGTGTGGTCACCTTTCGTCCAGGGCAGAAGTTGAAGGCCCGAGTTGAGGCTTATGCTGGAACCAAGTCATAACGACGAACTCCCCGTCATCCCGGGCAAACGCTACTTCACCATCGGTGAAGTCAGCGAGCTGTGTGCGGTTAAACCTCATGTGCTGCGCTATTGGGAGCAGGAGTTTCCTCAGCTCAACCCCGTCAAACGGCGCGGAAACCGCCGGTATTATCAGCGCCAGGACGTGCTGATGATCCGGCAGATCCGTGCGCTCCTTTACGATCAGGGGTTCACCATCGGCGGCGCGCGCCTGCGTCTGTCCGGCGATGAAGCCAAAGACGACACCACCCAATACAAGCAAATGATCCGCCAGATGATCGCCGAGCTCGAAGACGTTCTGGTGGTTCTCAAGAAATAATTTCCTGCTTTTAAATACTTCCAGTTTTCAAAAGCTTGCGATATATTCTTGAGCGTTCTTCGAGATGAAGAACGAGTTTCAAACCTAGTCGGGGCGTAGCGCAGTCCGGTAGCGCACTAGCATGGGGTGCTAGGGGTCGAGTGTTCGAATCACTCCGTCCCGACCATTATTCCTGAGTAGAATCAGACACTTAAGCCGATCAGCCAGATCGGCTTTTTTGTGCCTGCGCAAAACTCCTGGTGCAGCAAAATCGTTCAAGGTTTTCTTTCTTCAGCTTCATTCTTAGATCCGCTGGATGTTTGCGCATCCTTCTCGGTCTCATGGGCCTCTGCGCCGGAGTTCGACCCCGAGGCTTCTTCACCCTTCTTGTCGGCCTTGTCTATCCTGGATTCGGTGCCTCCCTGGTTGACCCCGGGAATACCCGTAGGCGGAACGGTGCTTCCCGCCATCGCCAACGGTGCGGTGGCAGATAAAAGACTTCCAAGCATGAGGGCTGCAATGGTTCTGTTCATCGTCGGGCTTCCGCGTCAGGTGGATAGACGTTGGAAGTTCTGACGCGGGGTAAAGTGCCGGTCAACTGACGGGCGGGAACTCATAGCTATTTGTTCACGGACGCCCGCTATAGATGTGGTTCAGCAAGAACAGCTCGATGATCGCCACAAAGACGCAGGTCACGACAAATCCGCGGGTGAAGACTCTGCGAGGCTTTTGGCCGGACGTCTCGAAGCTGCACAGTGATAGCAGGTCTGAGAAAAACTCCAGTAAGCTCATCCGTGTCTGTCCTTCGCTTGATGTTTGTATCGCGGTGTGGCGCAGTTTATCTCAACGGCTTAGTCGATTGCGGCCGCGCTTCACTGCTCACGCAACTGGTTCCATTCAATGCCGAACCTTCCAAGATACTTCCTCAATCGGTCCGCATCGTTGGGCTGTGCTTTCGCCTGTCGCGACACGCCGAACAGTCGTCTGCCGGCATCCGACAAGCTGTCTGCCTGTCTGCAAACCTCCAGCACTGCCTTCAATTGCAATCGATCGAACAGGTCCAGCGTCTGCGCATCGCCCGGCAGCTCATTCTTCATCCCGGTTGGTTGCGCCAGGCCCCACGCATACCGCAGCCGATCAATTTCCTCCTCGACCTGCGCTTCATCGATTCGCCCGCTGTCGGCCAGCGTCGCCATACGCGTGATCGAGGCCGAGAGTTCACGGAAATTGCCCAGCCACGCAGCTTCCCGTGAGCTGGCGAAACTCAGGTAGCGCCGTCGGGCTTCAAGATTGAAACGCACCAGTTGGCCGTATTCGCGTGCGTGACGTTCAAGCTCGAAATCGATATTGGGTTCGATGTCTTCGCGGCGTCCGGCCAAGCCTGGCAGGTCGAACGTCCAGAGGTTGATCCGTGCGTAGAGATCTTCCCGGAACAGACCTTCGGCGACGCGACTGCGCAGGTCGCGGTGGGTGCCGGCGATGATCAGGAAGTCGCTGTCGACTTCCTTGTCCGAGCCCAGCGGGAAGAAGCGCTTCTCTTCGATGGCCTTGAGCAGCATCGCTTGTTCATCTGCCCCCAGTTCGCCGATCTCGTCGAGAAACAACATGCCGCCGTCAGCCGCTCGCAGCAGGCCGTCGCGAGCGTTTTGTGCGCCGGTAAAGGCGCCTTTGACGTGGCCGAACAGCGCGGACATTGCGCCGTCGCCACGCAGGGTCGCGCAGTTGACTTCAACGAAACGCCCCTGCATTTGATGGCGACTGCGTTTGAGCTCATAGATGCGTCGGGCAAGAAAGGACTTGCCGGCGCCGGTCGGGCCGATCAGCAGCATCGGCGCTTTGGAGCGCACGGCCACGCGTTCGATCTGCTCGATGGAACGGTTGAACGCGGTGTTGCGAGTGGCGATGCCGGACTTGAGAAACTCCAGGCCTTCCAGACGTTTGTGGGTGAATCGTGAGGCAATCCGGTCGTAGCGCGACAGATCAAGGTCGATCAGGGCGTGGGTGCCGGTGGCCGGCTCTTCTTCGCTCTTGCGACGGGCGGGGGAGGTCTGGATCAGGCGTGCCGGCAGGTAGCGCGCCTCGGTCAGCAAGAACCAGCAGATCTGCGCGACGTGGGTCCCCGTGGTGATGTGCACCAGATAGTCCTCACGCTCGGTATCGAAGGTGTATTCGGAGGTGAAGTCGTGGAGTGCGCCGTAGACCTCTTCGAAATCCCAGGGGTTGCGCAACGCCATCGGGTGGAGGCGTACCTCTGTGTCCGGCGATACCTGACGGATGTCCTCGCGAATGCGTTCGGCCAGGCTTGCGTCCCGTGCATCTGTGCCGTGTATCAGTTCCAAGCGATGGATCAAGACGTCCGGTTGCTGGCACAGGCCGACGCTAGGCCGCCAATGGCTCCAGCGATTGGCGCCTTTGCCGACGCGATCGAGGGTGGCGCCGATGAAACCGATGGCGACAGTGCGCTTGCTGGGCATGGATTATCCTGAAAGATAAATGACGATAACCAATGATAGTATTCGAGGGCGTTATTTGTCGTGGCGAAAATTCAGGGATGCTCGTTGTTAGAACAAAACCCTTTAAAATCAACTAGATAAAAATATTTCGCGAACGTTTTCCAAAACTGGCACAGCGGCTGCAATACCTGTCACAACGAACAGGACAACACAGCGAGACGCCACGATGGCCAACTTCAACCTCTTCAACACGCAATCGAAAAACCTGCCGGCGTGCGACACCTTGAATGCTTCCGGGGCTGCGGCTTATGCCTACACGCCCAAGCATCAGCTGGCCCAGCTGGCAGTCACCGGTTGCCTGAATTCGACCTTTTACGCAACGGCTCAAAGCCAGTTGGATCAGGTGCTGAAGCTGGTGGCGGAGCTGGACAGCCGTTTCGTGGCAAATGCCGCTCTTTATGCTCGCCAGAAAGGACACATGAAAGACATGCCGGCGTTGTTGCTGGCAGCGCTGACGGCTCAGCGTTCGGCTCTGGTGCCGGAGGTGTTCGGGCAGGTCGTGGACAGCGGCAAGATGCTGCGCAATTTCGTGCAGATCCTGCGCAGTGGCGCCACCGGTCGCCGATCCTTGGGCTCCCAACCCAAGCGTCTGGTGCAGAACTGGCTGAACAGCGCGACCGAGCGACAGCTGCTGCAGGCATCGATCGGCAATCAGCCTTCGCTGGCGGATGTGGTGAAGATGGTTCACCCAAAACCGTCCGAGGCCTGGCGTGAAGCGTTTTTTGCCTGGGTGATCGGCAAGCCGGTGGATGCAAAGGCGTTGCCCGCACTGACTCGCGATTTGCTGGCCTTTCGCAGCGGTGCGAGTGAGCAAGTGCCTGAAGTGCCTTTTCAATTGCTCGGTAACGAAACCTTGAGCAAGGAACAATGGGCAGCTCAGGCGCGGAACATGGGCTGGCAGGGACTGCGCATCAACCTCAATACGCTGGCGCGCCATGGTGCTTTTGACGTGCCGGGTTGCACCGAATACGTGGCCGCGCGGTTGGCGGATCCCGAAGCCGTTGCGAAGGCGCGGGTGTATCCGTACCAGTTGCTGGCAGCGTACCGGATGGTCGGCGATGACGTGCCGGCGCTGATACGCGAGGCTTTGCAGGATGCGCTGGAGCTCTCATTGACCAATGTGCCGAAGCTGCAAGGTGCGGTGGTGGTTTGCCCGGATGTTTCCGGCTCGATGGGCAGCCCGCTGACCGGGTATCGTCAGGGCGCGACCACGGCGGTGCGCTGCATCGATGTGGCGGCATTGATTACGGCGGCGGTGTTGCGTAAACAACCGACGGCACGGGTGATGCCATTCGAATGGAAGGTGGTGGATATCACCCTCAACCCGCGCGACAGTGTGATCAGCAATGCCGAAAAGCTTGCAGGCATTTTCGGCGGCGGAACCTGCTGCTCGGCGCCGTTGAAGAAACTGGCGGACAGCAAGGCCAGGGTCGATACGCTGATCATGGTGTCGGACAACGAATCCTGGATCGATGCGCGACGTCAGGGCGCCAGCGAGACGATGCTGCAATGGGAGCGGATAAAGCGCATCAATCCCCAGGCACGCCTGATCTGCATTGACCTGCAACCGGGTTGGGCGACACCGGCGGCGGATCGTGACGACATCCTGAATGTCGGCGGTTTCAGTGACGCGGTGTTTGATGTGATCGAACAGTTCACTGCCGGCCGGTACGGACCGCAGCACTGGGTCGAAGCGATTGAGCGCATGGGATGAAGCCATGAGCCGCCCAAAGAATTGATTTGTCACGGGCACTGAATGCCGGTGGGACTACATCCAAGACGTCTCACCAAATCCTTGTCAGTGCGCGTGACGGCACGAATGCCGATGGTTGTACATCTGAGGCCGGCCAACCCCGGTGCGCGGCAACGCGCAACAGTCATCAATCTTTGTCGTGCCACCTTTTTGAATCCGCCGGCGAATGCCGGTGGAACTACCTGAAGAATCGAGATGATGAAAGAACACACTTACCAACTGCTGGAAGTCGCCAACGGCAAACCGATCAAGCTCTGGACCGAAGGCGTCCCGGTGGAAAACGAAGCGCGCGAGCAGTTGATGAACACGGCGAAGATGCCCTTCATCTTCAAGCATCTGGCAGTGATGCCGGACGTCCATCTGGGCAAGGGCTCGACCATCGGCAGCGTGATTCCCACGGTCGGCGCGATCATCCCGGCAGCGGTCGGGGTGGACATCGGTTGCGGCATGATTGCCGCGCGAACCTCGCTGACGGCGGCCGATCTGCCGGACAATCTGCATGGCCTGCGCAGTGCCATCGAGCAAGCGGTGCCCCATGGCCGCAGTTCGACCCGCTCGCGCCGTGACAAAGGCGCCTGGGACGAGATTCCGCAACAGGCCGATCAGGCCTGGGCGGCGCTGAATCCACGCTTTAAGGCGATCACCGACAAGTACCCGAAACTGGCCAACACCAACAACCGCGGGCATCTCGGAACACTGGGCAGCGGTAACCACTTCATCGAAGTGTGCCTGGATGAGGTCAACCGGGTCTGGTTCATGTTGCACAGCGGCTCGCGCGGTGTCGGCAACGCCATTGGCAACCTGTTCATCCAGATGGCCCAGGCGGATATGCGTCAGCATATCGCCAACCTGCCGGATCGTGACCTGGCGTACTTCGAAGAAGGCAGTCGGCACTTTGACGATTACGTGGAAGCCGTGGGCTGGGCCCAGGATTTCGCCAAGCAGAACCGTGCGCTGATGATGCAAGCGGTGATTCAGGCCACGCGGCAGATCATCCGCAAGCCGTTCGAAGTCGCGCTGGAAGCGGTGAACTGCCACCACAACTACGTGCAGAAAGAGCGGCATTTCGGCGAGGACATTCTGGTCACCCGCAAAGGTGCGGTGTCGGCGAAGAAGGGCGAGTTGGGGATCATCCCCGGTTCGATGGGCGCCAAGAGTTTCATCGTGCGCGGTCTGGGTAACGAGGAATCGTTTTGCTCCTGCAGCCACGGTGCCGGTCGGACCATGAGCCGTACCAAGGCCAAAAACACCTTCACCGTCGAAGATCAGATCCGCGCCACCGCGCACGTCGAATGTCGCAAGGACGCTGCGGTGATCGATGAAATTCCGATGGCCTACAAGGACATCGACAAAGTCATGCACGCCCAGCGTGAGCTGGTTGAAGTGCTGCACACCCTGCGTCAGGTGGTGTGCGTCAAGGGATAACGCGTGCCGCAAGGCACGCCGGAACAAGGATTGAAGGACATGAAATTCGAAGAGCGTCACCCGCTGTGTAGCGTCATGCGCGGCCGGGTACTGGAAGAACTGGCGCGCATAGAGCGCGAACGCAATGTCACGGTGCTGTATGCCTGCGAATCGGGCAGCCGGGCCTGGGGATTTGCCTCGCCGGACAGTGATTACGATGTGCGCTTCGTTTATGTGGAGAAACCGGAGTGGTTCGTCCAGGTCGATGCACCAAGTGATGTGATCGAGCGCCCGCTGGATGACGAGCTGGATGTCAGTGGCTGGGAGTTGCGCAAGACCCTCGGGCTGTTGCGCAAATCCAACCCGACCTTGCTCGAATGGCTCGACTCCCCGCTGGTTTATCGCAGCGAGACTGCAGCGGTTTCTCAGCTACGGGCACTGGCCGAGGCATTCTACAGCCCGCCAGCCGCGCGCAATCATTATCTGTCGATGGCGAAAAAGAACTTTCGTGGTTATCTGCAAGGCGAAAGCGTGCGGTTCAAGAAGTACTTCTATGTACTGCGGCCCTTGCTGGCGGTGCGCTGGATCGATCAGGGACGGGGTCGGCCGCCGATGACGTTCAGCGATCTGCTGAGTACCGTCGATGACCGAGTCTTGCTCGATGAAGTTGATGAACTGCTCGCGCTCAAGCGCAATGCCGATGAGAGCGCATACGGTCCTCGTCGTCCGGCGCTGCATGCGTTCATCGAGGCGGAGCTTGAGCGTGCGGTGCCGACATTGCCCAGAACCCGGGAGGATTCGCGGCAGCTCGATCGATACCTGCGGGAAACCGTTGGTCTGTACGCCTAAGGAAAAAAATGAAACAGGACGTGATTGAACTGGACGGCGCCATCGGCGGTGGCCAGGTGTTGCGCAGTGCGCTGAGTCTGTCGATGGTGACGGGCCAGGCGTTTCGAATAGTGCGGATTCGGGCCCGGCGCAGTCGTCCGGGCCTGTTGCGCCAGCACCTGACCGCCGTGATGGCGGCGGCGCAGGTCTGCGGTGCAAAGATCCAGGGGGCTGAACTGGGCTCGCAGACATTGAGCTTCGAGCCGGGGCCGATTCGTGGCGGCGATTATCGCTTTGCCATTGGCACCGCCGGCAGTTGCACCCTGGTGTTGCAGACCTTGCTGCCCGCCTTGTTACTGGCGCCGCAAGCCAGCCGCGTGCGGATCAGCGGCGGCACTCATAATCCGCTGGCGCCACCGACCGATTTTCTCAGCCGCAGCTGGTTGCCGCTGCTGCGACGGATGGGCGCGGAGGTTGAACTGACGTTGCTGCGCCACGGGTTTGTACCGGCCGGCGGCGGTGAAATTGACGTCAGGGTGCAACCATCGAAACTGTCAGCACTGCACCTGTGTGAGCGCGGCTTGCCGCTCTCGCAACAGGCGTTTGCGCTAACGGCCGGACTGGCGCCGAGTGTCGGTGTCCGCGAGCTCGAAAGGGTGGCCCAGCGATTGAACATGGCGTCAGCAGAATTGAACACCGTCATCCTTGATCCGGCCTGTGGCCCGGGCAATGTGCTGCTGCTGGAATATTCGTTCGAACACGTCACGGAGGTTTTCAGCGCTTTCGGTCAAGCCTCACTGCGTTCGGAGAAGGTTGCGGACGCCGCGATCGATCAAGCGACCGATTGGCTGCACAGCGGTGCGGCGGTGGCAGAGCATCTGGCCGACCAGTTGCTGTTGCCGATGGTGCTGGCCGGAGGTGGATCGTTCACCACACCCAGGATGACCGAGCATTTGCACAGCAACATTTTGGTCATCGAGCGTTTTGTACCGATAACGATCCAGTGTGAGGAAGAAGGTGCAGACCGGTTGAGGGTTGAAGTTCGAACCAAGGAGTAACAGGCGGCAAATTGCTGGCCCCCGAATGTTTCAAGTCCCGGCAAACTCGCTTTTTTTCAAAAGGTTAGGTGGGCTATATGCGGACGATTGTCATCACCGTAGCAACGCTTTCCCTCGCTCTGTTCGCGGTGCAGGCCCAGGCCAGGGAGCTGAGCAAGAGCCATCGTTTTGCGTGTACCTGGGGTTCGGACATTGCCGCCGGTGCGCAACAGTCGAAGCTGTCCGGGATTTCCCTCTATGGCGCGCGCAAGCGCTTGCAGGCGCGCAAGTTCCAGCAACCGTGGATGCGCATGACCGCCATGGGCATCACCGAGCAGACCTACGACAGCGCGTCGCGGCTCAAACCGGCGGCCGTCAAGCAGACCTATTACGAACAGTGCATTCGCCACGAATTGGCCCAGCGTTGAACGAAAAAGCCCGACCTGAAAAGGTCGGGCTTTTTCATGTCCGGCGCAATGACAGCGTCACTTGTCACTTTCGCAATTGACCATCCACGACACGCCAAAACGATCCACCAGCATGCCGAATCGTGCGGCCCAGAAGGTGGCTTCCAGCGGCATGTCGACGCGACCGTCTCTGGCCAGGGCGTTAAATACCCGCTCGGCCTCGACGATGCTGTCGACATTCAGCGAAATCGAGCAACCGCTCATGCCTTGGGTCGGGCGGTCGGGGGTGGTGTCCGAAGCCATGAGCATCTGATCACCGACTTTCAGGCAGGTGTGAATGATCAGGTTGTGGTGCTCTTTCGGTACATGTTCGGCGGCTGGCGTTTCGCCGAAGGTCATCATCGCTTCGAGCTTGCCTTGCAGGCATTGCTCGTAAAACGTAAAGGCTGCGCGGCAGTCGCCGTTGAAGATCAGGTACGGGTTGATTTTCATGGTGGTGCTCCCGAATAGGCAGTGGAACGCTGCGCGGCCGGGTGTGCCGAAGCAGCGTCATGGATTGACTCCATCCAGCAAAGCGTCAGATCGCCGAATTTCCAGCCGATGCTGCAAGAATTTCCTTTCGGGGTGACCGATGGTCTGCGGGGGAGGGACGTCAGGAATCGCGCGGATTCTTTTGCACCGCAGCGCCGGCCACCCGGGCGGCAGGTCGGGTTTGCATCAGCGCATCGATTGCCTTGCGATAGTTCTGTCCGCCCAGCGCCATGCTGTTGTTGTGCGTTGCGCCGGGCACCAGCAACAGGCGTTTCGGCTGCCGGGCGGCGGCGAACAGTTGTTCGCTGAAGCGTGACGGCACGAAGGCGTCGGCCAGGCCGTGTACCACCAGCAACGGCATGTGGATCTCGGCGATCTTGTCGATGGAATCGAATTTCTGCGACAGCAACCAGCGGACTGGAAGGGAGGTGTTGGCCACGGCTGCCGCAACATCCGCCAAGGAGGTGAAGGTGGATTCGATAACCAGTCCGCGCACCGGCAATGGGGTGTGGTTTCTGGTGGCGTCGCGACCGAGTTCGGCAGCCAGATCGATGGCGACCGCGCCACCCAATGAATGCCCGTAGATCAGGCGTTTGTTCGGATCGGGTTGCAACAGCTGGAAGCGTTCCCAGGCTACCCGGGCATCTTCGTACACCGTGCTTTCCGACGGCAGATCGCCACGGCTCTGGCCGAAACCGCGATAGTCGATGGCCAATACCGAATAACCTGCCGCGCGCAATTGTTCGATACGAAACAGTTGCCCTGTCAGATTCCAGCGTACGCCATGCAAATAAAGAATGGCCGGTGCATCGGCGCGCTCTGCCGGCCACCACCAGGCGTGAATGTTTTGCCCGGCCTTGAAGCTTTTCGGTTGCAGGTCGAGTTCCTGCACGCTGCCGGGCAAACCGTGATACCAGCCGGCGGTGCCCGGTTCGATGCGAAACAGAAGCTTGCGCTCTGTGTGTTCCAGCACGGCACAACTCGCCGGCACGCCGACGATCAGGGCGGCCATGCAGGCGAACGCCAGACGGCGGCGTCGAACTCGGGTCATGAAGGCCAGGAACATTAAACGTTTCACCACCGCGTGGACAAAGAACGCTTTTTACCAGAAGCCTGGACACGCGCGTGACATTTTCGACCGCCGCCCACCCGCAACGATTACAAAATGCTGCAACGACTCAGTCGATCTTCAGCACGATCTTGCCGATGTGGTCGCCCGCTTCCATGTGCGCATGGGCCTTGGCTGCTTCGGCGAGCGGATAGACCTTGTCGATGATCGGCAGGCAGCGTCCGGCGGCCAGCACCGGCCAGACGTGTTCGCGCAATTGATCGGCGATGGCGGCTTTTTCCGCCGAGGTACGGGCGCGGAGGAGGGAACCGGTGACCACCGCACGTTTGCCGAGGATCGCCAGCAGATCGATGTCATTGGCTCGCGCGCCGCCGAGGAAACCGAGCATCACCAACCGTCCATCCATTCCCAAGGCGCTGATGTTCCCGTTGAGGTATGAGCCGCCCATGATGTCGAGGATCACATTCACGCCCTGGCCGGCGGTTTTCTCGGCGATGACCGCCGCGAACTCCTGTTCCCGGTAGTTGATCGCGTCGCCGCCCAGATTGCGGATCGCTGCACATTTATCGGCGCTGCCGGCGGTGGCGAAAGCTTCGATGCCAAACTCGCGGCACAGCATGAGCGCGGTGGTGCCGATGCCGCTGGTGCCGCCGTGGATCAAGGCGCGCTGACCACGGCTGGCGCCGCCGAGGCCGAACAGGTTGGCCCACACAGTGAAAAAGGTTTCAGGAATAGCCGCAGCCTGAATCCAGTCGAGCCCGTCGGGAATTGGCAGAGTCTGGCCGGCCGGGACCGTGCAGTATTCGGCGTAACCTCCGCCATTGGTCAGCGCGCAGACCCGGTCACCGACCGCGAATGTGCTGACACCGCTGCCGATCGCCACGACCTCGCCGGCCACTTCAAGGCCCGGAATCGGGTTCATGCCGGGCTTCATCGGGTATTTGCCGGCGCGTTGCAGGGCGTCCGGGCGATTGACGCCGGCGGCGTGCACGCGGATCAGAACTTCGCCTTCTGCGGCAACCGGGAGCGCGACGCGTCGGGATTGCAGAACCTCGGGCCCACCCGGTTCGGTGATTTCGATTCGGGTCATTTCATTGGGCAACGTCATTTTCGATTCCTCTTGAAAAAGTGATCAGTAGATGGGAGCACGTTCAGGGCCCAATGATTCCCGTCATTCGGCGCAGCAGCGTTGTTCGACGGAGGAGGGCAGCAATTTCATGGCGTACTCAAGTATCAGAGCGATCAAGATGGCACCGCCGGCTATCACGAAGAGCAGCGCATGTTGTCCGCCCGTGGCGTTGAACAGCGCCGAATAGGCGAAGCCCGCCAGCGCCTGAAACGTGGCGAACGACACCGTGGCCCGGCTCCACGCCACCTGTTGGCGATGGTGATCCGGCACCAGCTCATGCACCCGAGCCAATGCCAGCGGCACAATGCCCGGTGGAAATGAACCAAGGACCACCGCCAGCAGCGCCAACGCCAGGAACGAATGCGAAACCGCCAGCAAACCCAGGGTGATCGCCTGCACCACCAGCACCAGACGAATGCCGGTCCGCGCGCCGAGATGATCAGCGAGAAAGCCATAACTCACCGGGCCGACGATGGCGCCCAGACCGTACATGACCCAGATCAGCGCGCCGACGTGCGCCCCGGCACCCAGGCCACGGGCGACGTAATCCACCAGAAAGACCATGGCCGGTACCAGCCCGGCGGCCATGAACGCGTACTGGGCAAACAGCAGATAAACAGCAGGCGGTGTTGGTTCTGCCGGTTCCACCTCAGCCGTTGCGGTGGTTGCATGGGGCAGCTCCGAAGGCCAGCCGAACCAGCTCAATGCCGTCAGTGCCAGCGACAAAGCGCCCAATCCCAGCCACGTTGCTTGCAAGCCCAGGCTCAACAGCAGCGGAACGATCGTCCCCGAGCCGGCGATGCCCAGACCGATGCCGAGGAAAATCGCGCCACTGGCCAGACCTTTGCGTGCGACGGGTACATGGGGCAGTACGGTCGCGGCCACCAGCACCATGATCGCGCCGCCCGCGATTCCCGACAGCAAGCGCCAGCCGAAATACCAACTCACCGACACGGGGTACGCACAGGCAAAAAACGCCACGGTCACCGCCAGCATCATCAGTCGCAAGGCGTTTCTCTGGGTGAGCCGGCGTGCCAGCGGTCGGCCGAGGAGGGCGCCGATCAGGTAACCGACCAGGTTGGCCGCGCCGAGATAGACCACATCATGGGCGGAAAACCACTGCGCCTGAATCAGCGAAGGGATCAGCGGTGTGTAGGCGAAACGCGCCAGACCGATGCTGACCAGGCTGGCGCAGAGTCCGGCGAAGATCGCCAGCCAGACACTTGTGTCCGGACGTTCGGGCGAAGCAATTGAAGTGTGCATCACGGCAATCCTTTGAAAGGTTTATGGCGCCCAGCATATCGGCTATCGTTGCTGCGTTAATGCAGCGAGTTTGCGTGGTTGTGATGCGTTTATGCATCAATGGAGAACGGTATGAACTGGGATGATGCAAGGGTGTTTCTAGCGGTCTGCCGCGAGTCGACGTTGCGCGGGGCCGCGCGCGTGCTGGGCGTGGATCAGGCGACGGTCGGGCGACGCATCACGGCACTGGAAAAGTCGCTGGGCGCGACCTTGTTCCTGCGCACCTCCGAGGGCTATGCACTGACGGCAGTCGGCGAAGCGGCACTCAAGTCGGTGGAAAAAATGGAGCATTCGGCGCTGGAGCTGGAGCGGCGTATCCAGGGCCTGGACGACCGCCTGACCGGCAGTGTGCGGGTCAGCACCACCGATTCGCTGGCCATCGACTTTCTGATCCCGGCGATGGCGCAGTTGCACGAACAGCATCCCGACGTGCGCGTGCAACTGGACGCCTCCACACAGATCCTCAGCCTGGCCAAACGCGAAGCGGACATCGCCGTGCGCAATACCCGTCCGGACAATCCGGACTTGATCGCCCGGCGCATCGCGCGTTGGCCGGTGGGGCTGTTTGCCTCGCAGGCTTATGTCGACAGCCATGGCGTACCGGCACCGGGCAGTTCGTTCGAGGGCCACGATCTGGTGGTCTACCAGCCGTATCTGCAGGGCAACAAGGATCTGACCCTGGTGTCCGAGCCCATGACTCGCGGGCGGATCGTCGCCGGTCTGAGTTCCAGTCTGCTGGTGCGGCGCTCGATTGCCGCCGGTCTGGGTGTAGGAGAAATCCCGGTCTACATGGGCGAGCGTGATGGTCTGGTCAGGCTGTGGCCGGAACGTACGCGGCCGTTACCTTATGAAGTGTGGCTGGTGACCCATGCGGATTTACGCCACACCGCGCGGGTCAGGGCGGTGATCGAACACATCGTCGAGGCCTTTATGTCGGAAAACGAGTAGTTGTTCTGCCAATAAAAAAAACGGCCTTCAGTGAAGGCCGTTTTTTGTGGGCGCAGAAACCTGCGCCTCATGGCATTTCCGGCAGTTCCTGCGGCCGCAGGTCAAACACCAGGACTTCGGCATCCTGGCCATTGCTCAGGGTCAGTGCCTGTTCTTCACGAACCCTTACGCCGTCGCCTTCCTTCAACTGCATGCCGTTCAATTCCACGCTGCCGCGAGCAACGTGCACATAGGCGTAGCGGTTGGCAGGCAGCTTGAGGGTGGCGCTTTCCTGGCCATCGAAAAGCCCGGCATACACCCGTGCATCCTGCCGTACTTTCAGCGAGCCGTGACTGCCTTCGGGCGAAATGATCAGTTGCAGGCGACCGCGTTTTTTCTGTTCGCTGAAGTGCTCTTGCTGGTAACGCGGTTTCGCGCCGCTGACGTCCGGCACGATCCAGATCTGCAGGAAGTGCACCGGCTTGGTCGCCGAATGGTTGAATTCGCTGTGGGCCACGCCGCTGCCGGCGCTCATCAGTTGTACATCGCCGGGGCGGATCACCGAACCGGTGCCGAGGGTGTCCTTGTGTTCCAGCGCACCTTCGAGCACATAGGAGAAAATCTCCATGTCACGGTGCGGGTGCTGGCCGAAGCCTTTGCCAGCGGCGACGCGGTCATCGTTGATGACCAGCAGGTCGGAGAAACCCTGTTCACGCGGGTCACGGTAGCTGGCGAAGGAAAAGGTGTGGAACGACTTCAACCAGCCATGATTGGCCAGACCACGGTCGGAAGCTTTGCGAAGGGTCAGCATGATGAAATCTCCTTTCAGGACGTTGATTCGTCCGAGTGAGGAGAAGGTTACTGGTTACCCTGCGATGCAATAAGTAGATGAAAATTGAAATACTGTCCCTTTATGGTTGACAGTTGTGTGGGCTGGATCACGCATTCTTTTCCAACGATTTCGCCTGTTCCGGCCATAATGCGCGAACTTATGACTTTGCATGGATTTTGGTGATACCCCCATGAAGACCGTGGCCATGGTGCTGTTTCCCGATTTTCTGCTGCTCGACATGGCCGGGCCGCTGGAAGTGTTTTCGGTTGCCAACCGCTACCTGAAACCGCAATCCCACTATCACCTGACCACCCTGGGCACCGGGCGCGGGCCGTTGCGTGCGTCCAATGGCGTGCTCGTGCACACCGATCGGCACATCGACGAAGCCGATGAGCGCTATGACTTGCTGCTGGTACCGGGCGGCCCCGGCGCCTACAACGAAAAACACCCGCCGTTGCTCGCCTGGCTGCAAGGCGCGGTCACGCGCGCCGGGCAATATGGCTCGATCTGTACCGGCGCCTTCGTGCTGGGCCATGCCGGACTGCTCGACGGCTATCGTGTGACCACTCACTGGAATTACACCGAACGCTTGATCAAGGGCTTTCCGAAGGCAAACGTCGCGACCGATCAGATTTTTATTGAAGATCGCAACCTGATCACCTCCGGAGGTGTCACCGCCGGGATCGATATGGCGTTGGCGGTGGTGGCTCGCGATCATGGCAAAAAAATTGCTCAGGACGTGGCCAAGGTGCTGCTGGTCGTCATGAAACGTCAGGGCGGGCAAGCGCAGTTCAGCCCGTTGATGGCGGCAGTGGCGCCCCAGGAAACCCCGATCACCCGGGTGCAGAACCATGTGCTGGAGCACCTTGAAGAAGCTTTTACCGTCGAGCGCATGGCAGGGCTTGCGAACATGAGTGCGCGGCATTTTGCCCGGGTGTTCGCTCGCGAGGTCAACATGACGCCCATGGAATTCCTGCAAAGTGCGCGCATCGATTGCGCGCGCAATCTGCTGGAAACCAGCGATCTGCCGTTGAAAACCGTGGCCTACAAAAGCGGTTTCGGCAGCGTGCGGCACATGCGTTTTCTGTTCGGCGAAAAGCTCGGGCTGACCCCGACGCAGTATCGCGAACAGTTCAGCTAGAGCGGTTCTGTCCGTTCCGGGCATCCGGATGTCCGTGCTGGACCCCGCGTGGTGGTTGTACCGTCATCGAGGCCTGCGAAGATAACGGACATGAACAGCCTCAACGAATTGAACTCGGCGTCGGTCCTGCGTTTCGGGCCGTACGCCTTCCATTTGCGCCAACGGCTGATCCTCGAAGGGGATCGGCAATTGCGCATGGGCGGTCGTGCGCTGGACATTCTGCAAGTGCTGGTCGAGCGCGCCGGCCAGGTGGTCAGCAAAGAACAATTGATCGCGCTGGTGTGGCCGACCTCGGTGGTCGAGGAGATCAACCTGCGGGTACACATCGCCGCGCTGCGCCGGGCCCTCGGAGATGGTGAAAACGGTCAGCGCTACATCGTCAATGTGCCGCAACGCGGGTACAGCTTCGTGGCTCCGGTGCAGGGCGACAGTGTCACCCAAGTGGTGTTCGAAAACCTGCAAGCGCCCCAGCACAATTTGCCTGCACGACTGACGCCGGTCACCGGGCGCGATTCATTGGTCGGCGGTCTGGTGCGGCAACTGCCGTTGTCCCGGCTGCTGACGGTGACGGGGCCTGCCGGTGTCGGTAAGAGCACCGTGGCGCTGCGCGCAGCGGAACTGCTGCTGCAACATTTTCGTGACGGCGTGTGGCAGGTGGATCTGTCGCTGATCGATGAAAACATCCCGCTCCTCGATCACTTGCTGAAAACCCTCGACCTCGATTTCCCCACTCTGGCAGCGCGCCATGCCTTGCTGGTGCTGGACAACTGCGATCACCTGCACCAGGCCTGCCGGAGCCTGCTGCAAACATTGCTTGATGCCGCGCCCCGTCTGTCGATCCTTGCCACCAGCCGCGAGCCGTTGCGTCTCGCTCTGGAAGTCCTGCAGCCGCTGGCGCCCCTGACCCTTCCCAAAGCTTCGGCCCTCAACAGTGTCGCCGAGGTCATGGGCTATTCGGCGGTGCAGCTGTTTGTCAGTCGTGCCCGCGCCCGTCAACACGGCTTCAGTCTGCGTGAGCAGGATCTGGAAACGGTGCGCGATATCTGTCGCCGGCTCGACGGTCTGCCGCTGGCGATCGAGTTGGCAGCCGCGCAGATCGATGCGCTGGCGCTGGTCGGATTGCAGACGCAACTGGACCAAGGCCTGCAAGTCCTGAGTCACGGTCGCCGCACCGCCGTACCGCGCCACCAGTCAATGAAGGCTGCGCTGGACTGGAGCTATCAACGCTTGAGCGAGCAGGAACAGCGCGTGCTGCAACGCTTGTCGGTGTTCAAGATGGCATTCACCCTGGATGCCGCCATCGGCGTGATCAGTTGCGCGCAATTACCACCCTCGACACTGGTGGCTGTGGTCGAACAGCTCGCGGCCAAGTCGTTGCTGACCACAGATCGATCCAGCGGGACGCTGCGCTACCGAATGCTCAACATCACGCGCCGCTATGCCCGCGAACAGCTGGAGCAGGGCGGCGAACTCAATGATGTCGAGCGTCGGCACGCGCGTTACCTGGGCCGTACCCGACCCGTCTCAAGCGGCCGACTGACCGCGCAGTTCGTCGAGCAGTAAGCGCACTTTGCGCAAGTCCGGGGTGGCATAGCCTTCGGTGAAGCGCTGGTAGACCGGCGCCAGCAATTCGATAGCCTCACGATAACGCGACTGGCGCTGCCACAACTGTGCCAGCGAAGTCGCGCTGCGCAACTCCCAGGCCAGGGCACCTTGGGTCCGGGCAATCTCGAGCGATTGCTGCAAGGCGCTTTCGACCGTGTGATGACAGGGCGATTCAGCGGCCAGCAATCGCTCGGCCCGGGCCCGCAAAATTTCCGCAGTACTCCAGCCGGCCGCGCCGCTTTGTGCTCGTTCAAGCAGGGCATCGTCAACGAAGCCTGGATCCAGCGTGACCATGATTTCCCTGACCAGACCGCTGTCGGCGGGCGGGATGGCGGGGGATTTGTCGGCGTCGATCACCTGCGCGTAGTGCCGCGCCCACGTGTAGAACAGCAGCACCGAATGCTTCTGCGCCTGTTCGAGCAACAGTTGCAGCAGCGCCCGGGCGTTCTGTGTATCTCCGTTGTAATGGGCGATCAGGCACGAAGCGAGTGCCAGGGTGTAGCAGATCGAGGTGCCGTGATTGATCTGCACCGCGATGTCCAGCGCCTGCCGTGCTGTACGCCAGGCTTGCTCGGGGAAACCTTGCAGCCACAGCACACGGGCAAGGACGGTCAGCGAAGCGACGCTCTGGTCGTATTGCACGCCGAAACCGTGAGTGAAGCGGTTGAGGTGGCCGCTGTGGGCCATGCGCTGAATGACTTGCTCGGCGTGGATTCGCGCCTGGTGCTGATCGCCGGCGTAATGCAGCGCGAGCACCCGCAAGCGGTGGGTACTCAGGGACAGCTGCGCATCGCCGTGCACTCCGAGGCTTTCGAATTGCTCGCTCTGCTCCAGCGCCATCCGGTAATGCCCGCAACTGAGATTGACCGCCATGTGCCCCGACACGGCGCGCAACTGACCGGCCATGTCGTCGTGCTGTTGTGCCAGCAGCCGGGCGCTGACGAAGGCCTCGATGGTTTCCGGCGTGCCGCCCCAGGTGTGGTAACAGGCGCTGCCCAGGGCCAGTTTCAAGGCGATTTCCAGTCGCGGGCAGGGCTCGTCGGATGAAGCCAGCAGCGCCAGTGCCCGGCGCACATGAACGCCGTACTCCTTGAGCAAGGACAGTTCCTGCCACAACGGCGCCGAGGTCGCCGTCAGTCGAACGCCGAGCGCGCGCGAGCCTTGGTCATTCAGCGTCCACTCAAGGGCCGCCCGCAAGTCTTCAAGGCCACGGGCGTAACGCTCGATCCAGACTTCAGTCGCCGTGTTCTCCCAATCGGCCTGGGCCTGATACATCAGCGCCAGGCTGCGTTCGGCATGGCGTTCGCGGGTTTCGCCGAGTTCGGCGGCCTGGTCGAGTTTTTCCAGCGCATAGCGGCGGGTGGTGTCGAGCAGGCGATAGAACACTTCTTCATCGCCGACCTCGACGTTGAGCAGCGACTTGGCGACCAGTTGCGTGATCGAAGCGAAGACTTCGTTCGGCTCGATGTGCTGACCGACGATAACCGCCGCCGCCGATTCCAGCGTGAACGCGCCACGGAATACACCCAGTCGGCGCAGGCCGGTCTGTTCGCAGGCATTGAGCAGATTGAAGCTCCAGTCCAGCGTAGCGCGCAGGGTTTCATGCCGACCGAGGCGAGTCTGGTTGCCAGCCGGCAAACGCCCCTGGAGCTGACTCAGCAAACCCTCCAGCCCAAGACCCGCGACCTGCGCAGCGGCCAGTTCCAGTGCCAGCGGGATGCCGTCCAGTCGCCGACAGATGTCGATGATCAAGGGCAGGTCGGCATTACCCGGCTCAAAATGTTCGTGGGCCGCCATCGCCCGTTCGACGAACAACTGCAGCGCGGAGAATTCCATCGCCTGATCGCGATCCAGCACCGCAATCGGCGGCGGGCAGTCGAGGGATTCCAGGCGCTGCACATACTCGCCCTCGGCACGCAGGCTTTCGCGGCTGGTGGCCAGAATGTGCACCTGCGGTGCGCCGCGCAGAATGTTTTCACTCAGCATCGCCACGGCGTCGATCAAGTGCTCGCAGTTATCGATCACCAGCAGCATCTGCCGCTCGCGCAGGCTGTTGATCAGGCAGGCCATCGGTTCACTGTCGTGCAGCGAAAGGTCCAGCAGGGCGGCGAGGTGCGAGCAGATCGAGCCCGGATGTTTGAGCGGGGCCAGATCCAGCAGACGAATACCGTCGCGATAACGGCCGATCAGTTGCTCGGCGACACGCAGGGCCACGGTGGTCTTGCCGATGCCGCCGGGGCCGACCAGGGTGATGCAGCGCTGGCGCGGCAGTTGCGTCATCAGGCTGTCGACCACCGACTGGCGCCCGATCATCCGCGTGCGGCGCAGCGGCAGGTTATGCCGGCCGAGGTTGGCGGTGGTGGGACGTTGTTCAATCGATTGCAGCACGACCGGCGCGACGAAACTGTATCCGCGCTGCGCCACCGTGACGATGTAGCGCTGCCCGGCCTGACCGTCGCCGAGGGCCTTGCGCAGCGCGGCCATGTGCACCCGCAGATTGATGTCCTCCACCACGCTGTCGGGCCAGACTCCGGCGATCAACTGCTGCTTGCTCACGACCTCGCCGGCATGGGCCAGCAGGATCAGCAGGATGTCCATGGCGCGCCGGCCCAGGCGCAAAGGCTGGTCGCCTTCAAGCACCAGCCGCTGGCCGGGGTGGATCCGATAGGGGCCGAAACCGATGGCCTGATTCGGGGAAAGACTCAACCGCTCACTCCTTCGACGCTTTTTATGATCCTGATCCGTCAGGGTGAAGAATCCGTGACGGGCAGGGCGAATAGAGGCTTGAGGGGCACGCAAGCCGTCTGATCCGCAGTATCCGAGCATATTCCTCAGGATTTGACGCCAGCGCAACTTTCGCGAAGGACTCGGGCCTTTGCATCACTCGGCATCCAGTACCGTCACCACTGTATTCAAAGGCCGGAACCCGTGCCGTTTTGCCCGATAGCCGGGGAAAATTAACAACGATTAACTCGTCCGCGTCGGCTTCAGAGCCAAAACTCCACGGCAATGGAATGCATACGTCCGGAGGACGCTGCGATGAGCAAGGTAGTAGTGGTTTATCACAGTGGCTACGGGCACACCCGCGTCATTGCCCAGGCTGTGGCCCAAGGTGTGGAGCGCCACATGGGCAGCACCTGCCTGTTGCTGGCGGTAGAAGACGTGGAAGCCCACTGGGATGACCTGCATCGCGCCGACGCCATCATCTTCGGTGCGCCGACCTACATGGGCAGCGCTTCGGCGGCGTTCAAGCAATTCATGGAGGCCACGGCCTCGTTCTACCTCGCCCGGCCGTGGCGCGACAAACTCGCGGCGGGCTTCACCAACTCCGGCAGCCTGTGCGGCGACAAGCTCAATACCTTGCTGCAAATGGCGGTGTTTGCGGCCCAGCATTCGATGATCTGGGTCGGGCTCGATCTGTTGCCGGCGCGTGCGTGCGCAGGTGTTTTCGACGGGCAATTGAATCGCCTCGGCAGCTCCCTCGGCGCCATGTCCCAGTCCTGTGTCGAGCAACCGCCCGAGCAGGCGCCGCCGCTGGAAGACCAACAAACCGCCGCGCACCTGGGCGAGCGGGTGGCGCGACTGGCCCAGCGGATGGCTCGAGGGTGAAACCGCCTCAGCGGTTTTTCATGACCTGACAACGCCACGCAAACGGGTTGATCCCTTCGCTGCGGGTGAAGATGTGGCAGAAGTGCGCCTGATCGCAAAAGCCGCACTCCAGGCTGATCTGCGTGAGGCTGTGGTTGGTGTGTTGGATCAACTGCTTGGCTCGGGCAATGCGCTGGGTGCGGATCCAGTCTTGCGGCGAGTACCCTGTGCTGCATTTGAACGCCCGGGAAAAATGGCTGCGCGAGAGTGCGCAGGCATTGGCCAGTTCGGTGACTTCAAGGCTGTCGCCGAGGCGTTCGAGAATCAGCTGTTTCACCAGCCGTTCCCGTTGCGGGCTGAGGCCGCCAGTGCTGGGCTTGCGGGGTTCGCTGGCAGGGGCGAGGGCGACGGTTTGCTGTGAGTGAGCCATGGCCAAGGTCCGTGTCGGTGGGGAACGCACGGTCAGCGCTTTCCCTCAGGTCAAAAAAACAACGCTGCGCAGAGGGATTCATTGTTTGGCGAGGGGCGGGTGCTGACGAGTTAAACGTTGTTAATTCCACCGTCGGCTGCAACTCAGCACACCGCTGCAAGTCCCCATGACGGGAACCGGGCAGGATGGCGACGATTGGGGGCGGGCCATAAGGGGCCGCAGAATCGGGCTCGGGCGAGGGGCATGCAGATGAAAGATTTGGTACGCGGCGTAATCGGCTTGGCGTTGGTCGGTGTGATGTCCAGCGCCATGGCGCAGGCACCGCAGGTCGGCACGCAGGCGCCGGGTTATTTCCGGCTGGCGCTGGGCGATTACGAGGTGACGGCGCTGTTCGACGGCTACAACGATTTGTCGCCGAAGCTGTTGCAAGGCATGAGTCAAAGCCAGATTCGCGCGCTGCTGGCCCGGCGCTCGATTGAAACGCCGGGCGTGCAGACCGCGTTCAATGCGTTCCTGGTCAACACCGGCAAACAACTGATTCTCGTGGATACCGGCGCGGGCCAGTGCATCGGCGCCACCGCCGGCCAGCTCTCGGCGAACATGCAGGCAGCGGGTTACAAGCCTGAGCAGGTCGACGCGATTCTGCTGACGCACCTGCACCTGGATCACGTCTGTGGGCTGGTCGACGGCCAGCAACGGCCGATCTTTGCCAATGCCACGGTTTATGCAGCCAAGGCCGAAGCCGATTACTGGCTCGATCCGCAGGCCGAGGCCAAGGCGCCGGCCGGTGCCCGGGAGTTTTTCAAGATCGCCCAGGATTCCACTGCGCCTTACGTGGCGGCCGGGCGCTTCAAGACGTTCGCAGAGGGCCAGTCCCCTTTGCCGGGTGTGGTCGAAGCCACACTGGAAGCCGGGCACACGCCGGGCAGCACCACCTACCGCTTCACTTCGCAGAACCAGAGCATCGTGTTCATGGGCGATCTGGTGCATAACCTGGGGGTGCAGTTCGATCATCCGGAGGTGTCGATCCGCTTCGACGTCAACGGTCAGCAGGCGATCAAGAGTCGTACCGCCGTGTTCAGTGCAGCGGCGGCCAGCAAGACCTGGGTCACGGCCGCGCACTTGCCATTCCCGGGCATCGGCCACATCACGGCGGTCGACAAGCACTTCCAGTGGGTGCCGGTTGAATACGGCCCCTACAAACGCGCGGCCAAAGTGCCGCTGATCGAGTAAAGTTCCCACCTTTCACGTCAGGCTAAAACAAGGAAAACGTGCCCCATGAACCGTAACGATCTGCGCCGCGTCGACATGAACCTGCTGGTGATTTTCGAAGCGCTGATGTTCGAAAAGAACCTGACCCGCGTCGCCGAAAAACTGTTCATGGGCCAACCGGCGGTGAGCGCGGCGCTGGGGCGTCTGCGCGATCTGTTCGATGATCCGCTGTTGCTGCGCAATGGCCGGGGCATGGAGCCGACGGCGCGGGCGCTGGCGATTCTCCAGGAGCTGCAACCGGCGATGGACGTGATTTCCGGCGCGGTCAGCCGGGCCAAGGAATTCGATCCGGCGACCAGTTGCGACGTGTTTCGCATCGGCTTGTCGGACGATGCCGAATTCGGTCTGTTCCCGCCGCTGCTGCGCCAGTTGCAGGAAGAGGCGCCGGGGATTGTCGTGGTGGTACGTCGCGCCAATTACCTGCTGATGCCGGGGTTGCTGGCTTCGGGGGAAATCTCTGTCGGCGTGAGCTACACCACCGATCTGCCGGCCAACGCCAAACGCAAGAAATTGCGCGACATTCCCTGCAAGGTCCTGCGTGGCGACAATCGTCCGGGCCCGCTCACGCTTGACGAGTATTGCGAGCGCCCGCATGCGATGGTCTCGTTCTCCGGAGACCTGAGCGGCAACATCGACATGGACCTGGCCAAGGTTGGCCGCAGCCGCCGTGTGGTGCTTGGTGTGCCGCAGTTCAGTGGATTGCGCGCGCTGCTGGCGGGCACCGAGATGATCGCCACCGTGCCGGATTATGCGGCGTGTGCGTTGGTGGAAGGGTGTGCGTTGCGGGCTGAAGATCCGCCGTTTCCGATTGATGCGGCGCAACTGTCGATGGCGTGGAGCGGGGTGCATGACAACGACCCGGCAGAGAAATGGCTGCGTTCGCGGATCAGTCAGTTCATGTCGGTGACGCTGGATATTCCGGCGGTTTAGCGCGGTGTTGAAAGGCGTTTAAGGTTACTTCCGGTAAGCCACAACGCCTTGCGCCTTTGCCTACGTGTACGCCAGAATCCGCCGGCTTGTGCGCCTTGGGGTTGGGTCTTATCGTTTCCGGGTCGCTGACGAATCAGCGATCGGGTCTCGCAGCCCGCGATCTCTGGACGCACAACATCCTCCGGTTTTATGGCGGCTGTACGTGGGAGACCCTCGGGTCTGCCGGTTCTAGAGTCCCGGTCTGCGACCCGCGTATGGCTGCCACCCCTTCGTATCGCAGCGAATCGTGGCAGCTCAATGACTCTGGAGATGCAAGCATGATCAAACCCACGCCAAACCCGCCTGAAACCGACACAACCTCGCCCTACGAAACCCTCGACTCCAAGAAATTCCACGAAGCCGCCGAGCGCGCCCTCGACCATTACCTCAATCCGCTGCTCCCCCGAAAACCGCTGCTCAAACCCAACACCCGCTACCTCATCGCCCCCGGCATCGACAGCGAAGAACTGCTGGCGGACGCCTGCGAAACCCTGACTTCGGCCAAAATCATGGCCACCGACTTCGCCGGGCTGGTGGACGGCCCGCAGCGGCATGTGCTGCTGGGGATCGCGCAATTGATCATGCTGGGTGAGCTGGCGGTGAACCGGGCGCTGGATAATCTGGAGTTGAAGACTGAGGCGCCGCTGTAGCCTGCTCAGTTTCACTGATCGTTCCCACGTCGAGGCGTCGAACCGTCCGCGTTGGAATGCAGCCCGGGACGCTCCGCGTCCCAAAGAGCGGACGCAGAGCCTCCATTGAGGCATTCCCACGCAGAGTGGGAACGATCGACGGTGGTCTCAAAAAGAGAGCACACCCATCCAATTTCCCCCCCGGTCAATCGTTGCACCATTGCCTGCAATGATTGATCAAGGGTGGGCCCATGAACGCTGTACAACGCAATGACCAGGCGCAAGATCTCGGCCTGCTGTTTCTGCGGGTCGCCGGCGGACTGTTTCTGCTGTTCGTCCACGGCTTGCCCAAGCTGCTGGACTTCACCGCGCAGCTGCAACTCATCGAAGATCCGTTTCACCTCGGTGCCCACCTCACTTTGATTCTGGCGATCTTCGCCGAAGTCCTCTGTCCGCTGCTGATCGTCGCCGGGGTGCTGGCGCGTCTGGCGTGCTTGCCTATTCTCTTTGTGCTGCTGGTGGCGCTGCTGCTTGTGCATCCGCAATGGAGTGTGGCCGAAGGGCAGTTCGGCTGGTTGCTGTTGATCCTGTTTACCACTGTTCTGATCGCCGGGCCGGGACGGCTGGCGCTCAATGTTCGTTTGCCCGGAGTGCTCCGTTATGCCTGATGCCCAGACCCCGAAAAAACCGGGACCCGAAGAAACCGTGACGCTGATCGTAAAGCACCGGGTCAAGGCCGGTTTCGAACAGCCGTACGAAGCGTGGCTGCGCAATATCGTCAGCGTGGCGGGGCGCGAAGAAGGGCATCTGGGCGTGGACGTGATGCGCAGCCAGCAGGGCGGGCTCGCGCTGTTCACCTGCGTGCTGCGTTATTGCTCGACCGACGCGATGCAGCGCTGGCTCGACTCGCCGCAGCGTCAGAAACTGATCGATGAAGCCGCGCCGATGCTCGCCGACGGCGATCAGACCGAAGTCAACGCAGCCAACGAATTCTGGTTCACGCCGACGGCCGAGGCCGGATCGCCGCCACCACGCTGGAAGCAGGCCGTGGTGACGCTGCTGGTGATCCTGCCGCACACCTTGCTGGTGCCGCTGATCTGGGGGCCGTTGCTGCAACTCAATGCGTTCCTGTCCAACTACGTGGTCGCCACGTTCCTGATCACCCTGACCATCGTGGTATCGGTGGTCTACGTGTTCATGCCGCCGGTGACCCGTCTGTTCGCGCCGTGGCTGGAAGCCGGTCAGTCACACAAACACCTCGAATCCAATGCCAATCCGCCGCGCTGAAGCGGCGGGTCCGGGCTCCGTTTCACTTATCTCGAAGGAACTGCGATGAACGCCGATCTGATTCTGTTCAATGGCCAATTTCATACGGTAGACCGCGAAAAACCCCTCGCCAGCGCCGTGGCAATCAAGGACGGGCGCTTCGTCGCCGTCGGTAACGATGCCGAGGCGATGGCGCTCAAGGGCGCCGGCACTCAAGTGGTCGACCTCAAGGGCCGCTGCGTGATTCCCGGCCTCAATGACTCGCACTTGCACTTGATCCGTGGCGGTCTGAACTACAACCTCGAACTGCGTTGGGAAGGCGTGCCGTCGCTGGCTGATGCGCTGCGCATGCTCAAGGATCAGGCCGACCGCACACCGACCCCGCAATGGGTGCGCGTGGTCGGCGGCTGGAACGAATTCCAGTTCGCCGAAAAACGCATGCCGACCCTCGAAGAAATCAACCAGGCCGCGCCGGACACCCCGGTATTCATCCTGCACCTGTACGACCGTGCGTTGCTCAACCGCGCTGCGTTGCGCGTGGCCGGTTACACCCGCGACACGCCGAACCCGCCGGGTGGCGAGATCGTGCGCGATGCCAACGGTAACCCGACCGGCATGCTGGTGGCGCGGCCGAACGCGATGATCCTGTACTCGACGCTGGCCAAGGGGCCGAAGCTGCCGCTGGAGTATCAGGTCAACTCGACCCGTCAGTTCATGCGCGAACTCAATCGGCTCGGCCTGACCAGCGCCATCGATGCCGGCGGCGGTTTCCAGAACTATCCGGACGACTATCAGGTGATCGAGCAACTGGCCAAAGACGACCAGTTGACCGTGCGCATCGCCTACAACCTGTTCACCCAGAAGCCGAAAGAAGAGCTGACCGACTTCCAGAACTGGACCGGCAGCGTCAAGTTGCATCAGGGCGATGACTTCCTGCGCCACAACGGCGCCGGGGAAATGCTGGTGTTCTCGGCAGCGGACTTCGAAGACTTCCTCGAACCGCGCCCGGACCTGCCGCAGACCATGGAACAGGAGCTTGAGCCGGTGGTGCGCCACCTGGTCGAGCAGCGCTGGCCGTTCCGTCTGCACGCCACCTACAACGAATCGATCAGCCGCATGCTCGACGTGTTCGAGAAGGTCAACCGCGACATTCCGTTCAACGGTTTGCCGTGGTTCTTCGATCACGCCGAAACCATCACCCCGCAGAACATCGAGCGGGTGAGGGCACTGGGCGGCGGCATTGCGATCCAGGATCGCATGGCCTTTCAGGGCGAATACTTCGTTGACCGTTACGGCAAACAAGCCGCCGAAGCCACGCCACCGATCAAACGCATGCTCGCCGAAGGCGTGCCTGTCGGCGCGGGCACCGATGCCACCCGCGTGTCGAGCTACAACCCGTGGACTTCGCTGTACTGGATGGTCAGCGGTCGCACCGTTGGCGGTCTGGCGCTGTACGAAGAAGGGTTGCCACGCAGCACCGCGCTGGAACTGTTCACCCATGGCAGCGCCTGGTTCTCGTCCGAACAGGGCAAGAAGGGCCAGATCAAGGTCGGGCAACTGGCGGACCTGGCAGCGCTGAGCGCGGACTTCTTCAGCGTCGAAGAAGAAGCGATCAAGTGGATCGAGTCGGTAATGACCGTGGTCGGCGGCAAGATCGTGTACGCCGCCGGCGACTTCGAAGACCTCGGCCCACGTTCATTGCCGGTGCTGCCGGACTGGTCGCCGGTAGTGAAAGTCCCTGGCCACTGGCGCCCGAATTCGCCCTTGCAGGCCCAGGTTCATCAGTGCAGCGGCCCGTGCGCAGTGCATACCCACAGCCATGAAAAAGCGCGGATGTCGAATGCGCCGGTCAGCGATTTCGCCGGTTTCTGGGGCGCGTTCGGCTGCTCCTGCTTCGCGTTCTGATCCTTTTGAAAAAGCGCCGCTCTGTGTGAGCGGCGCTCCCCGCAACAACCATCCATCGAGGAGTTTCACATGAGCAACGTTCCTTACAAACGCTTGAACAAAGACGATGCCGTTGTGCTGTTGGTCGACCACCAGACCGGTCTGATCTCGCTGGTGCAGGATTTCTCGCCGAACGAGTTCAAGAACAACGTGCTGGCCCTGGGCGACATCGCCAAGTTCTTTAACCTGCCAACCATCCTCACCACCAGCTTCGATTCCGGCCCGAACGGCCCGATCGTGCCTGAGCTGAAAGAGCAATTCCCGGACGCACCGTTCATTGCCCGTCCTGGCCAGATCAACGCCTGGGACAACGAAGACTTCGTCAAGGCCATCAAGGCTACTGGCCGCAAGCAACTGATCATCGCCGGTGTGGTGACTGACGTGTGCGTGGCGTTCCCGACCCTGTCGGCCATCGCTGAAGGCTTCGAAGTGTTCGTGGTCACCGACGCTTCCGGCACCTTCAACACCACCGTGCAACAAGCGGCGTGGGCGCGTATGTCGGCTGCCGGCGCACACCTGCTGAACTGGTTTGCTGTGGCCTGCGAGCTGCAGGGTGACTGGCGCAACGACATGGAAGGCTTGGCGAATCTGCTGTCGCAGCGCCTGCCGAACTACCGCAACCTGATCAACAGCTACACCAAGTTCACTGCCAAGTAAGCTTGTAACGAAGAGGCCCGCCAAAATGGCGGGCCTCTTTTTGCCTTCAGAAAAGGGCTCAGCGCTTTTGCAACCAGCCCAGAAATCCACCTTTTTTCACCGGTGCCGGTTTGGCCATCAACGCCAGCCGACTGTTCTGCTGCCTTACCGCCTGCAACTTGTTCAACGCCCGACCCACTTCACTGCGCTGTTCCATGCACTGGCGAGTCAGGTTCTTGTCGAGGCGATAAATGATCGAAGACGTCAGTGCGGTGAACGTCGCTTGCGAAGGCGTATCCGCCAGAATGCTCTGCTCGCCCATGACCTCGCTCGGCCCCATGCGCCCGGCCTCGGTGAAGCCGTTGCCGTCCGGAACGCTGGCGCTGACCACGCCGGTGGCGATCACGAACAGGCTGTCCGGCACTTCCTCCAGATCGAGCACCACCTGCCCGGCGCTGTACTGCTGCGCGACCATCGACTCGGCGAGGCGATCGCGTTCCTCATGGCTCAGGGAGCGGAAGATTTTCACTTCATCGAGCAACGCGCGGGCGCGGGTCGAAGGTTCGATCACACCGTCCGGGTGCCGCGAAATACCGGCCGCTTCGAGATGGCGGTGGGCGAGGTCGAACAGTTGATTGCGCACCTCGCTTTTCTTGCCCAGTTCGGCGATGAATCCGCTGGCCACGTATTCCGACATTTCGTCGCCGGCCTCTTTCAGCACCGCTTTCGGTGCGGGCGTCAGCAACAGACTGCTGCTGCCTTGCAGCGTGCGCTCGAGGGCGTCGAGCACTCGGCGCGGGCGAATGTGGTTCGGCACCTTGATGCTGATCGACACGCCGTGCAGGTTGTTCGGGCGGCTGAGGTTGACGATCTTGGCCTTGGCCGCCACCGAGTTCGGCACCACGGCCAGAGTGCCGGTGCTGGACAGCAGGTGCGTGGCACGCCAGTTGATGTCGAGCACCTTGCCTTCGACACCATCGATGACCACCAGATCATCTACCTGATACGGCTTGGTGGTGTTGAGCACGATGCCGGAAAACACGTCGGCCAAGGTGCTTTGCAGCGCCAGACCAATGACGATCGCCACCACCCCGGAAGTCGCCAGCAGGCCTTTGACCGGCAGATCCAGCACATAACCGGCCGCTGCGACGATGGCCGCCAGAAACACCAGCGCACCGATCACGTCCTGCAACAGACGACCGCTGTGGCCGATGCGGCGCATCAGGATCAGGCCGATGACTTCGGTCAGCACCCGCGCGGCGTACAGCCACCAGAGAATGCCCAGTGCCGTCGCTCCGAGTTGCGCCACCGGGTCGTCGGCAAACAGCGGCGCCTGCAACGGGCTGACGCCGGCGTTGATGGCCAGCGCGTTGAAGGCCAGGAACAGCACCAGTCGCACGGCGACCCGTTGCGCGCGATGCTTGAACGGTGCGAGGTGCCAGAGCAAGGTGTCGAGCACCAGCAGCAGAGCGCTCCAGGACAGCAGGTGGGCAGAAAAAAGGCTCATGAGGTGAACTCCGGCGGACACAAAAGAAAACGCCACACCCGAAGGTGTGGCGAGTGGCTGGACTCAGTTCAGGTGGGTCTTGAGTTCTGCCGCAGCCTGGCGCACGGCGGCCTTCACCTCAGGAATACCGTTCAGCGGGTTGAGCAGGCCGAAGTCGTGAATCATCCCGTTGTAGCGCACCGAGGTCACCGGCACGCCAGCCGCGTCGAGGTGGCGGGCGTAGCCTTCGCCTTCGTCACGCAGCACGTCGAACTCGGCGGTCTGCACCAGCGCGGCGGGCAGGCCCTTGAGCTGTTCGGCGCTGGCGTTGAGCGGCGAGGCATGGATCTGCGCACGCTCGGCCGGGTTGGTGGTGTAGTTGTCCCAGAACCACTGCATCATGCCCTTGGTCAGGAAGTGGCCCTCGGCGAATTGCTGGTACGAGCCGTTATCGAACCCGGCGTTGGTCACCGGCCACATCAGCAACTGGAAGCGCAGGGCCGGGGTTTTCTGTTCCTTGGCCATCAACGCCACGACCGCCGCCATGTTGCCGCCGACGCTGTTGCCGGCCACCGCCAGACGCTTGCCGTCGACACCGATGTCCTTGCCGTGCTCGGCCACCCATTTCGTCGCGGCGTAAGCCTGATTGATCGCGGTCGGGTACTGCGCTTCCGGCGACGGCGTGTAATCGACGTACACCGCCACCGCGCCAGAGCCCACCACCAGATCACGAATCAGGCGTTGGTGCGTCGGGAAGTCGCCCAACACCCAGCCGCCACCGTGGAAGAACATGAACACCGGCAACTCGCCTTTGACCTTGGCTGGACGCACCACCTTCAGGTTGATCGTCTGGCCGTCGACCTTGATCGCCTTGTCGCTGACTTCAACGCCGGACAGGTCAACCTTCACCGAAGCCTGGGCGCCGGTCAGCACCGCACGGGCGTCTTTCGGGCTCAGTTGCTCGAGCGGTTTGCCACCGCCGGCGGCGAGGGCGTCGAGGAAGGCCTGAGTGTTGTGTTCGACGCCAGTGCTTTCGGCGGCGAAGGCGTTGCCGATGGACAGGGCGAGCAGGGAAGCGGCGAGGGTTTTCTTGATGTTCATGTGCAATTCCTTTTTAAGTCGTTTGAGTTTTTGTATGCCTTGGGATCGGGCTGCTGTGGCGCTGGGCTTCAGGCCTCAGCAACACCGTGAGCACAGATTAATGAGGTGCCGGAAAGTGAAAAAGCGGCTATAAAGCGTTTAACTGTCAACCAGGGAGTGACAATGAACCCGTTCGAAGACATGCGTATTTTTTGCCAGGTGATGGACTCCGGCAGCTTCACGGCGGCGGCCGATCAGTTGGGCCTTTCCAAGCAGTTCGTCAGCCGTCGGTTGATGCAACTGGAGGAGCGCCTCGGCGTGCGATTGCTCAACCGTTCGACCCGGCGCCTGGACGTGACGCCGCTGGGCCAGAGCTATTACGAGTCGGCGCTGCGTTTGCTCGGTGAAGTCGAGTCGGTGGAGCAGGGCATCGCCGGGCAGACTGCCGAGCCGCGCGGGGCGATTCGCGTGAGTGCGCCGCTGTCGTTTGCGTTGGCCCATCTGGGCTGTCTGCTGCCGCCGTTTCTGCAGCGTTATCGCGAGGTCACGGTGGAGGTGGACTTGAGCGACCGGCCGGTGGATCTGCTGGGCGAGGGTTACGACCTGGCGCTGCGTATCGGCGTGCTGGAAGACTCGACCCTGATCGCCCGACGCATCGCGTCAATCGAGCGGGTGTACTGCGCCAGTCCTGCTTATCTGGCCGAGCGCGGTGCGCCGGTCAGACCGGAAGATCTGCTGGGCCACGACTGTCTGCCTTACGGCCACGGTCGTTCGGTGCAGTGGCGGTTCAACGCGGGGCAGGGCAAGCCGCTGCTGGTGAATGTCACCGGGCGGATGCGCGTCAACAACGGTGAGTTGCTGCGGGATGCGGCGGTGGCGGGGATGGGGATTACTTATCTGCCGACGTTCATCGTTGGCGCGGCGCTGAAGGATGGGCGGCTGGTGCCGGTGCTGGACGAGTTTCGGCCGGAACCGCTGACGCTGTCGGCGGTGTACCCGCAGCATCGTCAGGCATCACGGCCGGTGCAGGCGTTGATCGAGTTTTTGCGCGAGCGGCTGGATCAGAATCATGTCGCTCTCTAGGTTTTTTGGTGAACTGGTGGGCACCGATGAGCCCTGTGGGAGTCGGGCTTGCCCGCGATAGCGGTGGGTCAGTCAGTGATGCTTTAACTGACCAGGCCTCATCGCTGGCAAGCCAGCTCCCACAGGAATTGCGGTGCTTTCAGTTCGGGTCAGTTGGCGCGCTTGTCATCGCCAGGCTCGCCGCCGACATGCACACCGCGATCATCGCCCGGTTGGCCGGCTGCATGCAGGCCATGGTCATCACCGATTTCACCGGCACGATGTACGCCATGGTCATCGCCGACTTCACCAGTGCGGTGTACACCATGGTCATCGCCGATTTCACCAGCGCGATGCACGCCATGGTCATCGCCGACCTCTCCGGCCCGATGTACACCATGGTCGTCGCCGGGTTCAGAATGCGTGCCGCTGCGGCCCGATGACGCCGTGTTGCCGGAATGGCCCGAGCCGTGGTCACTGCCGCTGTGGCCACTGTTGCCACCGCCGCCACTGCCGCTGTTGCCGCCACTGCCGCTGCCGCCGTGACCACCACCATTGCCACCGCTGCCGCCGCCTCCATTACCGCCACCACCGCCACCGCTGCCGCCGCCTCCATTACCGCCACCACCGCCTCCGCTACCGCCCCCTCCATTACCGCCGCCACCCCCACCGTTACCACCGCCGCCGCCCCCCCCGCCGCTTCCTCCACCACCACTTCCCCCTTCCTTGGCCTGAACACTCGATACCCCGGACAGGTTGTCCGGAATCAGTACGGTAGACGCCGACAGGACTGCGCCGATGGCCATTGCGAGCACGAGCTTTTGAATGTGCATATCGTTCTCCGTCTTTGTTGTCTTGATTGGGAACGTGGATGTGGCTTGTTGCGTGTGATCCGACCCGTTCCCGAGGTCAGTGGATACTCGAAGCCAGTTCGAAGATCGGGATGTACATCAGGATTACGATCACCCCGATCAACAGGCCGATGAAAGTCATGAGCAGCGGTTCGAACAACCTCACGAACCACTCGATCCAGCGGCTGATTTCCTCGTCGTAGAAATCGGCGCTGCGTTCCATCATTTGCCCGAGGTTGCCGGACTGCTCGCCAGCGCGCAGCAGGCGCAGGGACACGGGCGTCACCAGCCGGTTGAGCTCAAGGGCAGTGGACAACGATTGCCCCTCGCGCACCCGCTCGCAGGCCTGGTCCAGCCGAGCTCGCGAGGCCACGGTGAGCAGGCCACGCACCATGCCCATGGCGGTCACCAGCGGAATTCCGCCTTGCAGCAGAATCCCCAGTGACCGGTAAAACCGTGCCAGCTCATACATGAAAATCCGCTGGTGCACGGCAGGCAGTTTCTCCACCAGCCGATCCAGCCCACGGCGAAACGCCGGTTGTTTCTGCAGCACGGCGAGGGCGATGACGATTGTCGCCAACAGGCCGAAAAACTCACCCTGATGCGCATGCAAAAACATGCCGCTGCTCATCAGGATCTGCGACAGCCACGGCAGGTTCGAGCCCAGTCCTTCGAACACCAGGCTGAAGCGCGGCACCACATAGCCCATCAGAAACAGCACCACGCCACCGCCGACCACCAGCAACAGCAGCGGGTAGATCGAAGCGCTGACGATCTTCTGCCGCACCTCGTCCATGCGCTGGCGATAGCTCACGTAACGGCCCAGCGCATCGCCGACCGCGCCGGTCTTCTCGCTGGACTGTACCAGCGCCACGTACAACGGCGGGAACACCGCCGACAACTGGCCGAGCGCCTGGGAGAACGATTTGCCCTCGTACAGCAGCCGCACCAGCTCACTCAAGGTTTTGCGGGCGGCGGGGGCGGTTTCTTTTTCGGCCAGGCTCTCCAGCGCATCGATCAGCGGCAGGCCGGCGTTGAGCAGGGTAGTCAGTTCCTGGCTGAACAGCACCAGGTTGAAGGTTTCTCGCTTGCTCAGGCGCAACGAACGCCAGTGCCTCTCGGCGTGCAGGCTGACCACACGCAAGCCCTGATCCTCGGCGATGCGCCGCGCTTCGCTCTGGCCGGGCGCCTCGACGCTCAGCGACACCACCCCGGCCTTGCCCACTGCTTTGAGTTGAAATCGCATGCCGTGAGCTCCGCTTATTGCCAGTTGGTGACTTCGGCGTTTTCGCCTTCGCCGCCGGGCTGGCCGTCCTTGCCCATCGAGAGCAGGTCGTACTCGCTGTTTTCGCCGGGATAGCGGTAGGTGTAGTTACGCCCCCACGGATCCTGCGGCAGTTTTTTCTGCAAGTACGGGCCGGTCCATTTGGCTTCGTCGCTCGGTGCGGTCACCAGCGCCTGCAAGCCCTGTTCGGTGGACGGGTAGTGGCCGACCTCCAGTCGATAGAGATCCAGCGCCTTGCTCAGGCCTTCGATCTGCGCCTTGGCGACCTTCACCTCGGAACGCCCCAGCTGGGCGAAATATTTGGGCGCGACGATCCCGGCCAACAGGCCGAGCACCACCAGCACCACGAGCAATTCGAGCAGGGTGAAACCGCGTTGGGCACGCGGACGAAATTGCAGCTTCATGATGACCTCCCGTGAGTGGCAGCCGTGTTGCCACAAGGGCTTATGCAATTGCCATGCTCAGCCTCCGATAAATTCGGCTGTCGGGCTGGAGCCCTTGTATTACGGGCTTTTCCAGAGTCGGCACAGTGCTTGCGTACGGCTGATCAACGACGGGTCAGTGGGGCATTTCCCCCAATTTTTCGGGGCCTGTCAGGGGAGGCCCAATGATCCATTCATTCACTGCAGGACTGCTCGGCTGCGTGCTGTCGGTCGGTGTCGCGCAAGCCGATGTCTTCGTTTCCATGGACGCCAAGGGCAGCTACGTGCTGTCCAACGTCCACCGTCCCGGACGCACTTACGAGCGGGTGATTCGCGAGTCCGATGCGCCGCTGGTCAGCCTTGACCGGCAACCGCAATTGATCGCCAACCAGCCCTACGCCGAGCTGGTGTCAGCGGCGGCCAGCGCCAATCACCTGCCCGAGGCTTTGCTGCACGCGGTGATCAAGTCCGAATCCAATTACAACCCCGGTGCCACCTCGCCCAAGGGCGCCGGCGGACTGATGCAATTGATGCCCGACACCGCCCGCGAGCTGGGGGTGAAAGATGTCTACGACCCCAAGGCCAACATCCAGGGCGGGGCCAAATACCTCAAGCGCCTGATGACCCTGTTCGACAACGACATCGCCCTGGCCGTAGCGGCCTACAACGCCGGGCCTGACGCGGTGCTCAGCCGCGGCCGGGTGATTCCTCCGTTCGCCGAAACCCAGCGCTATGTCCCGAGCGTGCTGCGTCAGTACCGGCGCCTGCAGGGGCTGGCGGTGGATGCACCGTTGTAAAGGATGTCCCCGGTTTCCCCACTTTCGGGGCAAACCCGAGGGCCCGGAAAAGTGGGGAAACGGGTGGGGAATATCCCCCGGATTCTCAAGTGACCTGTGTAACCGTTTGAGTTGGAACGACATTTTTTGTGGCACGCGGATTGCTCCAAGGGGTTTATCGAGAATCGTTCCCTGTGAGCACCCACTACGAGGTTTCCGATCATGGTTGGCATTCACCACGCTCCGCCCCTGTTGAACTGGCTGCTATTGCTGGTCTCGATGCTCAGTGTCGAACTGGCCAGCGCCGCCGTGCGCTGCGAGCGCAATCTGGTGGCCAATGTGGTCGCCTTCGATCAACCGCTGATGTTCAACCGCCTCGGTGCGCAAAATGCCAACGGCATGATGTACGCCCTGCGCCGTGATGTGGTCGATGAGCACGATGTCTCGCTGGCCTATGGCGGCAGCGCGGTGCCGGGGAAGGTGTCGCTGCGTGCGGACAAGCGTCCACGGCCGCTGGTGCTGCGGGTGGCCGCCGGTGATTGCCTGACGATCAACCTGCAGAACCTGCTCGATTACCAGGCCAACCCGAACAAGCATTTCGAAGGGCCTGAAGGCGAGGAGGGCACCGTGAACCCCGGTGGCGCCGATGCCTTCAAGGTCGACGAGCAGGTCGCCGACCGCCATGTCGGCTTCCAGGTCAACGGCCTGCAAGCGGTGAACAGTATCGACGACATTTCCTCCTACACCGGGCGTAACGCCAACACCCTGGTGCCGCCGGGCGCGAGCCGTTCGTACGTGCTGTACGCCGAGCGCGAAGGGGCGTTTGCCGTCAGCAGCCGTGGTGCGACATTCGGCGGGGAAGGCGCGGCCGGCAACACCGCCAATGGCCTGTTCGGTCAGGTCGTGGTGGTGCCGAAGTCGGGACGCACCTATCGCAATACCCTCACCGAAGAAGAAATGCGTCTGGCCACCACCGGCCGCACACCGGCCGGTCACCCGATCGTCGATTACCAGGCCCGCTACCCGCAGCGCGAACCGTGGCTGCGTGAAGGCAAGGCCGGCACGCCGATCATCAGCATGGTCGACGGCAACGAAATCATCTCCAGCGAAAGCGATGCAATTGTCATGGGCAGCAACGCCGATGGCAGTTTTGCGCCCAGCACCTATCCGCTGGAATCGGTGGGCAAACGTAACCCGGCGATCCCCAACCGCCTCGAGCCGTTTCGCGATTTCGCTTCGCAGTTCCAGGACGAAACCGCTGCCACCCAGGCATTCCCCGCCTACTGGGCCGACCCGGTCATGGCCCATGTGCTGGAGCCGACCCGCGACTCGTTCATGATCAACTACGGTTCCGGCGGCATGGGCGCTGAAGTGGTCGCCAACCGCCTCGGCGTGGGGCCGATGCACGACTGCCTGTCGTGCGCCTACGAAGAATTCTTCCTCAGCTCGCACACCGTCGGCGACGTGGCGATGCTGGTGGACGTGCCGGCCAACACCGGGCTCGAGAACATCGCCCCCGGCCAGACACCGAGCGCCGATCAGGTCGGCGTCAAGGCCACCATGGCCCTGTATCCGTCGGAGCCGTCGAACGTCAACCACAGCTACATCGGTGACTTCGTCAAATTCCGCAATACCCACAACGGCCACGAGCAGCACATTTTCCACCTGCACGGCCATCAGTGGCTGTTCAACCCCAACGACGACAACTCCGATTACGTCGATGCCCAAGGCATCGGTCCGGGCGCCGGCTATACCTACGAAATCGCCAACGGCGGCTCCGGCAACCGCAACCGGGTGGCCGGTGATGCGATCTATCACTGCCACTTCTACCCGCATTTCGCCCAGGGCATGTGGTCGATGTGGCGGGTGCACGATGTGTTCGAGGAAGGCACCCGGCTGGAAGTCTCGCAACAGGGTGCCGATGGTTATCACAGCGAACCTTACGCACTGCGCAGCGGTAAACCGGCCGCCGGTGCACGGGCCTTGCCGGATGGCGAGATCATTGCCGGCACGCCCATTCCTGCCGTCGTGCCGCTGCCCGGCAAAGCCATGGCGCCGATGCCGGGCAAAGTGGTGGTGGTGCCGAAAATCGGCGAAACCCTGGTCGCCGGTAACGATGACGACGATGAGGGCGATGACGACGGCGAACACCACGGTGGTAACGGTGAATCGCAAGCCATCGGTTCGCTGGCACTGGTCGATCGCAGCGAAGCCAACCGCAACGCCGACGGCAGCCTGAAAAACCCTGGCTATCCGTTCTGGATCGGCGGCATGGAAAGTTCGGTGGGTCAGCGTCCGCCAACCCCACCGCTGGACATGCTCGACGCGGCCACCGCGCAATCCTTGAAAGCCAGCGGCAAAGCGCTGTGGGCCAACCTTGACCCGAATCAGTCCGGCGGCTGGGATGGCGGCTTGCAGCGTCACGCCCTCGACGGGGTGGCGGCCGGAGGCGCGGCGCACACCGTGACCACCTCGCTGGACTTCTCCAAGGAAGTCACCCGCGCCAAACCGATTTACCTGCCCGAAGAGGGCACCGAAGTGGAACAGGCGGCGATGGCGTTCCACGCGAAAAAGGATCACCCAAGCTTTGCCTTGCTGCCCGGCAATCAGATCGTGGCCAAGGCCTTCCGCACCAACGGCGCCTTGCCGATGGCCGGCGCGCCGTACTACGAACCGTGCATGGACGACCGGCAAAAGCGCCTGACCAGCAGCGCCGGCAGCGGTGAATTCGCCAGCGGCGACCGGCTGGACGGCATGTCTTTCGTCGGCGCCTCGACCTTCACCGCCGACCGGCCACGGATCTACAAGGCCGCCAACATCCAGTTCGATGCGGTCTACAACAAGGTCGGTTATCACTTCCCGCAAGCCCGGATTCTGGCGTTGTGGGAAGACGCCTGGCCGGTGATCACCAAGCAGCGTCCGCCAGAGCCGCTGGTGATGCGCATGAACACCTTCGACTGCGTGCAATACCAGCAAACCAACCTGGTGCCCGCCACCTACGAGATGGACGACTATCAGGTGCGCACGCCGACCGACGTGATCGGCCAGCACATTCACCTGCCGAAGTGGGACCTGACGGCTGCCGACGGTTCTTCCAACGGCTGGAACTACGAGGACGGCGTGCTCTCGCCCGGTGCTGTTCAGGAACGCATTCACGCGATCCGCGAATTCAACCAGTGCGCAGGCAGCGATCCGCGCGACGGCACCCAGGCGTGCCCGAAAGCCAAGGCGCATCCGTTCTTCGGTCAGTTCGGGCGCAGTGACTGGATGGGCGCGCGCACGGCCATGCAACGCTGGTTCGTCGACCCGGTGGTCAACGCCAAGGGCGTGGATCGTGGGCTGGGCACCATCTTCACCCACGACCACCTCGGCCCATCGACTCACCAGCAGATCGGGCTGTATGCCACGGTGCTGGCGGAACCGGCCGGTTCCACCTGGTTCCACGCCGAAACCGGCGAGCCTCTGTACAGCGGCGCGCGCCAGGACGGCGGGCCGACCTCGTGGCAGGCGGTGATCAACACCGGCGACCTCGACGGCGACGGCAAGAACGACAGCTTCCGTGAGTTCTTCCTCGAATACAGCGACTTCCAACACGCGTATGAAGCCGGTGTGTACGTGGGCGCCGGCCCCAACGGCGTGCCGAATCCGCAAGCCTTCCCGGCCACCGCCGACAGCTTCCGCTACGCGATCAACCCGCCGGTGCGCAACAACGCCAGCACTCTGCTCGAAGGCGTATTGGAAGTGCAGGGCGGTCAGGTGCCGGGCTGCCCGAGCCGGCCTTGCCCGCAAGCGATCTCCGTGGATGATCCGGGCATGTTCGTCGTCAACTATCGCAACGAGCCGCTGGCCCTGCGGGTCTACGACCCGAACAAGGTCGGTCCGGACGGCAAGCGCGGCATGCAGGCCGACGGCCTCGGCGGCGATCTGGCCTATGCCATGCAAAGCCGTACGGACCGGGCGATCCCGGCGATGAACCTGGCGCCGAACCTGGTGACGGCTGCCACCGGCCCGACCGGCGGCACCACGCTGTTCCCGCCGCACATCAACAAGGGTGGCAGCGAACCGGGCGATCCGTTCACCCCGATGCTGCGCACCTACACCGGCGACAACGTGCGTCTGCGGGTGCATGCCGGCGGCCACGAGGAAGAGCACAACGTCACCCTGCACGGCGTGAAGTGGCTGCAGAGCGGTTCCGGTTTCGGCAACAGCTCCAACTCGGGCTGGCGTGCCTCGCAGATGATCGGCATCTCCGAACAGATGGGCTTCATCGCACCGGTGTCGATGCTGTCCAGCTCTGCGGCGACCACCGGTGACTATCTGTACTCGATGGACGCTTCGATCGAAGGCTACTGGAGCGGGATCTGGGGCGTGATGCGCAACTACACGGCCAAACGCAATGACTTGTTCGCCATCCCCAACAACCCGAATCCGGCCGGCATGCGCAACACCGTGGCGTTCGAAGGCAGTTGCCCACGGATCAGCGCCAACCCCAACGGCATCGGCACCCGGCCGACGGTGCAGCGCAACTATGAAGTGGTGGCGGCGCTGGCCAACGACATCCTCGGCAATTCGCTGGGCCTGAGCATCGGCGATTCGGCCGGGCTCGGTCAGCATGTCGGCGGGCCGCTGAATCCGGCGGGCGGCACCCTGGTGCTGAACTCGCGCACGGTGAGCATCCCGCAGGTCACGGTCACTGATCCGGAAGACGGCGAGACCATCACCATTGGTGGTCAGAGCGGGCCGCTGCATGATCCGACGGCGATCCTGTACGTGCGCAAATCCGACCTCGATCCGGTCAGCGGCAAGCTCAAACCCGGCATTCCGGTCGAACCGCTGGTGCTGCGCGCAGCGGCCGGGGACTGCATCAACATCACCCTGGAAAACCGTCTGCCGAGCGTGATGCCGGACCTGACCCAGACTGCGGTGATGCAAGGCATGGTCAAGCGCGACCGCAACAGCGGCCTGGGCTCGACCACCTTCAGCAACAACCTGATGCGGCCATCCAGCCACGTGGGGTTGCACGCCCAGCTGCTGGCCTACGACATCACCAAATCCGACGGCACCAACGTCGGCGCCAACCCGACCCAGACCGTGCCACCACGGGTTGGCAGCAGCGGCGCCTACCCGACCCGTACCTATCAGTACTACGCCGGGCACCTGGAGCGTGAAGGCAAACCGGTCACGCAACTGGGCCGCAGTGTCGACAACATCAACGCCACGGCCGTGGAGTTCGGAGGCCTGAACTTCACCCCGGCAGATGTGATCAAGCAACCGCAAAAAGGTCTGGGTGGGGCGATGAGCATCCTGCCGATCGGCGCGACCTGGGTCGACGATGCGCGCAAGGTCAACGCCACGGTCACCGCACCGGGGCAGACGACTTACCGCGACTTTGCGATGGTCTGGCACAAGGCGCTGAACACCCGCTGGGCCAATGGCCGGCCGGTCGAAGGCATCGCTGCCGAGGGCTTCGGTGTGCCGACCGATCCGCAGGACAACTCGAGCATGGCCATCAACTACAAGACCGAACCGCTGTGGTATCGCTTCGGCCTCGCTCCGGATGCGCCGTTCGGCCATGCCGATGGCGCGGGTTACGGCGACATGACCAACGCGCACATGGCCTACAGCAATGCGCTGGTGGGCGGCGATCCGCAGACGCCGGTGCTGTATGCCAAGCCGGGTCAGCCGTTCCGCACGCACATCCTGATGCCGAGCGGCGGCAGTCGCGGCACGACGTTCCAGCTCGACGGACACGTCTGGTCGCTCAACCCGTTCCAGGCCGAGAAGAGCGACACCGGTGGCTACCCGATGGGCACGCCGGGCGTGGGTTCGGTGCGCTTCGGCTACAACCCGATGTCGATGTACATCGGCGCTCACGAAAGCATCCTGCCGGCGGCGCACTTCAGCTTCATGATCCCGAGCGCCGGGGGCAGCAACGCGATACCGGGGGACTACCTGTTCCGCGATTACGCCGCCTATGGCAACACCTCGGGGCTGTGGGGATTGCTGCGGGTGACCAATGAGCCGGAGCCGGCGCCGCCTGCTCAGTAGGTGCCAATGCGCGACCTGTGGGAACCGGTGAACCCGCTCCCACAGGTAGGGACAGGATTTGTAGGGGAGAGCGACATGAACAGGATCATCAACATCATCGGCGTCTGCCTGCTGGCGATGGCCGGCGCGCTGCTCACGCTGAGCGAGATTGCCCTGGCGCAAACCGGCGCCGGGCAGGTGCTGACCCGCGACGGCGTATCGATCGCCTTCGATCTGAAGCCGCTGGCCAGCGACGGCCAGCTGCGTGAGGGCGAGTTTGCCGACGTGCAGTTTCGCGTCACCGACGGCGCCTCCGGCCAGCCGTTGTCCGGTGTGGCGCCGGGGGCGTGGATCGATCCGCAAGCCCTTGCCGCCGATCAGGCCCAGGGCCGTGACCAGAGCTGCAAGTCGCGGGTCGGCACGTTCCTCAAGTCCAACATCGGCGCGCGGCCGCTGCTCGACCTCAACAGCTATTTCCTGCTGGTGATGAACCGCGATGCCAGTGTTTCGGTGGTTGATCCGTCCGTCTCGGTCGGCGGCATTACCAGCACCCTGGCGCGGATCGAACTCAAGCAATCGCCGATGGACTGGGTCACGCCCAAGGACAACAAAAAGGTCTTCGTGTCGATGCCGACGGCGGGGGAAGTGGCGGTGATCGACAGCGAGCAATTCAAGGTCATCGACTCGGTGGCCGCCGGCAGCCAACCGGTGCGGGTCGCCCTGCAACCGGACGAGCGCCTGCTGTGGGTCGGCAACAACGCGAGCAAGGCTGAAGAATCCGGGGTCACGGTGATCGATACCCAGAGTCTCAAGCCGCTGAAACACCTGGCGACCGGTCGCGGCCACCACGAAATCACCTTCAGCAAGGACAGCCGTTTCGCCTTCGTCAGCAACCGCGACGACGGCACCCTGAGCGTCATCGACGTCGCCAGCCTGAGCCTGCTGCAACAGATCAAGACCGGCTCCAGCCCGTTGTCGGTGGCGTATTCGCCGTTGTCCGGCGCGGTGTACGTGGCCGATGGCAAGGACGGCACCGTCACCGTGATCGACAGCAACAGCCGCGCCGTACGCCGGGTGATCAAGCTGCAACAGGGCCTCGGCCCGATGGACTTCAGCGCCGACGGCCGTTTTGGCGTGGTGCTGAACACGGTGGAAAACCGCGCCACAGTCATCGACGCGGCCAACGATTCGGCGATCCATGACCTGGAGGTTTCAGCCGAACCCTATCAAGTGGTGTTCACCCAGGCCTATGCCTACGTGCGCGGACTGGCCTCGCCGAAAGTCACCATGATCAACCTGTCTTCGCTGGGCGAAGGGCGTCAGCCGATTACTCAGGGTTTCGAAGCCGGGCCGCAGCCGCCACGGCTGGCCGGGGATTTGCCGCTGGCGTCAAGCCTTGCGGTATCGCGCGATGACAACGCGGTGTTCGTGGTCAACCCGGTGGACAACACCACCTATTTCTACGCCGAAGGCATGAACGCGCCGATGTCCGGTTACCCCAACCGGGGGCAAATCGCCCGCGCCGCGCTGGTGATCGACCGCAGCCTGCGCGAAGTGTCGCCGGGGCTCTACAGCGCCCGGGTCAAGCTGCCAGCGGCGGGGCGCTTCGACGTGGCGTTCCTGCTCAACCAGCCGAACATCATTCATTGCTTCACCGCCCAGGTAGCGTCCGACGGCGCGCCGGAAAAACACCTGGGGGCGGCAAAAGTCGAGTTCCTGCTGGACAAGACCGCCGTGGCCCTCAACGACCCCTACGTGGTGCGGTTCCGCATCGTCCAAGGCAAACAGAAGACCCAACGCAGCGGCGTGACCGACGTGCAGTTGCGCTACTTCCTCGCGCCGACTTCCCGGCCCCGTGAAGTGGCGGCACTGGAAGTCGCCGACGGCGTGTACGAAGCACCGGTGACCCTCGACCGCAGCGGCGCCTGGTACCTGCACGTGCGCGCGGCCTCGCTGGGCGCCGGTTTCGACGACAAGACCTTTGCCAGTGTCCGGGTGCTGCCCGGCCAGACTCAGTGACGAGGAAACGACCATGAACCGATTTGCATCCCGTGGCCTGCTGACCCTGTGCCTGTTGGCCGTCGGTATCCAGCAGGCCAGCGCCCACTCGGCGGACGAGCATGCCGGCCACACCGCACCGGCCGCCAACAGCCAGGAACACGCCCAGGTCAAATTCGCCGACGTGCCGCTGCTTGACCAGAACGGCAAGACCGTGCACCTGGAGCAGGATCTGGTGCACAACAAAATCGTGGTCATGAGTTTCATCTACACCAGTTGCACCACGGTCTGCCCGGTGGTCTCGTCGATCATGGGCAAGGTGCAGAAACAGCTCGGTGCCCGGGTCGGCACCGAAGTGCAACTGGTGTCGATCAGCATTGACCCGCAGCGCGACGACCCGAAACGCTTGCAGGATTACGCCCGCACCTTCCAGAAAGGCCCCGGCTGGAGCTGGCTGACCGGTTCGCCGCAATCGATCAGCGCCACGCTCAAGGGTCTGGGCAGTTTCAGCGGCGACTTCAAGAATCACCAGCCGCTGATCCTCGTCGGTGACGGCAACAGTCGCCACTGGACGCGCTATTACGGCTTCACCGACCCGGCATTGCTGGCCAAGGAAGTCGAGAAACTCAGCGGCCTGCGCACCCACGCCAAACACACCGCGATTGCCATGGAGCAACAGCCATGAGAACCCTGGACTGGCTCACCCTGACGGTGTGTTTCTGGATTTTCAGCGCCATGGCCCTGGCTCACGAAGGCCACGAACAGCCCACACCGGCACCGGCCAGCGCTGCGCCCGCACCGGCCAAAGGCACCCACGACGCGAAAACCTGGTTCACCGACACCCCGTTGCTCGACCAGCACGGCGACGTCCAGCGTTTCTACAGCGATGCGCTGCACAACCGCGTGGTGCTGCTCAATGTGATTTTCACCAGTTGCAATGACGCCTGCCCGCTGATCACTCGCAAGCTCAAGGAAGTCCGTGAGCTGCTGGGCGACAAGGCCGACGGCATCACCTTCATTTCCCTTACCAGTGATCCGCTGCGCGACACGCCGGCGGTGCTCAAGGCTTACACCTTGAAGCAGGGTGCCGATGACCCTCACTGGCTTTTCCTTACCGGCGACAAGGCGCAGATGGACCTGGTGCTGGGCCGCATCGGTCAGATCGTGCCGACGCCCGAGCAGCACTCGACCCAGTTGATCGTCGGCGATGTGGCCAACAAACGCTGGAGCAAAATCCGTCCCGACGCCCCGGCCGCCGCCATTGCCCAGCGCTTGCAGCTGCTGACAATGCCCGTGGCCGGCCGCTGAGTCCGCGCCATGAACCTCGGCCGCGTCCTCGCCCTGATCCTGCTCGCTGGCGTCAGCCTCGGCGCGGCCGCGTTGCCGCTGACCGATGAGGAAAGCGCCGGCAAGCGTCTGTACCGCGAAGGCCTGTCCGCCAGCGGCGAGCCGATCATGGCGCGGGTCGGGGCGGCGGATGTGTTGCTGCCGGCCACCAGCCTGCCGTGCGCCAACTGCCACGGCGCCGACGGTCTCGGCCGGCCCGAGGGCGGGGTGCGTCCGCCGGAACTGAACTGGTCGCGGCTGACCAGCATCCACGGTCAGCAACAGGTCAACGGGCGCAACTACCCGGCCTACACCGACAGCAGTCTGGCGCGGGTGATTCAGCAGGGCCGCGACCCCGGTAACAATCGCCTTGACCCGAGCATGCCGCGCTTCCTGCTGTCGATGAAGGATCAGCGCAATCTCACGGCTTACCTCAAACGCCTGGCCGATGACCGCGATCCGGGGCTCGATGACCAGACCTTGCACTTGGGCACCTTGCTGCCCAGCCAGGGGCCGCTGGCCGAGGAGGGCGCCACCATCGCGGCGGTGCTCAACGGCAGTGTGGCGCGGATCAATCAGGCCGGTGGCATTCACGGTCGGCAGTTGCGCCTGACCGTGGCCGATCCCGGCCCGGATCGCGCCAGCGCCGAACAGGCCCTGCAACGGCTGATCGAGGAAGAGCAAGTCTTTGCCCTGATCGCGCCGCTGGCCCCGGCGCTGGACAGCGAACTGGCGCCGCGTCTGGAGCAGTCCGGCGTGCCGCTGATCGGGGCCCTGTCGTTGCTCGGCCCGGTGCAGGCCAGCCCACAGATTTTCGAACCGCTGCCGGGCCTGCGTGAGCAACTGATCGCATTGGCCGACTACGCCACCGCCAGTTTGCGAGTGCTGCAAGGGCCGACGCTGATTGCCTATCCCGATGACCCGGCGCAGGTGCTGGCGGCGCAGACCCTCGGCCGCTATCTGCAGGAACACGGCTGGGAAAAAGTCCATCTGCAGGCCTACGACCCGGCGGCGGACAGCTTGCCGCTGGGCTCGCGCTCAGTGTTCTACCTCGGTAGCGGCGGAGGTTTCAGTCGGCTGGCGGCCGGATTGCAGAATGCCGGGCAGGTGCCGTACCTGTTTGCTGCGTCGAGCCAAGTGGCGGGGGATCTGCTGCAAGTGCCGGAGGGTTTTTCCCGGCGGGTGTTTCTGGCGTATCCGTTCGTGCCCAGCGACTGGACCCAGGCCGGGCGCATGGCCCTGACGCTGTTGCGCGAGCATCAAGGCCTCGGCGCCCAGCACGCGGTGCTGCAAGTCGGCGCCTACGCCTCGATGCTGTTGTTCAGCGAAGGCATGAAGCAGGCCGGCCGCGACGCCAGCCGCGAAAAACTGGTGGCGGCGCTCGAAGGCCTGCATGACTTCGACACCGGCCTGACCCCGCGCCTGAGCTTCGGCCCCGGCCGACGATTGGGCCTGAGCGGGGCGCACGTGGTCACCGTTGACTTGCCCGACCAGCGTTTTTATCTGGTCGCTCCCTACAAACCGATTATTGCCACGCCCTGACCGGAGGCCCTGATCATGAAGCTCAAAACCCTGTGTTGGCTGCTGACAGGCTGGTTGTCGGTGGGAATGGCAAACAATGAGCCGGTGGCCGCCCGGGTCAACGGCGAGGCGATTTCCGAGTTTCGCCTGGAACGTTTTTTCGCCGAGTACCTGGAAGATCAGGGCCGCGCCGTGGCGAGCATCCGCAACCCCAAGGCCTATAAACAACTGCGTCAGGCCGCGCTGGACACGCTGATCGACAAGGAATTGCTCTGGCAGGAATCGCGCAAGCGTGGGGTGAAGATCGATGAGCAAGCCGTGCGCGAACAGGTCGAACGGACTCGCACCGCCATTGGAGGCACCGAGAAATTCCTCCAGCGTTTGCAGGACGCCGGTTTCGATGAGGCCTCGTTCACCGAGTACACCCACCGCGAACTGGCGGCGCAGCGGATGTTTGCCGAACTGACCCAAGTCCAGGCCCCGGACGAGCAGACGGTGCGGGCGTTTTTTGCACAACACCGCGCTGAAATGGCCGCACCGGAGCAGGTCCAGGCCCGGCACATTCTGATCAAGGTTGCCGGCGATGCCGATGCCGCCACGGTTGAAGCGGCGCGACTACGCTTGATGCAGATGCGTGCGGCTATCGCAGGGGGGCAAACCTTTGCTAGCGTCGCGCAATCGGGATCGGAAGATGTCACCGCCAGCCAGGGCGGGGACCTGGGGTATTTCGCCCGTGGGCAGATGGTGCCGGCCTTCGAAACGGCAGCGTTTGCCCTCAAGCCTGGTGAAGTCAGCGAGGCGGTGCGCACACCGTTCGGCTGGCATTTGATTTTTGTCGAGAACCACAAGGAGGCGGCCGATGTCCCAGAGGAGCAAGGGCTGGAAACAGTCAGGGCGTACCTCGCCCGACAGCAACAGACCCAGGCTCGTCGTCAGGTGCTCGCGCAATTACGGGCAGAGAACAGGATCGAACGAATTGACGACGACTGAAGGTTCCCCCCCAATAGTGGGGAATGGCTTCGATGCCCATTCAGGTGCTTCCCCGTTTCTGGGGAACGGGGTACCGGGACGAGCGGGCATTTCCATTCAATTCAAGGACATGAAGACAAAAAATTACCGGCATTCAGCCTGGCATGAAGTGTGCGTTACCTCTTGTGAGGCGCACTCCAGCAGGTTCGGGTCATTGAATTTCAATTGCCGGCACTTGAGGTTTCAGGGAGTCCACCTTGGTTAACAAAGTACTGGTTGTCGAAGACGAACAGCTGCTTGCACAGAACCTTCAGGATTATCTGTCGGCGCAAGGGCTGGAAGTCCGGATTGCACATGACGGCGCAGAGGGAATCGGCCTGGCCGAGACTTTCGCCCCCGACGTGCTGGTGTTCGATTACCGCTTGCCCGATATGGAAGGGTTCGAGGTGCTCGACGCGGTCCGCCAGAACAGGACGTGTCATTTCGTGCTGATAACGGGTCACCCGACCGCTGAAGTCTGTGAGCGGGCGCGGCAACTGGGGGTCAGTCACATCCTGTTCAAACCGTTTCCTTTGGCGGAACTGGCCCGAGCTGTCTGCGACCTTCTGGGGATCCAGCGCGAAGCGAAACCCGGTGCGAGCCCATCCGAAGGCTTTGTCGAACGACGCCAGAGCAGGACCGAGAGCTTCCCGTTGCAGTTGTACGATGGCAGTTGGGTGCTGGCGGACCGCCGACGAAACCGGTCGGAGGTCATGGCACCGGACGACGATCAAATGCTCACCGGGGAGTAATGGCGCGATAGACGTTCCGGCACTCGCCGAATTCGCCTCCCGCGCCGTCAGGGCCTCAAGCCCCGGGTGTTGGAGAGCAAGCCATGGATCGTCTGTCCGTTGTCGTCGAACCGCTGTCGGTCAACCCTCCACAGGAGGCACAGACCCCGCCACGCTTTTCCAGTGAGCAACTGGCCCAGGCCCGGGCACGGGCCAGCACGTCCGGGGAACGGGTGCTCGATGCACTGGCCGTGCTCTGTGAACTGGCGCCGATGCCGTTCATTGCCAGCCTCGGCGCCACCCTGCATTACCCGGTGCTCGACACCGACACGCTGTTTCTGGCGAGCCCGGTGTTCGACCGGGTCACCCTCGCGCAATGCCTCAAACGTGAATTCATCCTGCTGCGCCACAACGACGAAGTCATCGGCGTGTTCGCCGACCCCTTCGACACCGCGCGCCTGGCCTGGATCGACGAATGCCTGCACGGCGCGCCGCTGTATCTGGTGCACGCCGATGACCTCAAGGCCTATCTGGCCCGCCACGAAGAAAGCTTCCACGCGGTCGAATCGCTCAATGCTCAGGCTGACGCCGGCAGCGAGACCGACACCCTGCAAAGCCTGTCGCTGACCAGCATCAGCGAAGACTCGAGCGTGGTGGTGAAACTGGTCAACTCGACCCTCTACGACGCGCTGAAAATGCACGCCAGCGACATCCACCTCGGCACCACCGGCCAGGGGCTGGTGATCAAGTACCGGATCGACGGCGTGCTGAACAACATCGGCAAGATCCAGGGCAGCGAGTTCGCCGAGCAGGTGATCTCGCGGGTCAAGGTCATGGCCGAACTGGACATCGGCGAAAAACGCGTGCCCCAGGACGGTCGCTTCAAGATCGGCATCAGCGGTCGGCAGATCGACTTCCGGGTGTCGATCATGCCGAGCATCTTCGGTGAAGACGCGGTGCTGCGGGTGCTGGACAAACAGGACCTGGCCGACAAGGTCTGCGGCGTGCAACTGCAAGCGCTGGGCTTTGAAGACGAAACCCTGCGCCAACTGCGTCGCCTGGCCGCCGAACCCTACGGCATGGTGCTGGTGACCGGCCCCACCGGCAGCGGCAAGACCACCACGCTGTACGCGATGATCACCGAGATCAACCACGGCGTGGACAAGATCATCACCATCGAAGACCCGGTGGAATATCAGCTGCCCGGCGTGCTGCAAATCCCGGTCAACGAGAAAAAAGGCCTGACCTTCGCCCGTGGCCTGCGCTCGATCCTGCGTCACGACCCGGACAAGATCATGGTCGGCGAGATCCGCGACCCGGACACCGCACAGATCGCCGTGCAATCGGCGCTCACCGGTCACCTGGTGTTCACCACCATCCACGCCAACAACGTGTTCGACGTGATCGGTCGTTTTACCCAAATGGAAATCGACCCCTACAGCCTGGTCTCGGCGCTCAACGCGATTCTCGCCCAGCGCCTGATCCGGCTGGTGTGCAGCAGTTGCAGCACGCCGGTCAACCCGAGCGATGAAGAGCTGCGCGCCTCGGGCCTCGACCCACAGAAAGTCGATCACTACCACTTCGTCCACGGCAAGGGCTGCGGCCACTGCCGGGGCAGCGGCTATCGCGGACGCACGGCGATTGCCGAACTGCTGCACCTGGACGACGAACTGCGGCAGATGATCGTCGAGCGCCAACCCATCACCCAGATCAAAGCCCTGGCCTGCGCCCGTGGTTTGCGCCTGTTGCGCGAATCGGCGCTGGAGCTGGTGGAGCACGGTCGGACCACGCTGGAGGAGATCAATCGTGTCACTTTTATCGCGTGATCAATTTATCGCCGTGCTCGGCGCCAGCGGTGTCGGCCTCGGTCAGCGCCGGGGCAGCGACACCCTGTGGCTGGGCAGCGTCGGCTACATCGACGAAGGCTTTCAGAGCTACGCGGTGGCGCTGGACACCCTCGACCGTCTGCTCGGCGAACACACCCGTGCCGGTGCCGAGCTGAGCGTGGTGATCTCCGGCCACTTCAGCCGCTTCTGTCTGGTGCCGTGGAGCGAGCAGATCAGCAGCCCTGACGAACTGCGCGGCTTCGCCCAACTGTGCTTCGAAGACCTGTTCGGCGCCCCGACCCAACCGTGGAGTCTGGTGTTGTCGGCCGAGCCGGCCGGGCATGACCGGATCGCCAGTGCCTTGCCGCAGGACTTGCTGGAACGCCTGCGCACGCTGGTCAGCGGTCGCGGCCTGCGCCTGCGTTCGGTGCAGCCGTACCTGATGACCGCGTTCAACCGCTTCGACAAAAGCCTCGACGCCGGCGACTTCCTGTTCATCGTCGCCGAACCGCAACGCAGCGTGTTGCTGCTGGCAAGGGAAGGGCGCTGGTCGTCGGTGCGTTCGGTGGGCGGCAGCGACAGCGACGCGGCACTCAGCGCGCTGATCGGTCGTGAACGGCAACTGCAAGCCTCCACCAGCGAACGCGCCTTCAACGTTTATCTGCACGCCCCGGCGCGCCTCGATGCGCAACCGGATGTGGCGGGGGTGCACCTGCGCACCCTCGAAGACGACTCGATGACCGTGCGTGACGCCTTGTACGTCATGTCCCGGGCGGTGGCCTGACATGCGCGCCTTGAACCTCGACTTCCAGCCTCGTCCGCGTTCCGGCCCGTTGGGCTGGAGCCTGCTCGGCGGCGGTGTATTGCTCGCGCTGGTGTGCTTCGGCGTGCAGCAGCACCTCGGCGATCAGGCCGAACAACAGCAAGGTCACTTGCAGCACACCCAGCGCCAGCTCACCGGCGACAGCGGCAGCAAGACAACGCTGAGCCCGGCGGAAACCCGCGAGCAGGCGCAGAACCTTGCTGAAATGCGCAAGGTCTCGCAGCAACTGCGCCGCCCCTGGGAACGCCTGTTCGCCATGCTCGAAGCCATGCCGCGCGACGACATCGCCTTGCTGACCCTGACCCCGGATGCGCGCAAGGGCCAGGTGCGGATCAGCGCCGAAGCCCGCGATCTGCAAGCGATGCTGGATTTCCACAAACGGCTGGAGGCCAGTGACGAGCTGTCCGACGTGTCGCTGCTGAGCCACGAAATCGTCGTCAAATCGCCGGAGCAACCGGTGCAATTCAACCTGTCGGCGACCTGGGAGATAGGCGATGCGAATCCCTAGACTGATCGTTCACGAATACCTGCAAGGCCTCGGCGTACCGGGCCTGGCCGGTCTCGCGCTGCTGCTGGTCACGCTGGCCTGGGCACTCGGCGGTTTGCTGCCGGGCTGGCAATCGCTGCAACAGCTCAGCCAGCAGACCCAGGAAGCCACCGAGTACCTGGCCAAGGTCGAAGACGGCAGCATCGCCCCGCCCGTGGTGCCGCAACGTCAGCTGGATGATTTCCGTAACAAGCTGCCGGCCCAGCCGCAAGCCACCGTCGCCATCGACCGCATCTACGCGTTGGCCGCGCAGGAGCACATCACCCTGGCGCGCGGTGAATACGCCCTCGGCGTCGATCCCAAGACCCATCTGGCGCGCTACCAGATCCTGTTGCCGGTGCGCGGCAGCTATCCGCAGCTGCGCCGTTTCCTGCACGCCTTGCTCGGCCAGTTGCCGGCGGTGGTGGTGGAAGACGTCGAGTTTCAACGCAAGAAGATTGCCGACACCGACCTCAGCGGCCGGATCCGTATGACCCTCTACCTGTCGAGGTCGTGATGGACACCAAACGCATAACCGGCTGGGTGGCGTTCTTCGGCGTGGCGGCGGCGCTGGCCTGGTTGCCGGAATATTTCTCGCCGAGCGACGAGGCGGATTCGACCGAAGTCGCCGTGGCCAGCCCGGCGAAAGCCAGCGCCCGTGGCGCCTTGCCCGCCAGCAGCGCCAAGGCGAATGCGGCGCCGATCAAGGACCTGAGCCCGGCCGGCGACCTGTTTGCGAGCAAATCCTGGAAGGCCGCGCCGACTCTGGCGACGGTCACCGAACAAGCGATCAACCCGACCCCGGTGGTGCAAGCCCCGAGCCTGCCACCGGTGCCGTTTCAGTTCGTCGGCAGGCTGCATGACCGCAGCGACCTGCAGGTGTTCTTGCAGGACGGCGAGAAAATCTACGTCGTGCGCAGCGGGGATGTGATCGACGACACCTGGAAGATTGCGGCGATTTCCGATGTGGAACTGAGCCTGGTCTACCTGCCTTTGCATTTGTCGCAGACCTTGTCTGTGGGGAGTACGCAATGAACAGATCCCGTTTGCTGATGAGCCTCGGCCTGTGTGCCGGGCTGGCCGCGTGCAGTTCCGCGCAGGTCGCCAACAAGGAAGCCGCCGACCTGATCGATCAGGGGCAGTACGAGGCGGGCCTGGCCCGGATCGAGGAAGGCTTGCGGGAAAATCCGCGCGACACCGAGCTGCACCTGCTGCTCAACAGCGGCCGGGCCAAGGCGATCACCGCGCTGCTGACCTCCGGCGACACCGACCGCGCCCGCCGCGACTTCGCCTCGGCCCGCACCGCCTACAGCCGGGTGCTGACCATCGAGCCGAACAACCGCCGCGCCCAGGATGCCCTGCGCCAGCTCGACTACCTGCGCAGCATGGATGAGAAACTTGAGCTGGCCCGTGGCGACCTGCGCCGGGGCGACATCTACGGCGCCGACCGTCAGGTCAAACAGATCCTTGAACTCGACCCGAAAAACGACGGCGCGCTGGAGCTGCAAGGCAACATCCGTCTGGTGCAGAGCCGCAACGTGATCCAGTACCCGCAACTGCGCACCCGGCTTGATCGCCCGGTGACCCTGGAATTTCGCGACGCCAACCTCAAGACCATTTTCGAAGTGCTGTCGCAGGTTGCCGGCCTGAATTTCATCTTCGACAAGGACCTGCGTCCGGACATGAAAGCCACGATCTTCGTGCGTGACGTGCGCATCGAAGACGCCGTGCAACTGCTGCTGCAACAGAACCAGCTGCACCAGAAAGTGGTGAACGAAAACACCTTGCTGATCTTTCCGGACTCGCCGCAGAAGCTCAAGGATTACCAAGAGCTGGTGATGCGCACCTTCTATCTGACCAGCATCGACGCCAACACCGCGCTGAACATGATCAAGACCATGCTCAAGACCCGTGACGTGTTCGTCGACGAACGCCTGAACACCCTGACCATGCGCGACACCGAAGACGCCGTGCGCATGGCCGAGAAACTCCTGCAATCGCAAGACCAGTCCAACCCCGAAGTGGTGCTGGAAGTGGAAGTGATGGAAGTGGCCACTCAGCGCATTCTCGATCTGGGTCTGCAATGGCCAAACACCTTCGGCGTGGTCAACAGTGACGGTTCGGCGGTGAGCATTCTTGATCAGCTCAAAGGCATCAACTCCAGCCGCATCTCAATCGCGCCTTCGCCGCAAGCCAAGATCAACGCCCAGGACAACGACATCAACACCCTGGCCAGCCCGGTGATCCGCGTCAGCAACCGCGAACAGGCGCGCATCCATATCGGTCAGCGCGTACCGATCATCAGCGCCACCTCAGTGCCATCCACTCAAGGCCCGGTGATCACTGAAAGCGTGACCTACCTCGACGTCGGTCTGAAGCTCGAAGTGCAGCCGACCGTGCACCTGAACAACGAAGTGGCGATCAAGATCGCTCTGGAAGTGAGTAACGCCACGCCGCTGGAACCGACCCGCCAGGGGACGATTCCGGTGCAGGTCGACACCCGCAACGCCCAGACTTCGCTGCGTCTGCATGACGGCGAAACCCAGATCCTCGCCGGCCTGATGCGCAACGACCACGGCGCCACCGGCAACAAGATTCCGGGCCTCGGCGACATTCCGGGTCTGGGTCGGTTGTTCGGCAGCAACAAGGACACCATCGGCAAATCGGAACTGGTGCTCTCGATCACCCCACGGATCGTGCGCAACCTGCCGTACCAGAGCCCGTCGGACATGGAATTCCCCACCGGCACCGAAACCAGCATGCACATCCAGGCGCCGGACCGTTCGCAGAGTTACTCGATGCCGACGCCTGCCGCGCAGCCTCGTGCAGTCGGTGAAGCGGCCGTGGCCACCACCCGTGTAACCGTCGAGAAGCCTTGATCATGAACGCCTCCCAACGCGGTTTTACCTTGATCGAAGTCGTGGTGACGCTGGCCCTGATCGGCCTGCTGGCCGGCATGGCCGCGCCGCTGACCGAGACCCTGGTACGGCGTGGCAAGGAGCAGGAACTGCGCACCGCGCTGTATCAGATTCGCGATGGCATCGACGCCTACAAGCGTGCCTTCGATGCCGGCTACATCGAGAAATCCCTGAACAGCAGCGGCTATCCGCCGAACCTGAAAGTGCTGGTCGAAGGCGTGCGCGACGTGCGCAGTGCCAAGGGGGCGAAGTTCTACTTTCTGCGCCGGATACCGCGGGATCCGCTGGTGCCGGCCAAACGTGACGACAACGGCGGTTGGGGCCTGCGGGCCTACAACAGTTCGGCCCAGAACCCGCGCGATGGCGAGGACGTGTTCGACGTCTACTCCCTCGCCAGGGGCCGTGGCCTCAACGGCATCGCGTACCGCGAGTGGTGACTCTCATGCGCCGGGAAAAGGGGTTTACCTTGCTCGAGCTGATGGTGGTGATGGCGATCATCGCGACCCTGATGACCATCGCCTTGCCACGCTACTTCAACAGCCTCGAGGCCTCGAAAGAGACCACGTTGCACCAGAGCCTGTCGGCCATGCGCGAGGCGCTCGATCACTACTACGGCGACACCGGGCGCTATCCCGACTCCATCGAGCAACTGGTGGAGATGCGTTACCTGCGCAACGCGCCGCTGGACCCGATCACCGAACGCAATGACCAATGGGTGCTGATCGCACCACCGGACGGTGTGGCGGGCGGCGTCGCCGACATCAAGAGCGGAGCTACCGGGAGGGCGCGTGATGGCAGCCAGTATTCCGAGTGGTAAGCACGCGGAGCAGGGTGGGTTCACCTACCTGGGCGTGCTGTTCCTGATCGTGATCATGGGCATGGGCCTGGCCAGTGCCGGCGAGTTGTGGTCGACCGCGTCGCGCCGCGATCGCGAGAAGCAATTGCTGTGGGTCGGCACCCAGTACGCCCAGGCGCTGCGCAGCTACTACCGTAGTTCGCCGGGCCTGGCGCAGTACCCGAAAGAGCTGGTCGACCTGTTGCAGGACGAACGTTTTCCGGAAGCCCGCCACCATTTGCGTCAGCTGTATCCGGACCCGATCGGCGGCGGCGAATGGGCACTGCAACGGGGTTTCGACGGACGCATCACCGGCATCAACAGTGCCTCCACCGAGGTGCCGTTGAAGCAGGCGGACTTCCCGTCGCAGTGGTCGGATTTCGAAGGCATGCAGCGTTATTCGGACTGGCAGTTCGTGGCTGAAAAAGCCTTTCTCGATGGCACCAACGGCCCGGCGAAGGGCCAGTCGGCATTGCCACAGGCGTTGCAGCCATGAGCCGCCATGTGTGGTGCGCGTTGATCCTCGCGGCCGTGGCGTCTTTCGCCAGTGCCAGCGAAGAAGACGAAATGATGGGCTTCATCGTCGACGACACGATCTCGCACATCGGCCACGACTTTTACTACTCGTTCAGCGAGCGCCTGCGCGACACCAGCCGCATGGATTTCAACCTGGTGGTGCGCGAGCGCCCCGACGCGCGCTGGGGGAGCCTTGTGACCGTCGAGTATCAACAACGCCTGGTGTATCGGCGCTTCCTGCCGCCGAACACCGTGGAACTGAAGGACGAGGCCTACGAGGCCGCCGACTCGGTTCGACTGGAGGTCGTCCGGCGCAAGCTGGAAGCCTTGTTGCAGGACACCACCGACCTTGAGAAGGACGAACTATGAACACGACAACGTTCTCACGGCGCAGCGGATTCTGGATCTCGGGGTTGTTGATCGGGCTTGCCAGCGCCGCTGCCGTCCAGGCCACCGAACTGGTCTACACGCCGGTCAACCCGTCGTTCGGCGGCAACCCGCTCAACGGCACCTGGTTGCTCAACAACGCCCAGGCACAAAACGACCACGACGATCCGGATCTCAAGAAACGCTCGACGGTGGCCGGTACTTCGGCGCTCGAACGTTTCACCAGCCAATTGCAGTCACGGTTGCTGGGGCAACTGCTGGACAACATCTCCACCGGCAACACGGGGAGCCTGTCCACCGACGCTTTTATCGTCAACGTCGTTGATGACTCGGGGGCCCTCACGATCGAGGTGACCGACCGAGCGAGCGGCGAAGTTTCCGAAATTCAGGTGAACGGCCTCAACCCATGACGGGATGACGGTTCCGGGGAGAGATGGACATGAAAAAAATAATTGCGCTAGGGCTGATGTTGGCAGCATTACAAGGGTGCAGTCTGCGCGAGCCGATGCCGGCCGAGCAGGACACCGATACCCCGACCCTGACCCCCAGGGCCTCGACCTACTACGACTTGCTGAAAATGCCGCGACCCAAGGGCCGGCTGATGGCGGTGGTGTACGGCTTCCGTGACCAGACCGGGCAGTACAAACCGACCCCGGCCAGTTCGTTTTCCACCAGCGTCACCCAGGGCGCGGCGTCGATGTTGATGGACGCCATGCAGGCCAGCGGCTGGTTTGTGGTGCTGGAACGTGAAGGGCTGCAGAACCTGCTGACTGAACGCAAGATCATTCGCGCTTCGCAGAAGAAACCGAATACGCCGGTGAACATCCAGGGTGAGCTGCCACCGTTGCAGGCGGCGAACATGATGCTAGAGGGCGGGATCATCGCTTACGACACCAACGTGCGCAGCGGTGGGGAAGGGGCGCGGTATCTGGGGATTGATCTGTCCCGTGAGTACCGGGTGGATCAGGTGACGGTGAATTTGCGTGCGGTGGATGTGCGTAGCGGGCAGGTGTTGGCGAATGTGATGACCAGCAAGACGATTTATTCGGTGGCGCGCAGTGCGGGGATTTTCAAGTTTATCGAGTTCAAGAAGTTGCTTGAGGCTGAGGTCGGGTATACGACCAATGAGCCGGCGCAGTTGTGTGTGCTTTCGGCAATTGAGGCGGCGGTGGGGCATATGGTGGCGCAGGGGATTGAGCGGCGGTTGTGGCAGGTGGCGGGGGATGCTTCTACCCCTGGGCAGGATGATGTTTTGAATCGGTACCTGACTCAGAACAAGATTGATCCGGAGGCTGAGTGAACTTGGCGGCCTTTGGGCCGACCAGGTTCTTTGGTTGTTTTGGGTACATATCCGTTGCTGCGGTAACGGCTTCTTATGGTTTCGCCCTTACGGCGACTCCCTTTGGCAAACGCCCCAAAGGAAGCAAAGGTCTGGGCCCCGGCGTTCGGCCCCTCGCTGGGGCTCGGGGTTCCTTCGCTCCGGGATTCATCCGGGGGCATCGCCTCCGGTTTGCTTCGCTGCACCTCCTCTCGATGCATGCGGCTGCGCCGCACTGTCGCTTCGCTCCCACCCCCGGATGAATCCCTCCACTCAGCCTTCCGATGGGGCCGGCACGTCAAGAGCGGTACTCGAGCTAACGCTCATTGTTTGGTTTGGTGTGGGCGCAGATTGTGTAGGTGGGGTTCGTTGTTTGGTTTGGTGGGGGCGCAAGAATGTGTAGATGGGTTTGGTTTTGATTTTTTGTTTTGAAAGCTTGAGTTCAACTCGATGGTTCAGGTCGATGTAACTCGAATGAACAACTCGGTCGGCTCCCTCTCCCCCCGGGAGAGGGCTGGGGTGAGGGCCAGCGTCCTGAAGTCTGTTTAAAAACGTGTCTGAATACACCGAACCTTCCCACAAGGTTTTCAGGTTGTACGTCGGAAGCGCGGGCTCTAGCCTGTTTCGGTCGCTGCCAATTCAGCGATCGGGCATGGAAACCCGCGTAACAACAGAGCGCACAAGCGCCATTCATAACGTATCCTGCGCACCCTCATGGTGTGCACTTTGTTATGGCGGCTGTGCGTAGGAGACCTCGTGTCTGCCGGGTTGCTCTGTCCCGGGTTTCCAGCCTGCGTACAGCTGCCACCTATTCGCTTGGAAACCGAATAGGGCCAGCTATAACCGTCATACAGGGTAAAAAATCATGAAGAAACCAACACCCAACCCACCCGAAACCCAAGCCAACCCCGAAACCGACCCAACCTCCCCATACACCTCCACCACCTCCAGAAAACTCCACGAAGCCGCCGAACGCGCGCTCGATCATTACCTCTGCCCCGGCGCCCACATCATGGGCAGCGTCAACGAACCCGCGCGGATGTACCTCGCCAACCCGGCCTACAACACCGAATCCCTGCTCGCCAACGCCAGCGAATCCCTGGGCTCTGCCAGCGAAATGCTAAACAACTTCGCCGCCACCCTCGACCCGGCCCACCGCAAGACCGCCCTGGGCATTGCACAGATCCTCATGCTGGGTGAACTGGCCGTGAATCAGGCCTTGGATCACGTCGAACTGAAGGGCTGATCCAGCACATCCCCAATAAAAAAACGCGGCCCAGTAATGGGTCGCGTTTTTCACATTCGAACTGGAGTCACCATGGATCCCCTGATCTCCCCAATCATTTCAGACTTCGAAAGCGAAGAGCAGGCCGCCAGCTACGACCGCTGGTTGATTGCCAAAATACAGGCTTCAATCGATGACCCACGACCCAGCATTCCGAATGAGCAGGTGATGGCTGATATGTCGGCCCTGATGGAGGACAAACGAAGAAAGCATGAGGCGGGGTGAGGCTCTCGCAGCGGCAATACGAAAAAACCGCGATCCCTGACAGGAGCGCGGTTTTTGTTTGGAACGGAGCGAGCAACGTACTAGAAAAAACGACGTCGCGGGTACTCCTGACGCGTGTGCAGTACGTTCACGATTTCTATTCGATCAGTTACCCGATAGATGATCAGATAACTCGAATGTACAACAGCTTCTCGAGTGCTCGGGATCCGACCGGTTCGATAGAGGCGAGGATGTTCCAGAAGGTTGGATGCAGCTTTTCCAATCGCCCTGACGAGCTCTCTGGCTGCTCTCGGATGTCTTTCTGTTATGAAGTCGATAATTAGCATCAGCTTGGCCCGTGCTTCGGGCCTCCACTCAATCGACCTCGAAACCATTGTCTTTTGCCTTGAGCAAGGCATGTATCTCAGCCATCACCTGGTCATGCGAAATATTCGGACGCGGATCATCGAGAGAAGCCTGTACTTCGGCCCGAAACCAACGGTCATAACTCGCAGCCTGCTCCTCAGGACCAAGATCCGAAACAACCGGGCACAGTGGGTCGATCAAAGACGGGTCGATCATGGAACCTCCGGGTTTGGTGCCTGGAAGTCTATTCGGTAACGGAATCGCTGTCGTCGCTGTCTGGATGAATTGCATGTGGGCCAAGCTCCATGGGGATCAAGTTGTCCCGGCAAATCCTAGAGCCTGCACTTCCGACGGCCAACCGCCAGAATTCGTCAGAAAACTCCCCGAATTTCTGAAAACGTTCCGTTTTCCGTAGGACGCCACTCAAGCGTCAGCGCAAAAAAAACCGCGACCTCAAGATCGCGGTTTTCCAACACCCAACACTTACTGCTGCAAAACCGTCGCCTGGTTAGCCGACCCGAACTGCTGAATATTCGCGGTCTGCGTCATCCCGCTCTGATCCACATTGGCAATGTTCCCGGTGCCGCCCTGGGTTACATACGCCACGTTCATGGTGTCAGCCTGTTTGACGGTGATCATGTTGTCGCTGCCATACAGCTGCGCGGTGTAAGCCTGGTTGCCGGTGCCGGATTGATCGAATTCGGCGCTGTTGCCCGAGCCGTTCGATGAGCCCTGCACCAGGTTGGTGGTGCCGCGTTGGTCGGCGATGAGGATGTTGTCGCTGCCGTTCTGATCGAAGTACAGCTCGTTGTAGGAATCCGCCTGGCTGACCGTGGTTTTGTTGCCAGTGCCGGTCTGATTGGTGGTCATGATCTGGCCGATGCCGTCCTGGGTGAAGCTGGCGATGTTGCCGTTGCCGGTCTGATTGACCGTGGCGCGCTGGTTGCTGCCGAACTGGCCGCCATGTTGCGGGCCTTTCCAGTTGCTGGCGTAGACCTTGTTGTCGTTGCCCACCGAGGTGGCGTTGAGGGTGTGGCTGTCGCCGTTCTGGTAGGTGAAGTGCACGTTGCCGTTGCCGACTTGATACAGGGCCAGGGTCGAGTTGACCGATTCGAACTGGTCGGCATAGATGGCGTTGGTGTTGCCGACCTGGGTGACGGCGGCGGTGTTGTTTTCGCCGAAGCTCTGGTCGACCACGGTTTCGTTGCTGTCGCCGTACTGGTTGACGGTGGCCTGGCTGGCCAGTTGCGAGTCTTGCCAGATTTCGGTGCCGTTGAGGTTGCCGAACTGGTTGATGGTGATGGTGCCGCCGGTGCCGTTGCGCTGGTCGCCGTAGGCGTAGTTGCCTTCGCCGGCCTGGTTGATGCCGATCTGGCCGCCGTTGTGCAGCACTTGTTCGGCGGTGCCGTAGTTGGCGGTGCCGTACTGGGTGATCACCGAGCTGTTGCCGGTGCCTTCGTACAGTTGCTCGATGTTGGCTTCGTTGCTGTCGCCGAACTGGAAGGTCTTGCCTTCGCTGCCGTTCTGCGAGTCCTGGTAGACGAACGAGAAGTTGCCGGTGCCTTGCTGTTGTTGCAGGGCCTGGTTGCCGGCGCCGAAGCCGAGGGACTGGCTGGCGTGGGCGGTGTTGAAGGCACCGGTCTGTTGTTGGGTGATGGTGCTGTTGTCTTCGAAAAGCTGCTCGGCGTAACCGGCGTTGTAATCGCCGACCGCGTCCTGGGTGATGACGCTGGTGGCGGTGTCCTGCACGGCGGCGGCGTTGTTGCCCTGGCCCAGTTGGGTCTGGGTCGCGGTGCTGAACGGGGCCTGGGTCTGCTTCACATCAGCGATGTTGGCCGTACCGAACTGGCTCTGGGTGGAAAGGCTGTCGTCGGCCATGGCCTGGGCACTGATCATGACCAGGATGGCGGCGGTGAGGGGCGTCAGTTTGAACATGATGAACTCTCCGATGATTGCAGTGCTTAGCGATATTGCTTGACCGAAACGCTCATGCCGTTGCCCGACTGGCTCACGGCGCTTTGCAGCCCCGTGCCGGCCTGCTCGATGCTGGCGTCGTTGTTGTTGCCGTTTTGCGAAATCTGCGCACGGTTGTGGCTGCCGGTTTGCGTGATGGACGCGGCGTTGCCGGAGCCGTTTTGCGTGATCAAGGCCATCAGGTCGCTGCCTTGTTGCAGGATGTACGCCTCCTGATTGCTGCCCGACTGCACGATCTTGCCCAGCAGCGACTGACCGTTCTGCGAGAGCAGGGCGAGGTTGACCTGGCCGTTCTGGTCGATCAGGGCTTGCTGGCCCACGGGGGGCGGCAGTTCGCCGAGATCGGCGCTGTTGGGCGCCAGGTCGTCGTTTTCCATCAGGTCGTCGGCGCGCACGCCCGCACTGACGCACAGGGCGAGCAGGCAAAGCAGGGCGGCGGTCGGCGTGTTCATGGCAAATATCCTCTCGGGCGTTAACCGTTGAGCGTTGCCCCGCCTGCCCGAAAGCAGGCGGGGCACTGGCTCAGAGCGTGGTCACCGACACCGTTCGCACGGTGCCCTGGGACGAGCGGATCGTGGCGGTCGGGTTGGCTGATGGCACGACCAGCGTGTTGTTCAGCGTCAGCCGCCAGCGTCCGGTCACCGGTACCGTGGTGGTGCCCAGCGTTACCAGCCCGGTCGGGGTGGTGACCTGCACGGTGATGGTGTTGCCGGTGGTCACCGACGAGGTACCGGCGAAGTCCCAGTTGAAGCGGCCGCCGGAACGGGCCTGCACGGTCGAAGTGGTGATCGTGAAGGTTTCCGCCGCTGGCCGTGGCGACACTTGCACCGTGACGGTCGCCGGCGTCGACTGGGCGCCGAAGCTGTCCCGGGCGATGTAGGTGAAGGTCGTGGTGAAGGCCGTGGTCACGGTGGCCGGTGGGGTGTAGGTGATCACCGTGCCGTCCGTGCTTACCGTGCCGCGTCCTGCCGGCGGTTGGGTCAGGCTGGCGACGCCCAGCGGCACATTGCCCTCCGGATCGGTGTCGTTGGCCAGGACGTTGATCGGGATCGCGACACCGAGGGTGGCGACACTGTCGGCAACGGCGGTCGGTGGCCGGTTCGGCGCGACGCTGATCGTTACCGTGGCCGGGTTCACCGAGGCCAGGCCTTTGTTGTCCTGGGCCTTGTAGGTGAAGGTGGTGGTCAGCGGAGTATTGACCACGGCTGGCGGGGTGTAGACCACCGACGTGGTGCCGTTCAGGGCCACGGTGCCTTGGCCGGCTGCCGGTTGAGTCAGGGCAGTGATGCTCAGCGGCACATTGCCGTCGGGGTCACTGTCGTTGGTCAACAGGCTGAGGGTGATCGGCACGCCGAAGCTGGTGCTGCCGGTGTCGGCGACGGACAGTGGCGCCTGGTTCTCACCGGTGTCCGGTGCTGCACCGACCACTACGACTGGCTCGGTGTCGCTGCCGCCGGCGGCGGATTTCACCGTGACGGTGGCGGGTGGCTGGGTCAGGTCGGCCACGGTGATTTTTTGCAGCGTGCCGGTTTTCGACAGGCGTCCGTAGCCCTGCGCAACCATGTCCGGCACCGCAACTTCATCGGTCGAGGTGGCTTCGATCAGCAGGCTGTGGCTGGCCCAACTGTAGCGGGCGGTCTGGATTTTCACCACGTCGGTGAGTTTGGCCGAGACGGCAGTCGGACGGGTCGTGCCGGCCGGGTTGGTGGCGGTCACGACCACCACCGACGGCAAGGTGCCGGTGCCCAGGCGCTGGCCGAAGAACAGCCCGTTGTTGTCACCCAGCAGACTGGTCTCGCAAGGCGTCGGCGGCGGGCCGGGCAGCAGCGCTACCGTTTCGCGGAAGCACAGGGTCGAGCTGCTGTCGGCCTTGGCAAACACTTCGGCGCGCACACCGGCCGAGGTACGGCGATAGGTGGCGCGGTCGACGGCGACGTGGGTTTGCTGACGATTGTCGAGGACCTTGCCGGCGACGGTGAACAGGTTGGTCTGAATCGAGCCAACACCCGACGGACCGTCGATCCGCAGGAAGTTGGTGTTGAACGGGCTGCCGGTCACCGCTTCGGTGAGGTTCGGGTCGCCGACGAAAGTTTCGATGCCGCCGGTGTCCGGGTTCACTTCGGTGTACGGGCCGTTGATGCTGCGCAGGAACGGTCCGATGGCACCGTTGAGCGCGCCACTGAAGTTGCCCGGCGCACCGATGCCGATGTCTTTGGTGATGTTGATCGCCCGCCGGCCAGGGGTGGTGACGTTGACGGTTTCAACGCCGTACGGGTGGGTGATGGTGTAGGTGCCGGCCACCGGGACGTTCACCCGGATGCGGATCCGCGCGAAGCTTTGCTGATCGCCATCCACCGGATTCCCCGAGGCGAACGCCGCTTCGATCCCCGCCACGTAGGCATCCACGCCGAAACCGGCGCCGTTGTTGGGGATCGCGGTTTCCGCCAGGAACCAGAAAGCTTCCGGCGGCCAGTTGTCCGGGAACACCATCGGCAGGGTGTCATCGAACACGCCCGGTTCCGGCAGCAGGGTGCACATGTACGCCGGCGGGGTGCTGACCGGCACCCGCGAACTGGCGGCGCGCGACTGGCAGAGCTCCATCGACAGTTGATTGTTGTCCTGATACCACATCGGGAATTTCCCGGTGGCGAAGGTGTAGGGGCCGGGATCGACGGCGGCCAGTTGCGCGAACGCACTGCCGGTCAGCGAGATTGTCAGCCCGAGCGCGTTGAGCGCGAAGCGTGGCCACTTGTTCATGATGCCTCCTGATGCGGATCTGGGCATGTGAGCGTTCATTGCACGATGACCACTTCTTCGGTATCGCTGCCGCCGTTGGACGACGTCACCCGAACCTTGGCCGGTGGTATCGGCGTGATCCCGGTGGCCAGGGTTTTCTCCGCACCGTCGCCACCCAGCGCACCGATAGCGGCGCCGGTGTCGGAGGTGGCGGTGAGCACCGGTGGCGAGGTTTCGTCACTGGTCGTGGCCACCACGGTCAATTGCCCGGAACTGAGGCTGTACTCGGCGCGCTGGATCACCACCAGGTCGGTCAGGGTCATGGGCAGGGTGGTCGGCGAGCTGGTGGCGATCGCCAGGTGGTTGTCGGCGGTCACTTGCAACACGGCCGGCAAAGTCGGGTTGACCGCCGATTGCGCATACCAGCTGCCGGTGCTGTCGGCTTCTTTCATGTTCACCACGGGCGTGCTGCTGGTGATGGCCGCGGTGCCCGGTGCCGGCGGGGCTTTGACGAACACGTCTTGTTGGGCCACTGGTGCGCTTTCACCGGGCTTGCGCGAGTAGGTGCTGCGCTCAGTGATCAAAGGCGTTGGCCGCACCACTGTCGACAACTTGCCGGACACGGCGAAAGTCGTGCTGCGCAGGTCGATGCCACCGGGGCCTTCGATGCGTACGAAGTTGGTGTTGAACGGGCTGCCGGTTACGGCCTCATTGAGGTTCGGATCGCCCACGAACTGCTCGGCCGCACCGGTCAACGGGTTGGTCTCGGTGTACGGCCCGTTGACGCTGCGCAGGAACGGGCCGATGTCACCCTTGAGCGCGCCGTCGTAGGTTTGCGGGGTGCCGATGCCGATGTCGCGGGTCATGTTGATCGCGCGCCGGCCGGGGGTGTCGACGGTGAACACATCGACGCCGTAGGGGTGGGTGATGACGTAGGTGCCGGCGGTGGGCACATCGACCCGGATGCGGATCCGCGCGAAGCTGATCTGGTCGCCCTCCACCGGATCACCGGCGGCAAAGGCAGCTTCGACGGCGCTGACGTAAGTCAGATTGATGCCGCGTGCCGCATCGACGATGGAGGTATCGCCAGTGAACCAGAAGGCTTCATCGGGGAAGTTGGTGGGGAATACGAGCGGTTGCGTGTCATCGAACACGCCGGGGGTCGGCAGCAGCGAGCACATGTAAGACGGGGCGCCCGGGGTGCTCGGCACGCGTGAGCTGAGTGCTTTGGACAGGCACAGATCCAGGGTGCGACCGTGGGTGTCCTGATACCAGCTGGCGAAACCGCCATTGGCCGGTGTGTAGGGACCCGGGTCGACGGCGAACAGAGCGGCCTGGGCAATGCCCTGGGCCAAGGCGCTCACGACCAGGACGGTCGCGGTTTTGGACAGTAAAGGGTGCATGAGTTAATCCCTCTATCAAAGTACCTGCCCCTTGGGGATGGGTCAGTTGCAGAGGGCTTTACAACTTCCATACCAACGACCGGCCAACCGACCGCAAAGGCCCGTGGCGCAAGGGCTGGAAGCTGGACACGCGGGAAGAGGGCGAACGTCCGGATAGGGCGACTGTCCCCAGCATTGGGGATTGTGGGGGCATGAACGCCTGGCGGTTTTCGCCTGACCGGGAAATCGGCTGAGTGTGGGGCCGTTCACCCCCCGCATCCGGGCAAACACCCAACCGTGGGCTATAACCCTATAGGGACGTATCGGGAAGTCGCCGCCATGAACATGCAGTCACAATCGCTACCGGTCGAGGAGGGCAGCCAGCGGCTGAACTCGCGCAAGCAGCCGTTCAACCTGTTGCGCTGGTTTTCATTGATCAGCATGGCGGTGATCGGCACCGTGGCGGTGGCGCTCGGGGCGGTGTCGACACGGTTCGTGATCGAAGAAAGCGTGCAGCGCGATGCCTTGCTGACCGCGCAGTTCATTCAGGCCATCGCGTCGGCGGAAGTGCGCCACGTCTCGATTCCCAATATCCGCACCATGGGCGAGTTGCTCGACCCTCGTCAGGACAACGATTTTCCCGATGTCGACCCGCAGGCCCGGGCCAGCGCCAGAGGTGAGTTTCTTGATCACATCGAGCATTTGCCGGATGTGATTCTCGCCAACGTTTATGCGCCGGATCGTACCGTGATCTGGTCGACCAACCCGGCGCTGGTCAACACCCGCATTCATGCCGACGAAGATCTTGACCGGGCGTTCGAGCAAAGGATCCCGGTGTCGGCGAGTTACCACAACGTAGACAAGGGCCGTGAAGAACAGAAGTTCGTGGTGCCGCCGGAATACATCTTCATTGAAAACTACATTCCACTGTTCGACGCCGAGGGCAAGAACGTCACGGCGATGGTCGAGATCTATAAGGAGCCCAAGGACCTGATCGCCCGCATGGAGCGCGGTCTGGCGCTGATCTGGCTGGCCACCGCGCTGGGCGGCGGGCTGATTTATCTGGGGTTGTACTGGATCGTGCGCCGGGCGGCGATTCTGCTGGCGGCCCAGCAAAAACAACTGATCGCCAACGAAACCTTTGTTGCGCTGGGCGAGATGTCTTCGGCGGTGGCCCACAGTCTGCGCAACCCGCTGGCGACCATTCGCTCGAGCGCCGAGCTGGCCCTGGAATTCGACGCCGGGCCGGCACAGAAGAACATCAAGGACATCATCGGCCAGGTGGATCGCATGTCGAAGTGGGTGCGCGAACTGCTGCAATCGCTGCGACCGCTCAATGACGACCCGGAACCGGTGAACCTGGTGGCGGCGCTGCACGACAGCCTGATGGCTTTCGAGCAGCAGATTGCCAACGCTGGCGTGCACGTGGTGTTTCAACCTCAGCAGACGCCGATGGTGCTGAGCCATCCGGTGCAGCTCACACAAATCCTCAACAGCCTGCTGGCCAACGCGCTGGAAGCGATGGACAAGGGCGGCACACTGACCATCACCCTCGAACCGAGCGACAGCCGTGGCGTGAGCGTCATGCTCAGCGACACCGGCAAAGGCATGAGCGAAGAGCAGCGCAGCATGGCGTTCCGGCCGTTCTTCACCACCAAACAGGGCGGCCTCGGCGTGGGGCTGGTGCTGGTCAAACGGATCATGGAGCGCTTCGGCGGAGGCGTAAGCCTCGACAGCCGGGAAGGCAAGGGCACCACCGTTCGTCTGGCGTTTCAACTCATTCAGTAAATTGGGGTGAACTTCTCCCCAGCAGTGGGTGTCAGGCCCCAGTCACCGGGGAGTGGGGCATGCAACAGCACTCGCAAGCCCCTGTAACAACTGGAAATGATTTTTTGGCGAGTTAATTGCAAAACACCATCACCCCTTCCTTAGATGAGGCGGCTGATGATGGACAAAGCAATGCGTGACCCCAAAAAGCTGTTCCTGTTGACGCCACTGAGCGTCTTCCTGATGTTGGCCCTTGGCCAGATGACCGGGGTCCGAGCGAGCCCGATCGACGACGAGAATCAGCCGGAAGCGTCCGACCCGTCGGCCTATTACGACGAGCCCGAAGACCGCGCTGGCGCGCTCAATGCAATCCTGACGATGCCCGAGGCCAACTTAGACTCCTTCGATCTGCCTGACGGGGTCAAAGGCACGCGCAACACGACGCGCATGGAAAACATCCTGCCGCCCACCGTCCAGACCAGTTTCAATTACCCCACCAACGGCAAGCCAAGCCCGCTGTACGGTGCCCAGCCGTTCACTCAGCAACTGGTGCTGTTCGAAGAGTTCGGCCCGGAAAAACTCGACCCGACCACACCGGCCGCGCCGTTGAGTTTCCCGCCGGCCGCCATCGGCCCGGCGCCGGCGCAAGACCCGAACAACATCGCCCGCAGCGCGCCTCCCGGCACGGCGCTGGATGCGTTTTTGCGTCAACCGGGGCTCACGCCATTTCCGAGCCAGTATGCCAACACGGTTGACCGCAACCCTTGGCAGGCGCAGATCGAACTGTTTCTCAACCGTCACATCGGTTCCTCCGCCGAAGGCCGGCCACCGGGAAAAGGCTGGGCTCATCAGCGCTGGAACGAGTTCTACCCGCAAGTCGCCTACAAGACCGTGCAGACCGGTGCGCGGCTGAACGGTGGTCTGCGTGACAGTCGGCAGATGCACGGTTACGCGGTCGGCGAATTCGGCCCCGGCGGTCTGTACCACAACGTCGCGGGCGTGCCGGCGACCGATGGCACGGCCAAGGGTGTCGACCCACGGTTCCACCCGGCGATGCCGGTGCAGGACCACAACTCGGTGTGGACCTTCGACGGCACGCTGCCGCCGAAACTGTTGATGGTGCGCTACGGCCAACCGGTGCTGATGCGGCACTACAACGGTTTGCCGATCGACCCGTCGGCCAACCGCGGTTTCGGTCTGCACACCATCACCACCCACGAGCACAACGGCCATGCGCCAGCAGAAAGCGACGGTTATGCCAACGCGTTCTTCTTCCCCGGCCAGTTTTACGACTATCGCTGGCCGATCCAGCTCGCCGGCTACGACAGCATCAACACCAAGGCCGAAGATCCACGCGCCGCATTCCCCTGCGCACCGGGGGAAACCCTGTGGGTCAACGACCTGCAACCTGCGAAAAAGACCTGCGACCACGGAACCATCAGGATTCGTGGCGACTGGCGCGAAACCATGAGCACCCACTGGTTCCACGACCACATGCTCGATTTCACCGCGCAGAACGTCTACAAGGGCAACGCGGCGATGATGAACTACTACAGCGCCTTGGACCGTGGCAACGAATCGGTGAACGACGGCGTCAACCTGCGTTTCCCCAGCGGCAGCGCCTTGCCGTGGGGCAACCGCGACTACGACGTCAATCTGGTGTTCGCCGACAAGGCCTGGGATCAGCAGGGCCAGTTGTGGTTCAACCCGTTCAACACCGACGGCTTCATCGGCGATCAGGTGCTGGTCAACTGGCAATGGAAACCGACCCTCGACGTGCGGGCGCGCAGTTATCGCTTCCGCCTCCTCAATGGTTCGGTGTCGCGCTACTTCAAGCTCGCGCTGGTGCGTGAAGTCAAAGGCACCAGTGGTGAGTTCCAGGGGCCGAGAAACTCCGGTGTGTCGTACAGCCGGGTGCCGTTCCACATGATCGCCAACGACGGCAACATCATGGAACACAGCGTACCGTTCGACGGCACGATGGACCTGGATGCCGACGGCGACAAGCAGAACCACAACGCGATTCTGCCGACCCAGGGCATCGCCGAGCGGTTCGACATCATCGTCAACTTTGCGAAAAACGGCATCAAACCGGGCGACAAGCTGTTCTTCGTCAACCTGCAAGCCCAGGACGACGGCAAGGGCCCGAAAGAAGTGATCCCGCTGGCCGACGTGCTGTCGGAGAAATACCTGGCAGTCATCAAACAGACCAGCAAGGGTCCGCAATGGGATCGGGGTGACCCGGTGGTAGGCAAGGTCCTGCAACTCAACGTCAAGGCTTATACCGGCCAGGATCTGTCGATGAACCCGGCAGCCTACGAACCGGCCAAACCGGGCAAGGCCGAAGGCATGGTGATGATTCCGCTGAAGATCCACCGCGACAACGCTGCCGACAAGGCATTGCTGGCCAAGGCGCTGCACCGGACCTTCACCTTCGGTCGCGCCGACGGCACCGATGAAGCGCCGTGGACGATCAAGACCGATAGCGGTTTCGGCTTCCACATGGACCCACGCCGGTTGAATGCCTCGACCAAACTGGCCAGCGGCCCGACCGACGCCGGAGTCAGCGGCATCGGCACCCTGGAAGTGTGGAACATCAAGGCCGGCGGCACGGGCTGGAGCCATCCGGTACACGTGCACTTCGAGGAGGGGATCATCCTCAGCCGTGGCGGCAAGGCCCCGCCTGAGTGGGAAAAATGGGCGCGCAAGGACGTCTACCGGATCGGTTCGGAGGCCGACGGGCTGGACAACGTCGAGATGGCGATCAACTTCCGCGAGTTTGCTGGGACCTACATGGAGCACTGTCACAACACCCAGCATGAGGACAACTCGATGCTGCTGCGTTGGGACCTCGAGAAACCCGGGCAACTGCAGTTGATGCCGACACCGCTGCCTAGCTGGGATGGCGTGCGCTACGTCAACTCCGCCGCGCTGCCAACCTTCCGCACCGGCGACGGCTTCGGCCCGCAAGTGACCGTGAAACCATGAAACGGGAGGGAGCCGACATGAACCTGCCAACGCCGCGCTCCCGCGCCCTGGGCATGCACCTGATTCTGGTGCTGGTCACCTGCCTGCTCGGCAGCCAGGTGCTCATCGCCCATCAGGCGCAGCCCGAAGGCGCCAGTGAATCCGCCACCCCGTGGGGTGGCGACTATTTCCCCAACACCCTGCTGACCGACCAGGACGGTCGGCAGGTGCGTTTTTTCGATGACCTGATCAAAGACAAGGTGGTGGTGATCAATTTCATCTTCACCTCGTGCAGCGACTCCTGCCCACTGGAAACCGCGCGCCTGCGCCAGGTGCAGAAACTGCTGGGGGACCGGGTCGGGAAAGACATCTTTTTCTACTCGATCACCATCGATCCGCTGAGCGACACCCCCGCAGTGCTCAAAGCTTATGCGCAACGCTTCAAGGTCGGCCCCGGCTGGAAATTTCTCACCGGCGAGTTCGAAGACGTCACCGAGCTGCGCAAGAAGCTCGGGCTGTTTATCGAAGGCGTCGACAACGGCCGCACCAAGGATCACAACCTGAGCCTGATCGTCGGTAACCAGAGCACCGGGCGCTGGATGAAAGCCTCGCCGTTCGAGAACCCGTGGATCCTCGCCGACCAACTCGCCAACACGCTGCAGAACTGGAAGCAGGCCAGCAGCGAAGAAAGCTATGCCGATGCCCCGCAGATTCGTCCGCCGAGCAATGGCGAAGAGCTGTTCCGCACCCGCTGCGCTTCCTGTCACAGCCTCGGCCCGCAGGATGGCGAAGGCATCGGCATGCGCAACATCGGCCCGGACCTGATCGGTGTGACCCGTCAGCGCGACGCGGCCTGGCTCAATCGCTGGATCCGCGAACCGGATCGTGTGCTGGCGGAGAAAGACCCGATCGCAGTGCAACTGTATGAGCAATACGAGCGTATCCCGATGCCCAATCTGCGCCTGGACGAGGCCTCGGCGCAGTCGATCATCGACTTTCTGAGTGCCGAAACCGAGCGTCAGCATCCGTCCGTGCAGCCCTTGGCCGACGGGGCATTGACGCCAGTAAAACCGGCTTCTGCCAGCGAAACGGTGAGTCGAATGCAGTAGCGGCTAAATAGCATCATTGAACCGTGTGTCACGGTCATTGCCACCTACACTCATTCGAGAGAGGGCGGCTGTAACCGGCTCGATACCAGAACGCCAGGGCATCCCCATGCAACGACTGGAAGAACAGAAAACATCGGCACCGAACCTCGCGCTGGCGGCCATCAAGAGCTGGGGCGGGCAGTTCAATCTGCTGCGCTGGTTTTCGCTGGCCAGTTTTTTCATCATCGCGGCCGTGGCGCTGGGGCTGGGGTATATCTCCACGCGCTTCGTGGTCACCGAAAGCGTGGAGCGCGATGCGCTGCTCACCGCGCAATTCGTGCAGGCCATCGGCGATGCGGAAATGCGCCATGCCAACATCACGCCGCAACGGACCATGGGCGAGATGCTCGACTCGCGCCAGGACGGGAACTACCCCGACGTCGATCCGCTGTCCCATGCAATGGCCCGTGCCGAGTTTCTCGATCATGTCGAACACTTGCCGGATGTTCTGCTGGCCACGGTGTACGCCCTGGACCGCACGGTCATCTGGTCGACCAACCCCGAACTGATCAACGTCAAGTTCGAAGACGACGACGAGCTGGATGAGTCGTTCGAGATGAAAGTCCCGGTGTCTTCCAGTTATCACAAGATCGACGATGAAAAACCCGAGCAGCGGCTGTCTCGCGAACCCAAATACCTGTTCATCGAAAACTACATTCCGATGTTCAACGCCGACAAAAGCAAAGTGGTCGCCATGGTCGAGATCTACAAGGAACCGGCGGATCTGGTCGACCGTATCGACCGAGGGTTCGCCTCGATCTGGGCTGCGACGATCCTCGGCGGCGCGGCGATTTACCTCGGCTTGTTCTGGATCGTGCGGCGCGCCTCGACGCTGCTGCAGAGCCAGCAGCAGCAACTGATCAGCAATGAAACCTTTGTCGCTCTGGGCGAGATGTCTTCGGCGGTGGCCCACAGCCTGCGCAACCCGCTGGCGACCATTCGTTCCAGCGCCGAACTGGCCCAGGAAATTGCCAGCCCGGGCGCACAGCGCAACATCGGCGACATCATCAGCCAGGTCGACCGCATGTCGCGCTGGGTTCGCGAACTGCTGGTGTCGTTGCGCCCGATGAGTGACGACGGCGAGGCGGTGGACCTGCTGGCGGCGGTCGAGGACACCCTGGGGGCGTTTGACGCGTTGATCCGGCGCAATGGCGTCGAAGTGCGATTCGCACCACAAGATTGCCCGCCGGTGGTCAGTCAACAGGTGCTGCTCACGCAAATTCTCAATAGCCTGTTTGCCAATGCCCTGGAAGCGATGCCCAGAGGCGGCGTACTCAGTGTCGAGATTGAAACGGCGCAGACCGGTCAGGTGCGCATGACCCTGAGCGACACCGGCAAAGGCATGAGCGCGCAGCAGCAACAACTGGTGTTCAAACCGTTTTTCACCACCAAGCAGGGCGGCCTCGGGGTCGGCCTCGCGCTGGTCAAGCGAATCATGGAGCGGTTTCAGGGTTCGGTCGTCCTGACCAGCCGGGAGCAGGAAGGAACCCGCGTCAGTCTCAACTTTAGAGTGGCATCGGGAGGGGAATATGGAACACAGCATTCTGCTGGTCGAGGATGACGAACTGCTGGCCGAGAATATTCAGACCTACCTGGAGCGCAAGGACTTCGAGGTGACGGTCTGCCACTCGGCCGAGGACGCGCTGGGGCAACTGGAAAGCTTCATGCCGGACATCGTCCTGACCGACAACTCGCTGCCGGGCATGAGCGGTCACGATCTGATCCAGAAGCTGCGCATCAGCGCGCCGGACCTGAAAGTGATCATGATGACCGGTTACGGCAACGTCGAAGACGCGGTGGTCGCGATGAAGGAGGGCGCCTTTCATTACGTCACCAAACCGGTCGCGCTGCCGGAACTCAAACTGCTGCTGGACAAGGCCCTGGCCACCGAACGGATGGAGCGCACGCTGTCGTTCTATCAGGAGCGTGAGGCGCAGAAATCCGGAGTACAGGCGCTGATCGGCGAATCGGCGCCGATGCTGCATTTGAAGAACACCATCGGTCAGTTGCTCGAAGCCGAGCGGCGCATGACCAACGGTGATCTGCCGCCGGTGCTGGTGGAGGGCGAAACCGGTACCGGCAAGGAACTGGTCGCCCGTGCGCTGCATTTCGACGGCGCGCGCAGCAAAGGCCCGTTCATTGAATTCAACTGCGCGTCGATTCCGGCCAACCTGGTGGAGTCGGAGCTGTTCGGTCACGAGAAAGGCGCGTTCACCGATGCCAAGGACCGCCGGGTCGGGCTGGTGGAAGCCGCTGATGGCGGCACGCTGTTTCTCGATGAAATCGGTGAAATGGATCTGGTGCTCCAGGCCAAGCTGCTGAAATTGCTGGAGGATCGCACCATTCGGCGGGTCGGTTCGGTGAAGGAGCGCAAGGTCAACCTGCGGGTGATCAGCGCCACCAATTGCAACCTTGAGCAAATGGTCCAGCAGGGCAAGTTCCGCCGCGATCTGTTTTTCCGGCTGCGGATCATCTCGATCAAGGTCCCGCGCTTGTACGCCCGTGGCGAAGACATCCTGCTGCTGGCCCGGCACTTCCTCGCCAGTCACGGCAAGCGTTACGGCAAACCGAACCTGCATTTCAGCGATCAGGCCGAAGAGCTGCTGCTCAGTTACACCTGGCCGGGCAACGTGCGGGAGTTGCGCAACATGCTTGAACAGACCGTGCTGCTGGCGCCAAACGACACCATCGCCGCTCATCAACTGAACGTGTGCATGAGCCTGTGCGATGAGCTGCCACCGCAACATCAGCACGAGGTGCCGCACACGCACTTCGAACCGCGCCCGGCGAGCAACACCGAATCGATGAACCTGCCGGAAGTCGAACGCGACATGGTGCGCAAGATGCTCGACAAGACCGACTGGAACGTCACCAAATCGGCGCGCCTGCTGGGCCTGAGCCGCGACATGCTGCGCTACCGCATCGAAAAGCTCGGCCTGGCGCGCCCGGACAAGCGTCAGTGGTAAACGGCGGTGCTGCGTGGATTCGGCGAGCCGAGGCATTCCAGCACGCACGTCGGGTCCAGCACCTCGTCGTTGACGTAAATGCCGCGCTCGGCATCGTAGGTGCGGATAAACACCCGTACCGTCGCATCGGCCACGGTCGGCAGTTGCGAGTCCTGGAATACATGGCGATCCGGGATAACGATGAAATCCTGCGGCGGCGTGTCATCGAACGGCCGGGGCGGCTGGGCCGACAGCGACGGTGGAGCAGGGTGGGCAAAGGGCTGGTCCGCCCCGTAGTAGTTGAAATTGCTGTCCAGCGCCTGCGCCTGGGCGGCGGCGAGCAGACAGGCGGACAACAGCAGTCGATTGAACATTCCCATGGCAGCACCTGTGGAAGCGGATTTCCCCAAGGCTATTAACTATAGCTGCCCGCGTTGCAGGCGTTGGTGCAGGCGCTGTCGGCTTACAAGTTCGCAACAACCTGTTGCGCGAGGCTGAACTAGACTCGGACCGCTCAATCGTGAGCATCGCCCGGAGTGCGCCATGGAAGTGCCAAACCATAGAAATGCCGTCGAGAGCAATCGACAGGCGTGGAATGATTCCGCCCGTCATCACCAGGACTCTGCCGAGTGGCAGGCCTTGCTGACCGAAGTTGCGCAGGCCGATTTTTCCTTCCTCGACGACACCCTTCGCGGCTTGCTCGAGCAGGTCGGTGTCGATGGTAAAGACGTTGTGCAGCTGTGTTGCAACAACGGTCGCGAAAGCCTGTCACTGTTCGCCCTCGGCGCACGGAGCGTGATCGGCATCGATCAGTCGAGCGCGTTTCTCGAACAGGCCCGCGAACTGAACAAGCGTTCGCCGCACAACGCCGAGTTCATCGAAGCCGATATTCATCATTTGCCCGAATCGCTGCGCGCCCGTTTCGACGTCGCGCTGATCACCATCGGCGTCTTTGGCTGGATGCCCGACATCGGCGAATTCTTCCGCCACGTCGCCTCGACCCTCAAACCGGGCGGACAACTTGTGATCTACGAGACCCACCCGTTCCTGGAAATGGTCGACCCCGAGGCCGAAGACCCGTTTCGCCTCGCCAGCTCGTATTTCCGCGAAGAACCGTTCGTGCAGGAGGACCCGATCGTCTACGTCGGCAAGGTCGAACAGCCGGCGGCGAAGTCCTACTGGTTCGTGCACACCCTCGGCGCAATCTTCACCGCCGCCCTCGAGGCCGGCCTGAACATCTCGCACTTCAAGGAATACCCGCACTCGAACCGGGAAGAAGTCTATGACCAGTACCAGAACCGCGAGGCGCAGATGCCGATGTGTTTTACGTGGGTGGGGGTGAAGCGCTGAGTAGCGCAGGTTTCAGGACGTGGAGTGATTCAGCACATGTCCCGGTTGCGCGCACAGATCGATGCCAAGGGCATGAATGACTTTAAGTACCGTGTCGAAGCGAGGCTTGGCTCCTGGTGCGAAAGCCTTGTACAGACTTTCGCGACCCATGCCCGAATCCTTCGCGACCTGCGTCATGCCCCGCGCCTTGACGACATAACCGATCGCACGAAGAAACTCCTCGTTGTCTCCGTCGGCCAACACTTGGGATAGGTATTCACTGATGGCTTCATCACTGTCCAGCAGAGCTGCCATATCAAAAGCTGTCAAAGTCTGGCTCATGGTTAAACCTCCTTTGCCATGTTTTTTGCACGTCTGATGTCCGCGCTTTGTGAGGATTTGTCGCCGCCGGCCAGCAAAACGATAACTACACCGTTACGCATCGTGAAGTAGACCCGATACCCGGCGCCGACATCAACGCGCATTTCCGACACACCATCACCTACGGGTTTAATGTCGCCTAGATTACCTGCTGATGCACGATCTATGCGACGGGCAATAGCAACCTTGGCACGGAGATCTCGAATAGAGGCATGCCAGGTCTCGAACACGGATGTTTGTTGCACGAAATAGTTCATGGCTCGACTGTATCCATTTGGATACGGCCGAGCAGTCAGCCGGTTCTGGTATCGGCCTTGGATGTGTCGTCTGCATGTGTAGGCAAGTAGTCTCAGATTACGTAGGAGCTATCGTCTCCGATAGCTCCCACAGTGCTGCGGTGAACCTTTAAGCCTGCGCAGCCGCCGTCACCACCGGCCGTCCCGGTTTGCGCAGCGGGTCAAGGCGTGAGCCTTCGTAGCGGGTTTCACGGAAGAACCGCCATTTGCCGAACAGGCAATAGACGTGGGTGACGCGGCCCTGTTCGTGATAGCCCATGCGGATGTGCAGTTTCAGCGCCGGGATGTTGTGGGTTTCGCACACGTCGACCACCTTGTTGCAGCCCTGGGCGGCCATGGCTTCCCAGAGGGCGACCTGCACGTCCACCGACAGGCTGCTGCCGAAGTAGGCGCGAATCATTTCACCGCCGAACTCGAAGAACTCGCCGGGTTTGACCGGGAAGGTGCAGCCGTAATAGTGGCGGTCGTGGTAGTCACGAGTGCTGCCCCAGATGAACCCGACCGCATGGCCGTCGGCGTCCAGGTACATGTGCCCGGTGTGGCCCTCGTCGGCCAGTTCGGCCATGGTCTGCACCCGGTCACCGAAGTGTTTGGCAAACGCGCCGGCATTCTGTGCGGTGATGTCGACTTTGCGTAGACCGTCGTAGGGGCGCAGCTTGTGCGGCGGTACCGGGCTGACCAGGTCGCGCTCCATCCACAACAGTTCCCAATGGAAGAACACGTAGCGTTTCCACAACGTGCCGAAGGTGCGGCCCAGGCCTTTTTGCTTGATACGTTCACGCAGCTTTTCAATGACGCTCATGATGCCCTCCGAGGCCGGAGCCCGGGTGTTGTGGATGACGCTTTTGTGGGTATAGATCAGCCCTGCAAGTTCATGTCAAAGCGCCAGCTTTGAATGTATTGCAAGTTGTGTAACGGTTCAGAGTGCCTCGGCACCGCGTAGAAATTCCTTGTTCAGATCGGCATAGGAAACCCGTGGAACCCCCGCCAGCCGCAGCTCTAGCACGCGGCTCAGGGACTCTCCGGGTTGCAGATAGGCATCACCGAAATCCGCCCCGAGCTGGTTCGGATGGGCGACGATTTCCAGCACGCCGTCGGTCGGCGCGGGGGCGTTGCGCAGGTCCACCGGGGTGCAGACGTAATCGGCAGTGACCCCGGCCAGTCCCTGTAAACGACGGTTGAGCAAGCCTTTGAACACACGTTTGGGCAGGCTGAGGTTTTGCCCCAGGTTGCGCGCCAGGCGCACGGGCACGCCTTGGTGGGCAGCGAAGCGCGCGACGATCTCGCCGATCGGCCAGATGTTGTGCACGTGCTGATGCGAATCGAGGTGGCTGGGACGCACGCCGTGATCGACGCAGCGCTGCCACTGCGCCTGCAATTCTTCCTGCACCGCCTCGCGGTCTTCCCGGCCCAGCCACAAGCTGTGGCGAGGCAGGTTGAGGTCGAACACGCCGTGGCTGTCGCAGAAGGTGCGACGCTGGAGAATGGCCCGGCTCAAGGGCCGACCGTAGGTCAGGTTGAAGTGCAGGCCGATCCGGCCTTCCAGCAGCGGCAGCCGGGCCATGGCGCAGGCCGCTTCGAACGCCGGCATGTTGGCCATGGCGGTGGCGGAGCTGATGACCCCGGCCTGGAACGCGCCGAGGATCACCGCGTTTTCGTTCGGACTGAGGCCGAAATCGTCAGCGTTGACTATGACTTGGCGAGGCATGTTCGCCCTCCTTGGTGGGGTTGATCACAGGTGTCGCAATGACCGCCGCTCTGGCCGCCGCACGCTTCGCCCGCCATTGTTGCAACCCAGGCTTGAGCCGGTGCCAGACGCGCAGCCCCAGTCCCAGCAGCAGCCCGCTCAGGCGCCAGGAGTAGAAGCTCCAGCGCCAGTGTTCCAGTTGCCCGGTCATGCGTTCGTGCAGTTGATGGCTGGAGTTTTCCAGGCTGACCCGCGAGGCATCGATCCAGCGCCAGTTGTCGTCCAGTCCCCAGCGAATCCATTCCTCCAGCAACACCCGGCCGCTGCCAAGGTCGGCGTATTGCGGCAGGAAGGCGAGGTTGTAATCGTAGAGCCGGCCCTGTTCGAACAGGCCGAGCCGATAGCTGATGCAACGCCCGTCCAGTTCCAGCATCACCACGCGCACCCGATCCGAAGCGGCGAGGGCGGTGAAAGCGTTTTCCATGCAACGGCGGCTGCGCTCGCTGGCAAAGATCCCGACGCCTTCGTCACCTTTCCAACTCACCGCTTCGACTTCGCTGATGACCTGCAGCAACGGGCCCATGCTGGTCGCGTCGGGCGTGATCCGCCGGAGTTCGGCGCCGCACGCGGCAATACGCTTGCGCGCCCGGCGCAGTTTGTAGCGCGGGTCGCCCGAGACTTCCTGGCGGTCGGCGTCGCTGATCAGGTGGACCGGCACCCGGCAGCTCAAGCGACGTTCGCCGGTGGAGCTGTGGGCCATCCATTCGGTGAGCATGCTTTCGGCACCGACCGGCTCGGTGATTTCATTGAGTTGCAGCAGGGCGTGGGGCACTCGCTGGCGAATCAGCCGCAGGGCTTGGCGCATGTCGTTGGCGTTCAGCTGTGATAACAACGCCAGGCGATCGGCCAGCGGATAACCCAGGTGATGCATCACCCGAAATGGCAATCCGAAAAACCGTTCACGGCTTGTCACCAGCGGCAGGCACAGGCGCAATTCGTCCGCTTCCCAACCCAGCAAAATGTGCAGGCGGTCGTGCGTGTCGAGCGTCTGCTCTGCCGCACCCAGCCAGTCGAGGCTGTTGAACGGCGTGTGATCCGTCACCCGCAGGCGCAGCGCTTCATAGGCCGCCGCCGGGAAGTCGGGTGCGCACAACGAGGTGCGCCATTCGAATTGCGCCATAGGCTCAGGTCGCCGTTGCTGTGACAGGTGGACGGGAAGGTTTGCGCAACGCGTCCAGGCGCGAGCCGCTGTAGCGGGTTTCGCGATAGAAGCGCCAGCGACCGAACAACTCATACACATTCATGATCCGGCCCTGTTCGGTATAGCCCATGCGCAGATGCAGCTTGAGCGCCGGGATGTTGTGGAACTCACAGACGTCGACGACCTTGTCGCAGCCTTGGGCGGCCATGGCTTTCCACAGTTCCAGTTGCAGGTCCACCGACAGTTCGGTGCCCCAGTAGGCACGGGTCAGTTCGCCGCCGAATTCGAAGAACTCACCGGGTTTCACCGGGAACAGGCAGCCGTAGTAGTGCCGGTCGAAATAGTCTTGAGCGGTGCCCCAGATGAAGGCCACCGCATGGCCCTGATCGTCCAGGTGCATGTGCCCGGTGTGATGTTCCCGGGCAAGCTCCGCCATGGTGCCGACGCGGTCGCCGAAGTGGCGGGCGAAGGCGCTGACGTTGTCCGGGGTGATCTTCACCACCCGCAGTGGCGGGTAGGGCTTGAGGCTGTGGGGTGGCACCGGACTGACAAGGTCGCGCTCCATCCACAGCAGTTCCTGATGAGAAAAGACGTAGTGCTTCCACACCTTGGCCAAGGTGGCCCGCAGGCCTTTGTGTTTGATGTGATCGCGGATTTTTTGCAAAACATTCATGGTCGTGGCTCCTGATGACGAGTCATCGCGCGGCACAGGCCAGCGCGGCCGGACATCAACGGGGCGGTCATGAGGCGCTCCAGCGCAGGGCAAACAGGGTCTGTCCCGGCAGTTCGAATCGCACGCGGCCGTCCTGACAGCGAAAAGGCGCGTCGCGGCTGCGGTTGTCGGCGCCGAAATAGCGCAGTGCGCCGCCGCTTAGCGGGCATTTGGCTCCCGCCAGATCGACATGCTGCAAGCGCGTGCCCTTGTTCACGCCGAGCAGCCCGCGCTGATCGTCGCCGGCCATCGCCAGCACATCGACTTCGAACGCATCGTTCTCCAGCCACAACACCTTGTGCAGCCAGTGCTGCTGGATGAACTGCTGAGCCAGGCCCACCGGTTTCAACTCGAAGCGGTCATCGCCCAGCACCCGCAACATGCCTTTGGGGTACTGCGGCTCGTCGGCGGCCTGAAACCAGTTGAGCATGGTCAACAAACCGTCCTGGGAGGCGTTGATCACCACCGAGGCCCACCACAGCGAAGTGAAATGGGTTTCCTGATCGTAGGGGCTCAGGCTCGAGCCGCTGGACAGGTTGGTCTGGTCCAGCAGCAAGGCTTTGCGCGGTTGACCCTTGGCGTCGAGACCGACCAGATCCGCCGCCCGACGCACGCTGTCGCGGTATACGCGAGTGGCGAGCAGGTCGCGAATCATCCATTCGTGCCAGGCCAGCGCATCGACCTGATCGGCGGCTTCACCGAGCAGGCGTCGGGCCCAGTCGATGCCACGCTTGTTCGCGGCGTTGTCGGCGAACGGGCCGTTGACCAATCGCGAACTGGCCGGCATCGCGATACGCACGCCGGCCTTGGCATTGGCCGGGTCGCTGCGCACTTGCCGGGCCATGCTGGTGAAGATCGAACGGTATTGCTCGTAGCTTGAATAATTCAGGTTGGGCTCGTCGGCAAACCCGATGTAATGCGTGCCTTTGCCGCCCAGCGCACGGGTGCTGGCGAGCCATGCGTCGAGGCCGTTGTTGCTTTGCACGTCGGCGCGCAGATCGGCCTGACGCTGACTGCCGGCGAGCAAGGTGATGTCCTGGCGAATGCCGAAGCGATCCTGATAGACCTGGCGAAACGCATCTTCGAAGTGCGGTTGTCTCGCCGTCACGTCGACAAAACTGTAGTAACTGGCGGCCGTCGGTTTCAGCGCATCGAGCAGCGGATGACTGGCAGGCGGCGGCATCACGTAGGGCAGGGCGATGCCCAGATCCGGGGTGCGGCCGAGGACTTTGTCGTGCAGGGTCAGGCGCGTCTGGCCGTCGTCTTCACGCAGCGGTTTGAGCTGTTGCGGGGTCTGTGCAAACAGATTGGCCGTGCCGTCGAGCCAGAACGCCGCTTTGCCGCTGCCTTGCAGACGCAGGCGCCAGACCTGCTCGCGTTCGTTGACCGGCAACGCCACCTGATCGAACTGCCAATAGGCGCGATAGGGTTTCAGCGCCAGTGTCAGGGGCTGCCCGTCACCGACCCGCTGCGCTTGCAGGGCGCTGACCCCGCCGTGAAACTTGCCCGCCAAGATCGCGTGCTCACCGGCGGCGACCTTGAAATACAGTTCATCGCCGTTATGGGTTTCCGCACTGAAATGCACCTTGGCCGGGGCGAACAGGGCCACGGTGTTTTCGTCGTGTTCGACCCGGTAACTGCGGAAGCTGTAGCCGGGGATTTCCAGCTGATAACTCGCGGCCCCCGGCGCCAATGGCCAGCTCTGACCGCCACGGGTTTCACTGGCCTTGATGAAGCGCTCGCCCTGCAGTTGGCCCCGGCCGTCGAGCAGGAAAATGTGCTCTTCGTTGGCCTCCGCCTGCCACGCCGGCGCCCAGCGCACGGTCACCGTGTCGGGGCGATCTGCTTGCAGGTACAGGCTGCCGTCGCGAATGTCGCCCCAGCGCATCGACGCCGCGAAGGCGTCCAGCGACAGGCCGAGACCGAACAGCAGGGCCAGGCCTTTCATGCTGACTTCCGTTGTAAAAAACGACGCTGCAACATCAGCCACATCGGCGTGAGGTCGCTGGGCAGAATGATCAGGGTTTGCCAGAACGCCACGCCGCTCAATCGGCAGTACAACACCAGCATCGCCACGGTCACCGCCAGATAGGCAATCGACGACGCTGCCGCTGCACCGACGATGCCGTAGGCCGGAATCAGCAGCAGGTTCAGCGCAAGATTGAGCAGCGCACCGAGCCCCATCAGCAGCGACACCGTGCCGGGGCGGTTCTTGCCGATCAGGTCCAGGCGCAGGATGCTGGCATAACACAGGCCCAGCAGCCCCGGCAGCAACGCCAGCAGCGCCGGATACGCCGGTTGGTAGGCGACGCCGAACAGGGTGACGATCAGCCATTCGCCGATCACGGCCATGGTCAGGCAGGCGCCGAGCATCACCGTGGCGGTCAGGCGCAGGGCCAGCGGGGTGACCTTGTCCATGCCTTCGTCCTGTTGCAGCAGGCGTTTCATCAGCGGCGTGGTCACCGCTTCCGGGACGATCAGCAGCAGCTCGGCGGCGGCGCTGGCCATCGCGTAATGCCCCAGGGCTGTGCTGCCGAGCAGGGCGCCAATGAACAGGTAATCGGAACGCAGGATCACTTGCTGGAACAGCAGATCCGGATGGCTGCGCGCACTGAAGCGCAGCAGTTCGTTCTGGCTGGCGCGATCCCATTGCAGCTGCAACGGCTGCGCGCGTTTGAGCCACAGCCAGCCGACCAATACCACCAGACTGATGCCGGCCAGCCAACTGATCAGCGCCGCTTCAAGGGCCGCTTCTTTCCACATCCAGAACAACGCGAGAAACAGCAACAGCGGCGCCAGGGATTCCACCAGCCGCAAGGCATTGAACGCGACCACACCGCCGGACGCATTGTGCAAGGTCAGCAGACCGCTTTTGAGCACGGTCAACGGCACCGCCAGCAGCAACAGCCACGCCAGCAGACCGAGTTGCATCGTCACATCCAATTTACTGCCGAACTCGCGCACCAGCGCCACCACGAGCAAGGTCAGCAGCCCCGCCAGCAAACAGCCGAACACCAGCACTTGCGCGAGCAACAAGCCCATCGGCCGTTGCTTGGCCGCCTGATAACCGACCGCCGAATTAAGGCCGCCGCTGGTGGCTGCGCTGATCAGGTCCGGCAGGGTGCTGAGCAGGGCGAACAGGCCCCGTTCGCTGGGGCCGAGAATTCGCGCCAGCAGCACATTCCTCAGCAGGCGCAGGGCGATCATCGCCAATTTGGTGCCCATGCTCAGCGCCAGGTGCTTGAGGTAACTGCCTCGGCTCATGGCCGCGCTCCACGGTAGATCCGCCACGACAGCAGTTGCGGATTGCGCGCTGTGCGCTGGCTGACACCGAAGCGCGGCAGGTTCAGCGGATCGCCTGTGCCGCGATAGAGGCCGGTGCCGGTGCCGAGGGCGAACGGGTAATCGTGATTGGCAACCTGTTCGCGCACACGCTCATCGTTGTCCCCGTTGGGATAGCAATACACCGGCAACGGCCGGTTGCAGCCGTTGTTCAGGGCATCGCTGCTGCGGCTGATTTCTTCGCTCAGGCGCACGTCGTCCAGGCCGGTGAGGATCGCGTGACTGGCGCCGTGGGGGCCGAAACGCACCAGACCGGAAGACTCCATCGCCCGCACCTGATGCCAGTCGAGTGCCTGGGGTTGCGACTCTTGCGGGCACTCGTCGGTCAGGCGTTCGAGTATCTTCGGATCGAGCGCCTTGAGGCTTTGCAGATAATGCAACAGGGTCAGACTGCGGCGATCCACATCGATGTCGTCCAGCAGCACTGGCAACGGCTGGCCGGCGGCACGCAGGCATTCGATCAGGTGCGTGCGGGCTTTTTCACCATGACTGCCCCACAGGGTTTCGCCGATGCTTTCCCACCAGAAACGCTGCCGGCTGCCGATGAAATCGGTGGAAAGAAAAATGCTCGCCGGCACCTGATGTTTCTGCAGCAGCGGAAAAGCGTTGGCGGCGTTGTCGCGCCAGCCGTCGTCGAAGGTCAGCGCCACCTGCGGACGCTCGGTGCGCAAGGCATTGGGTTGCAGGATCTCCATCAGCGGCACGCAATCGAAATGCTTGCGCAGCCACACCAGCAAGTGTTCGAAGGCCTTGGGCCCGACGCACAGTTCGTTGCGGTGCGGCAGGTCGGCGGCGCGATCATTGGACAACACGCGGTGCAACATCAGGATCACACCTGCGCCTTGCAACTGGTTGCGTCCCACGGACGAGTTTAGATAGAGCCAGCCGCTGGTGCGTTTAATCAGTTGTTTGATCGCCATGGCTCGATCCCTCTCAACGGTTTTGGTCAGGGTTCCACTGGGCATAACGCTGGCCGCGCAGGAACTGCCACAGGCCGATGCTCATGCCCGCCAGTGTCACCAGCAGGAACGCCGCGAGGCGGAACGGCTTGGGCAAGCGGTGCTGCGAATCCAGCAGACCGGCAATCGCAATGGCGTAGCCGATCAGTTGCGCGATCAGGCTCAGGCGATAGAAACCGTGGTCTTCCCACAGCCAGAAATTGCTCAGCAGCAGCGGCAGCAACAGGATCGGCGCCAGACGGCGGATCAGCTTGTGGCTGATCAACGCAATCGAATACAGCCCATGCTTGAACGGATTAAGCAGTTCACTGCGTTGCGCCAGGCTTTGCAGGCCGCCGACCGTGACCCGCTGGCGCCGGCGGAATTGCTTGTCCGCTTCGTCGACGCCGTGGTCGATCACTTGCGCTTCGGGCACGTAGACGATGCGTTTGAATTTCACTGGCGCGCAGGTGCTGATGAAAAAGTCGTCATTGACCTCGGCCGGCACGTTCTCGAACAGTTCGCGGCGCAGGGCGAGCAGGGCGCCGTCGGCGGAGACCATGCAGCCGGTACGGTTCTCGACCCGGCGCAACCAGCCCTCGTAGTGCCGATAAAGGCTGTCGCCGATGCTCAGTCCGCCACCGGTGACCGGAATCACCATGTGCCCGGCGCAGGCGCCGACCTGCGGATCGCTCAGCGGCGCCAGCAGGTAGCCGAGGGTTTCCCGCGACCATTGGTTATCAGCGTCGGTGAACACCAGAATGTCGCCCGTGGCCAGGGCCGCGCCGGCATTCAGCGTGGCGGCTTTGCCCTGGCGGGGCAGGTCGAGCACGGTGATTCGCGGGTCGACGACCTTGTGTGCGCAGGCCACGGTGGCGTCGGTGGAACCGTCGCTGGCCAGAATGATTTGCAGGGTCGCCGGCTGATAATCCTGGGACAGCAGCGAGCGCAGCTTGTGTTCGATGTGCCGTGCTTCATTGTGGGCGGCAATGACGATGCTGACGTTCAGCGGCGGGGCCGGGCTGTGGCGCCACGCCGGAAACAGTGGCGCCAGCAGCGTCAGCAGTAGTGGATAGCCGACATAGGCGTACGCCGGCAGCAGCAGGCACATCCAGAAAATGAATTCAGCCACGGGCAGGCCTCCTGGCGTTCCAATGACACAGACTGAGAATGAACGCCGCGCCCGCCAGGTGCAGGCGCACCCAGTGCAGACCCCACAGTTGCAGGGTCAGGCAGACGTTGCGGTGCTTGGCGCTCTGACGCACGCTGAGCACCAGCCCCGGCACCAGCGTGAGCATCACCATGATCGCGGCGTGATGGGGGAAACCGTCGAGCAGGGCGGATATCGCCAGGAAATCGAGAATCCAGACGAAGATCGACAGCATCGGAAACCGCAACAGGCGCAGGCTGAAACCATGGCTGCGCAGCAGTTGCAGGTGACTGCCCTGGCGCCACAGTTCCTTGCCCATCCACTCGCGCCAGTTCATTTCGTAGCCCCAGTGCAGAGCCACGCTTTCATTGATCGAGAGCAGTCGCGCGCCGTGCTCGCGCAGGCGCAAGGTGAACTCCTTGTCCTCGCCCGTGCGCAGGGTTTCGTTGAAACCGCCGACCTTGTCGAACCAGCGCCGGCGCATCAGCAGGTTGGCGCTGGGCAGCCAGTCGACGACATGGCTGGTGTGGGTGGTCGGGCGCAAGGTCCGGTGCTGCCAGGCAGCGGCGTACCACGGCGCGGCGGCGGGGGTGTGCAGATCGAGACCGAAGACGTCGGCCTGGCCGCTGGCTTCGATGTCGAACAATGGACGCAACCAGTCTTCCGGCATTTCGATGTCGGCATCGATGAACGCCAGCCATTCCCCGGTGGCAATGGCTGTGCCGCGATTGCGCAGCGCACCGATCAGCAGGCCTGGCATCACCAGCACATGGGCGCCGAACTGCCGGGCAATCTGCGGTCCTTCGTCACTCGATCCGTTGTCCACTACGATCAGTTCACACTCGACATCCGCCGCGTGCGCCGCTTTTTGCGCGGCCAGCAAGGTGCGGCCAATGTGCCGGGCCTCGTTGTACATCGGGATGACGATGCTGATCCGGCTCATGTCCTGCTCTCCGTCAGCGGTGCCTGCTCGGCTTTCAGGCGCAAGACGCTGGTCATGGCGAGCATGATCCACAGGTATTTCTGGTTCGGCGCGCTGAGGAACATCAGGAACAGCGTCAGCGACAGAAAACTCACCCCCAGGTGGGTCATCAGATCTGCCTGTTGCCAGTTGCGCCGCAGCATCCATTCCTTGCGTGCGCGCATCAGGTTGTACAGGCCCAGCGCGAGCATGCCGACGAACATCAGGCCGGCAGGAACCCCCAGCTCACTGAAGATTTCCAGGTAGGTGTTATGCGCCCGGCGATACAGGTCGCCGATCTTGCGGTTGGCGGAAAACGCTTTGGCGTAACCGGTGGTGGCGTAGTGCAGCGGGAAGGTGCCGGGGCCGGAGCCGAGCAGCGGGTTCTCGCGGATCATCTGGCCGCCGACCACGATGTACGAAGCGCGGCGGCCGAGGGATTCGTCGTTGTGCCCCTTGGCGCCGGCGCTCAATACGCTGAGCGACTGGATACGGGCGATGTAACCGGCAGGCATCGCATAGATCGCCAGCGGAATCACGATCGCCGCGCCGAGCATGGCAAAGCCCAGATGACGCGGACGAATCCGTGCCAGTTGCGCACGGTAGTGCCAGCAACCGATCACCAGACTCAAGGCCAGCACCACGAGCCCGGAGCGCGATTCGGTCTTGGTCATGCCGCCGAGCAACAGCAGGCAGCAACCGCCCCAGAACAGCCGATGCAACAGGTTCGGGCTGCGGATCACCAGCAGCAGCCCCAGCGGAATGGCGAACGCGATGAGCAGGGCGAAAGCGTTGGGGTCTTCGAGCAGGCCGGCGGCGCGGCCCTGATCCTGGAATTTGGTGGAGAACATGGCCATGGCGCAGGTCGTGCTGACCGCCAGGGTCACCAGCCGGGCGAACAGGTCGAGGTTCAGCTCGCGGCCGATCAGCAGCGTGATGACGAACAGAATCAGGCCGACGCTGATTTCCCGCAGATGACCGAGCGACATGCCCATGTCATCGGTGTTCAATAGACTCAGAAAGTACAGAACCATGAAGGCGATCAGAAAGCGCCAGATATTGCTGCGCAGGCGATCCGAAGGGATCTGGTGCATCGCCAGTTGCAGCATCAGGATCAGGGCCAGCGAAGCACCGATCAGTTTGCTGCCGGACAGCGAACTGTCCTTGAAGAAACCCTCGAACGGTACCAGGGCGGCAATGCCGAGCAGGCCCCAGGTCGGTTTGCGGTACAACACCGCGAACCCCACCAGACCGAGCACTGCACCCGGCGCGAGGTAGGGCCAGGGACTGGCCAGCAGAGCAATGCAGGCCAGCCCCAGCAGACTGACGATCGAGAGCGGGAAAATCATGCGCGTGCCTCCCGTGCCGTGCGGATGTACAGCTGCGACCAGCGTTCGGCCAGGGCCTTGAGGTCGTAGCGGTCCTGTTGCGTGCGTTTTGCGTTATCGCGCAGTTGCCGTGCCAGTCCGGGCTCGGACAGCAAGGTGTCGAGCTGACGGGCGAGGGCGGCGCTGTCGGTCGGGGCAGCGAGCAAGCCGTTGTGGCGGTTCTCCAGTACATCAGGAATTCCGCCGACGCCGAATGCCACCACCGGCACCCCGGCCTGCATCGCTTCCAGCAGAATCATCGGTGTGCCTTCGGTGCGCGAGCTGATCACCAGCGCATCCAGTTGCTGCCACCAGTGCCGCATGTCGGTCTGGTAACCCGGCAAGCGGATGCGCTGCTGCAAACCGGCGGCGTCGATCCGTGCCTGCAAGTCTTCGCGTTCCGGGCCGTCGCCGAGCATTACCGCGTCGAGTTGCGGGTGCTGGTGACACAGCGGGATCAGCGCGTCGAGAAACAGATCCGGGCCTTTCTCACTGCTCAGGCGCCCGACGTAGCCGGCGAGCCAGCGTTGTCTTGGCGCATCGGAAAGCAGCGCGGCGGCTGCCGGCAATCCGTTGGGGATCACCTGCAACTTTTCCGCACGTACGCTGGCCTGACGGTGCAACACCGCGATGCTCTCGGCGACGCACACCACTCGATCCACCGACGCCGTGCGGCACAGTTGCAGACTCAGCCAGGTGTAGAACTTCTGCTTGCGGCTGCGCGGGGTGAAACCGTGTTGAGTGATCACCAGCGGCAGGCGCAACAGCGTGGCGCCGACCCAGCCGAACAACAGGCCTTTGAAATTGTGGGTGTTGATCAACGGCTGTTCACCGCGCCGCTGACGCAAGTGCCGCAGCAGGGCAGCGAGCCCTGCGCAGCCTTGTGCGTCGACGCCGGCCTCGCGAAAGCGCGCGATCAGTTCCGGCGGCGCATCGAGGAACAGCACCTGGTGCTGCCCCGGCGTCGCCAGGCAATGATCGAGCAACATGCGCTCGGCCCCGTAGAAGCCACCGCTGCTGAGCAAATGCATGATCGGCAGGGCGGCGTTCGGGGCGGACGGCGTGTTCAATTGCGCACCCAGTGTACGAAGCTCGGCACGGTCCAGTTCTTGTGCGGGTTGCTCGGCTGCGCGTTCTGGTCGTTGATCACCAGCAGCACCGGCAGGCCCAGCTCGTGGCTGATTTGCGCCGGGTGTTTGAAGCGGTGGTCGAAGAACTCACGCACGTAGACCAGTGCAATTGCCAGCAGCAGACCGGTGAACAACCCGAACGGAATGATCAGCATCGGTTTGGGGAACGCCGCTTCGGTCGGCTCGAACGGCGGGCTCAACACCCGGGCGTTGGACAGGTCATCGCTCAGCGAGCGGGTGGTGCTGCTTTCCGCAAAACGCTGGGCGTAGGTCGAGAACGCGGCGTGCAGGGCATCGATTTCGGTGTCCATCTGCCGCAGCTTGCTCTGGGTTTGCTGCAACTCGTGGATGCGGTTCTTGAACTCGGCGATGCGCGCGGTTTTCTGATCGATCACCTGCTGGACCACCGCCAGATCGTTAGTGCGTTCCTGGATGCGGTTGCTCACCACCTTGAGGAACTGCTGACGGGTGCGGGCAATCTGCTCGCGGGTCAGCAGCATCGGTTCACTGCCGGGCTGGAACACCGCCAGATCGTTCATGTAGCGGCTGACCTGGGTGGTCAGTTGCTCGCCCATCTGTTTGATTTCCCGATCCTCGAACGCCACGTTGTCGACGGTGGTGGTGAAGGTGTAGGGGAAGGTGTAGTCGTTGAGTTTGCTGTTACTGGCAGCGGCCAGCGCGGTCTTGAGGTATTCGAGCCAGCGCTGGCTCTGCAGCAGGCGGTCACGATACAGGTTCAGCGCCTGCTCTTCGGTGTTGATCGCGTTGAGGCGGAAGGTGATTTCCTCCTTCGGATCCGACGCGCCGACGCTTTCCAGCAGCGCCTGACGATTGCCTTCCAGTCCATCGAGGCGCACCTGATAGAGATGCTTCTTGGTTTCGTAGAAGGACTGCGGCAAATCGATCGATTGCAGCGCCTGACGGCTCACCAGGTAGTTCTGCAACAGGGCAGCGACGAAAGTCGTGCCTTGATGCGGGTCGGGGAAGCTGTAGACGATCGAGATCACGTTGGAGCCGGGCAGGGTCTCGATTTTCAGGCTGTCGATGGCTTGCTGGGTCAGCGCATCGAGCGCGGTGTCACGCACCGGATCGGTCTCAAGCCCCAGGGCGTTACGCACCGGGTTGATCACGTACTGGCGCAGCGGCGAGCTGATGTAGCGCTTGAACGGCTCGCTCACCAGTTTGTTGAACATCCCGGGCGACGGGGTGTATTCGCCCTTGTCACGCAGTTCGCTGATGGTCTGCCGGATCAGCGCCGGCGAACGCAGGATATTGCTCTCGGTCTCCATGTCCGCCAGCGACGGCGGAATGAAGGTGGCGTTGTCCACGGTGAGCGACGTGGTGGCGTCGCCCTGCGACAGTTTTTTCGACTGCACGATCACCTGAGCGGTGATATCGAAGCTCTGTTTGAGCAGCAGCGGCAGCACCAGCGCGATCACCGCAAAGATCAGGAACACTCGCTTCACCAGTTGCTTGTTGGCGAAGAAGATCCTGAAGAACTCATGCAGGTAGTTTTCCTTTGGATTCATGATCGGTCACCTGAGAGTCAGTTGTTGTTGCTGTCTTTGTTGTCGACGCGGTAGCCGAAGCTGAAGCCCACGCCCTGGAACAGCACCACGTCGGCCAGTTGCCGGGCGAGTTCGCCAGCGCTGGCCAGCTTGGTTTTCGGCACGTACAGCATGTCGTCCGGTTGCAGATAGGCGATTTGCGGCGCCTCGCCCGACAATGCTTTCTCGACGTCGTAGCGCACGGCCTGCACCTGATTGCCGTTTCGGCGCATGATCACCACCGAATCGAGCCGCGCCTTGACGTTGGTGCCGCGCGCCAGGGTCAGCGCCTCCAGCACCGACACCGGCCGGCGGATCGGGTAGGAACCCGGCTGGCCGACCTCGCCCAGCACGTAGATTTCATTGCCGGCGGTGGATTTGAGCAGCACGTCCACGGTCATCCTTCCTGGCAGTTGCGCGTACTTCTTGTTGAGGAACGCTTCGAGCTGGTTGACGGTCATGCCTTGCAGCGGCACCGCGCCGATTTCCGGGAAGCTGGCGTAGCCGTCGGTGCCGACCGTGATTTCGCGGCTCATGCCGGTGGCCGGGTGGTTGAGGGCGCTTTTCAGGTTCTGCTCGTTGGTCAGCGGGCTGATGATCTGCACCGTCAACTGATTGCGGTTGGGCTGGAACAGTTGTTTGCGCTGGTAGGCGCGCTGGATTTCCTGGCGTGCTTCTTCGCTGGTCAGCCCGGCGATTTTCACCGAGGTGTTGGCGCCCGGCAGTTCGATGGTGCCGTCCGGCAGCACCAACTGGTTGCCGTTGAGCTGGCTGGCGGCGGTGAAGTTCAGCCCGATCTGGTCACCCGACTGCACGCGGTAAGCGTCCGAGCCGCTGGTGCTGATGTGGAAGATCACGTCCAGCACATCCTGCGGGCGCAAGGTCTGCTCGATCTTCGGCATGTCGGTGGCCTGAGCGTTGGCCGGGGTGGCGGTGAGAATGTTCACCGGCATGTTCTGGGTTTCGGAAGTGCTCGAGCAACCTGCAAGCGGCAGCATCAGCAGAACCAGTATCTTGGCGTTCATGGCGTCATCCCTCGCGTTTGCTTACAGGTTTTTGTAGAGCCATTTGGGCATGTAGTACTTGCGCCGGTTGAACACGCTGCCGACCACTTTGGCTCCGGCCTGGGTCAACCGTTGCACGGCTGCTTGCGCGACTTCCCAGCGGGTGTCTTCGGCGCGTACCACGAACACCACGCCGTCGACCTGGGTGCTGATGACCAGCGTGTCGGCGGCCGAATACACCGCGTCGCCGTCGATCACCACAAAGCGGTACTGAGCGCCCAGTTGATCCAGCAGCGGGCTCAGACGCTCGGCAGTCAGGTGTTCTGTAGTGCGGATCGGACGACCATTGGGCAGCACATGAAACGGCAGGCTCGACACCTGCACCACGCAGTCCTGCAGCAGCGGCGGGTTGTCCGGGTTGAACAGCAGGTCGCGCAGGCCGCGCTCCTTGCTCAGGTTCAGTTGCTGGGTGAGGTTGCTCGCCGACTGGCTGGCGTCGACGTACAGCACCTGGCCGCTGCTCATTTGCGCCAGTTGACTGGCCAGCGCCAGGGCGCTGGTGGTGGTGCCGGCGCCGGGGTTGGCGGCGGTCAGGAACAGGATCCGCAGATCCAGGTCCAGCACGGTCGAGGTCAGGTTCGACTCGCTGGGGCTGGCGATGCTCAGGCTTTTGTTGGTTGAACCGTCCATTAGCTTGCTCCGTGGCCGCTGAATACTTTGAAGGGGGTTTTCAACAGAATCTTCAGATCAAGCAGAAGGCTCTGCTCGGCGATGTAGCTGAGGTCCAACTCAACGCGCTGGTCGAAGTCGATGTTGCTGCGTCCAGAGATCTGCCACAGCCCGGTCATGCCCGGGTAGATCGCCAGACGGGCGAGGTGACTGTCCTTGTAGCGGTAGGCGTTGAACGAAGTCGGGCGAGGGCCGACCAGGCGCATGTCGCCGGTCACCACGTTGATCAGGTTAGGCAATTCGTCGAGGCTGGTACGCCGCAAAAAACCGCCGATCCGGGTGATGCGCGGGTCCTGGTCGATCTTGAAGTCGATGGCGTCGGCACCGTGCTTGTTCAGGTGGCGCAGCGACTCCTTGAGCTCTTCGGCGTTGGCGACCATGGTCCGGAACTTGTACATGCCGAACTTGCGCCCGCGATAACCGGTGCGCTTCTGCACGAACATCACCGGGCCCTGGCTGGTGAATTTGATGACCAGCGCCAGACCGATCAGCAGCGGCGAAATCATCAGCAGAATCATGAGTGCGCCGAGACAGGCGACCACTCGATTGGTGCGCGACAGTTGCCACGGCCGACCGCCGTCGCGACCGGTCATCCAGCCCTGGCCCTGGCGATGGATTGCCGCGTCCAGGCGCATTCGCTGTTCCGGATCCATGCGTTTGTCACGCACCAATTGTTGGATCGGTACACCTTTCTCATGTCCAGTCATGGAGTCCTCCGCTGGTGGTCAGCCGCGAGCGGCGCGTGGGCGATAGGCAGTGGGTAACAGGAAGTTCATGGTCGCCCCTCGTCGGGCGCGATGTGGCGCAGACCGATACCGCTGTAATGCAGGCCGGCGGCCGCCACTTGTTCCGGGTTGTAAAGGTTGCGCCCGTCGACGATGACCTTCGCGCGCAGCTTCTCGGCGAGCAGTTCAAAGTCCACCACACGAAAGTTTTTCCACTCGGTGCAGATCACCAGTGCATCGGCATCTTCCAGGGTGTCGTCGCGGGTGGCACACAGGTGCAGGTCGTTGCGGTAACCGTAAATGCGCCGGCACTCGGACATCGCTTCCGGATCGTAGGCCTGCACGCTGGCGCCTTCGGCCCACAGTGCCTCCATCAGGTAACGACTCGGGGCTTCACGCATGTCATCGGTATTCGGCTTGAACGCCAGGCCCCAGATCGCGATGGACTTGCCGGCCAGGCCTTGAGGAAATTGCGCCCTGAGTTTGCTGAACAGGATGTGCCGTTGCGCGTCGTTGACGTCGGTGACGCTGCGCAGCAGTTTCAGCGGCATGCCGTTGTGTTCGGCGGTGTGCAGCAGGGCGCGCAGGTCCTTGGGAAAGCACGAGCCACCGAAGCCGCAGCCCGGGTAGATGAAGTGATAGCCGATGCGCGGATCGGAGCCGATGCCTTTGCGCACCGCTTCGATGTCGGCGCCGAGCAGTTCGGTGAGGTTGGCCAGCTCGTTCATGAAGCTGATGCGGGTGGCGAGCATCGCGTTGGCCGCGTACTTGGTCAGCTCGGCGCTGCGGTTGTCCATGAACATCAGTTTTTCGTGGTTGCGGCAGAACGGTGCGTACAGCTCGCTCATCTGCTCCCGGGCTTCAGGGTCCAGAGTGCCGACAATGATCCTGTCCGGACGCATGCAGTCGGCGAGGGCGCTGCCTTCCTTGAGAAACTCGGGGTTGGACACCACCCGCACCGCCAGACCGTTTTTGCCGCGCCGCTGCAGTTCTTCTTCAGCGGTGTGCAGCACCTGATCCGCCGTGCCGACCGGCACCGTGGATTTGATGATCAGCGTCCGATCGTCCTCCATGCAGCTTGCGATCTGCCGCGCCACGTTGAGCACATGGCTGAGGTCGGCGGAGCCGTCTTCCTCGGCCGGCGTGCCCACGGCGATGAAGATCAGCCCGGCATGTTCCACCGCATCGCTGGCCTGGGTGCTGAACAACAAACGCCCGGCCTTGATATTTTCTTCCAAAGTTGCCGAAAGACCCGGTTCGCTAATAGGCGGTACTGCCTGTTGCAGTTGTTTAATCTTGTTCGGGTCAATATCGACGCACAATACGCGATGTCCGACATCGGCAAGTGCGGCTGCTTGTATCAGGCCAACATAGCCCGTACCAAATACGCTCACGTCCATATTGGCGTGCCTCGTAAGACGGTGATGGAAGATCGAAAATGAACTGTCAAAAGGGGTATAGCGCAGCGTGGGGAAAGCGTGTCAGCAAAATGACATGTTGCAAGGGTATAACACCCCCATTTTTGGGGGCGAAAGGCCATCAAGTGCTTGCTGTAGATGGATTTGTCCCGTTCTTGACGGGTTTTTCACATTCCGAAGAAAACGATAAACGGTCGTAGGCCGCGAAATTCAAGGGTTTTAACGACTTGGGTGTGTCAGATTTGAGTCAACAGTTTTTTGACGCTTTTTGATTATGTCCGACATTTCTTGCGCTTTAATGGCCCGGTGCTAGTGTCAGGTTTTGACCGACAAACCCTTGACAATGCCTCGTCGGACACATCCGGAATCGCCATGTTTCGATATCTGAAAGAACTGCTTTTAATTATTTATCTATTGCTTTATTCCGAATATTACCTTGACCGCTTAAGTGCGATGGGTATTGGTCTGGCAGTACTTCTTTTTGGCGCGATGTTTTTGACGCTGACTTTCGCGTTATTACTAACGGCCTATATACGTCAGACTTTCATTCGGCATTTGTTCGCATTAACCCTGTTTGTTTCGGCGGTGTTCTTCGATGTTTATACGAGGGTGACCGCCGATTACCTGACCTATAGCAGTTTTGTCTCGCTGGTGTACTCCGGCGGTTTCATTCAGGAAGCGGCGTATCAGTATCGGGGGGCGATCATTCACGGGCTGCTCAACGGCCTGCTGCTGTTGTTCGGGATCGGTCTCAAGCCACGGCACGCGATCACTGTTCCCAATGCCTTGCGGATCGCTGCGCCGCTCTGCGGTGTGTTGCTGCTCAGCGCGGTGTTGTTCGTGCGGGCCGGCGAGGGCGCGCGCGGCCTGCCGATCATGTACACGCCGCTGGCCTATCTGAACCTGTTCGGCTACGAAGCGTTGCACAACACTGTCGGCCCGCGTGAGCCGGTGACCCTGGCGCGCAATGGCCCGGCGGTCGGCCACGACATCGTGCTGATCATCGACGAGAGCATTTCCGGCAATTACCTGGACATCAACGCGCCGTTCGGCGTGCACAGCAACCTCAAGCAGGCCCGCCCGGGCGTCGACATTTTCAATTACGGCTACGCGGCGTCCATCGCCAATTGCAGCGCCGACACCAACGTCACCCTGCGCTACGGTGGCACCCGCGCCGACTACATGCGTATCAACAGCACGCTGCCGTCGATCTGGCAGTACGCGAAAAAGGCCGGCCTGCGCACCGTGTACATCGACGCTCAGCGCACCGGCGGCAATCTGCAGAACCTGATGAACGATGCCGAGAAGAAGGACATCGACGAATTCGTGCAATTCGATCAGACCAGCGTGCGCGACCGCGACATGGCCGCCGCCGCCAAGCTGATCGAACTGCTCAACGACGGTAAACCGGAGCTGGTGCTGATCAACAAGGTCGGCGCACATTTCCCGGTGCACGACAAATACCCGGACGCCTTCATGGCCTACCGTCCGACCTTGCCCCGCGGGCAGTTCACGGAAGTCGCCGACACCGGTGAGCGTACCGGCTTCAACGGTCAGCCGGATGACTGGGTGCTGTATCGCAATGCCTACAAAAACACCGTGCTGTGGAATGTCGGCGAGTTCTTCGCGCGGGTGTTTGCCCAGGCCAATCTGAACAACGCGCTGCTGATCTACACCTCGGATCACGGCCAGGATCTGCACGAACGCGGTAATCCGGGACTGAACACCCACTGCGGCGGCGATCCGGTGGAAGAAGAAGGGCTGGTGCCGCTGGTGGTGATTCAGGGCGAGCAGTTGCAGACGCTCGACTGGTCGGCGCAACTGGCGGCGAACAAGGATCGCTCCAGTCACTACAACATTTTTCCGACCCTGTTGCAGTTGATGGGCTACGACCTGCCGGGAATCGAAGCGGTGTACGGCAAACCGCTGAGCGTGGCGACGACGGACGAATTCACCTTCAACTACCGCTTCAACGCGCGTCTGGGGGCCAAACCCGAATGGAAGCACATCGATCTGAACAGCATCGTCACACCGGGTGAGGCGCCGACGAGTGTGGCGGTGGGTCAGTAACGCGTCGGTATCCGCTATCCTTGGCCGACACGGATCGATCGGATGGCGGCATGCTCCAGGTTCAAAACGTCTTCAAAAGCTACCTCACCCCGCAAGGCCCGTTGCCGGTGCTGCAAGGCATCGACCTGACGCTCAGGCCCGGCAGCAGTCTGGCACTGATGGGCGAGTCGGGCAGCGGCAAGAGCACGCTGCTGCACCTGATCGCCGGGCTCGACAAAGTCGACAGCGGCAGCATCAGCAGCGGCGAACATCGGCTGGACCGGATGAACGAGGCGCAACTGGCCAACTGGCGGCGCACCGAAATCGGTCTGGTGTTCCAGCAGTACAACCTGATCGGCAGCCTGCGCATCGAAGACAATCTGTCGTTTCAGGCGCGTCTGGCCGGGCGGCATGACCCGCGCTGGCAGCATCATCTGGTGCAGCGTCTGGGGCTGAGCGAATTGCTCAAGCGCTATCCCGAACAACTTTCCGGCGGTCAGCAACAGCGGGTTGCGCTCGGTCGGGCGCTGGCCGCGCAACCGAAACTGCTGCTGGCCGACGAGCCCACCGGCAGCCTCGACGAAGCCACCAGCGACGAAGTGTTGCGACTGTTGCTGGAATTGCTCGACGACACACCCACCACCTTGCTGATGGTTACCCACAGTCAGCGCGTGGCGGCGCGGCTGGCGGAGCGCGTGGTGCTGTCCAGCGGTCGGTTGACGTGAAGGTTTTCCGCCACGCGCTGATGGCGCTGCTCAGTCACTGGCGGCGCCATCCGGTGCAGTTTTTCAGTGTGCTGACCGGGCTGTGGCTGGCCACCAGCCTGTTGACCGGGGTCGAAGCGCTCAACAGTCAGGCGCGGGACAGTTACGCCCGGGCCAGCCAGTTGATCGGCGGCGAACCCCAAGCCAGTCTGAGCACGCCGAACGGCGCGACGTTCCCGCAACAATGGTTCATCGACCTGCGGCGACAAGGCTGGCCGGTGTCGCCGATGCTGCAAGGGCGCTTGATACTCAAGGGCCACGAAAACCAGCGCCTGCAGTTGATGGGCATCGAACCGGTGTCTTTACCCGGTGACAGCGCGGTGGCCGGGCAGGCGATGCCGATCGAGCGGATTGTCGAGTTCTTCAGCCCGCCGGGCAGTACCTGGATTTCTCCCGAGACCCTGCGGGCGCTGAACCTCGCCGAGGGCGCGACCCCGGCCACCGAAACCGGCCAGACATTGCCGCCGCTGCGGGCGCAAACCGACATGGCCCCCGGCGTGCTGTTGGTGGACATTGGCGTCGCTCAGCGCGTGCTCGAACAGCCCGAGCAACTGTCACGCCTGCTGCTGCCGAAGGATTTTCACGCTGATATCCCGGCCGCGTTCAAAGGTCAGTTGCAGCTCAAGAGCAGTGGTGAGGAAAACAACCTTGCGCGACTGACCGAAAGCTTCCACCTCAACCTCGATGCCCTCGGGTTTCTCTCGTTCATTGTCGGTTTGTTTATCGTCCACGCGGCTATTGGTCTGGCGCTGGAGCAGCGTCGGGGATTGCTGCGCACTCTGAGGGCCTGTGGGGTCAGCGCGCGGATGCTGATCGCTTGCCTGATCGTCGAGCTCGGCGCGCTGGCGTTGATCGGCGGGTTGTTCGGCGTAGTCAGCGGTTACTGGCTGGCGAGCGTGCTGTTGCCGGATGTCGCCGCCAGCCTGCGCGGTCTGTACGGCGCGGAAGTGGCGGGGCAGTTGCGTCTGAGTCCGTGGTGGTGGTTCAGCGGCATCGGTTTGAGCCTGCTCGGCGCGTTGCTGGCCGGGGCCAACAGTCTGCTGCGGGCGGCGCGTCTGCCGTTGCTGGCGGTGGCGGATCCGCAGGCCTGGCATCAGCAACATGCGCGCTGGTTGCGGCGTCAGGGTTGGGTAGCCGGCGTGTGTGCAGTGATTGCGTTGGCGGCGCTGGTGTGGGGCAACAGCCTGGCCAGCGGTTTTGTGTTGATGGCGGGGCTGTTGCTCGGCGCCGCGCTGGCGCTGCCGGTGTTGCTCAGTGCGCTGCTCAACGGGTTGCTCGGGCGCAGCCGCTCGGTGCTCGGGCAATGGTTTCTCGCCGATTGCCGCCAGCAATTGCCGGCGTTGAGCCTGGCGTTGATGGCGCTGCTGCTGGCGATGGCGGCGAACATCGGCGCCGGCAGCATGACCGCCGGTTTCCGCCAGACCTTCAACGACTGGCTCGAACAACGGCTCACCGCCGAGCTTTATCTGAACCCGAGCAACCCGGCGCAGGCGCGAGAGCTGTCCACCTGGCTCAAACAGCAACCGAGCGTCACCGCGATCATGCCCAACTGGCAGGTTTCGGTGACGCTGCAAGGCTGGCCAGCGGACGTGTTCGGGATCATCGATCATCCGCACTATCGCCAGCACTGGCCGTTGCTCGAATCTCGAGGAGACGACCCGTGGGCGGCGCTGGCCAAGGACGATGCGGTGATGCTCAGTGAACAACTGGCGCGTCGCTTGAAAGTGACGTCGGGCGATCACCTGACAATCCCCACGCCGGGCGGGTCGTGGTCGCCGCGCATCGTCGGCATCTACGCCGATTACGGCAATCCCAAGGGCCATGTGCTGGTCAACAGCAATCACCTGTTGCGCGGCTGGCCACAGCTGACGCCAAACCGCTTCAACCTGCGCATCGACCCGCCGAACATCCCGGCGTTGCTCACGGCCTTGCAGGCACGCTTCCAGCTCGATGACAGCCGGACCGTCGATCAGGCGCGGCTCAAGGGCTGGTCGGTGCAAGTCTTCGAACGCACCTTCGCCGCGACCGCCGCGCTGAATAGCCTGACGTTGGCCGTCGCCGGCGTGGCGCTGTTCATCAGCCTGCTGACCCAGAGTCAGAGCCGTCTCGGTCAGCTCGCACCGTTGTGGGCTTTGGGCGTGACGCGACGACAATTGATGCTGCTCAACCTCGGCCAAACCTGGCTGTTGGCGCTGCTGACGCTGGTGCTGGCCTTGCCGTTGGGCATCGGCCTGGCGTGGTGCCTGGACGCTGTGATCAACGTGCAGGCTTTTGGCTGGCGTCTGCCGCTGCGGGTGTTTCCATGGCAGTTGCTGCAACTGATGGGGCTGGCGCTGCTGGCGACGTTGCTGGCCTCGGCGTGGCCGCTGTATTCGCTGTACCGCACGCAACCGGCGGACTTGCTGAGGACGTTTGCCCATGAGGACTAGGTTTGCGCTGGTGTTTTTGGCGTTGTTGCTCGGTGGTTGCGACAACCCCACAGCGGAGCAGAAGGGTTTCGCCGGCATGGGCGCTCAGGCACAGGCGTTTACGCCGGTGGTGCCGGGGCGGGTGTTCAGCTTCCCGGCGGATCACGGCGCCCATGACGGTTTTCGCATCGAATGGTGGTACGTGACAGCCAATCTCGAGGATGCGCAGGGCAACGATTTCGGCGTGCAGTGGACGTTGTTTCGCAGCGCCCTGAACGCCTCGCCGCCGCAGCCGGGCTGGGCCAACCAGACGATCTGGCTCGGGCACGCGGCAGTGACCTCGGCCAGCGTCCACCATGCCGCCGAGCGTTACGCCCGTGGCGGCGTCGGGCAGGCCGGGGTGCGTGCGGCGCCGTTCGAGGCGTGGATCGATGACTGGCGTTTCGTCAGTCAGGCGAGCGATCCGCTGGCCGACCTGCAACTCAGCGCCCGGGACAAGAACTTCAGCTACCAGCTGCGCCTGACCTCCAGCCGCCCGTTGGTGCTGCAGGGCGACAAGGGCTTCAGTCAGAAATCCGAACAGGGCCAGGCGTCGTATTACTACAGCCAGCCGTTTATCCAGGCCAGCGGCACCCTGCAGATCGACGGCCAGACCTACACCGTCAACGGCCCGGCCTGGCTCGACCGCGAATGGAGCAGTCAGCCGCTGACCGCCAACCAGACAGGGTGGGACTGGTTCTCACTGCATCTGGACAACGGTGAACACGTGATGCTGTACCGCATGCGCCAGAAGGAAGGGGCGCCGTACCTGACCGGCACGTGGATTGCCGCCGATGGCCAGACCGAAACCCTGCACGCCGAGCAGATCAAGCTGACCCCGCAAGGCACTGCGAAGGTCGCCGGCCGTTCGATGCCGGTGCGCTGGTCGATCGAGATTCCGCAAAAAAATCTGCAGATCACCCTCGATGCAATCAACCCCGATGCCTGGATGAACCTGCGCATTCCGTATTGGGAAGGGCCGGTGCGCCTGAGCGGCAATCGGGGCGGGCAGGGCTATCTGGAGATGACCGGGTACTGATTTCGCGCGCCATGCGTGCGAATGGATCGATTGGAACTCTGTCGAGGATGCTCCCTCTACCGAGAAACATGGCCGAGGATCCGATCCATGAGCGAGGAACTGAAATCTCCAGACCTGACGACCTGGCAGCAGATGTTTGACGATCAGACGTACTGGCAACAATCCCCGGATGCCCATTACTTCGATCTGCAGCGCATTGCTGACGATTTGCTCGGCCAAGGTGCCATCGATCTTGAGCAGTGGCAGATCCTCAGAGCCAAGGCCGATGACCTGCACAAGGACGCACCCGCCGTGAACGTTGCGCGGGAACTCGACGACCCTGAAGCCTGAGGAGGCCCGGCATGAACACTGTCCCTGATAGCGAACACCCTGACGAACCTCGTCCGCCGGGTGAAACCGAGCGCGACAACGACGCGCTACGTCCCACCGATCCCAAACAGCGGCAGAGCTCCGGGAAAGGCACCGCCAGTGGCGAGTCCACGGCGCAGGACACTGCGCAACGATCGCGGAACAAACCCTGAAGGGCGTCTATGCTCACTGGCACATCCGTCGCTGACCACGTTGGCGATGGGTGCTGCCATCCATCACAGGGAACGTATCGCTTATGAAGCTCCAAGCACTGACGCACGCCATAGCACTTGCTACCGTCCTTTCTGCTGCCAGCCTTTCGGCGACGGCCGCCGATATCCCGCTGTCCGCCGCTGTCGAGGCCGACCGTGTCACCACCAAAGTGCTGGCGGTTGACCCGGCCAATCATCAAGTGGTCCTTGAAGGCGCGGAAGGTCGCCAAGTGCACATTCAGCTCAGCGACAAGGCGAAAAACCTCGGTAATTTGAAAGTGGGCGATCTGGTTCAGATCGAAGTAACCCGCTCTGTGGCCGCTTATCTGGATACCGACGTGGATAAAGGTCTGCCTGGCTCCACCGAGCGTACTGGCGAGCTGCGCAACGCCGTGGGCAGCAGCAACCCCGGTGGCGAGGCATTCCGCCAGGTTCAGGTCCAGTTGAAAATCACCAAAATTGATTTGGCGACAAACCAGGTCACCCTGGAAAACCCTTCAGGCCAGTCGAAAACCCTCAACGTAGAAAAGCCTGAGATTCAGGCCAAACTGAAAGATTTGAAAGTCGGGCAAAGCGTCGTGGTCACTTACACCGATGTATTAAAAGTGACCAGTCAGCATGAAAGTTGAGTATTGACTCTACAGAATGGCTGTTCTTGTACAAGTAATTGTATGAGAACAGTCATATGAAGTATTCGGGCGGGTGAGTTCAGAAAGTTTGTCGGGAAAAATCGGTAAGCAACGTCCTTTAACTTTTCAGTACATAAATTTCATCTTCAATTAGCACGACATATCCGCCAACTTCCATTAAAATCCCTCCCGTTCGCCCAGTGTCAGGGCTCTTTACCGGTGCATGGATTGCCAGGCCATTACACTGGGCGAACACCTCCTCGGAGTGGAAACCAAAGAATTCAGAAGCAAAAAAGGGCGACTTTGAAGTCGCCCTTTTTTATTGTCTTACGATTTGGCGGGTCGCATGCCCTGTTGTAACTGAAGGCGCTTGAGCGTTTCCTGATACATGGTGGTGCGGCGGTGCTGTTTGCCGTATCCACCGATCGCGGCCACGGTGCCGGCTTGAATGTGATCCAGGTAGCGGAAAATCGTCCGCGGCGAGAGGCATTTGATGCCGTAGCCAAGGCTGCTTAAACGATCCTGCAGCGTGTATCCCGGGACTCGGTCGTCCATCGAAAAATGCAGCCCGTGAGCCTTGATCAGCCGTGCATTCCACAAGGTGCAGAAGCTTTTCAGGTGTGTTTCCCGGTAGGGTTTTGGATCTCGGGAGGGCAACCCCAAGTGCTGTTTTGCCCGGCGGAAATAGTGTTTGAAATAACGCGAAGACAAACGCCATGTGTCTCTAAGGACGCCGCGATCCAATTGCTCGACGCAACCGACCGCCGCTGTATCCACAGATTGCATGCACTCATTCATCATCATCGAAAAGACAGTACTGTCAAAAACGAAAGTATCGGTGTGCAGCAAAAACAGGTAATCGGTTTCAACTTTCGCAAGTGCCAGATCAAGTGCCTTGCCATGAGCAATATGCCCTGCTTCCTTGCCGGGTGAAGGGCGCTCGATCAAGTTGATCCAGTCCAGAGACCGCAAGTAAATCAGGCTTTCATCGGCAGAATCGTTGTCCACCACCCACACCGGAATTTGATGATCCTTGACGTATTGCTGGAGAAACTCCAGGCACATCCGGGTTATTTCCGGCGTCTTGTAATTGACCAATACAAGACTGAAGGCGGGCAGTTGTTTAGAGGTGGAATCGATCGCACTCATGGTCCGGGCTCACTTCAAGTTGAAGGGTTCTGCTGACGGCAATCAGCCCACAGAACCGCTGCTTTGTGGCCCGGATGGTAGGGACGTAACCTTAGTTCAAGCTTAATTTCCGAGCGCCCGGGCCGGGCGACTTGTTACCGCTTGCGACATCGGCGAGGCGCTTGGCGACCCAGCGCGGTTACACGGTAAGATGCGCCGCCCTTTCAAGCTCAAGGAAGACAACGGCCCGCGCCGTTCGCCACGGATGAAACCACTTTCCCTCTACCACCCGGCCCTCTACTGGCTACGCGTGTGGCAAAAAAGACTGTTCCGCCACATTGCCTGGCACTGCTCGAGCAAACGCTACGCACGGACGGCCACGACGTCCGAGCGCTTGCCTTACCGCTATCTCAAACACACCTCAAAACTGATCCGCAAACTCGGCGAATCCGACCTCGCGCTGCAACACAACAAAGTCATCAACCTCAAACTCGCCGTCGCCGCCATCGATGGCGTCACCATCGCCCCCGGCGAATATTTCTCCTTCTGCCGCCTCGTCGGCCGCCCGACCCGCCAACGCGGCTACGTCGAAGGCATGGAACTCTCATTCGGCGAAGCCCGCACCGGCATCGGCGGCGGCATCTGCCAACTCAGCAACCTCATCCACTGGATGGCCATTCACTCACCCCTGGTCGTCATCGAACGCGCCAACCACAGCTTCGACCCCTTCCCGGACGACGGCCGCGTCCTGCCATTCGGTTCCGGCGCGGCAATCTTCTACAACTACATCGACCTGGTACTGCACAACCCGACGGATCGCAGCTTTCAGCTGAAGTTGAAGGTCGGGGAGACGCAGTTGGAGGGGGAATTGTTGTGTGATCGGGAGCGGGCTTATCGGTATCACGTGTTTGAAGTGGGGCATCGGTTTGTGCGGGAGGGGGAGCGGGTGTATCGCGAGAATGAGATTTGGCGGGAGGTGAGGGAGAAGGGGCAGGTGGGGGCGTTGGTGGAGAGGGAGCGGTTGTATGGGAATCGGGTGGTGGTTAAGTATGAGGTTTTGGAGGGGATGATTGAGGGGGGATAGCGGTGATGTTGTTTTGGTCAGTTGGTTTATTCCATATATCGGAAGCGTTTGTCGATTCTAGCTTTCCAGGTTTTTTAATATGTTCTCTAGCGCGATTTTCAGTTCTGCCCAGTTTTTGGCTTTTTCACAATGAGTAGGATTTTGCCAGTCTTGATTGCGGATTAGAGAGATTACAAAGGAACCGTATGTGCTGAATTCTGGGTACCATCCGATATCGAGTATTTGGCCGCATGGGAAGGTTGCTTGAAAAAGGTCTTCCTTCAAGTTTTCTATTTCGAGCGAGATGTCGAGTGTTTGATCAAGCTGAGAAATGTCATCGAGAGTTATTTTGGCTCCGAGAGTGACGATTTTGCTTGTGTTCATTTAGTGATCTCCAAGGGGGGCGGATGTGCTTTTTGAACATTGCTCAGGTGTTGTTTGGGTAAAGGGTGATTTGAATAGCTGAGATCTCAACAAAACTCGGAAAAATAAGATCTTTATTTTCGTTTTTTAGTGAGATGAGGATGATGGAATTGCCAAATTTTAGCGACCCGCATCCATCTTCGGTAATAGAGATAAGCTCTGCTGTTATATAGGTTTTTTCGGCTTCATGGCGAGTTGAGGGTGTGTTGCTCATCGAGGTGAAGATGTTTTTACCCCAATAAAAATCATCATCAATATTTATTTCGACGTCATAGGAACGGTGTTCTATTGCCTCTAGAGTGAATAAGCTTGAAAGACCTTCTCCGTAAGGGGTGGAGAATTCAACAAGGGTCTTTTCTGTGTGGATTTTAACGATGCGCGATATTGTGATTTTCATGAGTTTGTTAGTGGGAGGGTTTTTGATGAGGTTTTTCTTTGAATTAAAAATCTAAAAAAATGCCCAATGGCTTTTAGAGTTAATCCCGAATTATTGGAATAGCAGAGAAAGGTTGTCTAAGGCTTCCAAAATTGGATTCCTTCCATATGACGCTCAATATCGTCCATGTCATCCTCTTCGAGGGTTGAATCAAATTTTGTAGAGATGATTTTTCTCACCTTCGCAAGTCTTTGAGTCACCTTCTCGTTGTCAATAAAATCGGTAGTCGCTTTTTGATAATCGTTGACAGGCATGTCGCAATAGTAGCTTCCAATTTTGTGCAGCGAAATCAAGATAAATTCAATTTCCGCTAGAACCTCAAGAGGCGTCCTCTCCATTAATTTCTATTGTTTTATTGTTTTCTAACATTGATTTTTCCGTAAGTGAGACGATTTTTTTGTCATTAAAAATTGACTGGTGAAAAAGGGTAGGTTTATTTTCTTCGATGAAGAATAAATTTGTCAATTTTGGTCGTTTGCTTTTGCTTTCTAGTTAGATAGTAGTTAAATTTTTCCTCCAGTCCAAGGTTCACATCCTGTTGCTTTGTGCGTTCAAAAATTTTAATTATTTTGCTGAACAAATCTCCCATGTCTTTTTGAGAGGATTCAGAATCTTTCCATATTAAATCTATTGGGCGCTCCACGCCGGCGCTGAGTAGGTCCCATAAAGCATTGAGGTTGTTTCCATAAGAATCCGTCACTGAAAAAGCAATGGCTATTTTTTCATGAAACTCTTGCTCTGATGAAATGGTTAAGCCGTCAAGTACTATCATCATCTTTAAAGCTCACTTCCACGTTTCAAAGGATTAACGGAGTCGTAAGGGTTGCTAGTTGTGAAAAGTGAGCACTACCAGTCTGGCCGTCTCACCCATATATGTATAAAAGGTCGTTGATCAGTTTCAGTTCTTCATGCGTGCACTGAGAATTATTGTATCGTCGAATGTTTTCCAGCACTCCCCTGACCGGGACCTGACGCGTTGGATCTTGGACTATTTCGATCAAGCGGTCGTAATCGGGATCTCTTCCTTTTAAATATTTTTCGATCAATTCTTTGAGTGCTATGCGAGACTCTAAGTCTGTTAGCAATATTTCTACTCTTGCATTGGTGGCTTCATCAGTTTTAACGACAGTGGGAAACCCCTCTGATTGCAGTTTGGCTACTAGAGCGGATATTGACAACGCCATGGCGTGGTGAACAGTTCTGGGTCTATGTTGAGGTTTGCAAGAAGGGCGTTGATTTCCGCTTCAGAGTTCATGGTTTCTATTTTTACGATACTAATGTCTCGGTCGTCCACTCCATCGCTTGTTTCAAGTGTTTCGGTGGGGATTGTAAATATTACTAATGCATATCGGAAATTTTTTGATTGGTGGATAAATTTGTAATATTGATGCGGATCATTGGTAAAGTGGTATTTGTAGATGGCGTATAATGAAATCCATTTTCTTAGTGAATGGTTTTCGGACTCTAGCTCTTGCGCAATGTTGTTGTAGCCTGTTCCGTCGATCCCGTTCCATACACTTCTTGGAATACATTTATGTCCTGTCATTTTTTCCTCGAGCGGATTTTGAAAAGGGGATGGATTTATTTCCTTTAACGAAAAAATAAATCTGTGTCCTCTGGTTTTAATATTCTAGAAAGGGAAATCATTTTTTATTAAGCTGTATGTGAAAAGGGGAAGGTGGTGGGATTGTCTTCAAGAACGTAATGTATAAAAGGGGTTGAAAGGGGGGCGGATTTATTTTTTTCAGCGAAGAATAAATTTTGGTTTATGCTTCAAGCATAAAATCTTCGATTTTTTTAATAAATTCGATCTTGTTTTTTGTTTTGAATTCCCCTAGGAATGTCTCAGAATTTTTTAAAGGGTTCCCTTTGTTGTCGTACTTGACCGTTAGGAATTCAATTACAAACTCTCCCGATGGATCTCCTTCTGGTTCAACTCTGGAGTCAAAGCAGTGTCCCGTAGTTTGTCGTGCACCACCTAGTAAAACTGAGCTACTAAACCATTCTGCAGTTTCGGGGGTGAGGTCAACCTCGTAAAGGTTGTTGATTGTGATTGTCCATCCATTTGGTACTCGGAGGGGTTGGAGTTCGTGTTTAAGTTTTGTTCTCATATTAATTGATTTTTTTCCATGTATAAAAGGGAAGATGTATAAAAAGGGGGTGGTATTATTTTTTTGAACGAGAAATAGATCTGTCCCCTTTGACTTTGTCCCC
>NZ_JARVSR010000015.1:0-194080 GCF_030209075.1 Pseudomonas sp. lyk4-R2A-10 | reverse complement strand
GCTGTTGTTCGATCACTTCGCTGAGGTACAGCGGATCCTTGTGCCCGCCCGGACGGGCCATCACCAGTCGCGCGCCGGTCATCAGCGGCCAGAAAAACTCCCAGACCGAAACGTCGAAGCTGAACGGCGTCTTTTGCAGCACTGAATCTTCAGCCGTCAGGCGATAGGCGTCCTGCATCCACAGCAAGCGGTTGACCACCCCGCTGTGCTCGTTGATCACGCCTTTCGGTTGGCCGGTCGAGCCCGAGGTGTAGATCACGTAAGCCGTGTGCTGCGGAGTCAGCCCATCGACCGAAGGGTTATCAGCCGACAATGATTGCCAAGTGTCGTGATCCAGATCGACTACCGGCACCGCCACCTCACCCAGCAAGGCGCGAGTCGAGCCCTGCACCAACACCGCCGACGGCGCGCTGTCCTTCAGCATGTAAGCCAGACGCTCCAGCGGATACGCCGGATCCAGCGGCACATAACCGCCGCCGGCCTTCAGGATCGCCAGCAGCCCGACCACCATGTCCAGCCCACGCTCGACACAGATCGCCACCCGCGCATCCGGGCCCACGCCCAAACCGCGCAGGTGATGGGCCAGACGGTTGGCCCGAGCATTCAGCTCGGCATAACTCAGTCGCTGTTCACCGGAAAGCACCGCCACAGCCTGCGGCGTGCGCAAGACCTGCGCCTCGAACAAACCGTGGATGCTTTGCTGAAGGTCATAGCCAACGTCGGTCGCGTTGAAGTCGAACAACAGCCGCTGCCGCTCAGCCCCCTCAAGAACCGGCAAGCGATTCATCGCCTGCGTCGGTGCCTGTTCCAGCGCCTCAACCAATCCCACCAACGCCGATTGCATGTAATCGCAAATCCGCTGCGCACCGATGTCCGTCGGCACCATGGCAATCAACGAGAAACCGTTGCCCAGGTCATCGACATTCAGGCTCAGTGGATAGTTGGTACGTTCTTCACTGCTCAGGGTCTCGATGCCTTGCCAGGCCTGAATCACGCTGTCCGAATGCTCTGAACCATGGCTGTGCCGGTAGTTGAGCATCGCGCTGAACAACGGCGACGTCGCCGCAATCCCGCTGCAACGCTGGGTCAATGCCAGCGAAGCATGCTCATGCCCCAACAGTGCGGTGAGACGCTGATGCGTCGCCTTGACCGCTTCGCGCACCGGGGTCTCCCCCAGATCGACCCGCAACGGCAAGGTGTTGATGAACATGCCCAGCGCACGGTCAGCGCCCTGGCCACCCTGCATCCGGCCCATCAGCACGGTGCCGAACACCACATTGTCTTGCCCGGAGGTCGCCGCCAATACCTGGGCCCACGCGAGGTGGAACAGGCTGGCCACGCTGATGCCCAACTGCCGCGCCTGACTGCGCAGGCGCAGGTTCAGGCCGTTGTCGAGTTCTTGCTGCACTTCCTCGATGCCGCGTCCGTCGCCACGCACATCGCGCAGGTTGAACGGCAAAGTCGGCTCGGCGATGTCGCCGAGCATGTCGCGGAAGAATGCTTCATGTTCCTGCTCCGTGACGCCCAACCGCGCCTGCGCCACGTAATTGCGGTACGGCACCGCCGCCGGCAACGGCTCGTCGGCCCCGCGCAGGTACGCCTGCATTTCGTGGCGCACCACTTCCAGCGCGGTGTGGTCGAGCACGATGTGATGGAACAGCAGCATCGCCACCACCCGGCCATGGGCCGGATCACGGGCGAACACCAGGCGCAGCAACGGCGCCTGAGCAATGTCGAGGCGGTAATGCCGCGCATCGAACCGGGCGTGCAGTTGTTCAAGAATGTCGCCGGCCGCAGGATCGAGCGAAACCTCCTGCACCACGAGCTCAGCCTGACGCCACACGGCCTGCACCGGCACGCTCAAGCCTTCCCACACCACGCCCGTACGCAGAACATCATGGCGGTCAATGACGTGTTGCAATGCCGCGCTGAAACGCTGCAGACGCTCAAGGCTGTCGAACGCCAACCGCGATTGCAGCAGGTAGGGATCGCCTTCTCCCGCACTCAAGTGGTGATAAAGAATGCCTTCCTGCAACGGCGCCAGCGGATAGATATCCTGCACGTTGGCAGCGCCACCCGGCACGCTGGACACCACACGGTCGATGGCGGCTTGATCCAGCGACACCAGCGTCAGCATGTCCGGGGTGATGTGGGTGCAATTGGCCGCGATGCGATTGGCCGGCACTTCGATTTCCCGCCCGCTGCCCACGGCGGCGGCCAGTGCGGCCAGGGTCGGCTGACTGAACAGCACACGCACGTCGGTGCTCAGGCCGATCTGACGCATGCGTTCGATCAGGCTCACCGCCAGCAGCGAGTGCCCGCCCAGTTCAAAGAAGTGATCGTGACGCCCGACCCGCTCGACCTTCAGCACCTCAGCCCACAACCGGGCCAGGGCGATTTCGGTCTCGCCGACCGGCGGCTCGTATTCACGCACCAGCACCGACTCGGCACCGGGGGCCGGCAGCGCCTTGCGATCCACCTTGCCGTTGGGGCTCAGCGGCAGGCTGTCGAGCGCGACGAATGCCGACGGCACCATGTAATCCGGCAAGCGTGCGAGCAAGTGTTCGCGCAACGCCTCGATCCCAGGTTGCCCGGCCTCGGCGTGCCAGGTGAAGTACGCCACCAGACGTTCCTCACGCACCAGCACCACGGCTTCACGCAGGGCCGGATGGCTGAGCAGTTGCGCTTCGATTTCACCCGGTTCCAGGCGCAGGCCACGCAGCTTGACCTGGAAGTCGTTGCGCCCGATGAATTCGAGCTGGCCATCGGCGCGGTAACGCACCAGGTCGCCCGTGGCGTACAGCCGATCGCCAGCCACGAACGGGCTCGGGGTGAACCGTTCGGCCATCAATTGCGGCAGGCCCAGATAGCCCCGCGCAACCCCGGCACCACCAATGAACAACTGACCGATGACGCCCATAGGCACCGGCCGTTTGGCAGCGTCGAGTACGTAGAGACGGGTGTTGTTGATCGGCCGTCCGATCGGCAACGCGCTGTCCGGTACCGCCATTGACGGCTCCAGCGTCCACACCGTGCTGTCGACCGTGGCTTCAGTCGGGCCGTAAACGTTGTGCAAACGCACTTGCGGCAAACGCTCGCGCACAAGGCGAGCCAGCGCCGGCGTCAGGTCGCCGCCGCCACAGAACACATCGGTGAGGCTGCTGCACTGGCTGACGTCGTCCTGCTCGAGGAACTGTTGCAACAGCACCGGCACGAACTGGATCACGCTGACCCGCTGCTCGCGAATCACCTGCGCCAGATACGCCGGTTCGCGGTGCCCGTCGGGACGCGCCAGTACCAGCCGCAAACCGGCGCTCAATGGCCAGAACAGCTCCCAGACCGAGGCATCGAAACTGAATGGGGTTTTCTGCAACAGGGCGCCGTCCGTCACGGCGGGACACAGCTGCGAACTCCAGTGCAGCAGATTGCCCACGCCGCGATGCTCGACCATCACGCCTTTCGGCGCCCCGGTGGAACCGGAGGTGTAGATCACGTAGGCCAGGTTCGAAGCGCTCAGGCCCAGCACTTGCGGGTTGTCATCCGGGTTGAATGTCCAATGAGCCTGATCCAGATCGATCACCAGCGCGGTGCTCTCATCCAGCAACTCACGCGTCGCACCGTGCACCAGCACCGCTACCGGCGCGCTGTCCTTGAGCATGTAATCCAGACGCTCTGCCGGGTACGCCGGATCCAGCGGCACATAGGCACCGCCCGCCTTGAGGATGCCGAGCAGACCGACCATCAGCTCCAGCCCGCGCTCGACGCAGATCGCCACCCGCGAATCCGGCCCCACGCCCAGTTCGCGCAGATGATGGGCCAGTCGATTGGCCTGTGCGTTGAGTTCGGCGTAGGTCAGCCGCTGTTCACCGGCCTGCAACGCGATGGCTTGCGGCGTGCGCTGCACTTGCGCCTCGAACAGCCCATGAACGGTGTGCTCCAGATTGTCTGCGGTCCCGGTGACGTTGAGGTCGTAAACGACATGCTGACGCTCTGCGCTGTCAAGGATCGGCAAGCGGTTCAGCGACTGATCCGGTGCCTGTTCCAAAGCATTCGCCAGTGTCTCCAGCGCGGTCTGCATGTAGTCGCAGATGCGCTGCGAACCAATGCTCGCCGGGGTCATGGCGGTGAGCACAAAACCGCTGCCCAGATCATCGACACCCAGACTCAGCGGATAGTTGGTGCGTTCTTCGCTGCTCAGGGTCTCGATGCCTTGCCAGGCCTGACGCAGGTTTTGCTGTTGCGCCTCGTCGGCGCTGTGCCGGTAGTTGAGCATCGAACTGAACAGCGGCGAAGGCGCGGCCACGCCGCTGCAACGCTGGGCCAGCGCCAGTGACGCGTGTTCATGGCCGAGCAGCGCACTGAGCCGCGCATGCGTCGCCCGAGCCCCTTCGCGCACTGGCGTATCTCCGAGATCGACCCGCAGCGGCAAGGTGTTGATGAACATCCCCAGCGCCCGGTCGGCCCCCTCGCCGCCCTGCATCCGGCCCATCAGCACCGTGCCGAATACCACCCGCTCCTGCCCGGACGTCGCCGCCAGCACCTGCGCCCAAGCGAGATGGAACAGGCTGGCCACGCTGATGCCCAGTTGCCGCGCGAGGCTGCGTAGACGCTGGCCGGTGGCGGCGGTCAGGGCCTGTTGCGTTTCCTCAATGTCGCGACCGTCACCTTGTACATCCTGCAAGCCGAACGGCAGGGTCGACTCGTCGATGTCGCCGAGCATGTCGCGGAAGAACGCCTCGTGCTCCTGCTCGCTGACGCCCAGCCGCGCCTGCGCCACGTAGTTGCGGTAAGGCACGGCCGCGCCCAGCGAGGCTTCGCGCCCTTGCAGGCAGGCGAGCATTTCGTGCTGCACCACGTCCAGCGCGGTGTGATCCATCACCACATGGTGGAACAGCAACATCGCAACCACCCGACCGTGGACCGGATCACGGGCATACACCAGACGCAGCAGCGGTGCCTGGCTGATGTCGAGCCGGTAGTGCCGGGCATCGAAACGCCCGTGCAACTGCTCGAGGATGTCGCCATCCGCCGGATCAAGCACGATCTCCTGCACCGGCAGCTCGACTTGACGCCACACCACTTGCATCGGCTCGGCCAGTTCCTGCCAGATCACCGCCGTGCGCAGGATGTCGTGACGGGCAACAACCTGGCGTAGCGCGGCCGCGAACGCTTCCACACGTTCGACGCTGTCGAAGGCCAGCCGCGATTGCAGCAGGTACGGATCGCCCTGCTCCGCGCTCAAGTGGTGGTAAAGGATGCCTTCCTGCAACGGTGCCAGTGGGTAAATGTCCTGCACGTTCACAGCACCGCCGGGCACCGTGGCAACAATGCGGTCAATGCTCGGCTGATCCAGTTCCGCCAGGCTCAACAGGTCCGGGGCGATATGGATGCAATCAGCAGGAATGCGATTGGCCGGCACTTCGATTTCGCGACCGCTGCCCACCGTTGCGGCCAGTGCAGCCAGCGTTGGCTGGCTGAACAGCACACGCACGTCGCTACTCAGGCCGATCTGACGCAGGCGTTCGATCAGGCTCACGGCCAGCAGCGAGTGGCCGCCCAGTTCGAAAAAGTTGTCGTGGCGTCCGACTTTTTCCAGTTTCAGGACATCGGCCCAGATCTGCGCCAGCGCGGTTTCCATCGGGCCTTGCGGGGCTGCGTATTCACGGCTGAGCCAGGCGTTCTGATCCGGTTCCGGCAAGACCTTGCGGTCGAGTTTGCCGTTGGCTGTCAGCGGCAAGGCGTCGAGTCGCACGTAAGCCGCCGGGATCAGCGCTTGCGGCAAACGGGTTTGCAGATGATTGCGCAGGGCTTCGATATCGGCCGGCGCACGCTCGGTGAACCACGCCAGCAACTGCCCGTCGCGCACCAGCGCCACCGCGTCCTGCACCGCCGGATGGCTGGCCAGCGCCGCTTCGATTTCCCCCAGTTCAACCCGCACGCCGCGCAGTTTGACCTGATCGTCGTTGCGACCCAGATACTCGATATTGCCGTCCGCCAGCCAGCGTGCAAGGTCTCCGGTGCGGTACATCCGCGCCTGCGGCTGATCGCTGAACGGATCAGTAAGGAAGCGTTCGGCAGTCAGATCGGGACGGTTCAGATAACCCCGCGCCACGCCAGCGCCGGCGACGTACATCTCGCCCGTGACACCTACTGGCACCGGACGTTGCTGGTCATCGAGCAGATAGATGCGGGCGTTCGCCATAGGCCGGCCGATGTGCAGCGGCTGGCCGACTTCCACCGGGCCGGACGTGGCGACCACGGTGGCCTCAGTCGGGCCGTAGTTGTTGATCACTGCGAAGGTTTGTGCACGGTTGAACTGACGCAGCTTGTCGCCACCGATCAGCAAGGTACGCAAGGTCGGGTGTTGCAGCTCGCGGCTGAAGGCGTATTCGGCTACCGGCGTCGGCAGGAAGCTGACCTGCAACGGCTGCGCGCGCCACCAGTCGAGCAACTCGTCCAGGTGCTCGTTGCTCACCGTTTCCGGCGGCAGGTGCAACGTCGCGCCGACGCACAACGCCGGCCAGACTTCCCAGGCCATCGCATCGAAGCCGAACCCGGCCACGCTGGCGGTGTGGCTGCCGGCGTGCAGGTCGAAAGCTTCGGCGTGCCAGTGCACAAGGTTTTCCAGGGTCGCGTGTTCGACCATCACGCCTTTCGGCTGGCCGGTGGAGCCCGAGGTGTAGATCACGTACGCAAGATTTGCCGGAGTCAGGTACGGCAGTTGCGGGTTGCTGTCGGGCAGGTGTTGCCAGGCGTCGCTGTCCAGATCGATCACCGGCATCATGCCCAGCAGCTCCCGGGTCGAAGCCTGTGCGAGCACGGCCACCGGATCGCTGTCCTGCAACAGGTAGGCAATGCGTTCCGCCGGATGCGCAGGATCCACCGGCACATAACCGGCGCCGGCCTTGAGAATCGCCAGCAGGCCGACCAGCATCTGCGGGCCACGACGCACGCAGAGCGCGACGCGGTCGTCCGGTTGCACGCCTAGACCGATCAAATGATGGGCCAGTCGGTTGGCACGCTGGTTGAGCTGCCCGTAGGTCAGCTGTTGCGCACCTTGAATCACGGCGAGGGCATGCGGGTTGCGCTCGGCCTGCACCTCGACCATTGCGTGAATCGTCGCGCCACGGGGATAGGCCGTGACCGGTGGATTGAAGCCGTCGACCAGACGTTCCAGCTCCGCAGTCGAAAGGATCGGCAAGCGGTTCAACGGTTTTTGCGGCGTCTGTTCCAGCGCCTGCACCAGTTGCTCCAGCGCGGTGTGCATGTAACTGCAAATCCGCTGCGCGCCGATCTGGCTGACCGCCAGCACCGACAAGGCAAAGCCTTCGCCCAGATCGTCCACGCTCAGGGTCAGCGGATAGTTGGTGCGCTCTTCACCACCGAGTTTTTGCACGCCCTCCCAGATGCCCTGCCCGTTTTGTGACGGCTGCGCAGGGGCGCTGTGGCGGTAGTTGAACAAGGCGCTGAACAACGGCGACGACGCCGCGACACCACTGCAACGCTGGGCCAGCGCCAGCGAAGCATGTTCATGCCCGAGCAATGCCGTCAGCCGTGCGTGGGTCGCTTTGACTCCTTCCCGCGCGCCGGCGCCGATATCGATGCGCAGCGGCAAGGTGTTGATGAACACCCCCAGCGCCCGGTCGGCACCATCACCACCCTGCATCCGCCCCATCATCACCGTGCCGAACACCACATCGCGACGGTTCGACAGCACGCCCAGCACCTGCGCCCAGGCCAAGTGCATCAGGCTGGCCGCGCTCACGCCCAGTTGTCGCGCCTGTTCACGCAAGCGCAGATTGAGTTCGGCAGCCACCGGTTGCAGCGCTTCCTCGACGCCGTGACCGTCGCCCTGCACGTCCCGCAGACCGAGTGGCAGGGTCGGCTCATCGATGTCGCCGAGCATTTCGCGGAAGAACGTTTCGTGTTCCAGCTCGCTGAGCCCCAGGCGTGCCTGAGCCACGTAATTGCGATAGGGAATCGGCGCCGAAAGGTGATCGACCTCACCGAACATCACACCGCGCATTTCCTCGACGATCACTTCCAGCGCCGTGTGATCGAGGATCAGGTGATGGGACAGCAGGATCGCCACCACGCATTGCTGTTTCGGATCTTCGGCATAGACCATACGCAGCAGCGGCGCCTGGCTGATGTCGAGGCGGTAGTGACGGGCGTCGAAACGCTCGTGCAACTGCTTGAGGATGTCGCTCTGCGCCGGGTCCAGCGTCACGTGCTGAACCACCAGTTCGGCGTGGCGCCACACCACTTGATGAGGGGTGGCGAGACCTTCGTGGACAACGCTGGTGCGCAGGATGTCGTGGCGAGCGATGACCTGCTGCAAGGTGTCGGTGAAGGTGCGCAGGCGCTCGACGCTGTCGAAGGCCAGCCGCGATTGCAGCAGGTACGGGTCGCCCTGCTCCGCGCTCAAGTGGTGATAAAGGATGCCTTCCTGCAACGGCGCCAGCGGATAGATTTCCTGCACGTTGGCAGCGCCGTCCGGCACGCTGGCGACGATCCGGTCGATGCTGGTCTGATCCAGTTCGGTGAGGCTCAGCAGGTCCGGGGTGATGTGGGTGCAACCGGCAGGAATGCGGTTGGCCGGCACTTCGATCTCCCGACCGCTGCCCACCGCCGCAGCCAGCGCGGCCAGGGTCGGCTGACTGAACAGCACGCGCACGTCGGTGCTCAGGCCGATCCGGCGCAGGCGCTCGATCAGGCTCACCGCCAGCAATGAATGGCCGCCCAGTTCGAAGAAGTTGTCGTGGCGACCGACTTTTTCCAGCTTCAGGACATCCACCCAGATCTGCGCCAGCGCGGTTTCCACCGGGCCTTGCGGGGCTTCGTATGCCTGGCTGAGCCAGGCGCTCGGGTCCGGCAGCGGCAAGGCCTTGCGGTCGACCTTGCCGTTGTTGTTCAACGGCAACGCATCGAGCTGCACCCAGGCCGAGGGCACCATGTATTCCGGCAGGCGCGCTTGCAATTGTTCGCGCAAACTGGCGCTGTCCACGCCCTTTTCGGCGGTGAAATAGGCTACGAGGCGCAATGGTTCCTGGCCGTCCTGACGGGCCAGCACGATGGCTTCCTTGACACCGTCGCAGTTCAGCAGGCGATTTTCGATTTCCCCGAGTTCGATGCGGAAGCCGCGGATCTTCACCTGATCGTCGTTACGGCCGATGCATTCCAGTTGGCCCGGCGCGAGCCAGCGTGCGAGGTCGCCGGTGCGATACAGCAGCGCGCCCGGTTGCTCGCTGAATGGGTCTTGCAGGAATTTCTCGGCAGTCAGATCCGGGCGACTCAGATAGCCCAGCGCCACGCCTTGCCCGCCGATGTACAGCTCGCCGGTCACGCCCATCGGTACGGGTTGCTGACGGGCGTCAAGCACGTAGACCTGGGTGTTGGAGATCGGGCCGCCAATCGGCACGCTTTCGGCGGTTTCCGACACTTCGCGCACTTCAAACGTCGTGGCGTAGGTGGTGGTTTCGGTTGGGCCATAGCAGTGGATTATGCGCAGGTCCGGCGCCTCGGCGAGCAAACGGCGGAAGGCCGCCGGGTCGGCGCGTTCACCGCCGCAGAGCACAATGCGCAGGCCCTTCAGTGCCTCGGGGATCAGTTGAACGTACTGGTTGAACAGCGCGGTGGTGACGAACAGGATCGTGGCGCCCGAGGCCGCCAATTCCTGTCCGAATGCGTGAGGATCAAGCAAGGTCGCGTGATCGATCACTACCACTCGCCCGCCGTTGAGCAACGGGCCCCAGACGTCCATGGTGCTGGCATCGAACGCCGGGTTGGAGGCAAACGCCACGCGGTCCTGCGCATTGAAATCGGCGTAGCCGTTGTTGATCACCAGCCGACCGATCGCCCGGTGCGGCACCATCACACCCTTCGGCGTGCCGGTGGAACCGGAGGTGTACATGATGTAGGCCACGGATTCCGAAGACTGCGGCAGGTCCGGATTGTGCGGCGGTTGCGCATCGAGTTTCAGCGCATCGAGGTCGATCCGGCGCACGGCGTAATCAACCGTCTCAGTGCTCAAGGTCAACAGCACTTTCGCCGAGCTGTCCTCAACCATGAACGCCTGACGCTCGCCCGGAGCGTTGATATCCAGCGGCACATAAGCCGCCGCGCACTTGCCGATGGCCAGTTGCGCAGCCAGCAGATCCAGCGAACGCGGCAGCAGAATCGCCACAGGGTCGCCCGGTTGCACGCCCTGCCCGATCAGAAAGTGGGCCAGTCGGTTGGCCCGTTGATTCAGCTCGTCATAGGTCAACGCCGCGTTGCCATGCACCGCCGCCACGGCTTGCGGATGCAGTTTCACTTGCAGTTCGAACAGACCATGAACCGTCGACCCCGACGGGTATTCCCGCTGGGTAGCATTGAACCCGACCAACAACTCCCGACGCTCATCTGGCGGCAAAGTCGACAACTGATCGACGCCCCGTTGCGGCGTCTGCTCCAGCGCCTGCACCAGACTGTCGAAGGCAACATTGATGTACTCGCAGACCCGCGCACCGTCGATGCCCGGCACCGCTTGCACGCTCAGACGCAAACCTTCGCCAAGGTCATCGACGCTGACCACCAGCGGATAGTTGCTGCGCTCGCGGGAGCTGAGCAATTCAATGCCACCCAGCGTCAGCCCCGCAGCCTGCGGCGCGCTATGGCGATAGTTGAGCAACGTGCCGAACAGCGGCAGCGAGCCGGAAACCCCGCTGCAACGCTGGGCCAGCGCCAGTGACGCTTGCTCATGCGCGAGCAATTGCGCCAGCCGTTCATGGGTGGCAAGCACACTTTCGCGCACCGCTGTGGCGGTCACGCTGACTCGCAGCGGCAAGGTGTTGATGAACAGGCCCAACGCCCGGTCGGCACCCTCGCCACCCTGCATCCGGCCCAGCAGCACCGTACCGAACACCACCTCGTCCCGACCGCTGATCTGCGCCAGGACCTGTGCCCAGGCCTGGTGCGCCAGACTCGCCACACTGATGCCGAGCCGCCGCGCCTGCTCGCGCAGACGCAAGGCCAGTGCGGTGTCCAGCGTGAGCTGGCTGTCGACCACGGCGCTGCCGTCGCCGTGCACGTCCTGCACGCCGAACGCCAGGGTCGGCTCGTCGATGTCGCCGAGCATGTGGCGGAAAAACTCTTCGTGCGCCTCGGCATTCGCGCCAAGCCGAGCCTGCGCGACGTAGTTGCGGTATTGCACCGGGGTCGCCAGTTCGGCGGCGTGACCGTGCAGCACGCTGTTCATCTCGCTCACCAGCACTTCCAGCGCGGTGTGATCGAGCATCAAGTGGTGCATCAGCAGGATGCCGACCCAACGTTGTTGCTGCGGATCCTCGGTGTAGGCGAAGCGCATCATCGGTGCGCGGCCCAGATTCAGACGATAGTGCCGCGGGTCGAAACGTGCCTGCATCTGTTGCAGCACGTCGCCTTCCAGTGCCTCGTGATCTGCTCGTTCAAGCGCCAGTGGCGCCGCACGCCAGACCACTTGCACCGGTTCTTCGAGGCCTTCCCAGACCACGCTGGAACGCAGGATGTCGTGGCGCGCGATCACCACGTTGACGGCGCGCACGAACGCCTTGATCGATTTGATCCCGTCAAATACGAATTGCGCCTGCAACACATAAGGATCGCCCGCAGTCGCGGCCATGTGGTGATACACAATCCCCGCCTGCAACGGCGCCAGCGCATAGATGTCCTGCACATTGGCGACCCCGCCAGGGACGCTTTCCACTACCCGGTCGATGCCGGCCTGATCCAGTGAGGCCAGGGGCAACATGTCTGGCGTGATGTGTTGGCAGTCAGGGGTGATGCGATTGACCGGCACTTGAACGCTGGACGACGCGCCCAGGGTGGCCGCCAGCCCCGCCACGGTTGGCCGACCGAACAGGACGCGCACGTCGCAGCTCAATTCCTGCTGGCGCATGCGCTCGACCAGCTTCACGGCCAGCAAGGAATGGCCGCCCAGCTCGAAGAAATTGTCATGACGACCGACCCGCTCGACGTTCAGCAAGGCTTGCCAGATTTCGGCGATGCGGCATTCCACATCACCGACCGGCGCCTCATATCCGCGCAACATCTGACTGCTTTGATCCGGTGCCGGCAAGGCTTTGCGGTCGAGTTTGCCGTTGGGGCTCAGGGGCATGGCGGCGAGATGAACGAACGCCGTCGGCACCATGTAATCCGGCAACTGCTCCAGCAGATGGCTGCGCAGTTCGCCGATCTCCAGCGGCCCGCCGGTGTAGTACGCCACCAGCCGAGGATCGCCAGCCACGTCTTCGCGCACCAGCACTTCGGCCGCAAGCACGGTAGCGAGTTGAGTCAGGCGCGTCTGAATTTCCCCGAGTTCGATACGCAGGCCGCGAACCTTTACCTGATCGTCATTGCGACCGAGGTATTCAAGGTTACCGTCGGCCCGGTAGCGGCACCGGTCACCCGTGCGGTACAGCCGCGCGTTCGGCTGATCGCTGAACGGATCGTCGAGGAAGCGCTCGGCGGTGAGCGACGCAAGGTTCAAGTAACCCCGCGCCACTTGCACGCCGCCGATGTACAACTCACCGGCCACGCCCAACGGCAGCGGTTGCAGTTGTTCATCGAGAATGTACAAACGGGTATTGCTGACTGGCCGACCGATAGGCAACAGCGCCTCTGGCACCGGCATCGATGGCTCCAGCGTCCACACGCTGCTGTCGACAGTGGTTTCGGTCGGGCCGTAGACGTTATGCAAGCGAACCTGCGGCAGACGCTCGCGCACCTGGCGGCCCAGCTCTGGCGTCAGCTCGCCGCCGCCACAGAAAACATCCGTAAGGCTGGTGCATTGGCTGACGTTTTCCACGTCGAGGAACTGTTGCAACAACGCCGGGACGAACTGGATCACGCTGATGCGCTGCTCCTGCACCACTTGCGTCAGGTACGCCGGTTCGAAGTGCGCATCGGGACGCGCCAGCACCAGACGCAGGCCGGCCGTCAGCGGCCAGAACAGCTCCCAGACCGAGGCGTCGAAACTGTAAGGGGTTTTCTGCAAAAGGGCGCCGTCCGCCACCGGCGGGCAAACCTGCGAGCTCCAATGAAGCAGATTGCCCAGGCCACGGTGCTCGACCATCACGCCTTTCGGCGTGCCGGTGGAGCCGGAGGTGTAGATCACGTAGGCCAGGTTCGAAGCGTTCAGGCCCGGCACCTGAGGATTGTGCTCGGGATAGTCCTGCCAGTGATCCTGATCGAAATCGAGCAACGGCACGCCGCCCGCCTCGACCAGCGCCCGGGTCGCGCCGTGCGCCAGCAGCGCCACTGGCGCGCTGTCCTTGAGCATGTAGTTCAGGCGTTCCGCCGGGTAGGCCGGATCCAGCGGCACGTAAGCACCGCCAGCCTTGAGAATGCCCAGCAGACCGATCACCAGTTCAGGTCCGCGCTCGACACAGATCGCCACCGGCGTATCCGGCCCGACACCCAACTCGAGCAACCGATGAGCCAGGCGATTGGCCCGCATATTGAGTTCAACGTACGTCAGTGACTGCGCGCCGGACTGCAACGCGACGGCCTGCGGCGTACGCTCGACCTGCGCCTCGAACAGACGGTGAACGGTCTGTTCCAGATCGAGATCGACGTGACTGTCGTTGAAGCCCACCAGCAATTGCTGCCGCTCGTGTGCCGGCAAAACGGGCAACTGGTTGATCGGCGTCTCGGGCGATTGCTCCAGGGCATCGAGCAAGGCGTCTAGAACGGTTTGCACGTATCCGCAAACGCGTTCGGCGCCAATGCCGCTCGGAGCGATGGCGGACAACCGGAAACCACTGCCCAGATCATCGACGCTCAGGGTCAGCGGATAGTTGGTCGGCTCCTTGCCACTCAACACCTGGACACCGGGGGCCAGGTCGATCACCTCGGCAACGTCACCGACAGCACTGTGACGGTAATTGAGCATGGCGCTGAACAACGGCGTCTGCGCACTCAACGCGCTGCAACGCTGGGCCAATGCCAGCGAGGCCTGTTCATGAGCGAGCAAGGCGCTCAGCCGACGGTGCGTGGCGAGCACGCCGTCGTGGACGCTTTGCGCCCCGACATCGACCCGCAACGGCAAGGTGTTGATGAACATGCCCAACGCCTGCTCACCGCCGTCGCCCGCCTCCATTCGTCCGAGCAACACGGTGCCGAACACCACCGAGGTGCGCCCGGACAACTGGCCCAACACCCGCGCCAGCGCCAGGTGCATCAGGCTCGCCACGCTCACACCGAGTTGCCGCGCCTGCGTGCGCAGTCGCAGGTTCAGTGCGTCGCCGAGCATCAGTTGCGCATCTTCGAAGTCCTGTCCGCCGCCGTGAACATCCTGCAAGCCCCACGGCAACGTCGGCTCGTCGATATCGCCGAGCATCTCGCGGAAGAACGCTTCGTGGGCCTGCTCATCGAGCGCCATGCGCGCCCGCGCCAGGTGATTGCGAAACGGCACCGCCGGCGCGACCTGTTCGGTCTGCCCTTGCAGCCAGGCCTGGATTTCCCGGCGCACCACGTCCAGCGCAACGTGGTCGATGATCATGTGATGGAACAGCAGCAGCGCCACGATCCGGCCCTGCGCCGGATCCCGGGCGAACACCAGACGCAGCAGCGGTGCCTGTTGCAGATCGAGGCGCAAATGACGGGCGTCGTAGCGCGCCTGCAACTGACTGAACACATCGGTGGACGTGTCGGCTTCCACCTCTTCGCAGACCAGCGGCGCCTGGCGCCAGACCACTTGCACCGGCTCGTCCAGGCGCTCCCAGACAAACGAGGTACGCAGAATGTCGTGACGGTCGATCACCCATTGCAGTGCCTGGGCAAATGCATCGAGGCGCTGGTGATTGTCGAAGGTGAACTGCGCCTGTTGCACATACAGATCGCCTTCGCCAGCCGCCAGGTGCAGATACAACATGCCTTCCTGCAATGGCGCCAGCGGATAGATGTCCTGCACATTCGCCACGCCGCCCGGCACGGTGGCGACGATGCGGTCGATGGCCGGCTGATCCAGTTGCACCAGCGGCAGCATGTCCGGGGTGATGCGCAGCGCCGGACTCGACCAGTCGCCGCCGTGGCTCGCCACCAGCTCCAGCAACTGCGCCTTGTGTTTGGCGAGGCTGTCCCACAACGCATCGTCGAGCGCGTCGTCGTTGCCCAGAATGACCAGGTCTTCATCGTCCTGTTGAAGGCGGATCGCATGGGTGGAAATAGCAGCCATCAGCTCGCGAAATTGCATGGGGGTAACCTGCTGTAAATTCGGGAAAAAGGAGCGCGCAGCGGCGAGTCCGTGCGGTCGCGCGCAGCCTGGAAAAACTAAAACATCGGGGCTTGGGTGTCTGACATGGGAAGCGGGGACAAGCCCCGTGACCGATCAGTCACGGCGCCGATCCGCGGGAACCGCGAGTCGGCGCCGGTGTCGGCTCAGAGCCGGCGTTTGCGGTTGAGCGTCGGTATGGTGGTTGGCGGCACTTCCAGCTGTTTTGCCTGGTCCGAGGTTTGCGCCGCCAGCGCGGCCAGAGTCGGCTGGCTGAACAGCGTCCGCGCATCGACGTGCAGCCCGGCCTGACGCATGCGGGCCACCAGGCTGACCGCCAGCAACGAATGCCCGCCCAGCTCAAAGAAGTGGTCATTGCGCCCGACCTGCTCCAGTTGCAGCACTTCGGCCCAGATCTGCGCCAGCCGGATTTCGACTTCGCCCTCGGGCGCCTCGTAGCGGCGACTGAGTACCGCCTCCGCTCCCGGTGCCGGCAAGGCTTTGCGGTCGACCTTGTCGTTGGGAGTCAGGGGCAACGCGTCGAGTTTTACGTAAGCGCCCGGTGCCATGTACTCCGGCAAACGCTCCAGCACATGGGCGCGCAAGGTTTCGATGGGGGGCGCGTCGAAGCCTTCGCGCCCGGTGAAATACGCCACCAGCCGCTCGTCCCGCACCAGCACCACTGCTTCACGCACGGCCGGATGCTCGATCAGCCGCGCCTCGATTTCCCCAGGCTCCAGACGCAGGCCGCGCAGCTTGATCTGGAAGTCGTTGCGGCCGAGGAATTCGAGGTTGCCGTCCGCCCGGTAGCGCACCAGATCGCCGGTACGGTACAGGCGATCACCGGCCACGAACGGGCTGTCGATGAAGCGCTCGGCCTGCATCTGCGACAAGCCCAGATACCCCCGCGCGACCCCGACCCCGCCGATGTGCAGGTGGCCGCTGACGCCGAATGGCACCGGTTGATCGTGGGCGTCCAGCACGTAGAGCCGGGTATTGCTCAGGGCCTTGCCGATTGGCACCACGGCCTCCGGCACCGGTTGGTCCGGTTCCAGTGTCCAGCCAGTGCTGTCGACGGTGGTTTCGGTCGGGCCGTAGACGTTATGCAGGCGCACCCATGGCAGGCGCTCGCGGACACGCCGGGCCAGTGCGGCGGTCAGTTCGCCGCCACCGTTGAGCACGTCGGTCAGGCTGGTGCACTGGCTGACATCGTCCTGTTCGATGAACTGTTGCAGCAGCGCCGGCACGAACTTGACCACGGTGATCTGCCCTTCGCGAATCACTCGGGTCACATAGGCCGAATCGCGATTGCCGTCGGGACGCGCCAGCACCAGCCGCAGGCCGGAACACAGCGGCCAGAAAATCTCCCACACCGAACTGTCGAAGCTGAACGGCGCCTTCTGCAACAGCGCGCCGTGCTCGGTCGGCGGGCTGATCTGCGAGCCCCAGTGCACCATGTTGCAGGCGCTTCGGTGTTCGATCATCACGCCCTTCGGCGTGCCGGTGGAGCCCGAGGTGTAGATCATGTAGGCCAGGTTTGAAGCGCTCAGACCCGGTATTTGCAGGTTTTCAGTCGACGCGTGCTGCCAGGTGCAACGGTCGAAATCGATGACCGGCACACCCGGATCGCCCAACAAATTGCGAGTAACGTCATGGATCAGCACCGCCACCGGGGCGCTGTCCTGCAGCATGTAATGCAGGCGTTCCAGCGGATAGTCGGGATCCAGCGGCACGTACGCGCCGCCCGCCTTGAGAATGCCGAGCAGGCCGACCACCAGGTCCAGGCTGCGTTCGACACAGATCGCCACCCGCGAATCGGGTTGCACGCCGTGCTCGCGTAGATGATGCGCCAGACGGTTGGCCTGTTCGTTCAATTGGCGATAGGTCAGTTGTTGCTCGCCAGCCTGCAATGCGATGGCGTCCGGCCTGCGCTGGACTTGTTGCTCGAACAACACCTGAAGCGGCTGATCGAGCGGGCAATCGACTTCGCTGGCATTGAACTCGACCAGCAATTGCTCAAGCTCTGCTGCCGGCAGTATCGGCAAGCGATTCAGCGGCTGTTGCGGTGCCTGCTCAAGGGTATCGACCAGTGCCTGCAACGCGGTCTGCACGTAGTCGCCGATGCGCCGGGCACCGATGCTGATAAGGGTCCGCGTGGTGATCTGCAAGGCGTTGCCCAGATCATCGACGCTCAGGGTCATCGGGTAGTTGGTGCGCTCTTCGTTGTCCAGGGTCTGGATGCCTTGCCAGGCTTGGTCCGACGCCGATTCCTGGGCCTCAAGGTCGGTGTGCCGATAGTTGAGCAACGCACTGAACAGCGGTGCCGGTGACGCAACGCCGCTGCAACGCTGGGCCAGCGCCAGTGATGCATGTTCGTGCCCGAGCAAGTCGGTCAGTCGGCCGTGGGTGAGCTGAACCGCCTCCTGCGCGCTCCGGTCCATGTCCACCCGCAATGGCAAAGTATTGATGAACACCCCGAGTGCCCGGTCCGCGCCCTCGCCGCCTTGCATGCGACCCATCAACACGGTGCCGAACACCACGTGTTGCTGCCCCGAGGTCGCCGCCAGCACCTGCGCCCATGCCAGGTGAATCAGGCTGGCCACGCTGACGCCGGCCTGCCGCGCCTGAAGGCGCAATCGCCGGTCCAGTTCAGGCTCAAGCGTGCGTACGGCTTCATCGATACCACGCCCGTCGCCCTGCACGTCCTGCAAACCGAACGGCAGGGTCGGTTCGTCGATATCGGCAAGCATCTCGCGGAAGAACGCTTCATGTTCCTGCTCGCTGACACCGAGTCGGGTCTGGGCCACGTAATTGCGATACGGCACCGCTGGCGGCAGCGGTTCATCGAGCCCCAGCAGGTTGGCGCGCATTTCATGGCGCAGGACTTCCAGCGCAATGTGATCCAGCGCCAGGTGATGGAACAACAGAATCCCCACGATCCGCCCGTGGGCCGGATCGCGCGCATACATCAGCCGGATCAGCGGCGCCTGACAGACGTCGATGCGATAACGTCGGGCATCGAAGCGCGCGTGCAGTTGCGCGAGGACATCGCCCTCGGCCGGATCGAGGGTGATTTCCTGCACCGGCAATTCGGCTTCGCGCCAGACCACCTGCACCGGGTTGGTCAAGCCTTCCCAGACCACGGCGGTGCGCAAAATATCGTGGCGCGCCATGACCTGACGCAGCGCCGCCGCATAGGCCTCGACCCGCTCGACGCTGGCGAACGCCAGTTGCGATTGCAGCAGGTATGGATCGCCCTGCGCGGCAGTGATGTGGTGATAAAGAATGCCTTCCTGCAACGGCGCCAACGGATAAATATCCTGCACGTTGGCCGCCCCGCCCGGCACCGTGGCGATGATCCGGTCGAGGGTGGCCTGATCCAGTTCAACCAACGGCAACAGGTCCGGCGTGATCCGCGTGCAACCTTGCGGAATGCGGTTGGCCGGCACTTCGACCTCGCGGCCACTGCCCACCGACGCGGCCAGTGCCGCCAGGGTCGGCTGGCCGAACAGCACGCGCACATCGCTGCTCATGCCGAGCTGGCGCATGCGTTCGATCAGGTTGACCGCCAGCAACGAGTGCCCGCCGAGTTCAAAGAAGTGATCGTGACGCCCGACCTTTTCGACTTGCAGCACCTCAGCCCAGATCTGCGCCAGGAGGATTTCGACGTCGCCTTGCGGGGCCTCGTACTCGCGGCGGATCAATGCCTCCGGCCCCGGTGCCGGCAACGCCTGGCGATCCAGTTTGCCGTTGGCCGTCAGGGGCAACGCCGTCAAGCGTACGTAAGCCGATGGCAGCATCGCGCTGGGCAGACGGGTCTTGAGGTGAGCATGCAGCTGCGTGATATCCAGCGGCTGGCGTTCGGTGAACCAGGCCAGCAATTGCCCGTCGCGTACCTGCACCACCGCATCGCGCACGGATTCATGGCGGCTCAACGCCGCTTCAATCTCGCCGGGTTCGATGCGCACCCCACGGATTTTCACCTGATCGTCGTTGCGGCCCAGGTATTCGATAGTGCCGTCCGGGCGCCAGCGTGCGAGGTCGCCGGTGCGGTACATCCGCGCGTTGGGCTGGCGGCTGAATGGATCGTCGAGGAAACGTTCGGCGGTCAGCTCCGGCCGGTTGAAGTAACCCCGTGCCACCCCGGCGCCGCCGACGTACAGCTCACCGGCCACGCCAATCGGCACCGGGCGTTGTCGGTCATCCAGCAGATAGGCCGTGGCATTGCTCACGGGTTTGCCGATGTGCAGCGTCCGGCCTGGCCCGATTCGGCCCGAGGTAGCGACCACCGTCGCTTCGGTCGGGCCGTAGTTGTTGATCACCGCGAACGTCTGCTCGCGATTGAACTGACGCAGGCGATCACCGCCGATCAGCAGCGTGCGCAGGGTCGGGTGTTCGACGTGGCGACTGAAGGCGTATTCGGCAATCGGGGTCGGCAGGAAACTCACGTCCAGCGGTTGCGCGCGCCACCAGTCGAGCAGCGCGTCGATGTCTTCGCCACCGTCACGAGACGGCGCCAGGTGCAGGGTCGCGCCGACACACAGGGCGGGCCAGACTTCCCAGGCCATGGCGTCGAAGCCGAAGCCGGCAAGGCTTGAAGCGTGGCGACCGGCCCACAGATCGAAGGCTGTGCAATGCCAGTCGACCAGATTCGATAACGTGTGATGTTCGACCATCACGCCCTTGGGCTGGCCGGTGGAGCCGGAGGTGTAGATCACGTAGGCCAGGTGCGCGGAGGTCAGCCCCGAGACGTCGGGGTTGAGATCGTTGATCGGCCAGCCGCGCGAATCGATTTCGATCAGCGACACGTCCAGCACCGGCAAGCGTTCGCGCAAATCGCGCTGGGTCAGGACCATGGCCGGAGCACTGTCGCGCAATAAATAGCTCAGGCGTTCCGCAGGATGGGCCGGATCGACCGGCACGTAACCGGCGCCGGATTTGAGAATCGCCAGCAGCGCGACCAGCGTGTCCAGCCCTCGTCGGGCGACCAGCGCCACACGGTCGTCGGGTCGCACGCCGAGCCCGATCAAATGATGGGCCAGGGCGTTGGCCTGTCGGTTCAGCTCGGCATAGGTCAGCTGCTGTCCCAGGGATTCAGCCGCTACCGCGTCCGGCCGCGCCGCCGATTGCGCTTCGATGCGCTGGTGAATGGTCAGGTCTTGGGGGAATTCAACGCGCGTGTCATTCCATTGCTGTAGCAACGCCGATTCGGCCGGCAGGCTCAGGCTGAAGTCGCCCACTGCCAGCGCCGGTTCTTCAAGCCCCTGCTCCAGCACCCACAGCAAGCGCCCGCTCAGCGCCGCGACTTCGTTGGCGTCAAAGTAGGCCTCGTTGTACACCATGTAGAGACTGTCCTCGTCGTCGCCCCGGCTGCTGCGCAAGTGCACGGACAGCGGCGTACCCTCTTCGTGGTTCGACACTTTGACCACCCGCCCCTGTGCTTCGCCATAGCGATATTCATGGGCGTCGCGCTCATAGGACACGGTCACTTCGAACAGCTGCGAGCGATCCTCGCGCAGCAAACCGAGGGCGCGGTTCATCTCGCTCAAGGGAAAACGCTGGTGGCGGAAGTCTTTTTTCAATTCGTCGTGAATCGCCTTGACCAGCGTCTTGAATGACAACTCGCGACCAAACCCCATGCGCACCGCGCTGACCTGGGTGAACAGCCCCAGGGTCGATTTGAACCGGGCGCCGGAACGGTTGAGCAGCGGCACGCCCACCACCCATTCGTCACGCTGGGCGCTGCGGCTGAAGTACACATGGATCGCTGCCAGCAACACGTGAAACGCCGACGCACCGTACTCTCGGGCCACCTGCTTCATGCGCTCGTGCAAGCGAGCCGGAAACACCTGCGAGAAAATCCGGGTGGGTGCCGCAGCGCCGGCAAAGCGCTCCTGGTAACGCGGCAACAACAGCGGCTCGGGACGGTGCTGGTATTTGTCCAGCCAATACGCACGGTCGCGGGCATAACGGGCGGACTGAAAATACCGCGCATCGTCGCGGATGAAATCGACATAGGACGGCGCCGAATCGGGCGGCAGTTGCCCGAGCGCGAGCGCGTTGTAGATCTCGTCGAGGGACTTGAGCATCTCGCCGAACCCCCAGCCATCAACGATCAAGTGATGGGCCTGGAGTGAGAGCCAATGACGGTCGTCATCGAGCCAGAGCAGACTAAACCGAAACAACGGACCGCCATCCAGCGTAAACAGCTGCTCGATGTTTTCCTGCGTCAGTTGGCGCGCTGCGGCGTATGGATCGGGATGGCTGCGTAAATCGTGCACCGGCATCGGCACCGGCATCGATCGCGCGAAACGCTGCAATGGCAGCCCATGCTCGCCGGCCCCCGGCAGCAGGCTGGTGCGCATGGCGTCATGCCGGGCCACGAGCCCCTCGAGAGCTGTCTGCATCAGCGCCGGATCCAGCGGCCCGGTCAGTTCGACATAGCCACCGATGTTGTACATCGGCGAATTTCCCTGACGCAATTGATCGAGCCAGATATCGCGCTGGGCAGCGGTCAGCGGGAAAGCCTCGGAAATCGCGGACAGACCGTCCGCCGCGTCGGCAGCAAATTGGTTCATAAGATCCATCTCACGTGATTTGGCGCGTATTCAAGCATCGGCCCTGAAACCCGCATGACACGTGAAACCCGGACAACTTCCCTCTCTTCGTACAACCCTGTGAACCAACAGCGTCGGACAAGTCAGCGATCCCCCTAATAGTTCGGAAAGAAATGGCTGAAAATCCTGTAGGACAATCGCCACACGCTGCTACCGACTAGTGCCCCGTCATTGCAGGACGTGTCGGCGCGAGCCCCGGATTACGGGGTTCGCACTAGACCGTACAGTCACGACCTACGTGATCTGACACATTGATCTGACAGAAACGTGACGCCATTTTTTCGGAAAGGGTGGCACTTTGTGTCCCTGTTTTCCCCTACAGACGTAGGACAAATGCATAGGCTTAAATCCCGCTCCAGACGATTTCAAGGAGAAAAGGCTGGGTGGGCGTTTCACGGGTGCATGCACGGCAGACGATTCGGCAATGGCTCTAAATCAGGGATGACAAGGATATGAATCTGACCGGCAGTCTTCGCAACATGGAAAATCCGCACTTTTATTGGCAGTTGGGGGAGTTGATCGCCAGCACCGGCAACGAGCGTTTTGCCACGAACATGTTCCAGCTGGTCGACAACCTTGTGCCGGTCAATCGCGTCCATCTCAGTGAGTGGACCCTGGATGAACGGGAGTCCAGCGTGGTCGAGATCAAGGCGTTGGGCAGCGCGGGGTTGCCGGACACCTTCCCGCCCCCGGATCCGCTGCAGCACCCGGACGACCATCCGCTGCTGCAACAGATGATCGAGATGAACGACTCGCTACTGATTCAACTGAAAGCCTCGCTCCAGCATCGGCATCCGCACCACAGTGTCCACCAATGCAATCTGGTGTCCCGCACGTCCAACCGCCGTTGCGTTATCTCGTTCTACCGTCCCCACACGCATCGGGTGTTCTCTCTGCCGGAGCTGTCGTTCCTCAAGCGCCTGTCCGACACCCTGCTGCCCTTGATCGAGCGCCACGCGCACATCAGTCGACAAGCCATCGCCCGCCAACCCCGCGCGCCACAAGCCGATCAACCACAGACGCCGCTGCAACAGGTGTTCGACGAACGCCTGGCGTTGGGCGACATCACCTTGTCAGTGCGTGAGAAAGAGGTCTGCCTGGGCCTGCTGACCGGCGGCACCGTGCCGCAGATGGCCGAACGGTTGCGGGTCAAGAACAGCTCGATCGAGACCTACCTCAAGCGCGCGGCCGCCAAGCTTGGGGTCAGCGGCCGTCACGGTCTGGCGAAATGGATGGCCGGAGCCTGATCCGGCGTTTTTCTCATCACGGGCGCCCGGCGTCCGCTCTCATTCGTGAACGAGGCTGTTTGATGCCCAGGTTGCCGATTTCCCTGCTGACCGCCGCGCTGCTGCTGGGCGGTTGCTCGTTGATTCCCGATTACCAGCGACCGGCATCGCCGAGCGCGGCGCAGTATCCGCAAGGTCCGGCGTATGCCGCGCAATCCCCTGTCACGCCCCGGGTCGAAGACTGGCGCGCGCTGTTCAATGACCCGGCGTTGCAGCAATTGATTGAAAGCGCGCTGGTCAACAACCGTGACCTGCGGGTCGCTGCGCTGAATGTCGAGGCGTTTCAGGCGCAGTACCGGATCCAGCGCGCCGATCTGCTGCCGGCGGTGTCGGCCAACGCCAACGAACTGCGCCAGCGGGTGCCGTCCAGCGTGACCCGCACCAAGGCGGCGATCACCTCGACCTACTCGGTGAATCTGGGCATCAGCGCCTATGAACTGGACTTCTTCGGCCGGGTGCGCAGTCTCAGCGAGCAGGCGCTGCTGACCTGGCTGTCCACCGAAGAGGCGCGGCGCAGTGCGCAATTGAGTCTGGTGGCCAATGTCGCCAATGCCTACCTGACCTGGCGTGCCGATCAGGAGTTGCTGGCACTGGCTCAGGAGACGCTGGCCGCCGACGAGCGCAGCCTGCACCTGACCACCCGCAACCGCGAGGCCGGCAAGTCCTCGGCGCTGGATCAGATTCAGGCGCAGACCAGTGTCGACAGCACCCGCGCGAACCTGGCCCGTTATCAGCGCCAGGTCGCCCAGGACTTGAACAGCCTGACGCTGCTGGTGGGCGCGCCGGTGCCCGAGCACCTGCCGGCGCGTCCGCTGGACAGTGATCTTGTGGCAACCGTGCCGGCCGGATTGCCCTCGGATCTGCTGCAACGCCGACCGGACATTCTCCAGGCCGAATACAAGCTGCGCGCCGCCAATGCCAACATCGGCGCGGCGCGGGCGGCGTTTTTCCCGAGTGTCAGCCTGACCGCCAATGCCGGGACATCCAGCCGCGATCTGTCCAGGCTGTTCAAGGGCGGCTCCGGGACCTGGACGTTCCAGCCGCAGATCAACTTGCCGATTTTCAACGCCGGCAGTCTGCGCGCCAGCCTGGATTACGCGAAGCTGCAAAAAGACATCACCGTCGCCGAGTACGAAAAGACCATTCAGACGGCATTTCAGGAAGTGTCCGACGGCCTCGCAGCGCGCCAGACCTACGAACAACAGCTCCAGGCCCAGCGCGATCTGGTGCAGGCGACCCAGGATTATTACGACATGGCACAACACCGCTATCGCAGCGGCGTCGACAGCAGCCTGACGTTCCTCGATGCCCAGCGTTCGTTGTTCAGTTTTCAGCAAGGGCTGATTACCGACCGGTTGGCGCAACTGGTGGCACAAGTGAATCTGTACACTGCGCTGGGCGGCGGCTGGAGCCCGGTCGAGCCACTTCCGCCAACACCTTGAGTCATTTTTTCTTACACCTTTTGTCGCCCGATCCGACATTGACGGGTGATCAAAAACCGACCTGCCGGATCATTTTGGTATCATGCGCCGCTTTTACGGTTAACCCGCCCGCCTGTCCTGCCGACCGGCGGGCTCCAAAGGGCGGTATGAAATGACGGCTTTGTTGACTCGCCGCAAGGTGCTTGCGGGAATGGGCGTACTCGGTCTCGGCCTGCTCGCCGGCTGCGACACCCGCGGCGAACTGTCGTACAAGTACGGCAAGGATCTGAGCGACAAGATCCTCGGACGCACCTTCAAGCTCAAGGACACCGAAGGCAACACCGTGACGCTGTCGAGCTTTCGCGGCCTGATGCCGATGATCTTCTTCGGCTTCACCCAGTGCCCGGCGATCTGCCCGACGACGCTGGCCCGCGCCGCGAAAATCAAGAAGCTGATGGGCAAGGACGGTGACATCCTGCAAGTGGTGTTCATCACCCTCGACCCGGAACGCGACACCCCGGAAATCCTCGACGCCTACGTCAAGACCTTCGATCCAAGCTTCGTCGCCCTGTACGGCACCCTCGAAGAAACCAAGGCCACCGCCAAGGAATTCGACGTGTTCTACGAAAAAGTCCCGGCCGGCGACACCTATACCCTTTCCCACACCGCCACCAGTTATGTCTACGACACCCGGGGCACATTGCGTGTGGGCCTGTCTCAATCGCTTTCTGCACAAGAGTGCACGGAAGATTTGCTTACCGTCATGGAGGTCTGCTGATGAACCCTTTTCTGAACCACATCAAACGCGCCGCACTGGGCCTGTCCCTGCTGGGCCTGGCTTTCCAGGTATCGGCGCAGACCAAAGTCGACGACGCCTGGGTGCGTGCGACCGTGCCGAACCAGTCGGCCAGCGGCGCATTCATGACCGTCACCGCCGACAGCGACAGCAAGCTGCTCAGCGTTGCTTCGCCGGCGGCCAAGGACGTGCAGATTCATGAGATGACCATGAAGAACGACGTGATGAGCATGGGCCCGGTGAAATCGGTCGACCTGCCGGCGGGCAAAGCCATCAACTTCGATCCGAATGGCTACCATGTGATGCTGATGGGCCTGAGCGCTCAGTTGAAGGAAGGCGACAGCGTGCCGCTGACCCTGACTATCGAAAACGCCAAGGGCGAAAAGGAAACCGTGGAAGTGAAAGCGCCGGTCAAGGCGCTGACCATGGAAGGCCACGATCACAGCAAGATGCATTGATCGCTGACTGACAGATACACGGCTTCAAAAAACAAAAGGGGCGGCATGATCGATGATCATGCCGCCCCTTTTGCATCTGAATGTCAGACCAGTTTCAATTCGACCTCGATATTGTTGCGCGTGGCCTTGGAGTACGGGCACACCTGATGCGCCGCATCCACCAGCTGCTGCGCCGCGCCGCGCTCCATGCCCGGCAGGCTTACATTCAGTCGAGCCTGCAGCAGATACCCTCCCGAATTAGTGCCCAGGTCCACTTCGGCATCCACCGCCAGGTCCGCCGGCAGGCTGATTTTCTGCTGCCCCGCCACCGCTTTCATCGCGCCGATGAAACACGCCGACCAGCCTGCGGCGAACAGTTGCTCCGGATTGGTCCCGCCGCCACTGGAACCGGGCGACGACAGTTTTACATCGAGGATCCCGTCGGAACTGCGCGATGCGCCGTCACGTCCGCCGGTGGTGTGGGTTTTCGCGGTGTAGAGGACTTTTTCGATCTGACTCATGGCGATCTCCTGAATGAAAAACAGCAGATTGTTCACTCGGCGCCTCCCGTCGCAGCCTTGAGGTGCGCCACCGGTTTCACACAGCCCTCTCACTATAGACGCGGGTTTACCGCTCACCCGGCAAGAGGATGGGCGGATGGTTCAGCAATCACGACTGCTCAACTTCCCGCACCGCCATGCGCCTCTTCAAAGAAATAATCCTTCCAGCTGTCCGCCTTGTTCTTCAGCACGCCCAGCTCCTGCAATTTCTCTGCATAGATAAAGGTGCGTTGCGGCACCACGGTGAAATCGATTTCCGGGTCGGTGACGATTTTCTCCACCAGCGCCAGCGGCAGCTTTGACTGTTCAACCCGAATGTAGGCCTGAGCCGCCGCAGGTTTGTCGGCCTTGATGATCTTCTCGGCCTCGGCCAAGGCGTCATAGAAAGCCTTGTAGGTTTTCGGGTTTTCGTCGTGGAATTTTTCCGTGGTGTAGAGCACGTTGAACGTGGCCTGGCCGCCGAGCACGTCGTAGGAACTCAGCACTTTGTGCACGTTGGGATTCTGCAACGCCTGATACTGGAACGGCGGGCTGGAGAAATGCGCGTTGATTTCCGAGCCGCCGGCGATCAGTGCAGCCGTGGCATCCGGGTGCGGCAGGCTGACGGAGATGTCGTCGAATTTCTTGTAGTGGTCATTGCCGAATTCCTTGGCCGTTTCGATCTGCAGCGTGCGTGACTGGAAGCCCACGCCCGCCGCCGGCACGGCGATGCGATCCTTGTCGCTGAAGTCCTTGAGGGTTTTCACGTTCGGGTTATTGGTCAGCAGGTAGTTGGGCATCGAACCCAGCGAAGCGATGGCCTTGACGTTCTGCTTGCCCTTGGTGCGATCCCATACGGTGAGCATCGGCGGCACGCCCGCCGAGACCACGTCCAGCGATCCGGTGAGCAATGCTTCGTTCATCGCGGTGGCGCCGGAAATGCTGTTCCAGTCGACCTTGATGTCCAGACCCTGAGCCTTGCCGTGTTTCTCGATCAATTGCTGATCGCGCACCACATCCAGAATCAGATAACCGATGCCGAATTGCTGGGCGATGCTGATCTTGCCTTCGGCTTGCGCAGTGTTGCCGAGCAGTGCGCCAGCCAGCGAGGCCGCCAGCAGCGTCAGTGCAGAACGTTTGAACGGTAGGGTCATGACAACCTCGCAGTGATTTACAGGGAAATCTGTGAGGCGGGACTCTATCGCTATAAAAAACGAAATTTAAATACCGTTATCGCATATTGATATCACCTTGAAGCCGGTCTTGAATCGGCGCCGGGAATTATAAAATCGCCTCAAAGAATGATTTGATCTAAAAAACTGACAAGTTTGACAGGTTCAGCAACGACATTTGCTCACTAATCTGCTGAGAGGTTATTTCCGACCGCAATTTCACAGGAATCTTAAAATGAGTCACCTCTCTCGGCAGAATCTAGGCCCAAACACCGCCACCTTTAAGGACTTCGAAATCGAAGGTTTAAACCCTGTAGACATGACGATTTCCTTGAGGGCGATCTCCGCTCAAGGGGCGAGAGTCACAACTAAACTTGCGACAAACGGACTCACAGTAGATCTCCTTAATCCCGACTCACTGCGAATGGAGCGCAAGTCTCAAACAACGCGAATTCTGGACACAATCATCCCTCGCTCGTATCTGGAAGATGCATATAACAAGAACCTGGATTGCATATTGATCGCTACGGGGATCGGCATGGTCTTCGGATTAATCAAGGTCATCTCGTAATAACTGCGATAAGAGTAGCTGAGCCGCTACAGCTACTTGGCGCTTCATCCCTTTGGGCTGCAACCGCTGCGAGAAGGAGCGAAGATGTTGCTCCGGCCAAACACTCAGTAACAATAATTATGTCAGGCAGTTTTCCTTCGGTTGGACCTCTTTAGTCAAGTCGGTCAAAGGCCTCACGCATTTCTCGCTCGCGTGCTCCACGCGCAATGGGCTCGTTACTGCGTTTAAAAACACGATCAGCCTTCCTACCCTTGGTATCATCGCCCACACTTTTATGACGGTTTAATGGCTGGAAGGTCTTTTTTGTGAGCGCTCTTTTTCAACGGCTGCGGCGCCTGGATGCCCGCCTTCTTTCTCTGGTTTTCCTGGTACTGATCGTGCCGGTGTGCCTTCGCGCGGCGCTCGGCTGGTCGAGCCTGTTCGGCTACCTTTCGGATCTGGCCATCGGCAGTCTGCTGTTGGTTTTGTTGCATCGCCGTCCCTGGTGGCTGGCGCTGCCGGTGCTGCTGTTCTGGGGATTGCTGGCGGTGGCGACCGCTGAACTGGTCAGCGCAGTCGGTCGCCTGCCGACCGTGGCGGATCTGCATTACCTGATCGACCCGCAGTTCGTGGAAAACTCCACCGGCGGCGGATTCGCCCATCCCGGTGTGGCGGTTACGCTGCTGGTGGCTCTGGCCTTTTGGTTGCTGAGTCATTGGACTCGACGCGGAAGAACCGCCCCCGCTCTGCCCCGCACAGCCTGGGCGACGCCGGTGCTGCTGTTCTGCGCGTACTGGGGCGCGCAGCACCTGAACCCGAGCGATGCCGACCCATGGCGTCTGTACAACCTGCCGCACCAACTGCTCGCCGCGCAGGTCGCCGACGTGCAGATGCAGGCCGAAGAATGGCTGGACGGCGACACTCAGGTTGCTCCCCCACCGATGGCCGGCCTCACCGATGTCGATCTGAACGGTCATCCGCTGCTGGCGGCCAAGGGCCAAGCGCGCAATGTGCTGATCGTCGCGCTCGAAGGCATTCCCGGCGCCTACATCGGCGCCAATCGCCAGGCCATCGGCAGCCATTATCAGGAAGACCTGATGCCCAACCTCAGCCGCTGGGCCGAGCGCGGCATGAACACCCCGGATTACGTGCTGCACACCCACCAGACCATTCGCGGTCTGTACGCCATGCTCTGCGGCGATTACGACAAACTCGACAACGGCACGCCCAAAGGCGTGGAAATGCTGACCCAGCACGAGCGCAATCAAGCCTGTCTGCCGGCTCAGTTGCGTCAGCACGGTTTTGCCACTCACTACCTGCAAGGCGCAGGGCTGCGGTTCATGGCCAAAGACAAGATCATGCCGCACATCGGGTTCGACGCGACCCATGGCCTGGAGTGGTTCACCAACGCCAACTACCTGGAATTCCCGTGGGGCAAGGATGACAAGGCGTTCTTCGAAGGCGCGCTGAAATACGTCGGCGACCTGAAAAAGCAGAAACAACCGTGGATGCTCACGCTGCTGACCGTCGGCACCCACCAGCCCTACTCCGCGCCGGAGGAATACCTGCAACGCTACGACACACCCAAGCAAGCCGCCGTCGGTTATCTGGACGATGCACTGGAACAGTTTCTCAGTGGCCTCGAACGCCAGGGCGTGCTGAAAGACACGCTGGTGGTCATCACCTCGGACGAGTCCCACGGCATCGACGGCGTCCGTCTCGCGTCGTCCTGGGGCTTCAACCTGACCCTCGCGCCGGAACAGGCGCAACTGCCGCGCCTGAACGCCGGGGTCTACGGTCACGTCGACCTGAGTGCGTCGATTCTGGATTACTTCGACTTTCCGGTGCCTTCCGCCCTCAGCGGTCGCTCACTGTTTCGCGATTACGATTCGGGCCGCGAAATCATGTCGTTCACCAACGGCAAGCTGCGTTATCACGACGGTCGCGGCCTGCTGACCGAATGCGACATGCCGCGTCGTTGCCGCAATTACGCCAGTGAAGGATTCATCGCCGAAAGCGCCACGTTCAAGGGCAACGCCAGCGGCCAGAATGCCCGGGACATCGCCGCCCGCGCCTCGGCCCTGGACCTGTCGCTGCTGCGCACCCCGCTCAACCAGCGCTATCAGTTCGGCAGCGCCAACGTCATCCCGCTGCAAGCGCAGATCAAGGACGACTGGGCCGACAACCTGATCGGCGCGCAATACCTGGAAATGCCCAAGGGCTCCCACACCCGCGTGCGCCTGACCGTGCGCTCGGTCGATCCGCAGCAGGCGGCGTACATTCAGCTCAAAGCCAAGGAGTTCGAACAGGACGTGCAACTGGGCCTGCCGACCGAGATGGTCGCCACAGCGGATCAGCCGCTGGAGATGGATTTCAGCTTCGACAACCCGCAACCACGCAAGGCGTTTTCGTTTCACTTGTTGGGATATGGGCTGGGCGCGGTGGAAGTCAGTGACTTCAGCGTGATCACCGAACTGCCGGGGCAGGAAGATATGCTGGATGAAACGCCGGCTGACGAGACGGCGCAATCCAGTTGATCGCCGTGGACAATGCAGGAGCGGCCCGAAGGCTGCTCCTGGATGGTAAAGCGCACCGGCCGCCGCATTGTCTGCCTGAATCGGCTTCTTATTGGGTTAAACCAGGTTAGTGATATCAAAATCCCCGGCCACCGTCCCTTTATCATCCTGCAAAACGAGATAGACTGTACCCTTTACGCTTTCGTGATCTTGGTCAATAGTTACGATCACATGCCCGGAATCGATAGCATAAATTTCATTGTCGATTTGGACGGTCCATGCGACCGGTGAGTTCGGGTCATACATCACTTCATGCGGCCCACCCACTAATAGACCAATAAAAAAAACTATGAAACTATTTTTATTGTCATAACCTTGAATGATGTCCCCATTGTTTGTCTCGTGAAATTTAACCAAGGTGCTGGTAAGAAACTTCTCGCCATTGAGAGAGGCCTCGAAAGTACCTTTGCTGGGTCTATTTACATTTTGGCTCATACAAACTTCCTTCTTTAAGGATGGAGGGGCTTTTATATCTTTCACAACTCAAACCTACACTTGACGACTGCACGCCCCAACTGTCATTTACGACAGTTTTTTATCACTATTCGAAGTAAGCACCACGATCATCATTACTCATCGTTGTTTGTGAGAGAGCAGCTCTATCAGATACCAATACTTCGCCTATTAGCTGACTCGCCGAGTCGGGTCTAGCCTTACTACTCCGAAGTCGGCACGAGCCGGCCGCAGAAGACCTGATAAGGACCCGAACATGGCAAATGAATCGAAATGCCCGTTCAATCACGCCGCCGGCGGTGGCACGACGAACCGCGATTGGTGGCCGAATCAACTGAACCTGAAAATCCTGAGTCAGCACTCGCCCGCATCCGATCCGCTGGGCAAGGACTTCGACTACGCCAAGGCTTTCAAAAGCCTGGATTTCCAGGCCCTCAAACGCGATCTGACGGCACTGATGACCGACTCTCAGGAGTGGTGGCCAGCGGACTTCGGCCACTACGGCCCGCTCTTCATCCGCATGGCCTGGCACAGCGCCGGCACCTATCGCACCGCTGACGGTCGTGGCGGTGCCGGTTCCGGCCAGCAACGTTTCGCCCCGCTCAACAGCTGGCCGGACAACGTCAGCCTCGACAAGGCCCGCCGCCTGCTGTGGCCGATCAAACAGAAATACGGCCGCAACATTTCCTGGGCCGACCTGATCGTGCTCACCGGCAACGTCGCGCTGGAATCCATGGGCTTCAAGACCTTCGGTTTCTCCGGTGGCCGCGCGGATGTGTGGGAACCGGATGAAGATGTGTACTGGGGTTCGGAAAACAAATGGCTGGGCGGCGACAACCGTTACGGCAAGGATCCGGAATCCATGCAGCCGCCGGGCGAAGGCACGCTGGTGGCCGAACCAGCCGAGCACGGCAATGAAGAGAGCCGCACCAACCAGGGCGAACGCAACCTCGAGAACCCGCTCGCCGCGGTGCAGATGGGCCTGATCTACGTGAACCCGGAAGGTCCGGAAGGCAATCCCGACCCGGTGGCTTCGGCCAAGGACATCCGCGAAACCTTCGGCCGCATGGCCATGAACGACGAGGAAACCGTCGCCCTGATCGCCGGTGGTCACGCCTTCGGCAAGACTCACGGCGCAGGCCCCGCCGATAATGTCGGCCCGGAACCGGAAGCCGCCGGCCTCGAAGAACAAGGCCTGGGCTGGAAAAACAGCTTCGGCACCGGCAAGGGCGCCGATACCATCACCAGCGGCCTGGAAGTGACCTGGACCACCACCCCGACCAAGTGGAGCAACAACTATCTGGAAAACCTGTTCGGCTTCGAGTGGGAATTGACCAAGAGCCCCGCCGGCGCCCATCAGTGGAAGCCGAAAAACGGCGCCGGGGCCGGTACCATTCCGCACGCCCACGACCCGAACAAACGCATCGACCCGACCATGCTCACCTCCGACCTGGCCCTGCGTTTCGACCCGGCCTACGAGAAGATTTCGCGGCGCTTCCTGGCCAATCCCGATCAACTGGCCGACGCCTTCGCCCGGGCCTGGTACAAGCTGATTCACCGTGACATGGGCCCGCTGTCACGTTATCTCGGCCCGGAATTGCCCCAGGAAGAACTGCTGTGGCAAGACCCGATTCCCGAGGCCAACCATCCACTGGTGGACGACAGCGATATCAGGGCGCTGAAAGGCAAAATACTGGCGTCGGGGCTGTCCGTTTCGGAACTGGTTTCCACTGCCTGGGCGGCCGCATCGACCTTCCGGGGTTCGGACAAACGCGGCGGCGCCAATGGCGGTCGTCTGCGTCTGGCACCGCAAAAGTTCTGGCAGGCCAACCAGCCGGAGCAACTGGACAAGGTGCTGAAAGTCCTCGAAGGCATTCAGAACGAGTTCAACGCCGGGGCGGCAGGCAAGCAAGTCTCGCTGGCGGACCTGATCGTGCTGGCGGGTAATGCCGGTGTCGAACAAGCGGCGAAAAACGCCGGGCACACGGTGACCGTGCCGTTCAATCCGGGGCGCACCGATGCGACTCAGGAGCAAACCGACGTCGAGTCGTTCGGTTTCCTTGAACCGCACACCGACGGCTTCCGCAACTACGCCGCCAACACCTACCGCGTGCCGGCCGAGGCATTGCTGATCGACAAGGCGCAATTGCTGACGCTTTCGGCGCCGGAAATGACCGTGTTGATCGGCGGCCTACGCGTGCTGGACACCAACGTCGGCAAGACGAAACACGGAGTGTTCACCGACAAACCCGGCACCTTGACCAACGATTTCTTCCGCAACCTGCTGGACATGGGCGTGGAATGGAAACCGACGTCCAAAACCGAGTTCGAAGGCCGCGACCGTAAAACCGGCAGCGTGAAATGGACGGCGACCCGGGTCGATCTGGTGTTCGGTTCCAACTCGGTGCTGCGGGCACTGGCCGAGGTATACGCCAGTTCCGATGCGAAGGAACAGTTCGTCACGGACTTCGTTGCAGCCTGGGCGAAGGTGATGGATCTGGATCGGTTTGATCTGCGCCAATAAGGGCTTTTCATCGACCCACAAAAACGCCGCTCATTGAGCGGCGTTTTTTATTGTCCCGAAAAGACTTCAGGCAAGGCTTTTGCTGACAACTTCATACACATCGCTGGACAGCTGCCCCGAAGCCAGAATCCGCTCCAGCTCCGCCTTCATCAGCGCCTGACGAGCGCTGTCGTACTTGCGCCAGCGCGTCAGCGGCGCCAATTGGCGAGAGGCGATCTGCGGGTTGAAGCCGTTCAGTTCGATCACCAGATCCGCGAGGAAGCGATAGCCCGAGCCATCCGCCGCGTGGAAGTTGATCAGGTTCTGTCCGGCGAAGGCACCGACCAGTGCACGCACCTTGTTCGGGTTCTTGATGTTGAACGCCGGGTGCTGAATAAGTGCCTTCACGCGCTCCAGACCGCCCGGCAAGGTGCTGCCGGCCTGCACGCTGAACCACTGATCCATGACCAGCGGATTGTCCTTGAAGTGCTCGGCGAAACTGGCCAGGGCTTTGGCTTTCTGCTCGTCGAACGGCGAGTTGACCAGCACCGCCAGCGCGGTCAGGCGCTCGGTCATGTTGTCGCAGCTGTCGAACTGTTCCAGGGTTGCCGCCAGGACTTCCGGCTTGCCGCTGAGCATCAGGTACGACAGCGCGATGTTCTGCAACGCGCGACGGGCGAAGTGCTCGGCCTCGGCCACGTACGGGGTTTGCTTCGACAGGTCGCGGTTGGCTTGATAACGCAGCCACAGTGGTTCGAACAGGTTGTCCGCCAGTTGCTGACGGGCGAATTCGCGGGCGGTGTGGATCGAGTCCACGTCGGCGATTTCACTGATTTCGGTCAGGTACGCTTCGCTTGGCAGCGAGAGCATTTCCGCGACCATCGCCTGATCCAGCGTTTCGTCCGACAGCACGGTGCGCAGCGCGGAAACCAGACGTGGGTCGAGCAGCAGGCTTTCGCCCTTCTGCTGCTGGCCGATCAACTCTTGCAGCACCTGCACCGACAGTTGCTGACCGGCATCCCAGCGGTTGAAACCGTCGGTGTCGTGTTGCATCAGGAACATCAACTGATCGCGGTTATACGGGAAGCTCAGTTTCACCGGCGCCGAGAAGCCACGCAGCAAGGACGGCAGCGGTTGTTCGGCGATGTCGACGAAGGTGAAGGTCTGCTCGGCTTCGGTCACCGAAATCACCCGGGAGGTGCCTTGAGCCGAGGCTTCGCCGGCCAGACGCAGGGCGATCTCGTTGCCCTGGCTGTCGAGCAGGCCCAGTTCGACCGGAATCACGAACGGCAGCTTTTCAACCTTGTCCGGGGTTTCCGGGCAGCTCTGGCGGAAGGTCAGGCTGTAGGTTTTCGCGGCGGCATCGTAAGACTCGCTCACCGCCAGACGTGGTGTGCCGGCCTGGCTGTACCAGCGCTTGAACTGGGTCAGGTCGACGCCGTTGGCATCTTCCATGGCCTTGATAAAGTCATCGCAGGTCACGGCCTGGCCGTCGTGGCGTTCGAAGTACAGATCGCTGCCCTTGCGGAAGCCTTCGGCGCCCAGGAGGGTGTGGATCATGCCGACCACTTCCGAGCCCTTTTCGTACACGGTCAGGGTGTAGAAGTTGGAAATCTCGATAAAGCTGTCCGGGCGCACGGCGTGGGCCATGGGACCTGCATCTTCGGCGAACTGGTGGGTACGCAGGTACGCCACGTCCTGAATGCGCTTGACCGTGGCCGAGTTCATGTCGGACGAGAAACCAGCGTCACGGAAGACGGTGAAGCCTTCTTTCAGCGACAGCTGGAACCAGTCGCGGCAGGTCACGCGGTTGCCCGACCAGTTGTGGAAGTATTCGTGAGCGACGATCGCTTCAACGCGCTGGTGCGCGGCGTCGGTAGCGGTTTCGGCGCGGGCCAGCACGGCGCTGGAGTTGAAGATGTTGAGGCCCTTGTTTTCCATCGCCCCCATGTTGAAGTCGTTCACGGCGACGATCATGAAGATGTCCAGATCGTACTCGCGACCGTAGACCTCTTCGTCCCAGCGCATCGACTTCTTCAGGCTGTTCATGGCGTGCTGACACTTGTCGATGTTTTCCGGCTCGACATAGATGCGCAGCGCCACGTTGCGGTTGGTCATGGTGGTGAAGCTGTCTTCAACGCACCACAAGTCCCCGGCCACCAGCGCGAACAGGTACGCCGGTTTCATGAACGGGTCTTCCCAGGTCGCCCAGTGCCGGCCATCTTCGCCAGGGCCGCTGGCGATCGGGTTGCCGTTGGACAGCAACACCGGATAGCTGTGCTGCTCGGCGACCACGGTGGTGGTGAACTTGCTCATCACGTCCGGGCGGTCGAGGTAATAGGTGATCTTGCGGAAGCCTTCAGCCTCGCACTGGGTGCAGAACATCGTGCCGGACTTGTACAGGCCTTCCAGTGCGGTGTTGGTTTCCGGGTGGATCCTGACGCTGGTGTCGACCGTGAAGGTTTCGCTGGCCGGTTGCAGGGTCAGGTGGTTTTCAGTCAGTTGGTAATCGCTCGCGCTCAGTTCCTGGTCTGCCAGGGTCACCGAGAGCAATTCCAGCTGCTGGCCATCGAGCACCAGCGGCGGCAGGCCCGGGCCACGGGCCGGGTTGCGGCGCATCACCAGTTGCGCGTGGACCAGACTGTGGTCCTCGAACAACTCGAAGGTCAGGTGTGTTTCATCGATCAGGTACTCGGGCGCCTGATAGTCCTTCAGGTAAATCATCTTCGGTTGTTCGGTGCGCATGCTGAAGTCCTTATTGATGCACGGCGAGCTGATAGGCCGTGTACTTGCGAATGTTGATCACGCCGGTGTCGAAGATCAGGTACTGGCCCTTGATCCCCAGCAGCGTGCCTTCGGCAATCGGGTTCTTGTCCAGGTTGAAACTGACGATCTTGGCCGGGTACTGCTCGACCGGGTAACGGATTTCCAGCGGCTCGACATCGGCGATGGTCTGAATGGCCTGGAGCCCGAAACGCTCCTGCAAGCCTTGCAGGCCTTCGGCGCAGCTTTCGAACAACTGATCACGCACCTGCGCCAGATCCACCGCCGCCGCATCGCCCTTGAGCAAGGCGCGCCAGTTGGTCTTGTCCGCCACCTGGCTGCGGAACAGGTCTTCGACGAAGCCCGACTGCTGCCGCGTCGAAACGCGCATGATCGGCAGCGCCTGACTGGCGCCCTGATCGAGCCAGCGGGTCGGCAACTGGGTGGCGCGGGTGATGCCGACCTTGATCCCCGACGAATTGGCCAGGTAGACGACGTGGTCGGTCATGCAGAACTTCTCGCCCCACTCCGGCTCACGGCAGGTGCCGGCCTCGAAGTGGCAGCGCTCCGGGCTCATGATGCAAATGTCGCACTGGGCGAGTTTGGTCATGCACGGATAGCAGTAACCCTGACTGAAACTGGTCTTGGTCTTGCGCCCGCAATGGGTGCAGTGGATCGCCCCCAGGTATTCCAGACGCACCGTGCTGCCGATCAACGGGTTGGCCGGCACCTCGACGTCATCCAGACGAAACGCGTACTGCACGTTCGGCCCGTCCAGGCGCGCCGACATTTTGCTGATTGCACCGCGGCCGATCTCGATCAATGGAGGGCGTCCGACTTGAACAGGATGTTCGGCACTTCGATCGACTTCGACGCACATTCCTGCGGGCCCATGTAACCGGTGCGCTCTTCTTCGGGCAGGTTCTGCATTTCCCAAGCGATCATCGCCTGCAACGACAGTTCACGCTGTTCGGCGGTGAGCTTGCCACCGTCCGACCATTTGCCGATCTCTACGGCCAGTTTCAGGCTCTGGTAGATGTCGGGGGTGATGTTCTTGATCAAATCGTTAAAAGAGGACATCAGGGTCTCCGTGCTCTTTATTCAAAAAATTCAGGCGGCCAGTTTACGGCGGTTGTACAAACCGCCCAACAAACCGGTGAAGCATCCGATGAGTAACCCGCCGACGTGGGCGGCGTTGGCGATTTCGCCGAAACCGATCATCGAGACCAGCCCCGACATGCACACCAGCAACCACACCAGCATCATCGCCAGCACGCCGCGCGGCAGGCGATAGGCCGGGTTCGGCGCCAGCAGCTGGAAGATCCAGCAGTGACCGAGCAGCCCGTAAAGTACGCCGGACAGGCCGCCGAACAGGCTCGGGCCGCTCCAGGCGAACTGCGCATAGTTGGAAACCAGGCCGAACAGCAGCGTCAGGCCGATCAGGTTGACGCTGCCCTGGCGCGACTCGATGCGCCGCCCCAGTTCCCAGTACCACATGCCGTTCATGGCCAGGTGCAGGATGCCGAAGTGGATCAGCATCGGCGTAAACAGGCGCCACCACTGCCCCGCTGCCAGGCTGTCGGCCAGTGGTGTGAAGTGGATGTAGTCGCCGACCACGCGGAAATCGAGGAAGGTCAGCCAACGCAGGGTGTCGAGGTTATCGCCAAGGAAGGTCAACCCGCCGACGATCAGGCTCAGCAGCAGAATGAATCCGGTGGCTTTGGCATGTTTCAGTTGCTCGGCGAAGCTCGGGCGCTTGAACGTCGGCGCCGCCGGAATTTCCAGCTGCTGATCCGGGTCACCCGCCGGGAAACGCTCGTACAGCGAGCGTACGTCATCGCTGATTTCCGACGGCACCCACAACACCTGCTCGCCCGCCTCTTCACTGACGCGATGGGGCACTTGCATGCGTTGCAGCAGTTTGACGAAACCACTCAGGTCCGCCGCCAACGGCACACGCAAGACGGCTATGGCACTCATCGCAGCACCTCCGGCCGCTCGACGTCGACCCAGACAAATTTATGCGGATCGAGGCGGGTTTCCTGATCCAGACGATAGGCCACCAGTTTGCCGTACAGCACCGCGCTGTAATCCAGGCACGCGAGGTTCGGGCGGATCGGCGCCGGTTTGCCGCTGCGCCAGTAGTGGCCGACGAACAGCAATGGCTCATCGACGCCGTAGCGCAGCAGGGAATTCTTTTCGCTGGAGGTCAGCGGTTTTTGTGCCACCGGTTCGGGCAGTGCATCGGGCTGGAACACGATGTCGCCGTAGGTTTGCGGGTCGTCTTCCCAGAACTTGGTGCGGAAGAACGAACGCACCAGGCCGTCGCCGCTGGTCATGGTCAGGCCATCCGGCAGGCGCATGTCAGTGCCGCGCAGCAGGCGATCGAACACGGTGCAGGCGAAACTGCCCGGCACGGCCGAGGCCTGGAGGAAGTGTTCATCAATGCAGCCATCCGGGAACAACCCGCGCAACGGCTCGATCAGGCCGGCATCCCAGCAGGCATGCACCACGCGGAAGCGTCCGGCGTCGACGAACAACGGCAGTTGATAGAACCACTGCTGGAAATCGTGCCAGTCGCGCGGATGGTTTTCGAATTGGGTCAGGGTTTCGTGCAGCAATCGGGCATGGCGCGGGGTGTGTTCACGGACGAATTGCTTGCCGCTGCCCGGAGGCGCCGGGGTACTCCAGCCGAGCGCGTTGAATTCGTGGTTGCCCATGATGCACAACGCCTGACCGGCTTCGACCATGTCGTGAACGATATGCAGCGCTTCGCGAATCCGTGGGCCACGGTCGATGATGTCGCCGACAAACACGGCCATGCGCGACGGATGCCGCCAGACTCCGCCCTGCTTGTGATAACCGAGACGGTCCAGCAGGTGTTCCAGGGTCAGGGCGCATCCGTGCACGTCACCAATCAGGTCATAACTGCGCGCGGGATCGAGCATCAGTCGCCTCCACCACCCAACTTGCTGCCCCAGCCGAGCTTGGTCCGGCAGACTTCGTAGTAGTTGTGGTCGAGCGGATGAATCAGCCGCAGCTTCTGCGCTTTCTTGCTGACGGTGATGGTGTCGCCCGGCGCGCAGGTGAAGTGGTTCTGCCCGTCGCAGGAGACCTGCGGGTAGATCTGCATATCTTTGGACACGACGATTTTCAGCTCACTGTTGCCATCGACCACAATCGGTCTGCCCGACAAGGTATGGGGGTACATCGGCACAATCACAATAGCGTCAAGCTTGGGATGCATGATCGGGCCGCCGGCGGACAGTGCGTACGCGGTGGAACCGGTCGGGGTGGCGACGATCAGGCCGTCGGCCTTCTGGCTGCAGACGAACTGGCCGTCGATGTACAGCTCGAACTCGATCATCCGCGTCGATTTGCCGGGGTGCAGCACCACGTCGTTCAGCGCATCGCCCTGGCCGATGGCCTCGGCGTGGCGACGAACTTCGGCCTGCAGCAGGAAGCGGTTTTCCACCAGATAATGGCCGTCGAGTACCTCGGCGACCTTGATTTCCAGCTCGTCGGGGCGGATATCGGTGAGAAAACCGAGGCTGCCACGGTTGATCCCGAGCACCGGAATATTGTGTTTGGCCAGTGCCCGCGCCGCGCCGAGCAGGCTGCCGTCACCGCCGACCACGATGACCATGTCGCAGACTTCGCCGAGCATCTTGCGTGACGAAGTTTGCAGGCCATGGCCCGGCAGGACTTCGGCGATGGTGTCTTCGAGAATCACATGCAGGTGACGATCGAGCAGGAAGCGTTTCAGTCGGCGGACGGTATCCAGCACCTGGGAGCTGCCCAGGCGACCGATGATGCCGATATTACGAAATTGCTCCATGGGACTCCTGCGGGGGACTGAGACGGCGAAAAGCACGATTATGGGCGAAAGCGCCGGATAGACAAAATCCTTTCAGCCCCGAGGATGCACCGGTGTTTGAGGCTATGCTCGCAAGATGATCCTATTTCCCGATTTGCTGCAGTTGCCCCACCAGTTACGCCACCCCGAGGTGCGTGATCTGGCGTGGGTGATCCTCGCCCCGCCGATGCTCGCCGCCACCCCGTGGCCGCAGCGCCATCCGCTGGCGGGCAGCGACTGGGTCAGCGACCCCGAGCGTCTGGAACACTGGCTGCGCCAGCTCGACCGCGACAGTTACGGCCTGCTGCACTGGCTGTCCCAGGCCCGTACCCGGCGCCTGGGCCTGTATTACGAACGGTTGTGGCAATTTGCGGTGAAACACGCGCCGGGCATCGAACTGATTGCCGCCAACCTGCCGATCCGCCGCGAAGGCCACACCCTCGGCGAGCTGGACATGCTGCTGCGCGATCGCGACGGCGTGCACCACCTGGAACTGGCCATCAAGCTCTACCTCGGCCCGCAGAACGGCGACGGTCATGATCCGGCGTCGTGGCTGGGGCCGGGCTGTCATGATCGACTGGATCGCAAACTGGCGCATTTGAGCGAACATCAGCTGCCGATCTCCGCGCGCCCGGAAAGCCGCGAAGTGCTGGCGGCGCTGGATGTCGGGTCGTTCAGTGCGCAACTGTGGCTGGGTGGGTATCTGCTGTATCCGTGGCCCGGCCAATCCGTGCCGCCCAGCGGCGCCCATCCTCAGCATTTGCGTGGCAGCTGGCTGCATCAGAAAGACTGGCCGGCGTTCGTCGCCCAGCGCCCGGACGGACGCTGGCAACCCCTGCCCCGCCACGCCTGGCTGGCGCCGGCGCACTACCCGGCGGAGCAGACCTGGAGCAACGGGCATTTGCAGGCCTGGCTCGATGAACTCGAACCGTTGGCACCGGCGCAACTGATGGTGCGCCTGACCGAAAATGCCCGGGGCGAGTGGGAAGAAGCCGAGCGGCTGTTTCTGGTGTCGGACCTGTGGCCGAACGTGCCCGGGCAGAGTTAGACGCTCAACCGCACAGCCAGTGCGGCCAGCGTCACCAGCAACACCGGCACGGTCAGCACGATCCCGACCCTGAAGTAATACCCCCAGCCGATCTTGATGTTCTTGCGCTCCAGCACATGCAGCCAGAGCAGAGTCGCCAGACTACCGATCGGGGTGATTTTCGGGCCCAGGTCACTGCCGATCACGTTGGCGTAGATCATCGCTTCCTTCACCACACCCGTAGCCTGGCTGGCATCGATAGACAGCAGGCCGACCAGCACCGTCGGCAGGTTGTTCATGATCGACGACAACAAGGCCGTCAGCACCCCGGTGCCCATCGCCGCGCCCCACACACCGTGACCGGCGAACACATTGAGCCACCCAGCCAGATAATCAGTGAGACCGGCATTGCGTAGCCCGTAGACCACCAGGTACATGCCCAGCGAGAAAATCACGATCTGCCACGGCGCCTCTTTCATCACCTTGCGCGTGGAGATCTTGTGCCCGCGCGCGGCAATCGCCAGCAACAGCGCCGCGCACACCGCCGAGATCGCGCTGATCGGAATGCCCAACGGCTCCAGCGCGAAACAGCCGATCAGCAGAATCACCAGCACCGCCCAACCGGCGTAGAACGTGGCTTTGTCGTGGATGGCGGTTTCCGGGTGTTCAAGCTGTTCCGGGTCGTAGCTCTTGGGAATATCACGGCGGAAGAACCACAGCAACATGCCCAGCGTGGCCGCGACGCTAACGAAGTTGACTGGCACCATCACCGCCGCATAGCGATTGAAACCGATGTGAAAGAAGTCGGCCGAGACGATGTTCACCAGGTTCGACACCACCAGCGGCAGGCTCGCGGTGTCGGCAATGAAGCCCGCGCCCATGACGAACGCCAGGGTCGCCGCCGGGGAAAAACGCAGGGCCAGCAGCATGGAAATCACGATAGGCGTGAGGATCAGCGCCGCGCCGTCATTGGCGAACAGCGCCGACACCAGTGCACCGAGCAGCACCATGAAGGCAAACAGCTTGCGCCCGCTGCCCCGCCCCCAACGCGCTACGTGCAGGGCGGCCCAGGCGAAAAAACCGGCCTCGTCGAGCAACAGACTGATGATGATCAGCGCCACAAACGTACCGGTAGCGTTCCAGATGATTTGCCACACCAGCGGGATGTCGCTCAGGTGCACCACGCCGAAAATCAGCGCAACGATGGCGCCGAACGTTGCACTCCAGCCGACCCCGAGGCCTTTGGGTTGCCAGATCACCAGGGTAATGGTCAGCAGGAAAATCAGTGACGCAGCGAGCATTCGCGACAGCCTTCAATAAAAGGGAAAGAATCAGACCACACAAAAAAAACCTGTGGAAGCCAGCCCCCACAGGTTCGTTATCGTGTCAGAAATATTGCCAGATCACTTCTTGTGCTGCGCCACCCACTCACCAAACGCATTGATGAAACTTTGCAGGAACGGTTTCACCGACTCGTTCAGCTTGCCCGCCTCATCGAATGCCGTGCCCGCGCCGCCCAGGTAGGCTTCCGGCTGCTGCATGCACGGCACGTTGAGGAAAACAAAGGACTGGCGCAGATGCTGGTTGGCGCCAAAACCGCCGATGGCACCCGGCGAAACGCTGATTACCGCCCCCGGCTTGCCGCTCCAGGCGCTCTTGCCATACGGCCGCGAACCGACGTCGATCGCGTTCTTCAAAGGCGCCGGCACCGAGCGGTTGTACTCCGGAGTGACAAACAGCAGAGCGTCGGATGAAGCCACTTTCTGACGGAAAGTGCTGTAGGCTGCCGGCGGTGAATCGCCGTCGATGTCTTCGTTGTAGAGTGGCAGATCGCCAATTTCGACAATGTTCAGTTTGAGATTGGCCGGTGCCAGTTCCGCCAGCGCCAGGGCGACTTTGCGGTTGATGGACGCCTTGCGCAGGCTGCCGACCACTACTGCGACGTTATAGACATTGCTCATTGGGAGACTCTCGACTGTCCGTGGGAGGAGCCAGTAGTTATAGATGATCCGATGACGATTCCACCAGACGTCGAAGGTTATTTCCCGCGTCTGGAATATTTTTTTCCTGTAGGAAAACTTACCAAGCTCGATGAAGGTCTACCAAGCCGCAAATCAAGCGTTTTATCTCCAGAGGTTCTAAGCAGATGGCAGCAGTACTCGTCGGTCAGTTCCATGCAAGAGATGCGGAAGGCCGCGTTTATTCCGTGCATGAGTTCCAGGAATCCAACCCGTCGGCAGACGGTTTCACCGGCACGGAGCCCGTTACCACCTACAAACTGGCGATTGGCGACCGCGTCAACAAGATCGACGACAACGAGTTTCTGCTGGTTCAGTCGGGCATCACCCTGATCCGCGAACCCGAGCCATCGGTCGCTTCATAACCGATCGTTATGAGCAGAAGTCATCCGCGCCGAGTTGGGGTAGGATTCAGCCACTGACCCCAACGGCCGGACATGGACTTCACGCATGCGTTTACGTCATATCGAAGTGATTCAGGCGCTTTTGCAGACCGGTCACGTGGGCACCGCCGCCGAATGGCTGCAACTATCGGCGCCCGAGGTCGAAGAGCGTTTGCGCGAAGCCGAGAGTCAGCTCGGTTTCATGCTGTTCGCCAGCGTACGCGGACGACTTCAGCCAACCCCGGAGGCCCGGGCGCTGCAAGTCGAGATCGGCCACATCTATGAAGCGCTGGAACCGGTGCAACGGCTGGCCAGCAGCCTCAAGCAATACCTCGCCCCGCCCCTGCGGATCATCGGCACCCCGCCGCTGGCCCAGCAACTGCTGCCGCAAAGCCTCGCGGCCCTGCGCCGTCGCTTGCCCGACGTGCCCTGCACCCTGCTCAGCGAACCGACCCGCGACATCGTCCGCCACTTGCTGCTGCGCGACAGTGATCTGGGCCTGAGTCTGCATGATCCGCAACACCCCGACATTCATTGCCAGCCACTGGCCCAGGGCAAGCTGCAATTGCTTGCGCCCCACGGCTGGCTGCAACCGAAGCAGAAATACATTTCTCTGCAGGATCTGGCCGGCCAGGCGATGGTCGGCCTCGAAGGCCAGGACCCGCTGAGTCCGGCCCTGGAAAACAAGCTCCAGGCCCTGCGCCCGGTGCCGACCATCCAGACCCGCGTGCAAACCCACCAGATGATGCGCAGCATGGTCGAGGCCGGCGAAGGCCTGGCGATCGTCGATCCGTTCACCGCCCTCGGTGCACGGGCGGGCGGTCTCGATGTCTGCCCACTGTCGCCGGCGGTGCCGATCAGCCTCTATGCCCTGACCTTCAAACACGCCACACCGTCAGCGGCGATTCAGACGCTGATCGGGATCGTCACGGAACAAGCCGAGGCGATGCTGGCGAACTGATCGGATGCTCCAGCGGGTTATCGAACAATCGATACCAAAACAACGCCACTTCGGCGGTGTTCGGATCGATGCCGCGATAACGCAGATGGTCGATGCCGCCGATCACATAGCCGCAACGCTCATACAGGCGGCAGGCGCCGAGGTTGTTGTTCTGGGTTTCCAGCATGATCCCCGGCAGTTTTTTCTTGCGGCTCCAGAACTGCGCCACGTCGAGCAAGGCCTTGGCCACCCCATGGCGCCGCGCCGGAGCGTGCACCGCCAGTTCATCGATGTGGGCGAAGCCGTTCCAGTTGGTACTGATCACCAGATGACCGACCGGCTCGTCCTCCAGATACGCCATGAAAATCGCACTGTCGGCGGCATCGCGAAAGCTGCTGAATTCCTCCGGATCGATGCCGTAGCACTTGCGATACGGCACGATGGGCGTCATGGCCCATTGCGCCACGGGTTTGCCGATTTCAGCAGTGCCGTAGGCGGCCACCTCGAAGCTGAAATCGCTGCCCCAGATATACGCGGCAAAACCGTCGTCGGCGACCCGCACCGACAGCCCTGGGTATTTCGGATTCATGACCGGTTGCATACTCGGAAAAGCCCTCATTCCTTGACGCAATCGACGGTGTAGTGCCGCCCATTGCCCTCATCTTCGTGTTGCAGACCGTGCACATCGACCACGAACCCCGGAAACGTTGTGTCGAACGTGCGGGCAAACCTGAGGTATTCGATGATCGAGCGCGTGGATTCGGTAAAGCGTTCGCCAGGCATGATCAGCGGAATGCCCGGCGGGTACGGCACCAGCATCACCGCTGCCACCCGGCCTTCCAGCTCATCGATCGGCACCGCCTCGACTTCGCCGCGCACCAGTTGGTCGTAGGCGTGGGCCGGTTTCATGGCGATTTCCGGCAGCACCGTGTACATGCGCTTGAGGTGTCTGGCGGTGGCGTTGCTGCGGTAGCAGGCGTGGAGCTGATCGCACAGATCGCGCAGGCCCATGCCGCGATAGCGCACAGGATCTTCCTGGGCGACACACTTCAGGCAGGTGTCGAGGCTGACGTTGGCGTCGTAGCTGCGTTTGAACTCCAGCAGTTCGGTCAGCAGCGTGCTCCACTTGCCCTTGGTGATGCCCATGGAGAACAGCACCAGAAATGAATACAGACCGGTTTTCTCCACCACCAGCCCGCGCTCCCAGAGGAAACGGCTGACCACGGCCGCCGGAATGCCCTTGTCGCTCAAAGCGCCGCCAGCAGTCAGGCCCGGCATGACCAAAGTGACCTTGATCGGGTCGAGCAGTACGTAGTCGTCGCTGACCTCGCCGAAACCGTGCCAGTCCGCATCCGGTTGCAGCAGCCAGTCCTCGGTCTGCACACGATCGATGCCTTCGACGCCCGGTGGCTGCCAGATCGAGAACCACCAATCGTCGGCGGCGATGTGCTGACGCAGATTGGCCAGGGCCCGGCGAAAGCTCAGGGCTTCGTCGAAGGTCTCCTGCAACAGTGAGCGTCCGGCCGGGCCTTCCATCATCGCCGAGGCGACGTCCAGCGAAGCAATGATGCTGTACTGCGGCGACGTCGAGATGTGCATCATGAACGCTTCGTTGAACCGGTCGCGATCCAGTTGCCGCGCGCCGCCGTCCTGCACATGAATCATCGACGCCTGGCTGAACGCCGCCAGCAGTTTGTGGGTTGAATGGGTGGTGAACACCAGCGGACTGTCCTCGCTGCGCGAGGTGGCCATGCCGTAACGGCCGGCAAAGAATTCGTGAAACGCCGCATAGGCGTACCAGGCTTCGTCGAAATGCAGGACTTCGACGCTGTTGCCCAGACTCTGCTTGATCAGTTCGGCGTTGTAGCAGAGGCCGTCGTAGGTGGAGTTGGTGATCACCGCCAGTTTGACTTTCGGCTCGCGGCCCTCGGTCAAAGGGCTGGCGTCGATCTTGGCCTGGATCGATTCGCGGCTGAATTCACTGAGCGGGATCGGCCCGATGATCCCCAGCTCGTTGCGCTCCGGGCACAGGTACAGCGGAATCGCGCCGGTCATGATGATCGCGTGCAGCACCGACTTGTGGCAGTTGCGATCCACCAGCACCAGATCATCGCGCCCGACCATCGAGTGCCAGACGATCTTGTTGGCGGTCGAGGTGCCATTGATCACGAAAAAGGTGTGATCCGCGCCGAAATTGCGCGCGGCCCGCGCTTCCGCCTCGGCCAGCGGCCCGGTGTGATCGAGCAAGGAACCCAGCTCCGGCACCGAGACCGATAAATCGGAGCGCAGGGTGTTTTCCCCGAAGAACTGATGAAACGCCTGCCCCACCGGACTCTTGTGATAGGCCACCCCGCCGCCGTGACCGGGGGTGTGCCAGGAATAGTTGGAATCGGCGGTGTGCTGGACCAGCGCCTTGAAGAATGGCGGCAACAGGCCGTCCAGGTATTTGCGCGCTGCCCGCGCCACTTGTCGGGCGAGAAACGGCACGGTGTCTTCGAACAGGTAGAGAATGCCGCGTAACTGGTTGAGTTCGGCCATCGCATCGGCCGGGGCGTTTTCCAGGGTGACTTGCTCGCCGAGGGCAAAGATCGGCAGATCCGGCGCCCGCACCCGGGCCAGACCGATCAGTTCGGCCATGTTCTGCAACAGATGGGAGTTGGTGCTGGCGTCTTCGGCGGCGATCAGCATGCACGCCAGACCATGGTGGGTCGACGCCACGAGCCGGCCTTCGGTGTAGTCGGTGGCCGAAACGATACTGAAACCTTCCAGCTCCAGCTCTCGGGCAATGCCGCGGATGCGGTCACCGGCAACCGTGTCGGCCTTGATGTCGCGGTGGACGATCAACACCGGGAACTTCAAATCTTTGTACATGAGGCTCAGTGTCCTGAGGCGGCGGAGAGTGATCTGCCAATGTCCTCAGGTTAGAGGGTCGGAGCCGATGTGGCGAGGGTGGCCAGTTGTCAGTACTGCCAAAAACAAAGGATCGCCTGAACACGGCCTGGATGTTCGGGCGATCCTTTTTTGCCTTACGCCTGAGCTTCGGCTTCCAGCAACTGAGTCCACAGCGCGGGGGCGCCAGCTGACTTGGCGATGATTTCCAGGCGCACCTGGTGCTCGGCCAGCTCGGCTTCAGTGGCGCGAATGATTCGCCCCGGCTGACGATCTGCCGGCAGACGGCGGATTTCGGTGGCGGAGTTGTCCGCGCCCTCGCCCGTGCCATTGCCGTCGGAAGCGTTGCCGGCCAGCGACAGGCTGGTCTGGCCACCGGTCATGGTCAGGTAGACGTCGGCGAGAATCTCCGAGTCGAGCAAGGCGCCGTGCAGCTCACGACCGGAGTTGTCGACGCCGTAGCGTTTACACAGGGCATCGAGGCTGTTGCGCTGACCCGGGTGACGTTCCCGGGCCATCATCAGGGTGTCGAGGATCGTGCAGTGCTGCGTGATGTCCGCGCGATCGTGCTGGCCCATCAGGGCGAATTCGTTGTTGATGAAGCCAACGTCGAACGCCGCGTTATGGATGATCAGCTGCGCGCCGTTGATGAACTCGAAGAACTCGTCGGCCACTTCGGCGAAGCGCGGCTTGCCGACCAGGAACTCGTTGGTGATGCCGTGAACGGCAATCGCGCCTTCGTCACTCTCGCGATCCGGTTGCAGATAAACGTGAAAGTGCCGGCCCGTCAGACGTCGACCGATCAGCTCGACACAACCGATTTCGATAATCCGGTGGCCGTCGGTCACCGGCATGCCGGTGGTTTCGGTATCGAGTACAACGGATCTGGTGGCCATCAGTGTTCAGCTCTCAACGGGGTCAATCGTGCAAAAGCGGCGATGTTAACACGCTCGCCGGGAGTGTTTCAGCGAGAAGGATTCAGCTCTGCTTGTAACCGCGAACTTCATCCACCCCACGGTTGGCCAACTGGTCGGCGCGTTCGTTGCCGTGGTGGCCGATGTGGCCGCGGACCCATTTCCAGGTGACTTTGTGGCGGTTGACCTGCTCGTCGAGCGCTTTCCACAGATCGGCGTTTTTGACCGGCTCCTTGGCAGCGGTTTTCCAGCCGCGTTTCTTCCAGTTGGCCATCCACTCGTTGATGCCTTTCATCACGTATTGCGAGTCAGTCACCAGCAGCACTTCGCACGGACGCTTGAGGGCTTCCAGGCCGCGAATCGCGCCGAGCAGCTCCATGCGGTTGTTGGTGGTGTTGGCTTCGCCGCCCCACAGTTCCTTTTCAACACCCTTGCACACCAGCAAGGCGCCCCAGCCGCCGGGGCCGGGGTTGCCTTTACAGGCGCCGTCAGTGAACAGTTCTACGCTATCGACGCTTTCGCTCATGCCAGTCTATCCAGAAAAAATGCGTGGCCTCGCCGATCACGGATCGACGATGGCCAAGGCCGGGATATACCCGGCCATGAATAAAAGAAGGTTTACGGTTCGATGCGTCGGCGGTTGACCTTGGCCATCGGCAGCGGAATCAGCTTGCCCATCGGCTCGCGGCGTTCCTGACGCACCGGACGCAGGCCGACCACAATCTTGCGTGCGACCAGTAAATAGAAACCGCCGCCGGACAATTGCCAGTCACCGGCCTTGCGCTCCCAACCGGCCAGACGGGCCTGCCACTTGGGTGAAGCGAGCGGCGGACGATAGCACCCGAAGCGGCGTTTCTCCAGCGCAAAGCCCAGCAGGTTCAGCCAGTCTGCCACCCGTGACGGCGAGATGCAGCGCGCCTGACGCAACGCATCATGGGCGAACACATGGCGCAGCCCCCAGGTGCTCCAGGGGTTGATTCCGACGATCAGCAGATGCCCGCCAGGGCGCACGCTGCTGGCCGCTTCGCGCAGCAAGCCGTGGGGCGACAGGCAGAAATCCAGGCCGTGCTGCAACACCACCACATCGGCGGCGTGCTCGCTCAACGGCCAGGCTTGTTCTTCGCAGACGATTTCCACGCCCGGCAACGGCGCACCGAGCCGCACGTTGCGCTGCACCTGCGGCGCCGACGGCGGTGTTTCGGCGGACGGGCCGTAGTGCACCAGATAGCCGCCGAAGAACCGGCCCAGCTCGTCTTCGAGCATGCGCCGTTCTTCGTCCAGCAGAAATTGCCCGAGGGGGCCGGACAGCCATTCACGGGCTGCACCGATCAGCGCGAGCCAGTCAGGATCGGCCTGAGCGAACGCTTTATCGATCATTGCATTCTCCAACACGCCAGGAACCTCTAAGATGCGCCAATGTTACCCGCTTGGCGAATTCGACGATGATACAGATCAGTGCCCTGCCCGCCTTCACCGACAACTACATCTGGTTGTTACAGGATCATGCCACCCAGCGTTGTGCAGTGGTCGACCCAGGCGATGCCGCCCCGGTGCAGGCGTGGCTCGACGCGCATCCGGGCTGGGTGCTCGGCGACATCCTCATCACTCACCATCACCACGACCATGTCGGCGGCGTCGAGACGCTGAAGAAGGCCACCGGCGCCACGGTCTACGGACCGGCCAGCGAAAGCATTCCGGGGCGGGACGTGGCTCTCAAGGACAACGACACGGTGCGCGTGCTCGGCTGGGACTTCGATGTCTATGCCGTTCCTGGCCACACCCTCGGACACATCGCCTACTACCATCACGGCCTGCTGTTTTGCGGTGACACCCTGTTCGCTGCCGGCTGCGGCCGTCTGTTCGAAGGCACGCCGCAACAAATGCACCAGTCGTTGAGCCGTCTGGCGGCGCTGCCGGAAGACACGCTGGTCTACTGCACCCACGAGTACACCCTGAGCAACCTGAAATTCGCTGCTGCCGTGGAGCCGGACAACCGGGACATCGCCGCCCGTCTGGAAAAAGTCACCCGGCAACGTGAGAACGGTGTCATGACCCTGCCCTCGACCCTTGCGCTGGAAAAACTCACAAACCCGTTTTTGCGCACCGGTGAAATATTAGTTACACAAAAAGTGGACGAACGGAACGGCCCTCAAAACCGGGCGCCGAGTGAGGTTTTTGCGGCTCTGCGGGCATGGAAAGATACGTTCTGAGTGGCTCGCCGCCTGGTACAAAAATTCTGAATGGTTGACCGCAGGGGGTGCGCTTTCTAGAATCGCCCGACATTTTTGCCCGGAACTTACTTCCAGCCAATGTCGTCATCCATACGTAAGTCCGTCAATTCAGATGCATTGACCCGCCTGGCGCAAGCCATCGCGGTGGCTGTGTCCGCCACGCTGGCGGGCTGTTCCAGCCATGCTCCGCAGACTGAAGCGACGCATACGCCGAACATTGCTGCGCGAGCCAAGCAGAAGCCCATCTGGTTGTCGGAAAAGCCCAGCCCGCAGGTACCTCAGGACATCTGGGAGCGCATGCGCAGTGGTTTCCAGCTGCAGGAAGGTCTGGGCGTGAACCCGCGCATCGAGCAACAGCGCCTGTGGTTCGCCAGTAACCCTTCCTTTCTCGAGAACGCCGGCGAACGCGGCAGCCTCTACATTCATTACATCGTCGAGCGCCTCGAAGAACGCAACATGCCGCTGGAACTGGCACTGCTGCCGGTCATCGAAAGCGCCTACAACCCGATGGCCTATTCCCGGGCCGACGCGGTGGGCCTCTGGCAGTTCATCCCTTCAACCGGGCGCTACTTCAACCTGCGTCAGACCCGCTTCTACGATGGCCGTCGCGACATCACTGCCTCGACCACGGCAGCGATGGACTACCTGACCCGCCTGCACGACATGTTCAACGGTGACTGGCTGCTGGCACTGGCCGCGTACAACGCCGGTGAAGGCACGGTCAGCCGCGCCATCGAGCGCAACGAAAAGCTCGGTCTGCCGACCGACTACTGGAACCTGCCACTGCCGGCGGAAACCCAGGCTTACGTGCCGAAACTGCTGGCGCTCTCGCAAGTGGTGCTGACGCCCGAAGCCTATGGCGTGAACCTCAACCCGATCGCCAACGAACCGTATTTCCAGGTCGTCGAAATCAACCAGCGCATGGACCTGTCCAAGGTCGCAGCGGTGGCCAACATCGACGAAGACGAGTTGTTCCAGCTCAATCCGGCGTTCAAGCAGCGCACCACCATCGACGGCCCGCAGCACCTGCTGGTGCCGACCTCGAAGGCGCAACTGCTGACCGCCAGCCTGCAGACCATGCGTCCTGAAGAGCTGATCAGCCCGCGTTCGCTGAAACCGGTGTTCGAAGGCGCCGATCCAAGCGAGATCGCCCAGGCCAAGCGCGCCTATCGGGTCAAGCGCGGCGACAACCTCGGCTCCATCGCCAAGGCCAACAAGGTCGAGGTCAAGGACCTGCAACGCTGGAACAAGCTGACCGGCAAGAACCTCAAGGTCGGCCAGACCCTGGTCATGCAGGACACCACCAAACGCACCCCGACGCGTAACAGTGGCGGGCGCATCAATACGGTCATCGCGGCCAACAGCAAGACCAGCAGCAAGGCCAAAGACAAGGACGACACCAAACAGCAGACCCAGTACAAGGTCAAACGTGGCGACACGCTGTACGTGGTGGCCAAACGCTTCAACGTCGAGATGCAACACCTCAAGCGCTGGAATCCGGGCGCCGGCAAGGCGCTCAAGCCTGGGCAGATGCTCACGGTCTACCAGCCGCACTGACCAAGAGCCCCTGAATTTCAGGGGCTTTTTTTCGCCTGTCATTTTTTGATATTTCCGTAGATCGGCGCAGACAGCTCCCACAATTAACCGCGCATTAAGCCCCTGTCTTTTTCCTGTCCATACAAGCTGTTACTGTACGGCCCACAAAGCCCAAGCCGCCTGGATCGGATCTGACTTGAAGCGTCCCCTCCTCCTGCTCCTGATCAGCCTGGCCTTGAGCTCCCCCGTCAGCGCGACGATCACCGAAAGCCACGGTTATGCGCAGTTCGGCACGCTCAAGTACCCGGCCAGATTTACCCACTTCGACTGGGTCAACCCGCAAGCGCCCAAGGGCGGCACCTTGCGGGTGATGGCGTTTGGCACCTTCGATACGCTCAACCCCTACACCTTCAAGGGCACCAGCCCGGTTACCACCCCCAATTTCCTGCAGTACGGCATCAACGAGCTCAACGAGCCACTGATGGTCGGCACCGGGCAATACGCGCCGTCCGGGGACGAACCAGCATCCAGTTACGGCTTGATCGCCCAATCGGTGGAGTACAGCGAAGATCGCAGTTGGGTGGTGTTCAATCTGCGCCCGCAAGCGCATTTCCACGACGGCACACCGATCACCGCGTACGACGTGGCGTTTTCCTATCGCCTGCTGCTCAAGGAAGGTCACCCGCTGTATCGCACCGCCCTTCAGGAAGTGCTGCGGGTCGATATCCTCAATCCGCAGCGCATCCGGTTTGTGCTCAAGCGCAGCGGCAATCCGTTGCTGATCCTGCGTCTGGGCGAATTGCCGGTGCTGCCCCAGCATTACTGGAAGGGCCGCGACTTCAAGGCCACCACCTTCGAGCCGCCGCTGGGCAGCGGGCCGTATCGCATTACCTCGGTCACGCCGGGGCGGCAGTTGATTTTCGAGCGGGTCAAGGACTACTGGGGCAAGGACCTGCCGGTCAATCGCGGCAAGTACAACGTCGACCGCATGGAAGTCGAGTTCTACCGCGACAGCGATGTGGCCTTCGAAGCGTTCAAGGCCGGCGAGTTCGACATCTATATCGAGCATCAGGCCAAGAACTGGGCCAACGGCTACAACTTCCCGGCGATCCGTCGCGGCGACGTGATCAAGGCGCAGATCCCGCACCAGATCCCGACCCAGAGCCAGGGCCTGTTCATGAACACCCGGCGCCCGGCCTTTGCCGATATCAAAGTGCGCGAAGCGCTGGGCCTGATGTTCGACTTCGAATGGACCAATCGCGCGCTGTTCAGCGACGCCTACAAGCGCACCACCAGCTACTACCCCAACAGCGAGTTCAGCGCCGTCGGCCTGCCGGTCGGCCATGAATGGCTGATGCTCAAGCCGTACAAGGATCAACTGCCGGCGCGCCTGTTCACCGAGCCGTTCACGCTGCCGCAGACAGACGGGCGCGGCATTCCCCGGGAAACCATGCGCAAAGCCCTGGCGCTGCTGGCCGAGGCCGGCTGGAAGCTCAACGGCCAGCGCCTGCAGAACGCCGCCGGCCAGCCGCTGCGGTTCGAGCTGCTGCTGGTCAATCCGAACCTTGAACGAATCCTTCAGCCGTACATCGAGAACCTCAACAGCATCGGCGTCGACGCGCGCCTGCGCACGGTGGATCGCGCCCAGTACAAACAGCGTCTGGACCAGTTCGATTTCGACATGATCCTGATGACCCTCAACCAGACTCTCAGCCCGGGGCTGGAACAATGGCAGTACTTCCACTCCAGCCAGGTCGGGGTCAAGGGCAGCAAGAATTACGCGGGCATCGCCAACCCGGTGGTCGATCATCTGCTCGAGCAACTGCTCGCCGCCCGCACCCGCGATGAACAGGTCGCCGCCGGCAAGGCGCTCGACCGCGTGCTGCTCTGGCAGCACTACAGCATTCCCAACTGGTACCTCAATTATCACCGTCTGGCGTACCGCAACCGGTTCGCCTTCGTCACTACGCCGCCCTACACCCTGGGCCTGAGCGCGTGGTGGCTGAAATCTTCGGAGAAAGATCGATGAAGCCTATCCGCGCCCTGCTTGTGCAGGCCAGCGGTCTGCTGTTCGCCGGGCTGGCCTGTGCCGCCCCGCAACACGCCGTGACCCTGTACAACGAGCCGCCGAAATACCCCGCCGACTTCAAGCACTTCGATTACGTGAACCCCGACGCGCCCAAGGGCGGGATCTTCCGCCAGGCCGGCTTCGGCGGTTTCGACAGCCTCAACCCGTTCATCAGCAAAGGTGTGCCGGCGGACGATATCGGCCTGATCTACGACACCCTGGCCAAACAGGGGCTGGACGAGCCGTTCACCGAATACGGTCTGATCGCCAGCCAGATCGAAAAGGCCCCCGACAACAGCTGGGTACGCTTCTATCTGCGGCCCGAAGCGAAATTCCACGACGGTCACCCGGTACGTGCCGACGACGTGGTATTCAGCTTCCAGACCCTGACCAAAGAAGGCGCGCCGATGTATCGCGGCTACTATGCCGACGTTGAAGAAGTGATCGCCGAAGACCCGCTCAAGGTGCTGTTCAAGTTCAAGCACACCAACAACCGCGAGTTGCCGCTGATCCTCGGTCAGTTGCCGGTGCTGCCGAAGCACTGGTGGGCCGAGCGTGATTTCAACAAGGGCAACCTGGAAATCCCCTTGGGCAGCGGCCCGTACAAGGTCACCCAAGTGAAGGCCGGACGCTCGGTGCGTTATGAGCGGGTCAAGGACTACTGGGGCAAGGACCTGCCGGTCAATCGCGGCTTCTACAACTTCGACGTGATGACCACCGACTATTACCGCGACAACACCGTCGCGCTGGAAGCGTTGAAAGCCGGGCAATTCGATTACTGGCTGGAAATGGCCGCGAAAAACTGGGCCAACGCCTACAACGTGCCGGCAGTGACCGAGGGGCGACTGATCAAGGAACAGATTGCCAACAGCAACCCGACCGGCATGCAGGGCTTCGTCTTCAACTTGCGCCGGCCGGTGTTTCAGGACGTGCGGGTACGCCAGGCCCTCGGCCTGCTGTTCGACTTCGAATGGACCAACAAGCAATTGTTCAACGGCGCTTATGCGCGCACCCGCAGTTACTTCGAAAACTCGGAAATGGCCGCCACCGGCCTGCCTGATGCAGAGCAGGTAGCAATCCTCGATCCATTCCGCAGCCAGCTGCCGGCGCAGGTGTTCAGCGAAGCCTTCGAGAATCCGAAAACCGACGCCAGTGGCATGATCCGCGCACAACAGCGTGAGGCGTATCAGTTGCTGCAAGAGGCCGGCTGGAAAATTGTCGACGACAAAATGGTCGACGCCACCGGCAAACCGGTGGTCATCGAATTCCTGCTGGCGCAAACCGAATTCGAGCGCGTGCTGTTGCCGTTCAAGCGCAACCTCAGCGACCTCGGCATCGATCTGGTGATCCGCCGCGTGGACGTATCGCAATACGTCAATCGAGTGCGTTCGCGGGATTTCGACATGATGGTCGGCAGCTTCCCGCAGTCCAACTCGCCGGGCAACGAGCAGCGCGAATTCTGGATGAGCGCCGCGGCAGACAAACCCAGCAGCCGCAATTCGATGGGCCTCAAGGACCCGGTGGTCGATCACCTGGTGGAAAGCCTGATCAACGCTGATTCGCGCAAGAGCCTGGTGGCCCACGCCCGTGCTCTGGACCGTGTGCTGCAATGGGGCTACTACGTGATCCCCAACTGGCACATCAAGACCTGGCGCGTGGCGTACTGGAACCACATCGGCCACCCTAAAGTCTCCCCCAAGTACGACATCGGCATTAACACCTGGTGGGTCAAACCCGATGCGAAACCTGCGGTAGAAGTCGAAACCCAACTGCAAGCCGACCCTGCGGGCACGGAGTAATCAGATGCTGGCGTACATTTTTCGGCGACTGCTGCTGATCATCCCGACCCTGTTCGGCATTCTGCTGATCAACTTCGTGATCATCCAGGCCGCGCCCGGCGGGCCGGTGGAACAGATGATCGCCAAGCTCGAAGGCTTCGAAGGCGCCACCAGCCGCATCGCCGGCGGCGGTGCCGAGGTGTCGGTGGCCGGCTCCTCCTATCGCGGCGCGCAGGGCCTTGACCCGGCGCTGATCAAGGAAATCGAGAAGATGTACGGGTTCGACAAGTCGGCCCCGGAACGCCTGTGGATCATGGTCAAGAACTACGCCCGGCTGGATTTCGGCGACAGCTTCTTCCGCGACGCCAAGGTCATCGACCTGATCAAGGAGAAGATGCCGGTGTCGATCTCCCTGGGGCTGTGGAGCACGCTGATCATGTACCTGGTGTCGATCCCGCTGGGGATCGCCAAGGCCACGCGGCACGGCAGCCATTTCGACGTCTGGACCAGTTCGGCGATCATCGTCGGTTATGCGATCCCGGCATTCCTGTTTGCGATTTTGCTGATCGTGGTGTTTGCCGGCGGCAGTTACCTGGACTGGTTTCCTTTACGCGGACTGACCTCGAACAACTTCGATGAGCTGAGCCTGGGCGGCAAGATCCTCGATTACTTCTGGCACCTGGCGCTGCCGGTGACGGCGCTGGTAATCGGCAACTTCGCGACCATGACCCTGCTGACCAAAAACAGCTTCCTCGACGAAATCAACAAGCAGTACGTGGTCACCGCCAAGGCCAAGGGCCTGACCCGCCACCGCGTGCTCTACGGCCATGTGTTCCGCAATGCGATGCTGCTGGTGATCGCCGGTTTCCCGTCGGCGTTTATCGGCATCTTCTTCACCGGATCGTTGCTGGTGGAAGTGATCTTCTCCCTCGACGGCCTCGGCCTGATGAGTTTCGAAGCGGCGATCAACCGCGATTACCCGGTGGTGTTCGGCACCCTGTTCATCTTCACCCTGCTGGGGCTGGTGGTGAAACTGATCGGCGACCTCACCTACACCCTGGTCGATCCGCGCATCGACTTTGCCAGCCGGGAGCATTGAGATGAACCTGTCCCCTCTCAACCGCCGGCGCTTCGAACTGTTCAAGGCCAACAAGCGTGGCTGGTGGTCGTTGTGGCTGTTTTTGATCCTGTTCGGCCTGAGCCTCGGTGCCGAGCTGATCGCCAACGACAAGCCGCTGGTGGTGCATTACGACAACAACTGGTATTTCCCGGCGATCAAGCGCTACCCGGAAACCACCTTCGGCGGCGAATTCCCGCTGGAAGCCAATTACAAGAGCCCGTACATCCGCGAACTGCTCAAGGCCAAGGACGCATGGGTACTGTGGGCGCCGATTCCGTTCAGCTACCAGAGCATCAACTACGACCTGAAAGTCCCGGCTCCCGCCCCGCCGTCGGCGGTCAACCTGTTGGGCACCGACGATCAGGGCCGCGATGTGCTGGCGCGGGTCATCTACGGCTTCCGGGTGTCGGTGCTGTTTGCCCTGACGCTGACCGTGCTCAGCTCGATCATCGGCGTGATCGCCGGCGCCTTGCAGGGCTTCTATGGTGGCTGGGTCGATCTGGCCGGCCAGCGTTTCCTGGAGATCTGGTCGGGCTTGCCGGTGCTGTACCTGCTGATCATCCTCGCCAGTTTCGTCCAGCCGAACTTCTGGTGGCTGCTGGGCATCATGCTGTTGTTCTCGTGGATGAGCCTGGTGGACGTGGTGCGCGCCGAGTTCCTGCGCGGGCGCAACCTCGAATACGTGCGCGCAGCCCGGGCGCTGGGCATGCAGAATGGCGCGATCATGTTCCGCCACATCCTGCCCAACGCCATGGTTTCGACCATGACCTTCATGCCATTCATCCTGACCGGCGCCATCGGCACCCTCACCGCGCTGGACTTCCTCGGTTTCGGCTTGCCGGCCGGCAGTCCGTCGCTGGGTGAACTGGTGGCCCAGGGCAAATCCAACCTGCAAGCGCCGTGGCTGGGCATGAGTGCGTTTGCGGTGCTGGCGCTGATGTTGAGTCTGCTGGTGTTCATCGGCGAGTCCGCTCGCGATGCCTTCGACCCGAGGAAGTGAAATGAATCAGGACAATCTGATCGAAGTGCGCGACCTCGCCGTCGAATTCGGTTTCGGCGAGCGTGTGCACCGGGTCGTGGAAGGCGTGAGTTTCGACATCAAGCGCGGTGAAACCCTCGCGTTGGTCGGCGAATCCGGCTCGGGCAAATCGGTGACCGCGCACTCGATCCTGCGCTTGCTGCCCTACCCGCTGGCGCGGCATCCGGCCGGCAGCATCAATTACTCCGGGCAGAACCTGCTGGAACTGGGCGAAAAGACCATCCGTCACATTCGCGGCAACCGGATCGCAATGATCTTTCAGGAGCCGATGACCTCGCTCAACCCGCTGCACTCGATCGAGAAGCAGATCAACGAGGTGCTGGGCATCCACAAGGGCCTGACCGGCAAAGTCGCGACCAAGCGTACGCTGGAGTTGCTGGAGATGGTCGGCATCCCCGAGCCGCACAAGCGCCTCAAGGCCCTGCCCCACGAATTGTCCGGCGGCCAGCGTCAGCGGGTGATGATCGCCATGGCCTTGGCCAACGAGCCGGAACTGCTGATCGCCGACGAACCGACCACTGCGCTGGACGTGACCGTTCAGCTGAAAATCCTCGACCTGCTCAAGGAATTGCAGGCCCGATTAGGCATGGCGCTGTTACTGATCAGTCACGATTTGAACCTCGTGCGAAGAATTGCGCATCGTGTATGTGTCATGCAGCGCGGTTGCATCGTCGAACAGGCATCGTGCGAAGAGCTGTTCCGTTCGCCGCAGCATCCGTACACTCGGGAACTGCTTGGCGCGGAGCCCAGCGGAGGCCCGGCGAGCAATAAAATCGGGGCGCCGCTGCTTGAAGTCGAGGATCTGAAAGTCTGGTTCCCGATCAAGAAAGGCCTGCTCAAGCGCACGGTGGATCACGTCAAGGCAGTGGACGGCATCAATTTCAGCCTGCCTCAGGGTCAGACCCTGGGGATTGTGGGGGAAAGCGGTTCCGGCAAATCCACCCTCGGACTGGCGATCCTGCGGTTGATCGGCAGCAAAGGTGCGATCCGTTTTGAAGGCAAGCAGCTAGACTGCCTGACGCAAAGCGAAGTCCGGCCGTTGCGCCGGGAGATGCAGGTGGTGTTTCAGGATCCGTTTGGCAGCCTGAGCCCGCGAATGTGCGTGAATGACATCGTTGGCGAAGGTCTGCGGATCCACAGGATGGGCACCGCCGCCGAGCAGGAAGCGGCAATTATTGCGGCATTGAAGGAGGTAGGTCTGGATCCGGAAACCCGGCACCGCTACCCCCACGAATTTTCCGGTGGGCAACGGCAGCGAATTGCCATCGCCCGGGCCCTGGTGCTCAAACCGGCGCTGATCCTGCTGGACGAGCCGACTTCGGCCCTCGACCGGACGGTGCAGCGGCAAGTGGTGGAGCTGTTGCGTTCACTGCAAGCCAAGTACAACCTGACGTATTTGTTCATCAGCCATGACCTGGCTGTCGTCAAAGCGCTGAGCCACCAGCTGATGGTGGTCAAGCATGGCCAAGTGGTCGAACAGGGAGACGCGCAAAGTATCTTTGCCGCCCCCCAACATCCGTATACACAGCAGTTGCTGGAGGCCGCTTTCCTGGCACCAGCCACTGCGCAATAACCTGAAAGAGGAGCAACACATGGGTTTTCTCGCCGGTAAGCGCGTACTGATCGTCGGTGTCGCCAGCAAGCTGTCCATCGCATCCGGCATCGCTGCCGCCATGCATCGCGAGGGCGCTGAGCTTGCCTTCACTTATCAGAACGACAAACTGAAAGGTCGCGTCGAAGAGTTCGCACAGGGCTGGGGTTCGAGCCCTGAGCTGTGCTTCCCGTGCGACGTGGCCAGCGATGAAGAAATCGCCAAGGTCTTCGAAGAACTGAGCAAGAAGTGGGACGGCCTGGACTGCATCGTGCACTCCGTCGGCTTCGCCCCGGGCGACCAACTGGACGGCGACTTCACCGAAGCCACCACCCGTGAAGGCTTCCGCATCGCTCACGACATCAGCGCCTACAGCTTCGTGGCCCTGGCCAAAGCTGGCCGTGAAATGATGAAAGGCCGCAACGGCAGCCTGCTGACCCTGTCGTACCTGGGCGCCGAGCGCACCATGCCGAATTACAACGTGATGGGCATGGCCAAGGCTTCGCTGGAAGCCGGCGTGCGTTACCTGGCCGGCTCCCTGGGCCCGGACGGTACTCGCGTCAACTGCGTATCGGCTGGCCCGATCCGCACCCTGGCAGCTTCCGGCATCAAGAACTTCCGCAAGATGCTGGCCGCCAACGAAGCGCAAACCCCGCTGCGCCGCAACGTCACCATCGAAGAAGTCGGCAACGCCGGCGCCTTCCTGTGCTCCGACCTGGCGTCGGGCATCAGCGGTGAAATCATGTACGTGGACGGCGGCTTCAACACCACCGCCATGGGCAACATCGAAGAGTAATCTTCGCGCTGCCGATAAAAAGCCCGCCTATTCAGGCGGGCTTTTTCATGCCTGCGATTTCGTTAACATCGTCTTTTTCTGTGGGAGCCAGCCTGCTGGCGATGGGTTCGCACTAACAACGCTTCAACGCCTGCTTGTGCTCATACATCGCTGCATCCGCATCCGCCAGCAGCTTATCCACGGAGTCATGGCGCTGCGGGTTGTATTCGATCTGGCCGACGCTGAAGCGAATCGCGTAACCCCGGTGCAACGTGGCATTGCGTTCTTCGAGGATTTCCTTGAGTCGCGCCATGATCGCCGTGGTTTCGACGTGGCTTGAGCCGGTCAGCAACGCCACGAACTCATCACCGCCCAGCCGTCCCACCACATCGCTTTCGCGAAAGGCGATGCGCAGCACATCGGCGAAGGTCTTGAGCGCGCTGTCGCCCTCGGCGTGCCCATAAAGATCGTTGATCTGCTTGAAATCATTGAGGTCAAAAAACAGCAGCGTCGCCGGTTTTTCCAGCCGTGCGCAGGCGTCCAGCGCATGCTGGGCCAGCATCTTGAAGCCGCGACGATTGGACAGCAGCGTCAGCTCGTCCATGCTCGCCATCTGCACGGCCATCAGTTCCTGCTCGGCCATGCCGGCCAGATCGCGCAGCAGGGCGCGCTCCTCGTCGTCGAGATCGCGGGGTTTGGTGTCGATCAGGCACAAGGTGCCCATCTTGTTGCCGCTGGGTACGGTCAGCGGATAACCGGCGTAGAACCGGATGTTCGGCTCCCCGGTAACCAAAGGGTTGTCGTGGAAACGCTCGTCCTCTCGGGCGTCAGGTACCAGCATGAGCTCGTCCCTGAGAATCGCATGGCCACAGAATGAAACAGAGCGTGGCGTTTCGGTCGTGTCCAGACCCACGCAGGACTTGAACCATTGCCGCTCCTTATCCACCAGTGTGACCAGTGCGATCGGCACGTTGAACAGACGCTTGGCCAGTCGCGTCAGCCGGTCGAAGCGCTCCTCCGGTGCGGTGTCGAGCAGCTTCAGATCCTGCAACGCTTGAATACGGACAGCTTCATTGGCGGGTTTGCCGGGTACCAGCATCACACACTCCTTTGTCGTCGATGCCTTTGAGCGTAGCCCGAATCAGCGATGACTCAACCTCTCATCCGCCGGCCACCGGACACGGCCCGCCTGCATCGGCCCACAGTTTGAACTGGGTCACGAAGATTTCGTGCGGCACCGGCACCGGCGCACGCCCTGCTCCGGGATTCCAGCCCCAGAGCACCAGTTTGTCTTCGCTGACGTGTTTGATCAGCGCGGCGAAATCCCGATCACCGTTGCTGGCGCGGTCCTTGATCATCGCGCACAAGCGATCCGGCGGCAGACCAATCCAGGCCATTTTGTGGGCGGCCGGCGGCAGGCTCCAGTGCGGCGCCCCCGGTGGCGCATGGGGGCCATAACTGGCCGGCGGATTGCTTTCGGCGTGGCAGGTGGCGCAGGGCAAACCGGCCGCGCCCTTGCCGTCCATGCCGCGCACCACGTTCATCGCGTGGGGGATGCCGGCGTCGAACTGCAACGGCGAATCGCCGGGAATGTGGCAGTTCTGGCAACGCGGGCTCTGGAAGACTTTCTGCACCGTGCCGAAGGCTTTCAAGGCTTCCTGATCGTCGGCGAACAGATCCGACGCGTAACCGCCCAGCCCAAGCAGAATCACCGTGCCCAACAACAGATGTCGTTTCATCTCACACCCCCGACAGTTGCAGCGGCAGTTCCCGCAGGCGTTGCCCGGTCAGGGCGAACACCGCGTTGGCCACCGCCGGCGCCGTGGGCGGCACACCGGCCTCGCCGATGCCGCCGGGTTTGTCGCTGCTGGGCACGATGTGCACCTCGACCAGCGGCATTTCATTGAGCCGCAACACCTGATAGTCGTGATAGTTGGACTGCACGACATGGCCGTCCTTGAGGGTCAGTTTGCTGTGCAGCGCCATGCCCAGGCCGAAGGTGATGCACGACTCCATCTGCGCCGCGATGCTCTGCGGGTTGACCGCAATCCCGCAGTCCACCGCACACACCACGCGATGCACGCGGATCGCCAGATTGTCCTGGGACACCTCGGCCACCTGCGCCACGTAACTGCCGAACGATTCGTGCACCGCCACGCCCAGCGCATGGCCGTCCGGCAGCGGGGCTTTCCAGTTAGCCTTCTCCACCGCCAGGTTCAACACGCCGAGATGCCGGGCGTGATCCTTGAGCAGCGTTCGTCGGTATTCCACCGGATCCTTGCCCGCCGCCGTGGCCATTTCATCGATCAGCGACTCCATGACAAACGCGGTGTGACTATGGCCCACCGAGCGTAGCCACAGCACGTTGATCCCGGTGGTTGGCGAATGCAGATCGACCTGATGATGGGCCAGGCCCTTGATGTACGGGCTGTCCGAAACGCCTTCGACCGAGGTCTGGTCGACGCCGTTCTTGACCATGGTTTTCTCGAGCATGGTGCCGGCCATGATCGATTGCCCGACCAGCACATGCTGCCAGGCCAGCGGCAGGCCGTCGGCGCCGAGGCCGATCTTCGCCTGATGCAGGAACATCGAGCGGTAGTAACCACCGCGAATATCGTCTTCGCGCGACCACACGGTTTTCACCGGCATCGCCGCAGCCTTGGCCACTTGCACCGCTTCGGCGACAAAATCCGAGGTCGGGTTGGCCCGCCGGCCGAAACCACCACCGAGGAATTCGGTGTGAATCTCGACCTGCTCCGGTTTGAGCCCGGTGATCTTGCCGGCGACCATTTGATCCAGCGTCTGGAACTGGGTGCCGGTCCAGATCTCGCACTTGTCGGTGCTGATCTTCACCGTGCAGTTGAGCGGCTCCATCGGCGCGTGGGCCAGGTACGGCACGCTGTATTCAACATCGATTTTCTTCGCTGCCTTGCCGAAGTTGCCCTTGGCATCGCCGGCCTGCGCCGCCGAGGTGCCCGGGGTGGCCGCCAGTTTGCGAAAACTCGCCAACAGCTTTTCACTGCTCAGATCAGCGTTCGGCCCCAGGTCCCAATCGACCTTCAGCGCATCACGACCGAGTTTCGCCGCCCAGTAATGCTCGGCGACCACCGCCACACCGGTCGGCACCTGCACCACTTTGTGCACGCCGGGAATCGCCAGGGCTTCTGCGCCTTCGAAGGATTTCACCGTGGCGCCGAACGCCGGCGCCCGCGCGACCATCGCGGTCATCAGTCCGTCGAACTGCACGTCCATGCCGAACTTGGCGCGGCCGGTGATTTTTTCCGGGGTGTCGAGGCGTTTGGTGGGTTTGCCGATGACTTTCCAGTCCTTGGCTTCCTTGAAGGTAATCGACTTCGGATCCGGCACTGGCAGTTGCCCGGCGGCGTCCGCCAGTTCGCCGTAGGTGGCGCGGTTGTCACCGGCAATCACTACGCCGGACTCAGTGCGGATCGTCGACGGCGCCACGTTGAAACGCTTGGCCGCCGCTTCGATCAGCATCTGCCGCGCCGTGGCGCCGGCGAGTCGGTAGCGGTCGAATTCCATCCAGGTTGAAGTGGAGCCGCCGGTAATCTGCATCCCGCCAAACGCCGGCATGCCGTAATCGGCGGCCGAAGCCGGGGAATGCTCGACGCGGATCTTCGACCAGTCGGCGTCCAGCTCTTCGGCGATCAACATGGTCAGGCCGGTCCAGATGCCCTGGCCCATTTCCGAATGGCCGAGCAGCACAGTGACGCTGTTGTCCGCCGCAATCCGCAAGAACGCGTTCGGCGCAAACACCTTGCCTTCATTCTCGGCCGCCATGGCAAAGCGGTTGCCGCCGGGCACCACGAACGCCACCACCAGACCACCGCCCAGCACGGCGCTGCCCTTGAGAAATCCGCGACGGGATACAGGACTGTTCATCACTCACCTCCCCTCGCTCAGCCGATGTCGGCGGCGCGTTTGACCGCCGCGCGGATTCTTGGATACGTGCCGCAACGGCAGATGTTGCCGGAGAGCGCCTGATCGATATCGCTGTCGGTGGGTTTGGGGATTTTCGCCAGCAACGCGGCGGCGGACATGATCTGCCCGGACTGGCAGTAACCGCATTGCACCACGTCCAGTTCGGCCCAGGCCTGCTGCACCGGGTGCGAGCCGTCGCTCGACAGGCCTTCGATGGTGAGGATCTTCTGGCCATGGGCGACGGCCGTGGCCGGCGTGATACACGAGCGCAACGGCGCGCCATCGACGTGCACGGTGCAGGCACCGCACTGGGCCATGCCGCAACCGAATTTGGTACCGGTCAGGTGCGCGACATCGCGCAGGACCCAGAGCAACGGCATGTCCGCAGGGACATCGAGCTCCTGATCCTTGCCATTGATATTCAAGGTCAGCATCGGGGACTTCCTCAGACTCACAGTGTTCTGAAGGGCGCTGCTACGGCCATCGTTGGCGGTGCGCGCCTCGGCTTATCCCTTTCAGCTAAGCGCATTTTGCCCCGACGACCAGCCGCCGCGACCACCGGTCATGCAGCACCGTTCGGGAATTCTTCGATCAAAGTGTCGACTTTGCTCCTACAGTTGATTCCGGTTATCACCGCAAGACCTGCCTTCTCACATTTTCCAGGAGTCGCGAACATGGGATTTGTCACAACGAAAGACGGCGTCGAAATCTTCTACAAGGACTGGGGCCCGAAAGACGCCCCGGTGATCCACTTCCACCACGGCTGGCCGCTCAGCGCGGACGACTGGGATGCGCAGATGTTGTTCTTCCTGGCGCAGGGCTTCCGGGTCGTGGCCCATGATCGACGGGGTCACGGGCGTTCGAGCCAGGTCTGGGACGGCCATGACATGGATCATTACGCGGACGACGTGGCGGCGGTGGTCAATCATCTGGGGACGCAGAAAGCCGTGCATGTCGGCCACTCCACCGGTGGCGGCGAGGTGATTCATTACATCGCCCGGCATGGCGAGGATCGGGTGTCGAAAGCCGCGATCATCAGTGCCGTGCCGCCGCTGATGGTGAAAACCGAGAGCAATCCGGGCGGCTTGCCCAAGTCGGTGTTCGACGATCTTCAGGCGCAACTGGCAGCCAATCGCGCGCAGTTCTATCGCGACGTGCCCAGTGGGCCGTTCTACGGCTACAACCGCCCTGGCGCCAAGCCATCGGAAGGGATCATTGCGAACTGGTGGCGCCAAGGCATGATCGGCAGCGCCAAGGCGCACTACGACGGTATCGTTGCCTTCTCGCAGACCGACTTCACCGCTGACCTCAAAAGCATCTCGATCCCGGTGCTGGTGATGCACGGCGACGATGACCAGATCGTGCCCTATGAAAACGCCGGCGTGCTGTCGGCGAAACTGCTGAAAAACAGCACGCTGAAGATTTATCCGGGCTTCCCCCACGGGATGCCGACCACCGAGGCGCCGACGATCAACGCGGATCTGCTGGCGTTCATTCGCGGCTGATAGTGGCCGGGGTCAGGCGCCCTGCCTGACCCCGGCTATTCTTCGGTTCGCCCCGTTCTCTCGCGATCGCGCACGTAGTGTCTGGCCAATGGAAAAGCCGGTAACCACGACTCGCGACGCAGGGTCCACAGCTCGTAGGTGGGCTGGAATTGATCCGGTGCATCCAGCGCCCCCAGATTCACCTCCACTTCATCGCCACTGCGGCCGAACACCGACGAACCACAGCGCGGGCAGAAATGTCGCCCCGCATAGTCATGGGTTTCGCCGCTGATCGTCACCGCGTCCTCGGGAAAGATCGCCGACGCGGCAAACAGCGCGCCCTGGTGTTTGCGGCAATCCAGACAGTGACAAACGCCAACCCTGTAGGGTCGCCCTGACGCCTCGATGCGCACTTCGCCGCAGAGACAACCGCCGGTCAATCGATCCATGGGACACCTCGTCTGAAAATGGAATATCCGGTGAGTGAAAATAGCAGCCCAAAGGGGGAACGCTTACAATCGTGGCCCATTAATACTACTCAGGCAGACCCGTTCTTTCATGGCGCTCGATCCCCTCACGATGCTCACCATTTCCACCGCCCTGGCCGCGGCGGCCGCCCTGTATCTGGCGGTCGAATGGCGCAGCATCCGCGAATCTTCCCTGCTGTTCTGGAGCGCCGGTTTCGCCACCATCACCGTCGGCTCAAGCCTGGCCCTGTTGCGCGCCAATGGCTATCCGCTGATCGGCATCTGGTTTGCCAACGGCCTGCTGGTGGTCGCGCACTGGCTGTTTCTGCTGGGGGTCGCGCGATTTACCCAGCAGCGGTTGTCGCGGGCCTGGTACTTGATGTTCCTGCTCTGGCTGGCGTTGCTGCTGTTACCGGAAGATCCGTCGTGGTCGAAGATCATGCTGATGGCCAACTCGCTGCTGGTGGCCGCGTTGATGCTGCGGGCCAGCCTGTTGCTGCGCCCGCACGGCAAATCGTTGAGCGTCGGCGCGGTGCAATTGCGTTATGTGTTGCTGATCCACGGCGCGTTCTATTTCACCAAGGCGATCATCGCGGTGATTCCGGGCACGTTGATCGATCTGGCGTCGCTACGCGGCGAAATCATTCAGATTTCCCTGGTTGAAGGCGCGATGGCGATCATGCTGATCGCGCTTTCGATGACCGGCACCGAGCGCTACCGCCGGGAAAAGCAGATTGCCGAACTGGCCGCTCGAGACCCGTTGACCGCGCTGTACAACCGCCGCGCCCTGGAAGTCCGCGCACCGCGCCTGCTTGATGAAGTGTCCAGCGCCCGCCCCGGCGCGCTGCTGCTGATCGACATCGACAACTTCAAACTGGTCAACGATCTGTACGGCCACACCGCCGGCGACCGGTTGCTCATCGCCCTCAGCGAAATGATCCGCGCAGTGCTGCCCAATGGCGCGCTGGCGGCACGGCTGGGCGGTGACGAATTCGTCATGCTGCTGGGCGATGCGTCCCACGCCCAGATCATGGATCTGGGCAGTGCGCTGCGTGAGCAGTTCCAACAGATGACTTCCCAGACCTACACCACCCCGCAAGCGGTCACCCTGAGCATCGGCGCCAAGGTGTTCGATCAGCCGCCCGCCAGCCTCGCAGCGTTGATCGAACAGGGTGACAGCGCGCTCTACGAATCCAAGCGCGGCGGTCGCAACCGGATTCAACTGGCCGACTACACCTGACCTATCCTTGCCTGCATCCCGTAACGTCGGAGTTCGCAATGTCCTCGCCTGAATCCATCCTCCTCCAGAGCTGGCACCACAACGCCCAAGCCTGGACCGAAGCCGTGCGCAGCGGCGCCATCGAGAGTCGCCGGCAGGTGACCGATCAGGCCATGCTGCTGGCGGTGATGTGGCGCCAGCCCGAACGGGTTCTCGATCTGGGATGCGGTGAGGGCTGGCTGTTGCGGGCGCTGGCCGAGCGAGGATTCGAGGCGGTCGGCGTGGACGGTGATCCGACGCTGGTCGAGGCCGCGCGAGTGGCCGGTTCATCGCCCGTGCATGTCGCCAGTTATGAGGATCTGGTTGAGGCGAAGGTCGACATTGGCCGCGACTACGACCTGATCTGCGCCAACTTTTCCCTGCTGCATCAGGACATCATCCCGCTGCTCGCGGCGATGAATGCGCTGCTCGTGCCCGGCGGTGCACTGGTGATCCAGACGCTGCATCCGTGGTCGGTGGCCGCCGGTGATTATCAGGACGGCTGGCGGGAAGAAACCTTCAATGGCTTCAAGGGCCAGTGGCAGCCGATGCCGTGGTATTTTCGCACCCTGTCCAGCTGGCTGAATGCGCTGGACATGGCCGGGCTTCAGTTGATCAGTCTGCGCGAGCCGCAGCATCCGCAAAGCCCGGTGCCGCAATCGTTGTTGATGATTGCCGAGCGTCGTGGGTAAATAGCCTAGAGCCTAGGCTTGAGCAGAATCCCGGTGTAATGCCGCAAAAACAGCGCGAACCCCGCGCACCAGAGCACCACGGACAGCCCCAGCCCCAGACTGGAAAACGGCACCAGCAACACCCGGCAACCCGCCGCGAGCAGCACCAGCGCAAAACCCAGCGCCATGCCTTTCGAGGGCTGCAACAACCGGCCGGTGTGCCCAAGGCTTACCCGGGCGATCATCGCCAGAATCAACCCGCCCACCCCGCCGACCGCCAATGCATGGGTCGCCAGGCTTTGCTGGCCGATCAAGCCCAGATGCCACAGTGCCATGGCCCAGGTTGCCAGCGCCATCCAGCCGTAAGCCAGATACAACGACCACAGCAGCGGCACGCGCCACATCCCTCGATCATGCCAGCGGATCAGCCGCATCAACTGCAAACTGCCGGTCAGCATGAACAGCCCCGCCAGCCACCACTGTGGCGAATCATTGAGGCCTGACGCAAAAGTGACAGCGGTCAGCAGACTGCCGATCAACAGCAAGCGGGTTGGCAGTGGATTGGCGGCCGGTGCCGGCGGACGGTTCAAGGCGCGCTGGATAAAGAACGGAATCACCCGCCCGCCAATCACGGTCATCAGCGCCGCCACCAGCCACAACGCGCCCAGCACACCCTGGCGTTGCAGGCCGTCATCGTCGTTGTACAGGCCGATCAAAGTCAGCGCCTGACAACCCGCCATCAACCCAAGCACGAACACAATCGGGTAGTTTTCACGTTTGCGGGCTGCGACCAGATCCCGTCCCAGCATCACCGCCAGCAGCGGCAGAAACCCCCATTGCAGTGCAAGAATCAGCCCGGTCGGCAACGGCAGCCACCACGCCAATCGACCGACCACCCAGACCGACACCAACGCAATCAACGTCCCGCCGCGCACGCCGGGAATCCCGGTCCAGTTGGGCACCGCCGTCAACAGAAATCCGGCAACGATCGCCGCCGCGAAGCCGAACGGCATTTCATGCCGATGCCAGGCCAGCATACCGCCCGCCGGTTGCAGATCGAACCAGTGGCCGTAAAGCCACAGGCCCCAGATAAGAATCGCCAACGCGGCGAATCCGGCACCGGCCAGAAACAGCGGCCGAAAGCCCAGGCTGAACAGCGGTGCCGCAGCGAGTCTGCGCATCTCAGGCCACCGCCAGTGCGGGTGACTGGCCCAACCGATACTGCGACAGCAGGCGCATCACATAGCCAATCTTGATCAGCGTCGGGCCGACGATGGTCATGGCATGCATCCCCACCAGCAACGCAATCGGCATGTGGCCCTGATACAGATAAGCGCCGTAGATCCCGGCCAGCAACATGACCAGACCGGCGACGAGCACTTTGCTCGACAGGTGCAGAACGTTCAGCGGATTCTCGAAGAAAGTGAACATTTTTTCGTACTCCTGAGCGGATCAGTTTGTACGTAAGGCAACTCAACTTGCGTGCCAGATTTCCAGCCCAGAAAAATCAGTCAGTTGCGAAGATTCGAGTCAATTCGACATAGATGCGAAAGAGTCTTTTTGACACAGAACAAGGTCAATACGACTACACGCCTTATTCACAACAACCAACCACTCGACCCATGGCACCGCCAGCTGACCGCAGACTGACTACGCTTTTAATCCAGCGTGTCCAACCTGCCGAGGATGACTGCCATGCAACGCTTTCAAAAGCTGACCCCGTGCCTGTGGTTCGACGATCAGGCGGAAGCTGCGGCGAAATTCTACTGCTCGATCTTCGACCACTCGAAAATCACCGCCCTCACCCACTACAGCAAGGTCGGCCAGGAATTTCACGGCCGCCCGGAAGGCTCGGTGATGACCGTCAGTTTCGAACTCGACGGCCACACCTTCACCGGGCTCAATGGCGGGCCGGTGTTCAAGTTCAATGAGGCGATCTCGTTTCAGGTCAATTGCCAGAACCAGGAAGAAGTCGACCATTTCTGGGGCAACCTCAGCGCCGGCGGGCCGGTGCAAGCGCAACAATGCGGCTGGCTCAAGGACCAGTTCGGCGTGTCGTGGCAGATCGTGCCAGTGGCGTTCATGCACATGATGACCGACCCCGACCAGACCAAAGTCCAACGGGCAATGCAGGCCATGTTCGGGATGAAAAAACTCGATATTGCCGAACTGGAGCGAGCCTTCGCCGGCCAGAGCTAATACACTCGGGCACTGGCCTGCCGAGAACTCCAACGATGAAACACGCTGCCGCCAAGAACCCCGAACAAGCCCCGCGCTTCTGGCGCGACGACGCCCTGCCCTTCATCGAGGCGCGGGCCATCGCCGACGGGCGTGAGGTCTGCTATTCACGGCACTCCCACGCGCATTTCTCCATCGGCGCGATCACCGCCGGGCGCAGCACTTACGTGCATGAGCAATCCTCGTTCGAAGTGGCGGCCGGCACGGTGGTGCTGATGAACCCGGGAGACGTGCACGCGTGCAACCCGATCGATGATCAGCCGTGGTCGTATTTGATGTTGTACGTGGAAACGCCGTGGCTGACCGATCTGCAGCATCAGTTGGGGTTCAGTGCGGAGCTTGAGTTTCGGCGGTTTTCCGATACCCACTTGAATGATGCTCGCCTGTTTCGCGACTTGAATGGGTTGTACGGCGTGTTGGTCGACGATCAGCAAGACGTGCTGCGCAAACAGAGCGCCGCCGTGGAGTTTTTCAGCGAGCTGCAACTGCGCCTGAACCCCATCGAACAATCCATCCGCGAACCGAATTTCAAACTCGAACGCGCCGCCGACTTCATCCGCCAGCATTGCACCGACCTGCTCAGCCTCGACGACATCTGCGCCGCTGCCGAACTGTCACCGTCCTACCTGATCCGCGCCTTCAAACAGCACTTCGGCATGACGCCCCATGCGTTTTTGGTCAATCAGCGAATTCAGTTTGCCCGCGAGCGTTTACGGCGCGGGCAGTTGATTGCGGATGTGGCGCTGGAGGCCGGGTTTGCCGATCAGGCGCATTTTCAGCGAGCGTTCAAGCAGCATCTGGCGGCTACGCCGGGGCAGTATCGGGGATAAGCTCAAACCCAACACCCGCTACCTCATCGCCCCCGGCATCGACAGCGAAGAATTGCTGGCCGACGCCTGTGAAACCCTGACCTCGGCCAAAATCGGTTTCGTAAGGCAAACCCCGCCCCGCTCACGGCAGCAACAGATACCCCGCACTCACCGCCAACAGTAACGCCATCACCCGATTGAACAAGCGCATCCCCGCCGGGTTGCCGAGATAACCGCGCAAGAACGTCCCGGCATACGCCCAGCACCCCACCGACAGATAACAGATCACCAGATACACCGCCGCAAACTGCCACACCAGCCGCGCCTCGCCATCGGCGACAAACGCGCCCATCCCCGCCACACAGGCCAGCCAGGCCTTGGGGTTGAGCCACTGCATCACCGCGCCGTAGAGCATCGAAGGTGCCCTTCCCGCGCCTCCCGCACTCAACTGCCCGTCATCCATTGCCAGCTTCCAGGCCATGAACAGCAGAAACGCCACCCCGGCCAGTTGCACCACACGGGTCAGTGACGGCCACAGTTCCAGCACTTCATGCAGCCCCAGCCCCATCAACACCAGCAGCAACACAAACCCCAGCGTCGCCCCGGCCACATGCCGTTGGCTGGCGCGAAAACCGAACTGCGCCCCCGAACTCAACGCCACAATATTCACCGGCCCCGGAGTAATGGACGCGGCCAGGGCAAACGCCGCCATCGACACAATCAGACTCATCGCACACCTGCTTCAAATCGAGGAACAAGGCGCTCACGGTAGCCGGCGCACGGCAGGCGGTATTGAAGGAAATTACCCCCGCTCGCGCAGACCCACTACGCTCTGGCTATGCGATCACTTTTGACCAGGAAGTCTGCACTTGATGATTCTGATTCTGCTGCCCAGCGCCGATTACGACCCGACCGAAAGCAGCGTGCCCTGGCAGGCATTGCGCAACGCGGGCATCGGAGTGCGTTTCGCCACGCCACAAGGCTTGCCCGCCCACGCCGACCCACGTTTGGTGACAATCGGTTTCGGCCCGTTGAGCCCGATGCTGATGACGCGCAAAGCCGATCTGGACAGTTACACGCAGATGATCGAGTCCGAAGCGTTCAGGCAGCCGCTGGCGTATGCCGATGTTGATACGAGCCAATTTGAGGGTCTGCTGATTCCCGGCGGCCACGCCAAAGGGATGCGCACGCTGTTGGAATCGACGCAGGCTCAGCAGATCGCCCTGCAATTTTTCAAGGCCGAAAAACCCGTGGCGGCGGTGTGTCATGGCGTGCTGTTGCTGGCCCGGACGCTCGAGCCCGATACCGGGCGGTCGGTGTTGTTCGGGCGCAAAGTGACGGCATTGCTCGCGGCAACCATGGAGTTGCCGGCGTGGCTGATGACGGCTGCCTGGATGGGGCGCTACTACCGCACCTACAAGCAGACCGTCGAGGCGGAAGTGAAAACCGCGCTGGCCAGCAAATCCGACTTCATACGCGGGCCGCTGATCGCCAAACGCGATTGTGCGCAGAAACTGCAATCAGGATTTGTGGTGCGCGACGGCCAACTGCTGACGGCGCGCTGGCCCGGCGATTGCCATCGATTCGCCGCAGAATGGGTGGCCATGTTGCAGCCACCCGAGCGCTGATCCGTTTTTCAGTCCAGGCGCGGCACGGTGAAGCGGAATTCGCTGCCCTGCCCCGGCTCACTCTCGGCAACAATCTGCCCGCCATGGGCCTCGACGATGCCCTGCGTGATGTACAGACCCAGCCCGGTGCCGGTCGGATTGCCTTCCTTCACCGTCCAGTAACGGTCGAATACGTGCGGCAAGTGATCCTTGGGAATGCCTTCGCCGCTGTCACGCACCGTGAAGACGATGTCATCACCGACCGATTTGGCATACACGTCGACCGTGCCCAGGCGCGGAGTGAACTTGATCGCGTTGCCGACCAGATTCGACAGCACCTGAAACAACCGCTCGGGGTCGGCATGGATGCTCAGGTCGGGATCGGCCTCGAACGAGATGCTGATGTCCTTGTCCAGCGCCAGCGGCGCGAGCAGCGATTGCGCCTCTTCGAACATCTGCGCGACATCGAGTTTCTGCGGCGCGATGGTGTAGCGCCCGGCATCTATTTTCGAGGTGTCGAGCAAGTCTTCCAGCAGCGTGTTCATGCGCCCGGCGGCTTGTTGCATGGTGTCGATCGCAGTCGAGATGCGCCGCGAAGTGTGCGGCCCGTCCGAGCTGAACGCCTTCTGCATCATGCCGCAGAGCATCGAGATCACGGTCATCGGGTTGCGCAGATCGTGGGAAACCACCGCCACCAGTTCATCACGGGCGCGCACCGCTTCTTGCTCGCGGCGTACTTGGCGGGCCAGATCATTTTCCAGCGCCGAGCGACGCAAGTCGTTGGCGGCGAACAGATCGCCGTGACTCCACTTGGTGGAGATCCCGGCCATCTCGACCTTCCAGATTTCGAACGAAGTACGCGGCCGCAGGCGCAGGCCGGCGTCGGAGTTTTCCAGGTCCAGCGGCTTGCGCGGGTCGCCGCTCCAGTTGATGTTCTCTTTGACTTCGGGGCGGAACCACAGCACGCCGTTGTCCACCGGTTTGGGCAGGCTCATGGCGAGCACGCCGCTGGCGACCTGCTGATAGTGCGCGGCCGGCGGGTAGACGCTGGCCAGGTGATGACTGGCAAACACCGGCTCGCCACGCTCCTGCAACCATTTGTGCAGGGCCCGAATTTCTTCAGGCTCCGGGCAGTTGCCGTAACGGTGCAATTGCTTGTCTTCGATGATCGCGATGCCGCCGGCATTGGCCAGCGCCATCAGGACTTGTGGCTGGTTGGCCAGGCCATCGAAGACGTTCTGTGGCGAGTCGATCATCGCCTGATTGAGCAGCGCCAGCGCCTCGAGCTTTTCTTCCCGTTGACGGCTGACCTCCAGCGCTTCCATCGCGCTGATCTGCAACGACAGCACCTGGCCGATGGTTTGGCACGCCGTGCGCAATTCATGCGGTACATGCAGCGGCTGGCGATTGCCGCAACTGATCAGGCCCCAGAGCTTGTCGCCCTTGAGCAGGGAAATGCTCATCGAGGACAGCACGCCCATGTTTTTCATGTACTGGCAGTGGATCGGCGACACGCTGCGCAACGTGGCGAAGCTCAGGTCCAGCGGGGTCTGGGTGTCCGGACGCAACTTGGGCACCAGCGGCACCGGTTGGTAGTCCGCGTTCGGAATGATCCGCAGCCAGTTGGTGCGGTACAGCTCGCGGGCTTGCTCGGGGATGTCGGAGGCCGGGAAAAACAGACCGTTGAAGACTTCCATCGACGGATCGGACGCTTCGGCGATGACCTGACCGTGGCCCTCCTCTTCGAAGCGATAAATCAGCACCCGGTCGTAACCGGTCATGGCCTGGATTTCCTTGACGCTGATGTCGTACAGCGCTTGCAGGCTCTGGGCCTTTTGCAGGCGCGCGAGCATCCGTCCCAGGTGGGTTTCGGTGCCGGCGACGTTGCGTGGCTGGAAATTTTCGACGTGGATTTCCAGCTCCAGAATCAGCACATCCTGATGCCGGTGCAGCAAGCCTTCGAACGCCGTGCCATTAAGGCGAAAGTGCAGCGGCGGCGCATCGGACAAGGCTGCTTGCTGCAAGGCTTCGCGAACCTGCGCGGCATGGGCATCGCCGATCAGGCTTTGCAGTGGCTGGCCGATCAGCTCTTGCGCCGGGCGCGCGAGCAAGGTCTCGACGTTGGCGCTGATCTGAATGATCGAAAGGTCCGGCTCGCTCAGGGTCAGCAGCAAACCGTGCGGCTGGATCGCGCCGGGAAAGCGGATCGGCTCGTCGGCGCAGTTGGCCAGCAACTCTTCAAAGGCTTCTTTGTCTTGCGGGTTCATACCAGAACCTCCTGACTTTCGAGCCACTGCTCGAAACAACTGAATGTAGTGTGGGCGGCCGCCACGACGGCTTTACGCTCGTCGGCGTCCATCGGGCGGCTGCCCAGGTATTCGATGAAATCGCGCCAGCGACGGCCGGTGGCAGCGCCGTAGATGTCCAGAAACGCTGCACCGTTGTCCGCGCCAAGGCTCAGGCGTGTGGCGATTTCCCGGCGCAGGATCTGCCCGCCGAGGGTTGCGCCTTCCAGCACGTACAACACGCCCAGGCAGGCGGCGGCGGAATCGATGGCGGGCAACCGGCGGCAGATCGGAAAATCGCCACCATTTGCGCCCAGTGCTTGCAGATCGCGTTGCAGGGTCGGCGCCTTGAGGCGGGAAGCCAGATCAAAATCGGCGGGAATCGCGTCGCTGTCCTGCAGCACGGCTTCCAATGGCTGATAGAAGCCGTAATAGGCGCGCATCAGTCGCTCGAAAGCGTTCAGATCAAGGGTGTCGGAGAAAAAAGGAAGGCGCTTTTCAAGTGCAATGTGCAGTTCGGCCGTGCCGGCGCGCAAATCTTGCAACACCGGTGGTACATGAACCTCGCGGGCCTTTGCTTGCATGTAGTCGCTCGTACAGTGGGCCGCCTGGGGCCATAGGGGAATGGAGAAGCATGGCGCGAAAGCTTACACGGCAATGGTAGTTTCTGACCCGGCAGATGGGATTCTCTGATGAATTCATCAACCTGTGAAGGGTTAAGAGCTGACCGGACGGTAGAAAGTTCGAAGGAATTCACTGCCGATAGTCGCTGTACCGCGACTCTGGCGCCTGACTGTACGGTTAGGCCCGCACACCCGCGTGATAAAAATAACGCTCCCGTCACCGGAGCCCGAGTCATGGATATCGCCACCCTCTCCCTGTTTCTGCCCGCCTGTTTCGCCCTGAACATGGCACCGGGGCCGAACAATCTGCTGTCGGTCAGCAACGCCACCCGCTACGGCTATCGTCGCGCCTGCGTGGCCGGTGTCGGTCGGTTGCTGGCGTTCGCCGGGATGATCGCCCTCGCGGCGGCGGGGCTGGCGGTGGTACTGCAAACCTCTGAACTGTTGTTCTATGGGATCAAGATCATCGGCGCGGGGTATCTGCTGTACCTGGCGTGGCAGCTGTGGCGGGCCAATCCTGCCGCCGAAGACGCCGTTGCGGCGTCGGCGAACGGACTTATGGCTCTGGCTCGCCAGGAATTCCTGGTGGCAGCGGGAAATCCCAAGGCAATCCTTATCTTCACCGCCTTCCTGCCGCAATTCGTCGACCCGGCCCGCGCCATCACCCCGCAATTCATGTTGCTGGGCGCGCTGTTTCTGTTGCTGGAATGGATCGCCATCAGCGCCTACGCGTACATGGGGCTGCACATGCGCCGCTGGTTCGCCGAGCCGCGCGGCAAGCGGATTTTCAACCGTTGCTGCGCCGGGCTGCTGTCGGCGGCGGCTTCGGTGTTGCTGATGGCCAAGCGGGCCTAGGCTTCGGACGGGCCTTTGAGTTCGACCTGATTGCCGTCCGGATCAAAGCAGTACAACGACAGGCCGTTGCCCTCGGCGCCGAAACGGGTGGCGGCCTTGTCGACGGTCAGGCCGCAGGATTGCAAATGACTGATCAGCGCCGCTTCATCGAACGGCTCGATGCGCAGACAGAAGTGATCGACATTGCGCCGCTCGCTGCCGGCAGCGGCGCCGCCCTTGCGGCCGATTTCGCCGTCGAGGTCGACCAGATCGATCATCGACGTGCCGGCGCGCAGGTGCACCAGACCGAACTTTTCGTTGCGCTTGACCACTTCGGCACCGAAGACCCGGTCATAGAAATCAACGCTGCGTTGCAGATCGGCGACGCGCAGCACGATGTGATCGATGTGGTGAATCGTGAACGGTGGCATACCTTCATTTCCCGAGTTGTAGCGACCCGATCACTGTAGTGCAGCGGCCCGAAAATTCACTGTCGATTTTTCGGTGGAGCCATCGAATAACTGGTTTTATCCTCGGCCCATGAACATACAGACCGCTGTCCTGCCCCCTCACGCCGAAATGGTTCGCGCCATGCTCGCAAGCGACACTGCCTATGAAGGCGTGTTTTTCACGGCCGTGAAAACCACCGGGATCTTTTGCCGCCCTACCTGCACGGCGCGCAAGCCGAAACCGGAAAACGTCGAGTTCTTCGCCCACGCTGACGATTGCCTGTCCGCTGGTTACCGCGCCTGTTTGCGCTGCAAACCGCTGGATGCCGCGGCCATCGCCCCGGATTGGGTGCAGCAGCTGCTAAAAGCGGTCGACGCCGATCCGGAACTTCGCTGGAGCGATGCGCAATTGCTCGCCGAAGGTATTGAACCGCTGAAGCTGCGGCGCTGGTTCAAGCAGCATTTCGGCATGACCTTCCATGCGTGGCTGCGCACCCGCCGACTCGGCGTGGCGCTGGGCGGGATCAAGCAAGGTACGTCCATCGACCATGCCGCGTTCGACTCCGGTTATGAATCCCTCAGTGGTTTTCGCGATGCGTTTCAGAAGTCGTTCCACATCACGCCGGGACGCGCAGCGGCCAGTGAACCGCTGCTGTTCACCCGCCTGACCACGCCGCTGGGGCCGATGATCGCCATGGCCGAACGGCGCGGGCTGGTATTGCTGGAATTTCTTGATCGTCCGGCGCTGACCCGCGAAGTTGAAGAATTGCAGAACCGCTACGGCTACGTGGTCGCACCGGGGCAGAACGCGCATTTGCAGCAGATCGACAACGAGCTGGCGTTGTACTTCGCCGGCAAGCTGAGCGAATTCGGCGTGCCGCTGCACCTGCCCGGCAGCGAGTTTGCCCAGCAGGTCTGGGCCGAACTTCGGCAAATCCCTTACGGCCAAACCAGCACCTACGGCACCATCGCCGCACGCCTGGGCAAACCCGGCGCCAGCCGAGCAGTGGGGCTGGCCAACGGACACAATCGGCTGTCGATCGTGGTGCCATGCCATCGGGTGATCGGTGCGGACGGCTCGTTGACCGGCTATGGTGGTGGGCAACCGCGCAAGGCGTTTCTGCTCAGGCTGGAAAACGCCGCCGTGCAGCTCACGCAACAACTGGCTTTTTGACCAACGACAAGAAGGGATTTCGATGAACGCGCTCGACACTCAGTTTCACCAGTTGCACCACGATGGCCTGCTGATCCTGACCAACGTTGCCGACGCCACCGGCGCGCGACTGGTCGAGCAACTGGGTGGCAAAGCTGTCGCCACCAGCAGCGCCGCTGTCGCGTGGGCCCACGGTTACCCGGACGGCAACACCCTGCCGCTCGAGCGGTTGATCAGCACCGTGGAATCGATTGCCCGGGTCATCAAGGTGCCGTTGAGCGTGGACGTCGAAGCCGGTTATTCCGATGACCTCGACCGGGTCGCCGAAGTGATCGATGCGGTTATCGCAGCCGGCGCGGTCGGGATCAACATCGAAGATGGCAGCGGCACGCCGGAACTGCTGGTGCGCAAGATCAAGGTCGCGCGGCAAGTGGCCGAGAAGCGCAATGTGAAGCTGTTCATCAACGCCCGCACCGACGTTTACCTCAAAGGTCTGGTGCCGGCCGAGGATCGTGTCGCCGAAACCCTGCGTCGCGCGGCGCTTTATCAGGCAGCCGGGGCCGATGGGTTGTTCGCTGCCGGGGTGACGTCCGCCTACGAAATCGAAGCCATCTGCAAAGGTACGACCCTGCCGGTCAACGTCCTGGGATTCGCTTGCCTGCCCTCCCCCGAAGAACTGCAAACCCTCGGCGTGCGCCGCTTGAGCGTCGGTTCCGGCATCGCCGAGTTCCTGTACGGCGCCATGGGCTCACTGGTGAAAAGTTTTCTCGCCAGCGGCAAGCTCGACACCCATGACCTCAAGGCCTTCACCTATGGCGAAGTCAACGGTCTGCTGAAGTAACTCATGCCCGATCCCTACCAACCGGCCAGCGAGTTTCTGGCCAGCCTCGATGCCGACTGGCAGCGCCACATTGCTGCGGTCGGTCCCTGCCTGCATCAGCCGCATCCGACGCGCGATCCGTATGAATCGCTGGTGCGGGCGATTGCCTATCAGCAACTGCACGCCAAGGCTGGCGATGCGATTGTCGGGCGGCTGGTGGGGTTGTTTCCCGGGCAGACGTTTCCGCGTCCGGAGCAGATTCTGGCGACGGACTTCGATCAATTGCGCGGTTGCGGGTTTTCGGCGGGCAAGATTGCGACGATTCAGGGGATTGCCCAGGCGACCCTGGACGGTGTGGTGCCGGATTACCCTACCGCGCTGGCGATGGAGGATGAGGCGCTGATCGAGCGGTTGGTCAGCCTGCGCGGGGTTGGGCGCTGGACGGTGGAGATGTTGCTGATCTACAGCCTGGAGCGGCCGGATATTCTGCCGGCCGACGATTTCGGAGTGCGCGAAGGGTATCGGCGGTTGAAGGGGCTGGAGGTGCAGCCTGCGCGCAAACAAATGATTGAGATCGGGTTGGATTGGAAGCCGTTTCGGACGGTGGCGGCCTGGTATTTGTGGCGGGTGCCGAAAAGCCCCTCACCCTAGCCCTCTCCCGGGGGGTAGAGGGGATTGATTCGGGGATATTGGCGATTTCCGCCGACCTGAAACGGCAACTGTGAATCCAGCGGCGCCAAGACTTTTTGAATCCATAATCGACACGGTGTGTCAGGTCGATGTAAGACGCAGGACACCTCGGTCGGCTCCCTCTCCCTTTGGGAGAGGGCCGGGGTGAGGGGCTTGGGCTACAGACCGGATTTCAACCGACTGAACGCGCGAATCAAAGCCCGGTTGAACGCCTTGCCATTGTCATTCTTGCTATACAACGAAGCCTTCACCGCCTCCGGCGGATAAGTCCCCGGATCATTGCGTATCGCCGGATCAACCAACCCGTCCGCCGCCGTAATCGCATTGGCGTAATGAATCGTATCGGTAATCGGTGCGATCACCTCGGGCGTCATCAGGTAATCCATCAGCGCCAATCCGGCCTCGGGATGCGGTGCATCCTTGGGTATGACCATCGCGTCGAACCAGATCAACGTGCCCTCCTTCGGAATCCGGTAATTCAACTTGAACGGTTTGCGGGCCGCTTCAGCCTGACCTGCCGCGATGGCAACGTTGCCGTTCCACGACATCGCCACGCAGGTGTTGCCGTTGGCCAGGTCGCTGATGTTCAGGTCATTGTCGAAGTAGCGGATGTACGGGCGGATCTTCGCCAGTTGCTGTTCGGCGAGTTTCAGGTCGTCGAGGCTCTGGCGATTGATGTCCAGGCCCATGTACTTCATGACCGCCGCGAACACTTCGTTCGGATCGTTGAGCAGGCTCACCCCGCAATCGGCGAATTTCGACACCACCGCCGGATCGAACAGCATCGCCCAACTGTCCCTCGGCGCGTCCGGCAGGCGCTGCTTCACGGCCTCCTCCTGATAACCGACACCGGTGGTGCCCCAGGCATAGATCCCGGCGTAGCGGTTGCCCGGATCGAACACCGCCATATGCTGACGGAACTCGTCACCAACCCCGGCAAAGTGCGGGAGCTGCTGCTTGTTCAGGGTCTGGATCGCGCCGCTCTCGATGGCCCGCGACAGGTGCTGACCGGCGGTCAGCACCAGGTCGTAGCCGCTGCGGCCGGTGAGCAGTTTGGTCTCGACGGTTTCCAGCGAGTCGAAGTGATCGGCGACCACCCGAATCCCGGTTTTTGCCTCGAAATTCTTCAGGGTATCCGGGGCCAGGTACTCGCCCCAGATATACAGATTGACCACCGGTTTCGCCGTCTCGGCAGCCTGCACACACAGGGGTGCAAGCACCAGCAATAACGCTTTACTCAGGTTGTGCAGGCCCATGGTCAGGCTCCTTTTTTCTGGCCGGCGTATTGCGGCATGGTGATGCACGCGACATTGCCGCCACCGAGCAGAATTTCCCGGGAGTTTTCGATGCCGACGATCTTGTGCTGCGGGAACAGTTCGGCGAGGGTCGCCAGCGCCACCTGATCGTTGCGATCACCGAACAGCGGCACCACGATCGAGCTGTTGCCGGCGTAGTAGTTGATGTACGACGCACAGATTTTGGTGCCGGCCTGGCGGGTGTGGGTGCTGTCCTGCTGATCGAGGCCTTCGGCTTCTTCGGCGGTCCACTCCAGCACGTCCGGTTGCGGCAGTTTGTGCACGATCAGTTCGCGGCCACGGCTGTCACGGGTGCTGCGCAGGATGTCGTAGGCCTCCTGATAGATTTCCCACTGCGGATCGTCGCGGTTGTCGGTCCATTGCAGCACCACTTCGCCGGGTCGCACGAAGCACGCGATGTCGTCGACGTGGCCGTCGGTTTCGTCGAACTTGCAACCGCGTGGCAGCCAGATCACTTGCTCGGCGCCGAGGTAATCGGTCAGCCGGCGGGTGACTTCGTCCTTGCCCAGGTGCTGGTTGCGATTGCGGTTGAGCAGGCATTGCTCGGTGGTGAGGATGCTGCCCTGACCGTCACTCTGGATACCGCCAAGCTCGGCAATCAATGGCGCGCGATAGCGGTCGAAGCGTTCGATTTCGAGGATCTTGCTGGCGATCTGATCGTCCTTGTCCCACGGGTAGTAGAGCCCGCCGTCGAGGCCGCCGTAGGCGTTGAATTCAAAGTCGACACCACGCACTTCACCGCTCTGGTCGTTGACCACGAAGCACGGGCCGCTGTCGCGGAACCAGGTGTCGTTGCAGGTCATTTCCACCACCCGCACTTGTGGCGGCAACTGGCGGCGGGCAGTCGCGAACTGGGAGGCCGATGCGCAGACCGTCACCGGCTCGCTCTGGGAGATCGCGGTGACGATCTGCACCCAGACTTTCTGCGCAGGCTTGGCGCCGTTGCGCCAGACGTCGGTACGCTCCGGCCAGCCGAGCCAGCAGCCGGCCTTGGCTTCGAATTCGCCGGGCAGACGGAAGCCGTCCTGTTTCGGGGTGGTGTCGAGCAAACGTGCCATGGTCAAACCTCGTCATCGGGATGGGAATGACCTCAGGCTACGGTCCCGGGCAGTCGGCCCGCCAACGATGATTATTTCGGAACAGTTGAATTCAACTCATCAATCCGCCAGTTGATCGTTGAACCATTCCAGCATCTGCGCCACCGCCGGGCGCTCCAGCCGCACCCGCTCGCAGACCAGCGCATACTGCCCCAGCGCGGTCATGCTGGAGGTGAACGGTCGCACCAGACGCCCGTTCTGCAAGTCCTCCTGCGCCGTGAGGTTGTCGCCCATTGCCACGCCCTGCCCTTGCGCCGCCGCCTCCAGCGCCAGGCCGGCGTGGGCGAAATACAACTGTCGTTCCGGGCGCAAATCGCCGGCATGACTGGTGAGCCACGCGGTCCAGGTCTTGCCGTCCTGATCGTCATGCAACAGGCAATGCCGGGCCAGGTCCTTGGGGGTTTTCAGGATGCCCTGGTTGAACAGGCCGGGGCTGCACACCGGGAAGAACTGCAACGCCGGCAACGGACGGACGAAATACGCGCTGCTGTCCACCGGGCCGGTGCCGTAGGTGATCGCCAGATCGATGTCTTCGCCGGGCGCCGTGGCGTCGATCGGTTGTTCGTAGAGGTGCAAGGTGATGTGCGGATAACGCGCGTAGAAATCGGTGAGACGGTTCATCAGCCACTTCTGCGCCAGCTCCGCCGTGACCGCCAGCCGCAACACGGCGAGCGAGGACGGATCGCGCAATTCATCGCAGGCATCGCCGATCAATTCGAAGGCCTGTTGCAGGCTCTGCATCAGACGCCCGGCGGCGATGGTCGGGCGAATCTGCCGGCCCTCGCGGATGAACAGCGACACGCCCAGTTGCTCTTCGAGCTGGCGGATCTGATGGCTGACGGCGCTGTCGGTGACGCACAGCTCAGCGGCGGCGCGGCCGAAATGCGCGTGGCGGGCGGCACACTCGAAAGTTCGCAGGGCGGCCAGGGAAGGTAGTCGGCGCATGGGTGTGGATCCCTTTTTTGCGGACATGCTGACCGGGCTTTTCGCAGGCGTCCATAGCGGCGGCACAGGCAAGAGATCTCTTCTAGGCTGAACCGCACCGACGAAAAACACCGGAGGCCACTCATGCACCTCGAAGGCTCCTGCCACTGCGGCGCGGTTTCATTCACCCTCGACAGCGCCCACCCCTACCCTTATCAGCGCTGCTACTGCTCGATCTGCCGCAAGACCCAGGGCGGTGGCGGCTATGCGATCAATCTCGGCGGCGACGCGGCCAGCCTCAAGGTGCGCGGTCGCAAGAACATCACGATCTACCACGCGAAGATGAAAGACGAAGGCGATACCCGCGCCCACCGCAGTACCGCCGAACGCCATTTCTGCTCGTTGTGCGGCAGCGGACTGTGGCTGTTCAGCCCGGAATGGCCGGAGCTGATCCACCCGTTCGCCTCGGCCATCGACACGCCGCTGCCGGTGCCGCCGGAACACACTCATTTGATGCTCGGTTCGAAGGCACCGTGGGTCGAAGTGCAGGCGAGCAAGAAGGATCAACAATTCGAGGTCTATCCCGAAGAGTCCATCGCCCAGTGGCATGAACGGCTGGGATTGACCCGATAGCCGTCTTCACAGTCTTCGACAGTTTCCCGGCAAGCGGTTTGCACCTTTTGATCGCGCTCAGAACAGCTCGCTGAACGGAATGAAACGCAGCGGAGCCCCCCTCTGCAAGGTGCTGTTCTCGGGGATTTCCACCAATCCGTCGGCCCAGGTCGCGCCGAGCAGAACCCCGGAACTCTGGTTCGGATACAGCGCCGCCTGCCCGCCCTCCAGGCGTACCCGCAGGTACTCGCGACGGCTGCCGGGTTTCGGCCAGTCGAAGCCGGCGTTGACGGTGAAGCTCAGCGGCATCACCTCTTCCACGCCTTGGATGCGCAGCAGGTACGGGCGCGCCAGCAGGCCGAAGGTCACCAGCGCCGAGGTCGGATTGCCCGGCAGGCCGATCACCGGCACCGTGCCGAAATGCCCGACCGTCAGCGGTTTACCGGGCTTGATCGCGAGTTTCCACAGCAGCGGTTTGCCGTTGTCGCGCAGCACCTGGCCGAGGCAGTCGGCATCGCCGGCAGACACGCCGCCGGTGGTCAGAATCAGATCGGCCGCCACTTGCAGTTGCTCGAGTTTGAGCCGGGTCTGCGCCGGGCGATCGGGCAGAATCCCGGCGTCGATCACTTCGCAACCCAGTTCGCGCAACCAGTGGTCGAGCAAGGTGCGGTTGCTGTTGTAGATGCTGCCGGGACGCAGCGGCTGGCCAGGTTCCACCAGCTCATCACCGGTCGACAGCAACGCCACGCGCGGACGACGCACCACCGGCAAATGAGTCATGCCCTGCCCGGCGGCGACGGCCAGTTCGAACGGGCCGAGGCGTTTGCCGGCGCGCAGCAAGGTGTCGCCGACGCGGTTCTCCTGGCCCTGGGCGCGGATGTTCTGGCCGGCCTTAAGCGGTTGCAGGAAACGTACGCGGCCGTCTTCGAGCACCTCGACGTTTTCCTGCATCTCCACGCAATTGGCACCGGGCGGCAACGGCGCACCCGTGAAAATCCGTGCGCAGGTGCCGGGCAGCAAGGCGTCCGGCGCCATCCCGGCGTAGACCCGCTGCGACACGCTCAACGGCTGGCGATGCAGGTCGGGGAGGTTCAAGGCATAACCGTCCATGGCGCTGTTCGGCCACGGCGGCAGATCGAGTGTGGCGACCAGATCGCTGGCCAGCACGCGCCCGCGCGCTTCATTGAGCGGCACCGATTCGCTGTCCGGCAGGCGTTGTTCATCGGCCATCGCCAACAGTTGGTCAAGGGCGTCCTCGACCGGCATCAACCCCGGCTTGCTCATCCGCGCGGCCCGCAGGCTTGCACCGGTTTGAGGTGCGGAACGAAGTTGCACGGACGGTGACGGTTATCCAGTTGTTCGGCGAGGATGCCTTCCCATGCGGTGCGGCAAGCGCCGGTGGAGCCCGGCAGGCAGCACACCAGTGTGCCGTTGGACAAGCCCGCCAGCGCGCGGCTTTGTACGGTCGAGGTGCCGATGTCGAGAATCGAGATGGCGCGGAACAGTTCGCCAAAACCGTCGATCTGCTTGTCCAGCAGGCACGCCACGGCTTCCGGAGTGCTGTCACGCCCGGTGAAACCGGTGCCGCCGGTGATCAGCACCACTTGAATGTTGTCGTCGGCGATCCAGTGCGCGACCTGGGCGCGGATCTTGTACAGGTCGTCCTTGAGCAAGTTGCGCTCGCTCAGGGTGTGGCCGGCCTCCAGCAGACGGCTGACCAGCAACTGGCCGGAGGTGTCACTGGCGTAATCGCGGGTATCGCTGACCGTCAGCACGGCAATATTCAGGGGAACGAACAAGGCATCCGATTTAACACTCATGGCACTCTCCGGCCGTCGTCAATTCAATGGATGACGAGCCTAAGTGCCGCTTGTGAGGACTGTCTAATCACTCTGGCCAACCACACTATCGACCTGCTCTATCGGTGAATTTTTTCAGCCCCTCGACCGCTGTCCGAGCCAATAAAACCGGGGGTCATCGAAACCCTCGATAGGCTCGTAAACACTGCCGATTGGACGAAAAAAGCCCTCAGTGGGATCGTCGCTCCCTGCGCTTTCCGTGCGCCGTACGCATCTGCGTCAATACTGAATCAAAATTCTCAATCGAGCAGGTGCCGTCGTGGACATCAAACAACTCAAGTTTCTGATCGCGCTGGACGAAACCCGCCACTTCGGCCAGGCCGCCGCGCGCTGTCACATCACCCAGCCGACCCTGTCGATGCGCCTGCGCAATCTGGAAGACGAGCTGGATCTGGTGCTGGTCAATCGCGGCCAGCGCTTTGAAGGGTTCACCCAGGCCGGCGAGCGCGTCCTGGCCTGGGCCCGCACGTTGCTGGCTGCCCATGACGGGTTGTTTGCCGAAGCTGCGGCATGCCGCGGACAACTGGTGGGTAGCCTGCGCCTGGGGCTGGTGCCGCTGAGCAACTTCAATCCGGTGAATTACATTCAGGGTTTGTCAGGGATATTTCCCGAGCTGAAATACAGCCTGTCGTCGCTGAGTTCGGACGAGATCATCGAAGGTCTGGGTAACAATCAGCTGGACCTGGGCGTGTGTTATCTGGACCACGTCAACCCGAACTATTTCGAGTTTTTCGAGATCGGCGAGACCCGCGTCGGCCTGCTCTACGACACCCGTCACTTCCAGTTCGAAGGCCCGGAAATGAGCTGGGAAGACGCCGCCGAACTGCCGCTGGGGATGATCACCACCGGCATGCACTACCGAAAATCCATCGACCTGAGTTTCCGCAGTCGCGGACTCAATCCGCAGCCGATCATGGAAAGCGACTCGACCTACCAACTGCTGCAGGCGATTCACCAAGGCTTCTGCTGCTCGATCATGCCGCTGGACAGCGGTCTGGAAGAGCCGATCGAACATCTGGCCTTCATCAACCTGCCGGATGCCAGCGTGCTCGCGCCGCTGGGGCTGGTGATGCGCAAGACCGAACCGCGCTCGGCGATCGCCGAGAAGTGTTTTGCCGAGGCGCGCATGATGTTCGGGATCGAGGCGCCCGCCGTTTAACCCTCCCCAAGTTGCCTGAAACGTTGCACTTCGGTGCAACGACTTCAGGTCCGCCTGCGGTCATCGACCAATCCAATCACTGCATCGGAACAAGCGATTGGACGCACTTTTCCCTGCCCCGTAGCCTGAACCCACTTCAGCGCTTCGGGGACTTTTCAAGATGCTGTGCCAAGTTGAACAACTCATCGAACCGGGCGACGCCAACGCCCCCGCGCCACAACCGGCGCAAGTGGCGTACCGCGAATACCTCGACGACGCGCCGGTGTCCCACGCGGCGCTGGCGGCCGAAATCGCGCTAGCCATCAGCTACAACGGACTGAATCAGGCGGTGATGATGGTCTCACCGGGCAACATCGAGGACTTCATTCGCGGCTTCAGCCTGAGCAACGCCATTGTCGACCGCCTCGACGATATCCACGACATCCGCCTGACCCATTTCGACCAGGCCTGCCAGGCCGACGTGCAGATTTCCAGCCGCGCGTTCTGGGCTCTGAAGGATCATCGCCGGCAGATGGCGGGCACCAGCGGCTGCGGCCTCTGCGGCGTGGAAGCCCTTGAGCAGGCGCTGCCGCAACTGGAGATCCTGACCCCGACACCCTTGCCACCCGCCGCGCATTTCAACGGCATCCGCCAGCGCATCGAGCAGGCCCAGCAACTGGCCCGCAGCAGCGGTGCCCTGCACGCGGCGCTGTACTTCGACGCCGACGGCGAAGCACTGCTGTGCCGCGAAGACATCGGCCGCCACAACGCCCTCGACAAGCTGATCGGCGCCTTGCAATTCGAAGGCCTCGATGCGCGTCAGGGCTTCGTCGTGGTCACCAGCCGTTGCAGCCTCGAACTGATCCACAAAGCCGTACGCGCCCGCCTCGGCACCCTCGTCAGCCTGTCCGCCCCGACTGCGCTGACCGTGCGCTGGGCGCTCAAGCACCGCCTGAACCTGATCCACGTCCCGCACCGCAACGCCCCGCGAATCTACAGCCCGATCCAGGAGCCCACCGCATGAGCAACACCCTCACCCACCTCGACGATCAGGGCCGCGCCAACATGGTCGACGTCAGCGACAAAGCCGCGACCCGCCGCGAAGCCACCGCCCAGGCCTGGGTGCAGATGCGCCCGGAAACACTGCAAATGATCCAGTCCAACGGCCACCCCAAGGGCGATGTGTTCGCCGTGGCGCGGATCGCCGGGATTCAAGCGGCCAAGCGCACCCACGAGTTGATTCCACTGTGTCATGCGCTGTTGCTCAGCTCTATCCACGTCGAACTCAAGGCCTGTGAACCGGATCGCGTGCAGATCACCAGCACCTGCCGCCTCACCGGCCAGACCGGGGTCGAACTCGAGGCCCTGACCGCCGCCAGCGTCGCCGCGCTGACCATCTACGACATGTGCAAGGCGGTGGACCGGGCGATGGTTATCGGCGACATCCGCCTGCTGAGCAAACAGGGCGGCCGCTCCGGCCACTTTCAATGGGAGAACCCGCAATGATTCTGATCAACTACTTCGCCAGCTACCGTGACCGGCTCAATCTGGGCGGTGAAAAGATTCCGGCCAGCGACACCCTCGCTTGTGTCGAAGATGTGCGGCAAATGCTGATGCAGCGCGGCGATGTCTGGCGTGAAGTGCTCGGTGCCGGCAACCTGATGTGCGCGGTGAATCAGGAGCTGTGTCAGCCGGATCAGGCCATTGAGGACTTCGACGAGATTGCGTTTTTCCCGCCGGTCACGGGGGGTTGAGACATGGGTGTTCGAGTCCAGCGTAAAGGCTTCGATGCCGGTCAGTTGATTGCCGACCTGCATGCGCGCAATCCACGGGTGGGCGCGGTGGTGAATTTCATTGGTTATGTGCGGGATCTGAACGTCGGGCAGTCGGTGAGCGAGCTTTTTCTGGAGCACTATCCGGGCATGACCGAGAAGGCTCTGGAGCAGATAGCCGAACAGGCTCGCGAGCGCTGGCCGTTGCTGGCGGTGGAGATTGTGCATCGGGTCGGCGCATTGTCGGTGACCGAGCCGATCGTGTTCGTTGGCGTGAGCAGCAAGCATCGGCATGCGGCGTTCGAGGCCTGCGCGTTCATCATGGATCTGCTGAAGACCCGGGCGCCGTTCTGGAAGCGTGAGACCACCCCCGACGGTTCGCATTGGGTCGAGGCGCGGGAGAGTGATCAGGATGCGGCGGTTCGCTGGAGTCTGGCGCATGCCTGAAGACCGAAAGCCCTCACCCTAGCCCTCTCCCAGAGGGAGAGGGAACCGATTGGGGGATGCTTGAGAAATACGCCGACCTGAACGTATAGCGTTGAATCCAACTAACAGCAGTGTGCTGAATCCATAATCGACTCGATTCTTCAGGTCGATGTATCACGCAAGACAATGCGGTCGGCCCCCTCTCCCTCCGGGAGAGGGCTGGGGTGAGGGCAAGGCGGACGCCACAAATTCACAAAAGCCTGATTAGATAGCATCTCCGACAAAACCAACCCTGGAGCCTCGTTTGAGCACAACGCCCCCTGAGGATTTGCCCCGGCCCGAGCCTGTCAGCCTGCGCCAGGCCTGGCCCTTCTGGCTGAAACTCGGCTGCATCGGCTTCGGCGGCCCCGCCGGGCAGATCGCGATCATGCATCAGGAACTGGTGGAGCGCCGGCGCTGGATCTCCGAGCGGCGCTTCCTGCATGCGCTCAACTACTGCATGTTGCTGCCCGGCCCGGAGGCCCAGCAACTGGCGACCTACATCGGCTGGCTGCTGCATCGCACCCCTGGCGGCGTGCTGGCCGGGGCGTTGTTTGTGTTGCCTTCGCTGCTGATCCTGATCGCTCTTTCCTGGATTTATATTGCGCTTGGCGACGTGCCGGCGGTAGCCGGGATGTTTTACGGAATCAAACCGGCGGTGACCGCGATTGTGTTGCACGCGGCCCATCGCATCGGTTCGCGAGCCTTGAAAAACAGCTGGCTGTGGGCGATTGCCGGGGCAGCGTTCGTGGCGATTTTTGCCTTCAACCTGCCGTTCCCGCTGATCGTGCTCGGCGCAGCACTGATCGGCTATTTCGGCGGACGCTGGGCGCCGCAGCGCTTCAGCAACGGCGGCCATCGCGGCAGCGAGAAGTCCTTCGGCCCGGCGCTGATCGATGACGACACACCGCCGCCCGAACATGCGCAGTTCAACTTGCCAAGGCTGCTGCGTCTGGCGCTGATCGGTGCGCTGCTGTGGTGTCTGCCCATGGCACTGCTGACCACGTTGTTCGGTTGGGACGGCACCTTTACGCAGATGGGCTGGTTCTTCACCAAAGCGGCATTGCTCACCTTCGGCGGCGCCTACGCCGTGCTGCCTTACGTGTATCAGGGCGCGGTCGGGCATTACGGCTGGCTGACGCCGACGCAGATGATCGACGGCCTGGCCTTGGGCGAAACCACGCCGGGACCGCTGATCATGGTGGTGGCGTTTGTCGGGTTCGTCGGCGCTTACGTGCAACCGACATTCGGCCCGGAACACGCATTCGCCGCCGGCGCGCTGGCGGCGACACTGGTGACCTGGTTCACTTTCCTGCCCTCGTTCCTGTTCATCCTCGCCGGTGGGCCGTTGGTGGAGTCGACGCACAACGAACTGAAATTCACTGCGCCACTGACCGCGATCACGGCAGCGGTGGTCGGGGTGATCCTCAATCTGGCGTGTTTCTTTGCTTACCACGTGTTCTGGCCCGCCGGTTTTGCCGGTCAGCCCGATGTGTTCTCGATCGTGCTGGCCCTCATGGCCGCCCTCGCCCTGTTCTTTTTCAAGCGCGGGGTAATCGAGGTGTTGATCGTTTGCGCCCTCGTCGGGCTGGGGTTTTACCTGCTGCGCTGAACCGGGGGCCCGCGACAGCTCCCGGAAACAGGCGTTTACTTGTCCGGGGATTCCCCCTTACTATCCAGCCACACCGGCATGGCGGGACACTCCCGCCGCCGACGTTTTCCGCCAACGGAAACACGCGTCATGAGCACGTCACTCCAACAATCAGAATCGTTGAACGTCTCTGTACTGTGCGCCCTCCTTCACAGGGGCCGCGCATGAATCGCATCGTCAATCTCCCCATGGCCCTGAGCCGCTCCAAGCTGCGTCACTCCGCACGCCCGCCGGATATCTGCCTGCCCGTCTGATCGCGCCGGTAAAAAATCGCGACAGCTCCCCCTCTTTTTTCGATATCCCTGCCAGGACGCCCGCGCCTTTTGCCGCGCTGCGTCCGGCCCGAATCTGCGCGCCTGTGCGGCGCCATCGTGAGTGATTGATTATGAAATTCGCAGCCATTGAAGACGCCCGCAGCTTTCTCGAGCACAACCCCGACATCGACATGATCGAGCTGTTCATCCTCGACGCCAACGGCGTGCCCCGGGGCAAGTTGTTGCACCGGGAAGAACTGCTCGCTGTGTACGAAAGCGGTCGCCCGCTGCCAAGCACCATTCTCGGCCTGACCGTGCATGGCGAAGACGTGGAAAACTCCGGTCTGGTGTGGGACGTCGGCGACATCGACTGCCGCGCCTACCCGCTGGAAGGCAGTCTGGTACGCCTGCCGTGGCGGCAGATTCCGACTGCTGCGGTGCAGGTCAGCATGCATCCGGAACAAGGCATGCCGGCGAGCATTGCCGACCCGCGTCACCTGTTGATCAAGATCATCGACCGCTTGAAAGCCGAGGGTTACCACCCGGTAATGGCCTGCGAGCTGGAGTTCTATCTGCTCGACGCCAAACGCGATCACAACGGTCGCCCGCAACCGGCGCTGGATGCCGACGGTGGTCGACCGAGACACACGCAGGTCTACGGTTTGCGTGAGCTGGAACAGATCGAACCGTTCCTCGCCGATCTCTACAGCGCCTGCAAACTGCACGGCATTCCGGCGCGCACGGCGATCTCGGAATACGCGCCGGGCCAGGTGGAAATTACCCTCGAACACGGCGATGCACTGGAGGCGATGGACCAGGCCGTGCGCTACAAACGACTGGTCAAAGCCGTGGCGCACAAGCACGGGATGCAGGCGACGTTCATGGCCAAGCCGTTCGATCACCTGGCTGGCACCGGCATGCACATGCACGTCAGCCTCGCCGATGCCGAGGGACGCAATCTGTTTGCCTCCGAGGACCCGGCCGGCACCCCGCTGTTGCGCACGGCGATTGGCGGGATGCTCGCTTCCCTGCTCGATTCGCTGCTGCTGTTCTGCCCGAACGCCAACTCCTACCGGCGTTTCCAGGCCAACAGTTATGCGCCGCTGGCGCCGACCTGGGGCGTCGACAACCGCACCGTCAGCCTGCGCGTGCCCGGCGGCCCGGCCAACACCCGGCACATCGAACACCGCATCTGCGGCGCCGATGCCAACCCGTATCTGGCAGCGGCGGCGATCCTCGCGGGCATTCATCGCGGGATAAAAGACGACATCGATCCGGGCGAGCCGGTGGAAGGCAACGGCTACGCGCAGGCGAAAGAGCTGCTGCCGACCGATTGGCTGACCTCGCTCACGGCACTGGAAAACTCGGTGTGGGCGCGGGATGCGCTGGGGCAGGAATTCCTCGGGGTGTATCTGGCGGTGAAACGCGCGGAATACCGGCAGTTCATGGCTGAAGTGGGTGAGCAGGACTGGCGCTGGTATCTGACCGAAGCCTGATCCTTTTTCCTCTTCTTGCCCTGGATACCGACATGACTGAACGCAGCAATTCCTACTACACCGCGACCCTCAACCGCGACACTGACTACCCGACCCTGCAAGGTCGGCACAAGGTCGATGTGGTGATCATCGGTGGCGGTTTCACCGGCGTCGCCACCGCCGTCGAGCTGGCCGAGAAAGGCCTGAAAGTCGCCATCGTCGAAAGCCACAAGATCGGCTGGGGCGCCACCGGGCGCAATGGCGGGCAGGTCACCGGCAGCCTGTCCGGCGACGGCGCGATGCGCAAACAAATGCGCAACACCTTGGGCGACGAGGTCGATGACTTTATCTGGCACCTGCGCTGGCGTGGGCACGAAATCATCAAACAGCGCGTCGAGAAATACGCGATCGATTGCGACCTCAAGCACGGCCATTTGCACGCCGCCTACAAGCCGAGCCACATGGCCGGTTTGCGCAGCGATTACGACGAAGCCGTGCGTCGCGGCATGGGTGATGAAGTCAGCCTGCTCGATCGCAGCCAGGTGCGCGACCTGCTGCAAAGCGAGCTCTATCACGGCGCAATCAAAAACACTCGCAACATGCACCTGCACCCGCTCAACCTGTGCATCGGTGAAGCGCGAGCGGCGGAAAGCAACGGCGCGCTGATCTTCGAAAACAGCGAAGTGCTGGAGATCATTCACGGCGACAGCCCCGGCGTGCGCACCACCCACGGCCGGATCGACGCCAATCAGGTGCTGCTGGCCGGCGACGTCTACCACAAGCTCGAGCCGGGCCAGCTCAAGGGCAAGATCTTCCCGGCCATGGGCGGCATCGTCACCACCGAACCATTGGGCGATCTGGCCAGACAGATCAACCCTGAAGACCTCGCCGTTTACGACTGCCGCTTCGTCCTCGATTACTACCGCCTCACCGCCGACGGTCGCCTGCTGTTCGGCGGCGGCGCCAACTACAGCGGCAAGGACTCACGGGACATCGCCGGCGAACTGCGCCCGTGTATCGAACAGACTTTCCCGGCGCTCAAAGGGGTGAAGATCGACTATCAGTGGAGCTGCGCGATGGGCATCGTCATCAACCGCATTCCGCAACTGGGCAAGCTCTCGGACAACGTCTGGTATTGCCAGGGCTACTCCGGCCACGGCATCGCTACGACCCACATCATGGGTGAAATCATGAGCCGGGCGATCACCGGGCAGATGCAGCAGTTCGACACGTTTGCCGCGTGCTCGCACATTCGCGTGCCGATGGGCGATCTGCTGGGGAATCCGATGCTGGCGGCCGGCATGTGGTACTACCAGATGCTGGAAAAACTGCGCTGATCGAACAGGCCCCATCGCCAGTGATGGGGTCTTTTTTGCCGCAAAACCTCAGTCGGGCAACTGCTCCACCTCAATCCCCAACCGCCGATAATCCTCGACACTCCCCGACGCCACATGCCGTTCGGTGATCAGCGTGTGCAAGCGCTCGCACGGCGCCACCACAAACGGCTCCACCGCGCCGAGCTTATCCGCCGTGGTCACGGCAATTACCCGCGTCGCACAGTCGAGCAGCGCCTGTTTGACCGGCACTTCATCGAAATGCAGCGAGGTGATGCCCACCTCCGGATGAATCGCGCAGACCCCGGTGATCGCCAGATCCGCCTTGATCCCCCACAGCAGCCGCAGCGCCTCGTGACCGCCGGCGGACATGGTTTTCGGATTGAGCTGCCCGCCCGCCAGAATCACTTTGATGCCAGGGTATTCGGACAACGCAATCGCCGTCATCGGCGATGCTGTGACCGCCGTGAGGCTGATGTCCCTGGGCAACGAACGCGCCACCTGCAACGAGGTGGAACCGGAGTCGAACATCACCGTCTGCCCGTTGCGCACCTGCTGCGCCGCCAATTGCGCCAGACGGATTTTCACCTCGTCGATCTCGTCCAGCCGGGTGAAGTAATCCTTGCCGGTGTCCTTGGGCCTCGGCAGCGCGCCGCCGTGCACTCGCTGCACCAGTCCGGCGTTGTCCAGCTCGGCGAGATCGCGGCGGATGGTGTCTTCGGACACCGCAAAATGCTGGCTCAACTCGGACGCCATGACCTTGCCGTCACGTTCGAGGATCAGAAGGATTTTCTGCCGGCGCAGGGAGGGAAGCTCGGAAGCGGAATGATCGTGCATGGTTTTGCCTGTTTGTGCTTGTCGTTGCAGGTTTGGCGAGATTAGCCAAGCCGGTCGGTAAACACAACGCAGGTATCAATGGCTTCGATCATTGGAATCACGAAGCCGAATTTTTTCTTTTCACCCCACCCCGGCAGAATGGCCCCACTTTCAAAAGGACCAGGATGAATACCCCATGAACCTCAATTTCGCATTTGCCTGCATGGTCGTCGTATCGTTTGCCATCGCGCTTGGGCATGCCTGATCGAAATCAATGCTCGATCGGCGATCACTCCGCCACCACCCGCGCCTTGCGCACGAACAGCGCATGCACCTTGTCCCAGAAATTGCCGCCCAGCACGAAAAAGCTGCCGACGAACATCAAGTCGCCCAGCGCCTGCATCTGCCAGAGGTTGGGCCGTACGCCCGGGAAGAAGTTATCGAAATACGGTTCCAGGAAGGACGACAGCAGCGGCAGGCAGAACATCACCACGCCGATCTTGTGGCGCATCGGGCTGACTTCGGCCACCGGGGTCGGAATCACGCCGGAAATATAGTGGCCGATCGTGCGCTTGAGTTCGGCGAACCCGGCCTTGCCCATCACCGCGATCACCAGCAGCAACAGCACTTTATTGCTGATGAACAACACCCCGGTCAGCGCCGCGACTTTCGAGCCCGGCACGTCGAGGGCGGCAGCAATCGGCACCATCAGCCACGAACCGAGCATCAGGCAGATGATTGCCACGCCGACCTTGAATCTCCAACTGGCGCTGGTGGGGGCAAGCGGTTCTTGAGCAGTGTCCATGGCTTCCTACCTTTTTATCCGGGGCGGGGTTCGGTGGCGTTCGCCTGAAAAAGCGTAGCAGCTGATTGCTTCCAACAACCCGCAATCTGCGGTCTATGCTCCAGTGACATTTCCCGCTGGGGTCGCCCGGTATGCCTGCAACGCCAGCCCTGCTGATCCGTCCCGGCCACCTGCTGTTGCTCGGTGCGCTGAGCCTTGGCGGCTGCCTGCGGCTGGGCCCGGATTTCCAGCCGCCGGCGGAGGACTGGAGCAAGCAATGGCAAAGTCCGGCACTGGAGCAGGCCAGCGAACGCGGCACAGTGCCGGACCTGCGCCAGTGGTGGCAGGTGTTTGCCGATCCAGTGCTCGACCGCTTGATCAGCGACGCCGAAGCCCGCAACAGCAGCCTGAAGATCGCCGGCCTGCGGGTCCTCGAAGCCCGCGCGCAACTGGGCATCGCCGACAGCGGTCGCTACCCGCAACTGCAACAGGCCAGCGCCGACAGCCTGTACATCGACCGCCACCAGTCCGGCGGCACCAACCCGCAGGACTTGCACTTCTGGCAGCACAGCGCCGCGTTCGATGTCGGCTGGGAACTGGATTTCTGGGGTCGCTTCAGCCGCGCCATCGAATCCGCCGACGCCAGCTACTTCGCCGCCCAGGCCAACTACGAAGACGCCCTCGTTCTATTACGCGCCCAAGTGGCCGACACCTACTTTGCCCTGCGCACCACCGAAGCCCGGCTGCGGGTCGCCCGGGAAAACGCCGCCCAGCAAAAACGCAATTTCGAAATCACCGAAAAACTCTTTCGCAGCGGCCAGACCGCCGAACTCGACCTGCAACAGGCCAGGACCCAATACCTCGGCACCCTGAGCAGCATTCCGGCGTTCGAAGATCAATTGCTGCGTACCCGCAACGCGCTGGCGGTGCTGGTCGGCCAGCCGCCCGGTGGCGCGGCGTTTCTGGCGGAACAACCGGGGCTGATTCCACTGGTGGATCGCGCGGTGTTGCAGGATGTCCCGGCCAACCTGTTGCTGCGCCGTCCCGATGTGCGCGCGGCGGAGCTGAACGTGGCCGCGCAATCGGCGCTGGTCGGCGTGGCGGAAACCGACCTTTATCCCTCGCTGACCTTGCTCGGCAGCATCGTCTGGTCCAGCGACACCCTCGGCGCCACTCCGCGCAGCCTCGACCTGATCGGTGGCCCGAGCCTGCGCTGGAACCTGTTCGACTACGGCCGCATCCACAACAACATCCGCGTGCAGGATGCGCGGTTGCAGCAACTGATCGAAGCCTATCGCGACAAAGTCCGCCAGGCTGCCCGCGAGGCCGACGACGCTGCCAGCGGCCTGACCAAAGCGCTGGAACGCGAACGCATTCTCGGCGAGGCCGAAGGCGCGGCGCGACGTTCGCTGGTGCTGGCCAACACTCAATATCGCGAAGGCTATTCAGACTTTCAGCGGGTGCTCGATGCCCAGCGTGCGTTGCTGGAGCTACAGGACAACTATCTGGTCAGCCGCAGCAACGCCGTGAGCAATCTGATCGCTTTGTACCGCGCCGTCGGTGGTGGCTGGCAAAGCGCCGGACCGCAGATTGATTCAGCGACCCGACAGCAGATGCAGCAACGCACCGACTGGGGCGATCTGCTGAGCGCCCCGCCGCCCCGACCGACCTATCCGATTCCCTCGCAGGTAGACCGCCATGAGTGATGAAGCGCCGCCGGATCCGGCGAAAAAAGGCATCCGCTGGGTGCTGCTGGTGATTGTGCTGAGCCTGGTCTGGTATCTGCTGGCCGACCGTTTTACGCCCTACACGCAGCAGGCGCGGGTCGGCGCGTTCGTGATTCCGGTGGCGGCGGAAGTCGCGGGCCGGGTGATCAAGGTCAACGTGCGCAACAATCAGGACGTGCAGGCCGGCGACATTCTCTTCGAGCTCGATCCGCAGCCGCTGCAGATCGCCGTCGACCGGGCCCGCGCCGATCTGGAAAACACCCGGCGCACGGTCGGCGCCAGCACCGCCGGCATCGCGTCGGCTCAGGCATCGTTGCGTGCCGCGCAAGCCAATGAACTCAAAACGCGCCAGGACAATCGACGGCTGGAAGGTTTGTACAAAGAAGATCCGGGCACGGTTTCGGTTCGGCTGCTGGAAGTGTCCCGGGCCAACCACGAGGCCGCCGTCAGCCAGGTCGCCGCCGCCCGGGCCGAAGTGCTGCGTGCGCAGGAGCAGGAAGGCGGCAACACCGACACCAACGCCAAGCTGCTCAGCGCCGCCGCCACGCTGGCCAAGGCCGAACTGGATCTGGCCAACACCCGCATTGGCGCGCGTTCGGCGGGCTTGATCACCGACCTGCGCACCGACGTCGGCCAGTTCGCCGCTGTCGGCAGTCCGGTAATGACCCTGATCACGATCCAGGACGTGTGGATCAGCGCCGACCTCACCGAGAACAACCTCGGCCGGATCAAGCCCGGCACGCCGGTGTCGATCATCCTCGACGCCCTGCCCGGCGAAGTGCTCGACGGCCGGGTACGCAGCATCGGTTACGGGGTCAGCGTCGGCCAGACGCCGCCGCCCGGAACACTGCCGACGATCCAGAACAGTCGCGACTGGCTACGTCCGGCCCAGCGCTTTCCGGTGATCATCGAGTTCAGCGAAGAGGCGAAAAAGCGCCTGTTCGAGAGTCGTTCGATTCGCGCTGGCGGGCAGGCGGAAGTCATGGCGTTTCCGAGCGAGGGCAATCTGCTCAATCCACTCGGGCGGATGTTTGTCTGGTTGATGAGTTGGCTGTCGTATGCCTATTGAGCGCAGCGTTCCGGCGCAACGGGCCTTGCGCCTGGCTTGCGGCACGGCGTTGTGCACCGCCGCCAGTTACGGCCTCGCCTTGCCGCTGTCGTTTTTGTCTCCAGTGCTCGCGGTGTTGCTGCTGGCCAGCATGCCTCGGCCGTTGCCGGTGAAAATGGCGCTGGTGCTGACGTTGGTCGCCGCATTCACCACCAGCCTCGGCCTGTTGCTGGTGCCGTTGCTGCGTTATTACCCGGTGTGCGGCGTGCTGTTGATCGCTATTGGGCTGTTTCTGGTGTTCACCTACGGCTTGCGCGGCGGCAACGTGCTGATCATGACGTTTCTGGTGATCGGCATGACCATGATCTCCGCCGCCGGTTTCGCCTCATTCGAGCTGGCGATGGCGGTGATCGGCGCGCTGGTCAAAGGCCTGTTGCTGGCCGTCGTCATCGTCGGCCTGAGCCACGTCCTGTTCCCGGAACCGGCCAACAGCCCCGCGCCACCACCCGCTCCCGCCCTGCCCGCCGAAGACCTGCCCCGCGTGGCGATGCGCGCAACATTGATCGTGCTGCCGACCTTCCTGCTGGTGCTGATCGACCCGGCCAGCTACCTGCCGATCATCCTCAAAGCCGTCAGCCTCGGCCAACAGAGCACCACCACCCGCACCCATCACGCCGGGCGCGAATTGCTCGGCTCGACCTTATTGGGCGGGCTGCTGGCGGTGCTGTTCTGGTGCGCGTTGAGCCTGTTCGTGCACCTGTGGATGTTCTTTCTGTGGATGCTGCTGTTCGGGCTGTTTATGGCACGCAAACTCTATCGGCTACACCCCACGCAACTCACGCCGGGGTTCTGGCTCAACACCCTGATCACCATGATCATTCTGCTCGGCCAGTCGGTGGAGGACAGTGCAGCGGGCAAAGACGTCTACACCGCCTTCGCGGTGCGCATGGGGTTGTTCATTCTGGTGACGCTCTACAGCGGCCTGATGATGCACCTGCTCGTCGCACACCGGGAAAACCGTCAGGGCGTGACCTGATAACCCCGCCCTTGCAGGCAACCGGTGTAGGCGCTTGAACTGGCTGAAGCATCGGTCCGCCGCTGCTCGCGCCGATCCTGCCGCTGCCGCGCACCGCCGACCACCGCACCGGCGGCAGCCGTCTCTTTGGCTCGGTTCTGGCGGTAATCCTGCGTGCGATCATCGTCCACGGCTTCGTAAAACTCGTCGTGCTGACGGCCGCGCACTTCGGCGGCGGTGGCGCCGGCAGCGGCACCCACGGCGGCGCCCTTCAACCGACCGCCGGCCTGGGGTGTCGACGTGGTTGAGGTGGATGCGATCGAATGGCAATCGTTGATGTCGATCTGGGTTTGCTGGGAAGTCTGGCCCTTGAGCGGGACGACGGATTCAGCGCTGGCCTGTGTGGCGCACAGGCACGCTGCGATGAACAGTGAATGGCGGAACATGATGACCTCCGACGCGGCGGGGTTGCCTGTGGGGCGGGGTAATCTGGGAGTGTAGTTCACGACCAATCCAGCAACGCTGAGCGAGTGATGGCCAAGAGATATCAAATTGAGTATAAACGTTGGGTTCTGTCATTCATTCGGAATGCAGCGATGGGAAGGATGAGCAAGGATGTACGTATATAAAATGGTTCAGGTCCCACCAAACATTGAAGTTCGTGCCAAAGAGCACCGTGGGAATGAAGCCGCAGCCTACCTTCAGAACGTAGTGAACTCCCACGCAGAAGACGGTTGGGAGTTTTACCGAATCGATACCATTGGAGTTTCTGTCAAACCAGGGTGCTTCGATGCGCTGCTGGGTAAGAAAAACGTACTGACCGAGTATTACGTCATTTCCCTACGCAAGCCTGCATGATGGTCCCCATCGCCATATTGGCAATCCGTTGCTATCAGAAAATGGCGCCTGAAAGGCTGAGATCGGCATGTAGATTCGAACCTAGCTGTTCGAACTATTCGATTTTGGCCTTTCAGAAATATGGCTTCTTCAAAGGGGTCGATCTAACCGCTCGGCGAATTTGTCGATGCCGTTATCCAAACGGTGGCACTGATTATCCGTAAAAACCAGCATAGCCTGGATCACACCCCTTCTCTCACCCGCCGAACCTGCACCAACAACGCCGGCGCAAAGTGCAACACCACCATCCGCGCCAGATGGTGAGTTAGGATAAACACCACATTCAGCCCGCCGGCGAACGCCACAATCGCGATGGTTTCGATGGCCCCCGGCATGTAGGCGAGCCACAGCGACAACGCATCGCTGCCCAGCAACCGTGCCGCCGCCAATGCAAAAACCGCCGCGACCAGAATCATCAAACCCACCGACACCAGCGCCGTGCGGCCATGACGTCCCAGTTCCGCGAGGCCCAATCCCTGGAATCGCGAACCGATCCGCACACCCAGAATCAGCGCCGCCAGATTCAGGCTCCAATCCGGCATGTGAAAGCCCTGCAGCCATCCTGATTTCACGAATACGGCGGTGATGATGATTGCCGTCAACATGAACGGCGCCGGCACGCCAACGGCCAGCAGCAAACGCCCGACCACCACGCTCAAACCGATCACTGCCAGCACGGTCAACGCCATGCCCGTGGACAAGGGATCAATTTCGGTCACGGCAACCGGTGCCGTTCCGGGAATCAGCAAACTCACCAGCACCGTGATCAGCAGCAGCCGCATCAAGTGCACGATGATCACCTTGCTCGACGCCTGATGCGATTCCAGCAAATCGAACACCGCCGCCAGCGCACCCGGATAAACGGCCAACAAGGCATCCGTGCGATTCCACCCTGCCCCGCGCGACAGCCACCAGGCGGCCAGCGCCACTTGCACTGCCAGGCACAGCAGCAATACGCCGAGGCTTGGCAACATCGTCGAGACCGTCGCGCTGTCCCACGCTTCGAACATCAACCCGGTGGCGATACCCAGCGTGACCTGGATGTAACCCAGACCATAAGGCGTCGCCGGTGCGATGCCAAATTTAGTGACGACAAGTGCGGTGACAAGAATCGAGCCCAGCAGTAAACCGTGGGGCACGCCTTCGAACTGCAACAGCGCGCCGAAGCCGGCAGCAATCAACAAACACAGAATGGATTTCATGGTCGCCTTCCTGGCTATTCAAGGTGCTTTTCAGTTAAGTCAGGCGCGCAGCCGTCCAATCGCCCGCCGATATTTTTCGATCCGCTCCAGATCCTCCCAACTCGGCGAGGCAATCCGCGACAGGTCGCTGTTCTCTTCCAGATCCGCCAGTTTCACCACCCGCCCGATCGGGTTCTGCGCCGCGCGCTCGACGAAGTCCTCGTAGGACTCGCCCGGCACTTTGGTCACCGATTCGATGGCGGCCAAAACGGCTTCGCTGAAGCCTTCCTTGCGCAAATCCTCCAGGCTGATGCCGCAGTCCTCGACCACATCGTGCAGCACCGCGACGATGCGCTCTTCCAGGCTGCTCATGCGCAACATGACCTTCAGCGGATGCAAAATGTACGGCGCACCGCCCTTGTCCACCTGCCCCGCGTGGGCTGTGGCGGCAATCGCGATGGCGCGTTCCAGAGTCTGAGTCATGGGCGTTTCCTCGGATCAGACGCCGTACCGGCCGCCAATATAGAAATGACGTTTGAACCAGCGCCCAATCGCCTGCAAACGTCCGGCTGGCTGCGCCGGCTCGGCGTAGCGCTGAAGGATCAGCGAGACCAGATCAGCCTGACTCTCCCCCGAATGAGCGTCCATCAACTCAACCACCCAGGCACATCCGGCCTTCTTCAAATGCTCACGCCACTCACCGGGCCAACCATCCAGCTCATCCAGCGCCAACCACCGCGCACCACCCTGCTCGACATGCCCACCACCGATCGATTGCTCGAAGCAGAACGGCGTCGCCGGGCGGGACAGGTCGATGCTGAAGATGTAGATGTCCTGGGTTTTGTGCTGCGGCGTGGGGGCGTTGTTGCGGCTGCCGATTTGAATCATGCGCGGTTCCGTCCGTGGGAGAGGCGTTACAACTTGTTTCGCAGTCTACGACGTGGTGCTGGTGGGGGGAACCTTTGGTGATGAGCCGGGGCGTGGCAAGTGAAAAGTTTGACTGGGTGGTCCGGGAAATCCGTTTCAGGCACCCATAAAAAAGGAACACCGTTGGGTGTCCCTTTTTGCGTTTGGAATGAGGCCGATGGATCAGCGTTTCATGGCTTCACATTGATTGCGTAGATCCGAATTATTGATCCCTGCGCAGGTGCTGCCCTTTTTAGCCTCGCAGAATGCTCGCTGATCGTGGTCATTGATGGGCGCACAGGTACTGCCTTTTTCAGCCTCACACGCTGCGCGCAAATCCGAATTATTGATACTTCCGCAGGTGCTTCCCTTCATGGCCTCACAATAGTTGCGCAAATCATGATCATAGATGCCACCGCAAGTACTGCCCTTCTGCGCCTCGCAGGAGGCCTTCAGGTCACGATCGTGAATGGCCCCACACGTGCTGCCCTCCTGCAAAGCCTGACAATAGTTGCGCTGATCGGAATCCTGAATACCGGAGCAACTGGCATACGTGTAACTGCTGAACAGCAACAACATCGCAAGAATCAGTTTCATCTCACACTTCCTTGAGCTTGCCGGGAAACAGCCTGGCATTGGGTAAAGCAATCAAAACCAGATCAGCGCTTCATGGCCTCACACCGCGCGCGCAAATCATGATTGTCGATGTTCCCGCAACTGCTGCCGCCCGTTGTGGCATTGCAGTAGGCACGCTGGTCATGGTCATCGATGTTGCCGCAGGAACTGCCACCCTGCTCCGCGTTGCACCGCGCACGCAGGTCATGATCATCGATGTTGCCGCAACTGCTGCCGCTCTGTTTGGCGTTGCAGTAGGCGCGCTGGTCATGGTCGTCAATGTTGCCGCAGGAACTGCCGCCCATCTCCGCGTTACATGCCGCCCGCAAATCGTGATTGTCGATGTTGCCGCAACTGCTGCCGCTCTCCCTTGCATTGCAATAGGCACGCTGATCGTGGTCATCAATGTTGCCGCAACTGGCAAAGCTGTAGCCGCTGAACATCAACAACATTGCGAGTAATAGTCTCATCACACACTTCCATGGTTGACCAGGAACCAGCCTGGCACTGCTTGAGCCGATGAATGAGCGTCGCGACACGCCATCAAATTGACATCGGTTTTGGGGAAAGTTCCGGGACTGGAATGTGTGATGAATTTTTTGATCTGAAAACGCCGTAGGAAATTGCTCCGCGTGGTGAGGGAGCTTGTTCTTGTGGGGCTGCGAAGCGGGCCGAAACCGAGCAAGTCATTTTTCCCTGATACACCGCAGCCTTTGATTTACGCGCGTTACGCCACCGAACGGGAGCAAAACCGCTGGCCACACGTGGTGATTTCACGTCCTACAGTCTGATTGCGACGATGGGAATCGGTACCTAGAGTGGGTCTGTCGCTGAACGAATTTGGCGATAGGGTTTCGCAGCCCTAGCGAGCTAAGTCCACACCCGGCACAATGCGGCCCGGCTACTTGCCTGTGCTTCATTTTAATGGCGGTTGTGCGTGGGAGACCTTCGGGTCTGCCGGGTCTTAGCTCCTCGGTCTGCGAACCCGCGCATAACTGCCACCCAACTCGTTTCGCAGCGAGCGGTGATTATTAATTTCTGAGCTAAGGATTTTTACCCATGACAAGTAAGTCACCGCAGTGCAACTACGCCCCAATGTCCCACCCCGCCACTGACCACCCCGTTCTGTTCATCGATGCCGACGCGCCACTGAGTGACCTCCACGCCTGCGCCAGCGAACGCTTGAGCGCAGTGCTCAAATACCTCGACCTCATGGCCTGCATCCACCTCCCAGACCACGCCGAACAAGACATCAACATAGTTACCACTACAGCCAGAATCCTGGTTCAGGACGTGCGCGATGTATTTAGAGTGATTGAACGACGCAGGGTAGCGATCACGTAATCAACTACGAAACTCATCATTTAGATAGTTTAAAACCCAAACTTTCCCGCATAGATCCAAACCCAATATGCAGCTGACCAAAAACAATTCCGATTCAAACATCATGAATACTATTTCCTTAAACCTGGCAACCTCCATACTGACTGCGATAGTCACAGCATCCCTGGGCGCGTATTACACTGCGTCAGAATCAGCGAAAGCCAACGAACGATCTGATCGGCAACGGTTTGTAGATGGTGCTCAGCAAACTGCACAAGAAACGACACAACTTCTTATAAAAAGCTATGAAGAGCTTCAACGTTTTAATGATGCGGCGAGAAAATCCGAGAAAGGCTGGGATGATTTCCTGGCCTCCGAGGCCTTCACAAAATTCTCGACCTTTGAACGAGACTGGCACAAAAACCTTATAGCCCTTTACTTCAAAGTTAGTCGGTATTATGGAAAAGCAACAGCACAACAACTTTTATTGCTTGCAAATTTCGAACTTAACCCAACTGACAGCCAATCAAAAGAGAGTCGCGGTCAAGAAAGCAGCTTGATGCTAGCCTGGGGCGAAGCCTTTAGAGCAAATGCGTCAACCGTTGTACTACAAGGGGAAGCAACCAAGTTCTTCAATAACAAAAGCAGCGTATTTGATAATCTTGGCTCAGTCATGAAAGAAACTAACGAGGCAAAAACAAACTCACAGAGAGCGACTGAAATCTATGGGCAGCACGTTATCAACTTTCTTGGAATACTCGACTCAAACCTGACGCAGTTAGGAGCTCTTGAAGTCAAAGTAGTCTCCACTCCCTCCACCACAGTCGAAAAATAGCGCTCACAACTGGAAGGCGTTTCACTCGAGAAACGCCTTCCATTAAAAATACTGAATCAACTACGGCTGCACGCTAAAAATTCGCCGGCGTATTCGCACTAATAATCTCCGCCTCATCCGCCCCGATATTCCGGAACTTGTGCGGAAGCGTCGTCGGGAAGTAATACCCATCCCCCGCACTCAACACACTCACCTGCCCGTCCACCGTCAACTCCACGGTGCCGCGCGTCACCAACCCACACTCCTCACCTTCCGCGTGAACAATCGGCTCTTCCCCGGAACTCGCGCCCGGTGCGTATTGCTCGCGCAGCAAGCGCATCTGGCGGCTGGGGACCGAGGCGCCGATCAGCAGCAGGCGCAGGCCGTGGCGGCCGAGGTCGGGTTGTTCGTTGGCGCGGAAGACGTATTGGTGTTCGCGGGGGGGCTGGTCGAAGGTGAAGAAGTCGGCCAGGGACATCGGGATGCCTTCGAGCAGCTTTTTCAGTGAGCTGACGGAAGGACTGACACGATTCTGTTCGATCAGGGAGATGGTGGCATTGGTCACGCCGCTACGCCGGGCCAGCTCGCGCTGGGAGAGTTTGTAGCTTTCGCGTACTAGTTTGAGTCGAGAACCCGTATCCATGACAGCCTTATGTGAGAACGACTTAAGGGCGATGGGGGTGGGTGGCGGGTGCCGCGCAAGGCGCGCGGATCACGTTGCTCCCGTGTCCCGGAACCGTGAAAGGCGGCTATTAAATCACGTTTGTCGGTGTTGCTCAGCAGGTTCGATGGACGGCACAAGAAAAAGCCGGCGGCGCCCTTTTTTGGGGGGGCCACCGGCGAGGTTAATCAAATGCCGAAACGGTCGCGCAGCGAGTAGTACACGGCGCCGAGGGCGGTCAGCGGGGCCGAGAAGGTACGGCCGCCGATCATCGGCATGTGTGGCAGGGAGGCGAAGGCGTCGAAGCGTTCGGCGTCGCCGCGGATCATTTCCGAGATCAGTTTGCCGGCCAGGTGCGAGCACGTGACGCCGTGGCCGCTGTAGCCCTGCATGTAGTAGGCGTTTTTCTCGATGCGGCCGAATTGCGGCATGCGCGACATGGTCAGCAGGAAGTTGCCGGTCCAGCGGTAATCGATTTTCACGTCTTTGAGCTGCGGGAAGGTCTTGAGGATCTTCGGGCGGATCAGGGTTTCGATGTCGTCCGGTTCGCGGGCGCCGTAGACCACGCCGCCGCCGTAGAGCAGACGGTTGTCGGCGGTGAGGCGGTAGTAGTCGAGCAGGTAGTTGCAGTCCTCGACGCAATAGTTGTTGGTGATCAGGCTGCGGGCCTGTTTCTCGGTCAACGGTTCGGTGACGCAGATCTGCGAGCCGCACGGCATGCTCTTGGCGGTCACGCGGTTGTCGAGGCCTTGCGGCAGGTAGGCGTTTCCGGCGATCAGCAGGTACTTGGCGCGGACCTGGCCTTGGGCGGTGCGCACGACGTTGGGCTCGCCATACTTGATTTCCACCGCAGCGGACTGCTCGTAGATCTTGCCGCCCAGACGCACGATGGCCGCGGCTTCACCGAGGGCCAGGTTCAGCGGGTGAATGTGGCCGCCCTGCATGTCCAGCAGGCCACCGACGTAGGCGTCGGAGCCGACTTCGCGGCGGATGTCCGCAGCGTCGAGCATCTTCAGGTTCTTATTGCCGTAACGTTCCCAGCTACGTTTTTGCTCGGCCAGGCCCTTGAGCTGTTTGTTGTTCATCGCTGCGAAAATGCCGCCCGGGCGGTAGTCGCATTTGATGTCGTATTCCTTGATGCGCGAACGGATGATGTCGGCGCCTTCGAAGATCATGCTGCCGAGGATTTCGGCGGTCTTGTCGCCGTAGCGCTCTTCGATCACGTCGACGTCGCGGCTGTAGGAGTTGACCAGTTGGCCGCCGTTGCGACCGCTGGCGCCGTAGCCGACTTTCGCCGCTTCCAGCACCGTCACCTTGTAGCCGGCTTCGCTCAGGAACAGTGCCGAGGACAGGCCGGTGTAGCCGGCGCCGATGATGCAGACATCGCACTCCACCGACTCTTCAAGCGTCGGGAAGTCGATGACTTCGTTGCGGGTGGCGGCGTAATAACTGTTGACGTGTTGTTGTTTCATTATTGTTCTCCGAGGGACGCCGGAAAAACCGGCGTCCACCGTTGTAAATAGAATTAGAGCTTGATCCAGGTCGCTTTCAGCTCGGTGTACTTGTCGAACGCGTGCAGCGATTTGTCGCGACCGTTGCCCGACTGTTTGAAGCCACCGAACGGCGCGGTCATGTCGCCGCCGTCGTACTGGTTGACCCACACGCTGCCGGCGCGCAGGCCACGGGCGAAGGTGTGGGCCTTGCTCAGATTGCTGGTCCAGACCCCGGCGGCCAGGCCGAAGATGCTGTCGTTGGCGATGTGCAGCGCTTCCTCGACGGTGTCGAAGGTGATCAGCGACAGCACCGGGCCGAAGATTTCTTCCTTGGCGATGGTCATGGCGTTGGTCACGCCGTCAAAAATCGTCGGCTCGATGTAGGTGCCGCCGGTGTCTTCGAGGGTGCGTCGGCCGCCGGCGATCAGCTCGGCACCCTGCTCCCGACCGATGCTGATATAGCGCAGCACGTTGTCCAGTTGACGCTGATCGACCACGGCGCCGACCGTGGTCGCCGGATCCAGGGCGTGCCCCGGTTTCCACGCTTGCAGCGCTTCCACCAGCAGCGGGATAAATTGCTCGCGGATCGAACGCTCCACCAGCAGGCGCGAGCCGGCGGTGCAGACTTCGCCCTGGTTGAACGCAATGGCGCCGGCCGCCGCTTGTGCTGCCGCGCGCAAGTCCGGAGCGTCGGCAAACACCACGTTCGGGCTCTTGCCCCCTGCTTCGAGCCAGACGCGTTTCATATTGCTTTGGCCGGCATAAATCATCAGTTGCTTGGCAATCGCGGTGGAGCCGGTGAAGGCCAGCACGTCGACGTCCATGTGCAGCGCCAGCGCCTTGCCGACGGTGTGGCCGAAGCCTGGCAGGACGTTGAACACGCCTTTCGGAATGCCCGCGTCCAGCGCCAGTTGCGCGATGCGGATCGCGGTCAGCGGGGATTTTTCCGAAGGCTTGAGGATGAACGAGTTACCCGCCGCCAGCGCCGGGGCGAATTTCCAGCTGGCCATGATCAGCGGGAAGTTCCACGGCACGATCGCAGCAACCACGCCCGATGGTTCGCGAGTGACCAGACCGAGTTGGTCGTGCGGGGTGGCGGCGACTTCGTCGTAGATCTTGTCGATCGCTTCGGCGCTCCAGCGGATCGCGTTGGCGGTCGCCGGGATGTCGATGCTCATCGAGTCGCTGATCGGTTTGCCCATGTCGAGGGTTTCGAGCAGCGCCAGTTCTTCCTGGTGTTGCAGGATCAGATCGGCGAAGCGAATCAGGATGCGCTTGCGCTCGGCCGGGGCCTTGTTGGCCCACACGCCGGCGTTGAAGGATTGGCGCGCAGCTTCAACGGCGAGGTTGGCGTCGGCTTCATCGGTGCTGGCCACGGAGGCCAGGAAACGGCCGTCGACGGGGCTCAGGCATTCGAAGGTCTCGCCGCTGATGGCCGGGCGGTATTCGCCATTGATGAAGGCGCGGGATTCGAGGGTCAGGGACTGGAAGCGTTGTTCCCAGTCGTTGCGGGTCGTTGTCATGGTGGTGGCTCGACGCGGGGGAATTTGGGGGTGTCTGGTGTGTGTGTGTTCGGCTTGAGATGGCTGCCCTCACCCTAGCCCTCTCCCGGGGGGAGAGGGGACCGACCGGGGAATGCTGGAGAGCTCCGCCGACCTGAAACATCTCTTCCGAATCCATAATCGATTGGATCGGTCAGGTCGCCGGAAATCCCGAGACAACTCGGTCAGTCCCCTCTCCCTCGGGGAGAGGGTTAGGGTGAGCGGCTTTTCAGAATCACACCGTATGCAGATACCAGTTGTACTCAAGGTCAGAGATCGAGTTTTCGAACTCGGCCAGCTCGCTTTCCTTGCACGCGACAAATACGTCGATGTACATCGGGTCGATGTAGCGGGCCATGACTTCGCTGTCGTCCAGCTCACGCAGGGCGTCGCGCAGGTTGTTCGGCAGGCTCTGTTCGTTCTGCTCGTAGCTGTTGCCTTCGACCGGGGCGCCCGGTTCGATTTCGTTGGTCAGGCCGTGGTGGATACCGGCCAGCACGGAAGCCATCAGCAGGTATGGGTTGGCGTCGGCACCGGCGACACGGTGTTCGATGCGCACGGCATCCGGCGAACCGGTCGGAACGCGGACGGCCACGGTGCGGTTGTCGATGCCCCAGCTCGGCGAGTTCGGCACATAAAACTGCGCGCCGAAGCGGCGGTACGAGTTGACGTTCGGGCACAGGAAGGCCATTTGCGCAGGTAGGGTCTCCAGCACACCGCCGATCGCGTGGCGTAGCGCGGCGTTCTGCTCGGGATCCTCGCTGGCGAAGATGTTGTTGCCTTCTTTGTCCAGAATCGAAATGTGCACGTGCAGACCGTTGCCCGCCTGGCCCGGATACGGCTTGGCCATGAAGGTGGTGTCCATCTCGTGGTCGTAGGCGATGTTCTTCACCAGACGCTTGAGCAGGACGGCGTAGTCGCACGCCTTGATCGGGTCAGACACGTGATGCAGGTTGACTTCAAATTGCGCCGGGGCGCTTTCCTTGACGATGGCGTCGGCAGGAATGCCCTGCTCTTTCGCGCCTTCGAGGATGTCTTGCAGGCAGTCGACATACTCGTCGAGGTCGTCGATCAGATAGACCTGGGTCGACACCGGACGCTTGCCCGAAACCGGCGAACGCGGCGATTGCGGACGGCCGTTCACGTTGTCCTGGTCAATCAGGTAGAACTCGAGTTCGAACGCGGCGCAAATGGTCAGGCCCAATGCGTCGAACTTGCGCACCACGTTGGCCAGCACTTCACGCGGGTCGGCAAAGAATGGCTCGCCTTCCAGTTCGTGCATGGTCATCAGCAGTTGTGCGGTCGGGCGCTTCTGCCAGGGCTCGATGCTCAGGGTGCCAGGGATCGGGTAGCAGATACGGTCGGCGTCGCCGATGTCCAGGCCCAGGCCGGTGCTTTCCACCGTGGAGCCGTTGATGTCGAGGGCAAAGAGCGAGGCCGGCAGGTTGATGCCTTTCTCGTAAACCTTGTGAAGACTGGTGCGCTCGATGCGCTTGCCGCGCACCACACCGTTCATGTCTGCAATCAGAAGGTCGACGTACAAAACCTCAGGATGTTTCTTAAGGAATGCGTTTGCTTCGTTGAGTTGAACGGCACGCAGAGGGACCGACATGATGCACCTATTTAGCTGTTAATTATTATGTTCACTTCTGTTTCGCCGAGCCAGTCAACCCGAACGGCAAAGTGAAGTCAATAGCGAACACAGGGCCGCTCAGCGTTTATTTTTCGGGCTTTTTTTAACACTCTCGTGCCAATGCAGGCGCCAGAGGCCCGCGGATCATGAAGATTTGATGAACGGCGTTTAGAATTTTTTACATGGGAGTTGTTAATTAAAATCAACGAGGCTAAGCTCCGGAAAAGCTCGTTCAAGTGTCAAACTTCGAGGTGAATAAAAATGGCATTCAAGCCATTGATCGGCGTTACTGCGTGCGTCAAACAGATTGGCCTGCACCCCTATCACATCAGCGGCGACAAATACGTTCGCGCTGTCAGCGTTGCGGCGCTGGGGTTGCCCGTCGTCATTCCTTCCCTTGGCCAACTGACTGAAATCGAAGATCTGCTGGGTCAGCTCGACGGTCTGTTGCTGACCGGCTCGCCGTCCAACGTGGAACCCTTCCACTATCAGGGCCCGGACAGCGCTCCCGGCACGGACCACGATCCGGCGCGGGATGCCACTACCCTTCCTTTATTGCGTGCAGCCATCGCGGCGGGCGTTCCGGTACTCGGCATCTGCCGGGGTTTCCAGGAAATGAACGTGGCGTTCGGCGGCAGCCTGCACCAGAAGGTGCATGAGCTGCCGGGCATGCTCGATCACCGCGAAGCCGACAGCCCGGATGTCGCCGTGCAATACGCCCCGGCCCATGCCGTGACGGTGCTGCCCGGTGGCGTGTTCGAAGCGCTGGAGCTGCCGAGTGAATTCCAGGTCAACTCGATTCACAGTCAGGGCATCGACCGCCTCGCTCCCGGTCTGCGCGCCGAAGCCGTGGCGCCGGATGGCCTGATCGAGGCGGTCTCGGTGGAGCACAGCCCGACCTTCGCCCTCGGCGTGCAATGGCACCCGGAATGGCAAGTGCTGGACAACCCGAACTACCTGCGGATTTTCCAGGCATTCGGCGAGGCTTGCCGCCAGCGTGCGGCGCGACGCAACCAGCGCTGACGCCACCCAACGATTGCAAAACCATTTACTGCCCCCGCGGGGTCGGCGGCTGCGCGCTTGCGCATCCGTCATCCGCGATCAGCAACACACCGCGAAAACAAAAAGCACCACCCGGCAGCCAGGACGGCGGCGCCGAACAACCCGCACGGTGCGGGTCTGCAATCCACTCTTAAGCCAGGCCGCGTTGGCCCGGCGACTGAAACCTGTTGGGAGTTTCACATGGCAAACGCCTCCAGCACTTACAGGAAGGCTCTTGAAGGTCATCAGCAACCGAAAAAGGTTCTGGTGAAGGTCGATCGAGTTACCAAGAAGTTCGACGAAACCACGGCGGTGGACGATGTGTCCCTGGAGATCCATCAGGGCGAAATCTTCGCCCTGCTCGGCGGCTCCGGCTCGGGCAAATCGACCCTGCTGCGCATGCTCGCCGGTTTCGAACGGCCGACTGAAGGACGCATTCTGCTCGACGGTGTCGACATCACCGACATGCCGCCGTACGAGCGGCCGATCAACATGATGTTCCAGTCCTACGCCCTGTTCCCGCACATGACCGTGGCGCAGAACATCGCCTTCGGCCTCAAGCAGGACCGTTTGCCGGCCAGCGAAATCGACGCTCGCGTCGAAGAAATGCTGCGCCTCGTCCATATGACCCAATACGCCAAGCGTCGCCCGCATCAACTGTCCGGCGGTCAGCGTCAGCGCGTGGCCCTCGCCCGCTCCCTGGCCAAGCGGCCGAAACTGTTGCTGCTCGACGAACCGATGGGCGCGCTGGATAAAAAGCTGCGTTCGCAAATGCAGCTGGAACTGGTGGAAATCATCGAGCGCGTCGGCGTGACCTGCGTGATGGTGACCCACGACCAGGAAGAGGCCATGACCATGGCCGAACGCATCGCGATCATGCACCTGGGCTGGATCGCCCAGATCGGCAGCCCGGTCGACATCTATGAAGCGCCGGTCAGTCGCATGGTCTGCGAATTCATCGGCAACGTGAACGCCTTCGACGGCACCGTGGTCGAGGACCTTGAAGGTCACGCGATCATTCACAGTCCGGACTTGCAGCAAAAGATCTACGTCGGTCATGGCGTCAGCACGTCGGTGCAGGACAAGTCGATCACCTACGCGATCCGCCCGGAAAAAATGCTGGTCAGCACGATCAAGCCGGAGACCCGCTACAACTGGTCCGAAGGCAAGGTGCATGACATCGCCTACCTCGGCGGTCACTCGGTGTTCTACGTCGAGTTGCCGAGCGGCAAGATCGTCCAGTCGTTCATGGCCAACGCCGAACGTCGTGGCGCGCGGCCGACCTGGGACGACAAGGTCTACGTCTGGTGGGAAGACGACAGCGGCGTGGTACTGCGCTCATGAGAACCTTCAATCAGCAATTCCTGCGCCTGGTGCCCAGCGGGCGAAAGTTCGTCATCGGCATTCCGTTCATCTGGCTGTTCCTGTTCTTCATGCTGCCGTTCTTCCTGGTGATGAAGATCAGCTTCTCGGAAGCCGCGCTGTCGATCCCGCCGTACTCGGAGATCTACACCTACGCCGAACAGAAATTCCAGCTGCTGCTGAACATCGGCAACTACACCATGCTTGGCGAGGACGAGCTGTACCTGTCGGCCTACCTCGGTTCGCTGAAGGTCGCGGCACTGAGCACGATGATGTGCCTGGTGATCGGCTTCCCGATGGCTTACGCGATCACCAAGGCCAGCAAGGAAGCGCAAAACGTCCTGTTGCTGTTGATCATGATGCCGACCTGGACCGCGATCCTGATCCGCGTTTACGCGTGGATGGGCATCCTCAGCAACAACGGTCTGCTTAACGCATTTTTGATGTGGACCGGGCTCACCGATCACCCGATCGAGATCCTCAACACCAACACCGCCGTCTACATTGGGGTCGTGTATGCCTATCTGCCGTTCATGGTGCTGCCGCTCTACGCCAACCTGGTGAAGCACGACGGCAGCCTGTTGGAAGCCGCGCAGGATCTGGGTTCGAGCAACTTCAACAACTTCTGGAAAATCACCGTGCCGCTGGCCAAGAACGGCATCATCGCCGGCTGCATGCTGGTGTTCATTCCGGTGGTGGGCGAGTTCGTGATTCCGGAACTGCTGGGCGGCCCGGAGACCCTGATGATCGGTCGCGTGCTGTGGCAAGAGTTCTTCAATAACCGCGACTGGCCGGTGGCGTCTGCTCTGGCGGTGGTGATGCTGTTGATCCTGATTGTGCCGATCCTGCTGTTCAACCGCAGCCAGGCCAAAGAGATGGAGGGACGGGGATGAAACGCTTCGGATTTTCAAAGTTCATGCTGATCTTCGGCCTGATGTTCATCTATCTGCCGATGCTGATTCTGGTGATCTACTCGTTCAACGCCTCCAAACTGGTGACGGTCTGGGGCGGCTGGTCGGTGAAGTGGTACGTCGGCCTGCTCGACAACACCCAACTGATGGGCTCGGTGGTGCGCTCGCTGGAAATCGCCTGCTACACCGCGATTGCCGCCGTAGCGTTGGGCACCCTCGCTGCGTTCGTGCTGACCCGCGTGACCCGCTTCAAGGGTCGTACGCTGTTCGGTGGTCTGGTCACCGCGCCGCTGGTGATGCCTGAGGTGATCACCGGTCTCTCGCTATTGCTGCTGTTCGTGGCGATGGCGCAACTGATCGGCTGGCCGCAGGAGCGTGGCATCGTCACGATCTGGATCGCCCACACCACGTTTTGTGCCGCTTATGTGGCGGTGGTAGTCTCCGCCCGCTTGCGCGAGCTGGACCTGTCGATCGAAGAAGCGGCGATGGATCTGGGCGCGAAACCGTTCAAAGTGTTTTTCCTGATCACCATCCCGATGATCGCGCCGTCGCTGGCGGCGGGCGGCATGATGTCGTTCGCCCTGTCGCTGGACGACCTGGTGCTGGCGAGCTTCGTGTCGGGCCCTGGCTCCACCACCCTGCCGATGGAAGTCTTTTCGGCGGTGCGTCTGGGCGTGAAGCCCGAGATTAACGCTGTGGCCAGCCTGATTCTGCTGGCGGTGTCGCTGGTGACCTTCCTGGTCTGGTACTTCGGCCGCAAGGCGGAAGCCAACCGCAAGCGGGCGATTCAGGAAGCGATGGATCAGACTGCCAACGAATCGTGGCAGCAACCGCAACCTCAACGAGTAGCAGCGACGGCCTGAGGCCGTCGCGTTTTACGGCTTTGCGCTTTTGCTTAAAAGCTTCTGAATAAAAAGAATGGAGTTTCACCGATGAAAATGTTTGGCAGGACTCTGCTGACACTGTCCTTATTGGGCGCAATCGCCACAGGCGCCCAGGCCAACGACAAGGTGCTGCGCGTTTACAACTGGTCGGATTACATCGCCCCGGACACCGTCAAGAAGTTCGAGGACGAGACCGGCATCCGCGTGACCTACGACGTGTTCGACAGCAATGAAACCCTCGAGGCGCGTCTGCTCGCGGGTAAATCCGGCTACGACATCGTGGTGCCGTCCAACAGTTTCCTGGCCAAGCAGATCAAGGCCGGGGTCTATCAGACCCTGGACAAATCGAAACTGCCAAACTGGAAAAACCTCAACCCGGTGCTGCTGAAAAACGCCTCCGCCAGTGATCCGGACAACGCCCACGCGTTCCCGTACATGTGGGGTTCGATCGGCATCGGCTTCAACCCGGACAAGGTCAAGGAAGTGCTCGGCAAGAATGCGCCGACCAATTCCTGGGACCTGCTGTTCAAACCGGAGAACGCCGAGAAGCTCAAGGCCTGCGGTATCAGCTTCCTCGACTCGCCCACCGAAATGATCCCGGCCGCCCTGCACTACCTGGGCTATCCGGTGAACGACAAGGACGTGAAGCACATCGCCGAAGCCGAAGCGCTGTTCATGAAGATCCGGCCGTCGGTGGCGTATTTCCATTCGTCCAAGTACATCTCCGATCTGGCCAACGGCAACATTTGCGTGGCCGTCGGCTACTCGGGTGACGTGTTGCAGGCCAAGGCCCGTGCGGTGGAATCCGGCAACAAGGTCGAGATCGACTACAGCATTCCCAAGGAAGGCGCCGGCAGTTTCTATGACATGGTCGCCATCCCGCGCGATGCCGCCAACGTCGAGAACGCTTACCTGTTCATGAACTTCCTGATGCGCCCGGACATCATCGCCGAGGTCACCAACAGCATCGGCTACAGCAACGCCAACGAAGCCGCGACGCCGCTGGTGGACGAAGCGATCCGCAACGACCCGGGCTCGTACCCGTCGCAGGAAGTGATGGCGACACTGTATGCAGTGCCGGATCAGCCGATTGCCACGCAACGGATCATGACCCGGGGCTGGACCCGCGTGAAACTCGGCAAGTGATGGCACCACCGATGATCGTTCCCACGCTCTGCGTGGGAATGCAGCCCGGGACGCTCCGCGTCCCAAAGCGGACGCAGAGCGTCCATTGAGGCATTCCCACGCGGACGGTTCGACGCCTCGACGTGGGAACGATCAGACAGTCAGCGATCAGTCTCGAAAGTTTCCGTTCATGCAGCGCCTTACCACCGCTGCCCCCTGCTCTGAACGGCCTCACCTGGCTTTCCTCGGTTCAGGTGAATTCAGGCGCCCTCGGGCGCCTTTTTTTGTGGCTCAGATCAGTGGCCAGTCGGCCAGCGAGCGGTAGCGGCCCTTGTGGGATTCGAACAGCGCGAAGCGTTCGGCCCGCAGGAAGAATTCCGGCGGCGTGGCGGATTCCGGCTCCGGCGCCCGATAGTCGCGGGCCAGCGTCAGGTGCGGACGATACTCGCGCGTCGCCTCTTCAAATCCGAATGGCAACATTGCCTGCTCCAACGCATACACCAGTCGCAGCAATGCCTGCGGGGCCTGCTCCGGCGCCAGCGACAACACCCCGGCACGCCGCCAGACCTGCAACCGATCCAGCGAAATCCTCAGCGCCTCGCCCGGTATGCGCACCTTCGCTGCCGCCTCGCAGACTTCGCCGATCTGCGCCAACGGCACCGCGCCGAGAAACAGCAGCGTCAGGTGAAAGTTGTCGGCCGGCACCGGTTTACCGGTACGCAAACCCAGTTCGCTGCGCCACTGGGCAATCGCCTTGCGCTGCGCCGGCGGGCAGTCCAGGGCGAAAAACAGCCGCTTGACCGGTTGATCCCCGCGCGTTTCGTCCGTCATGGCCACGCTCCTTCGTTCGTCGAGATCCCTGGATTCTACACGCCCGTTTCTGGCGACTCTCGGCATGGGGTTTATAGTTCAACGATTGCCATCAACCGGAGGACGTCATGCGCGAGATCCTCAGCAAAGAACCCTGGTGGGCCCGACCGCCGAATCCCGGACAGGATGAGAGCGAACTGGAATGGGGCTGGCTGGTGCATTACAGCGAAGGAGAGCCGCGTTTCGAATTCGTCCGCGAGCGGCCGACGGACGAGCAGATTCGCAACCGCAAAGGCTGCCGGATCACCCCGTCGGCGGAGTGACCCGGCAACGCGGCATCAAGGCTCGAGAATGTCCTTGAAGCCACCGAAGATCATCCGCTGCCCATCAAACGGCATCGGATTGGCGTCCGGTTGCATGCGCGGGTCTTCCATCATTTTCGCCATGCCGGTGTCGCGGGTGGCCTTGTCCGGCCAGACCAGCCAGCCGGCGGATACGGTTTCGCCTTCCTTGAGTTTCACTGCCATCGGGAAAGAGGTGACCTTGCCGTCCGGCACGTCATCGCCCCAGCCCTGAATCACCTCCAGCGCGCCGTATTCCTTGAACAGCTTCGCGGCGATTTCGCAGTGTTTTTTGTACTGTTCGCGGTTGGCATTCGGCACGGGCGCCACGAAAACATCGATGTAAGCCATGATCATTCTCCTTGCAGGGTGGGTTCGATCTGCTGGGTAGTCGACTCGGGCGGCCGCCATTCGACACGGTTGACGCCCAACCCGACCGACGGTTCATCTCGCCCGCCCAGATTGCCCTCGACCTGCGCCGCCATGTGCAGCGTGCCGGCCATCACGCCGGTGGTCGGGTTTTGCACCAGTTTCACCCAGGCCTTGTCGAACGTGTTGCCCAGACTGCTGCGGATCAAAGCTTCGCTGTCAGGACGGTCGTTGGCCTGAATGATCGCGCGGATGCCCGCCACACCGACCGAAATCAGCGCACCGGCCAATTTGCCTGCCGCTGCCGCCACCGCGCTGGCAGCGCCGCGCGGGGCCATTTCCGCCTCCATGCGCTGGCTGGCGCGCTTGGCCACCGGCGCCATGGCCGATTCAGTCGAGGCCACGCCTTTCGAGCCGCCATCAGTGTGGATCTTGTCGATCAACGCGGCGTAGGCCGGCAGCGTGTTCAACGGCTCAGTGCTGACAACCTGGTACAGCGAGGCGTCCCGCGCCGGCGGCGGACCAAGGGCGATGGCGGGGATTTTCTGCAATCGCCCGTTGAGCTGGGCAATGGGCACGCCGTGGCGCTGGGCGATGACCGGCATCTGCTGCGCCATCAGTTGCGCGTAAAACGCGGTGGATTGGCCGAGGATCGCGTCCGGGTCGATCTCCACCGCCACCGGCGCCAGCACGCGTTCCTGATATTGCTCCAGCAGGTAATCCGCCAGTCGCTTGGCCGAAGTGTCCTGCTCGCCGCTGGCACTGATCGTGTACCAGCTGACCTTCATCGACAGCCATTCCTGGGTCCAGTAGCTGCTGAACCACGGGATGAAATTTTCTTCAGTTTGCTCATAGACCCGAATGCGCCAATGTTCCATCGAACCACGGGCGAACACCTTGACCTGCTCGGTGGCCTGCCGGGAGGCGTTGACGATTTCCCGGTCGATCTGCTGCCAGGTGGCCGGCGAGACCACCACCGCCGGCGCGCTCACCGGGGCCCGCGCCGTGGTGGCGCAGCCGGCCAGCAACACCAGTGCTGCGACGAGCAGCGCACGCAGGTTCACGGTGGCGGTCCTTATCTGTTCTTCGGGCAGGAGACCTGAAGAATCCGGGGGAGATGACATGAGTATAGGTGCGTGCGGTGCGCCGTTTATCCGCTGGTCAGGGCTGCATCAGTCCAACCATCAATGGCGTCGATATTCACCATTGCGACGATTGCCTTCCGCCGACCGCTCGCCAAAGGCACGATTAACCCATCCGAAACACACAGCACGAGGAGTTCACATCATGATCAATACCGTCACCCTCGCCGTGAGTTTCCCGGTCTTCGGCAGCAACTACTACGATCAGCACGCCGTGTCGCGCAAGACACAAGCGCTGGTGTTCGACGAAGCTTTTGAAGATCTGTTGATGCCCGCCGCCAGCAATCATTTCAGCAATGAAGTGGTGGGCCTCAACGATCAGTTCCGTTTTCTGAGCGACATTCTCGCCACCCATTTGCTGGACATCGAGGCCTCAGTGCCTGCGCGATCCAGCGTCCGGGCGAGCGCTCATTTTTAATTCGCATCACTGAACACGCCGACTGGAACAGGCCAGTCCATTGCACTGGATGTGCCTGACCCATCAGCGTTTCCAGCACTCGGCATAGCGCGTGCAAACGTTGTATTGCGCATCCATTTTTGCCATGCGGTCCATGTGATGGTTCACCGCTTCCAATGTCACGGCTCTGGACGTCTGGAAGTAATACACAATCATCGACTTTTCCTGATCGGCCGGCGCTGCGTTGCCAGGTTTGCCAGAGGAATCGTCAGCACGGGACCACTCTCTGAGTTGCTTGTCTTCAGCGCTGCGCAGACGTTGCCGATACTCATTGGTGGAGCGCTCCAGAGTTTGAGCTTGAGCGGCCGCCGTCTCATTACCGAATTCGATCAGGTTCTGGCGATACAACGTCCAGTAATCCTCTGGCATGTCAAAACCCAGTTTGACCTTGCGCTCGCTGATCAGCGCATCAAGTTTTTCGGGAGTAAAGGCTGCTACAGGCTTTTGATCCGACCCGGACTTCATGAGTACGAAAGCACTCCCGTCGATGATCCGGTCGATCATTGCCGTGCGCTCCGGCGTATCGGGCAGCAGCGCGGGTGGTTTCGGAAAGATCGGGTTGCGACCCTCGCAAGCGGCAAATCCATCGCGCCTGATAGTGACGGGTGTACGCACATCCTTGCCATCAACCCGTTGCAGGCGCTGCATCAATGTCGAGCATTGGCTGCCCTTGAGTTCGAAGGTGAGTTCATACTCCGTTGCGCGCTCAGGCCTGAAACTGAACACCGCGCCACACACGCCATAGCCCACTTGGGTATTGACCTGCAGGAACACTTCCTTTTCGGGCGGTAACTTCACTTCCAGATAACCACGGGCCTTCTCTGGAGGCGCCACGGTCATGCCTACCCGCCGCGGACTGTCTCTGACAAATAAATTGTTCAGGATGCCGGTGGTCATGCCATCGCAATGCTCGGCGTCGAAGTAATTGACGGTGGCATTGTCAGTGTTGGCCACAAAACGCATCTTGGCGGCGTCGGGCCCGGTGGCGTCCTGATAGGTTCCTGTCAGCGCGCAACCGACAAGCCCCGAGAGGGACACCATCAAGCCGAAAAATGCCGAAGACCGGCGAAGAAGCGAAGTGACTGGCATGTTCATCCTTGAGGGAAAGGCCGGGAAAAGCCGCGATGCTACTGAATCGCCACTATTGCGTCCATTCCCTCAAAACCTGCCTGTTCAGCTTTGATCAATCATCATCCCGGTCACGGTAGTAGCGACGCCCGTCACGGCGGTCGTAGTCGCGGTCGTCCCAGCGTCGGTCATGATCGTAGTAACGGCCATGATCGCGGTCGTAATGCCGGCCATGGCGATGGTCATCATCGAAATCCGCCACACAGCCGCCCAGCAGTACGGCGGCGGAAACAGTCAGCAGCAGGCTTGTTGCACGCTTCATTCAGATTTTCCTAAAACCAAGGTCTTGACGACGAAAACAGTCAGCGCTGCCCACACCTTAAAGGCGCAGTGCGCGCTGCCGCAGATACGACCGGGGAAAAAGGCTTTGATTCACTGGCCACCAATGACCGTTCATCGCCCTGCCAACCACGTCCAGACCGTCCATCCAGTGGCCGTTTGATGGCGTTGCCTGAAGCAAAATCCGACAAAACCTTTTCCTCCCCCCTGCGGTCACTCCTAGAACAGACCAAGACTGGCTACCACGCCGGCGTGCCTTGGCGGGTCATTTGCAACCTGCCGACCTGATCAGAGGAAGCCCAGCCATGAACGACCATCCGCCGTTGGCGATTTCCCGACGCCGTTTCCTGATTCTCGGGGCCGTGACCGCGACTGCGTTCGCGATGCCCCCTTTCATCAACCTCAAGGCCTACGCGGCCAGCCTGGAGCAACCGGCCATGGCCAAAGTAACCATCGAAGTCAACGGCAAGCCGCAGACGCTGGAGATCGACACCCGCACCACCCTGCTCGACGCCCTGCGCGAACACCTGCAGCTGACTGGCAGCAAAAAGGGCTGCGACCACGGCCAGTGCGGCGCCTGCACGGTGATCGTCGATGGCCGGCGAATCAATTCCTGCCTGACCCTGGCGGTGATGCAGGACGGCGCCAAAGTCACCACCATCGAAGGCCTCGGCATGCCGGACCACCTGCATCCGATGCAGGCGGCGTTCATCAAGCATGACGGTTACCAGTGCGGCTACTGCACGCCGGGACAGATCTGTTCGGCGGTCGCCGTGCTCCAGGAAATCCGCGACGGCATCCCCAGCCACGCCAGCGCCAGCCTCACCGAAGCACCGCAACTGATCGCCAGCGAATTGCAGGAACGCATGAGCGGCAACATCTGCCGGTGCGGCGCCTACTCGAACATCATCGAAGCCATCAGCGAAGTCGCGGAGGTGCCAGCATGAGAGCGTTCAATTACAGCCGCGCCGACTCCCCTGCCGCAGCTGCTGCCCAAGCCGCGCAAATCGAAGGCGCACGTTTCATTGCCGGCGGCACCAATCTGCTGGACTTGATGAAACTCGACATCGAAACGCCCCAGCAGCTGATAGACGTCAATCACCTGGGGCTCGACCGGATCGAAGCCACCGACGACGGCGGCTTGCGCATCGGCGCACTGGTGCGCAATACCGATCTGGCCGCCGACAGCCGCGTCCGGAAAGACTACGCGCTGCTGTCCCGCGCCTTGCTCGCCGGCGCATCGGGCCAGTTGCGCAACATGGCGACCACCGCCGGCAATCTGCTCCAGCGCACGCGCTGCCCGTATTTCTACGACACCAATCAGGCCTGCAATAAACGTAATCCCGGCAGTGGTTGCGCGGCGATTGGCGGTGTCAGTCGACAACTTGGCATCATCGGTGTCAGCGACGCCTGCATCGCGACCCATCCGAGTGACATGGCGATTGCGATGCGTGCGCTGGATGCTCAGATCGAAACGATCAAGGCTGATGGCAGCACTCGACGCATCGCCATCGCGGACTTCCATCAATTGCCCGGCACCACCCCGAATGTCGAAACCAGCCTGACGCCGGGCGAGCTGATTACCGCCGTCACCCTGCCCGCGCCAGTGGGCGGCACCCATGTCTATCACAAGGTGCGCGACCGCTCGTCGTACGCCTTCGCCCTGGTGTCCGTCGGCCTGATCCTGCTGAAGGATGGCAGCGGTCGCGTTGCCGTCGGCGGCATCGCGCCGAAACCCTGGCGGGTCGAAGCGGCGGAAGCGTTGCTGCCGCAAGGCGCAAAAGCCGTCAGCGCGCGACTGCTCGACGGCGCCACGCCCACCGCTGACAACCAGTTCAAAGTGACATTGGTCGAGCGCACGATTGCCTCAGTGCTGGCCCAAACGAGGGACGAAGCATGAAATTCGACACGCCCGCCACGACCAACCCGATTGATCAGCTGAACGTCATCGGCAAACCCACCGACCGCATCGAAGGCCCGCTGAAGACCAGCGGCCAGGCGCCTTACGCCTACGAGCAACACGAAGCCGTGAAAAATCAGGCCTACGGCGTGATGGTCGGCTCGGCCATCGCCAAGGGTCGCATCACCCGCATCGATCTGGAGGCTGCCCGCGCCGCGCCGGGGGTGCTGACCATCGTCACCGCCGCCAACGCCGGCAAGCTCGGCAAAGGCCAATACAACGCCGCGCACCTGCTGGCCGGGCCGCAAGTTCAGCACTATCACCAGGCTGTGGCGCTGGTGGTCGCCGAAACCTTCGAACAGGCGCGGGCCGCCGCGCAGTTGGTCAACGTCGAATACGCGGCCGACAAAGGTCAGTTTGATCTGGCCAGCGTGCGCGATCAGGGTGTGGAACCGAAAGACGATCTGCCGGACGTCAAGCACGGCGACTTCGCCAGCGCCTTCGCCGCCGCGCCGGTGCAGTTCGACCAGACCTACACCACGCCGGATCAATCCCACGCAATGATGGAGCCTCACGCGACACTCGCCGCCTGGAAAGGCGATCAGGTGACGCTCTGGACTTCCAACCAGATGATCGCCTGGAGCGTCGGCGACATCGCCGCCACCCTCGGCCTGCCCAAGGAAAACGTGCGGTTGATCTCGCCGTACATTGGTGGCGGTTTCGGCGGCAAGCTGTTCATTCGTGCCGACGCGATCCTCGCCGCCCTTGGCGCACGGCTGGCGAACCGGCCAGTGAAGGTCGCCCTCGCCCGTCCGCAGATCGCCAACAACACCACCCACCGCCCCGCCACCATTCAACGCATTCGCATGGGCGCCACGGCGGACGGCAAACTCACCGCCATCGCCCATGAAGGCTGGTCGGGCAACCTCGCCGACGGCAAGGTCGAGGTTGCAGCGCAGCCGAGTCAGTTGCTCTACGCCGCCGAAAATCGTTTGGTGACCATGCGCCTGGCGCCGTTGGATCTGCCGGAAGGCAACGCCATGCGCGCGCCCGGTGAAACGCCGGGGCTGATGGCGCTGGAGATCGCCATGGACGAGATGGCCGAACAGCTCAAACTCGATCCGATCCAGTTCCGCATCCTCAACGACACCCAGGTTGATCCGGTGAAAACCGAGCGGCCGTTCTCCCAGCGGCGCCTGATCGAATGCCTGCAAACCGGTGCCGAACGCTTCGGCTGGGATAAGCGCAATGCGACGCCCGGCAGCCGTCGCGAAGGTCGCTGGCTGATCGGCATGGGCGTCGCGGCGGCGATTCGCAACAACCTGCTGGTGAAGTCCGGCGCACGGGTACGACTGGAGCGCGACGGCAAGATCACCGTTGAAACCGACATGACCGACATCGGCACCGGCAGCTACACCATCATTGCCCAGACTGCAGCGGAAATGATGGGGGTCAGCCTGGACGATGTGGTGGTGCGACTCGGCGATTCGAATTTCCCGGTGTCAGCTGGCTCCGGCGGCCAGTTCGGCGCCAATTGCTCGACCGCCGGGGTCTACGCAGCGTGCATGAAACTGCGCGAAGCGGTCGCAACCAAACTGGGCATGAACGCGGGTGAAGCGCAGTTTGTCGACGGCCTCGTGCGGCTGGGCAACCAGAACGTGCCGTTGCGTGACGCCGCGAAACACGCCGCGATCGAAGTCGAGGACAGCATCGAATTCGCCGACCTCGCCAAGCAGTACCAGCAATCGACCTTCGGCGCGCACTTCGTCGAAGTCGCGGTGGATGCCGCCACCGGCGAAGTCCGCGTGCGCCGGATGCTCGCAGTCTGCGCCGCCGGGCGGATTCTCAATCCGAAATCAGCCCGCAGCCAGGTGATCGGTGCCATGACCATGGGCGTCGGCGCGGCCTTGATGGAAGAGCTCGCGGTAGACAAACGCCAAGGCTTTTTCGTCAACCATGACCTGGCCGGCTACGAAGTGCCGGTGCATGCCGACATCCCGCATCAGGAAGTGATTTTCCTCGATGAAACCGACCCGATCTCATCGCCGATGAAAGCCAAGGGGGTGGGTGAACTCGGGATTTGCGGCGTGAGTGCGGCGGTGGCGAATGCGATCTATAACGCCACGGGCGCGCGGGCGCGGGAGTATCCGATTACCCTGGACAAGATTCTTGATGCGTTGCCCCCGATGATCTGAAACCGGTAGCGCATTAGCATGGGGTGCTAGTGCGCTAATCACACCGGGAGATAGCTAACTCACCAGCCCAATCAACTGCTGACGCTGCGCATCGGTCAGCATCAGCCCGAACCCGGCGCCGGCATTGTCGGCCATGTACAACGGATTGCGGGTGCCGGGAATCACACAAGTCACCGCCGGATGCGCCAGCAGAAACTTCAGTGCCAGTTGCGGCCAGCTCTTGGCCCCGACTTGCGCCGCCCAGCCCGGCAGCGGTTTACCTTTGAGCCGTGCGAGCAGGTCGCCGCCGCCGAACGGCCGGTTGCAGATCACCGCCACCCCCCGTTCGCGGCACAGCGGCAGGATACGCTTCTCGACCCCGCGATCATCCAGTGCGTAGTTGATTTGCAGGAAGTCCAGCGGCTCGGCCTTGAGCACCGCTTCGACTTCGTCATAGGCCGACGGCGTGTAGTGAGTGATGCCGATGTAGCGGATGCGGCCCTGGTCTTTCCATTCGCGCAGGGTCGGCAGATGGGTTTGCCAGTCGAGCAGGTTGTGGATCTGCATCAGGTCGATGCGCTCGGTGCGCAGCAGGCTGAACGACTGCTCCATCTGCGCGATGCCCTCTTCGCGGCCACGGGTCCAGACCTTGGTCGCCAGAAACGCCGGCGAGCGCGGTTCGTGGATCGACAGCAATTCACCGGTGGTTTCCTCGGCGCGGCCATACATGGGCGAGCTGTCGATCACCGTTCCACCCTTTTTGAACAACTCGCCGAGCACCGCCGGCAATTGCTTGTAGACCGGATCCCCGGGGGCGACGTCAAAACCGCGATAAGTGCCCAACCCCACCAGCGGCAGTGGCTCGGAGCTCGAAGGGATGGCGCGGGTCTGCATGGTCTGGGCTCCTGTGGCGTTCGGCGACGTAATGGCGGCCAGCGCCCGGTCAAAGGTGAAAACCGCTGACACCCCGGCTGCCAGTGTCAGCAACCGGCGGCGGGAATACCCCTCAGTGTGGTTCATGCTGGCGCCCTTGCCCTGTGGATCTGTTGCACCTTGTGTTTTGACGCAGCCCGCAACACCGTTGGACTACACTGCGACAGCCAACCTGCACGCCCGATTAAAGTTAGTCGAATGTCCAGAACCCTGTTGTCACTCGTCGCGTTGATCCTCGCCGTGTACCTGATCCTGTGCGCGGCGCTGTTCGTTTTTCAGCGGGCGCTGATCTATTTTCCCCAGCCCGCCAGCCTCGATTCGCCAGAGTCGCGGTTGACGCTGGCCATGCCCGACGCCGAGATTCGCGTGACGGTGCGCGAGCGCGCCGGGCCCAAAGCACTGATCTATTTCGGCGGCAATGCCGAAGATGTTTCGCGCAATCTGCAGGAGTTTTCCGAGGCGTTTGCCGACTATTCGTTGTATTTGCTGCATTACCGGAGTTTTGGCGGCAGCGGTGGTTCGCCCTCCGAAGCGGCAATTGCCGAGGATGCGCTGGCGCTGTTCGATCAGGTGTATGCCAGTCATCCGCAGATTGCGCTGCTGGGGCGCAGCCTCGGTTCCGGGGTCGCGGTGCGGCTGGCCAGCCAGCGGCCGGTGCAGCGGCTGATTCTGGTCACGCCCTACAACAGCCTCGAGGAAATCGCCGCCCGCCAGTTCCCGTGGGTGCCGGTGCAGTGGTTGCTCAAGGATCGTTTCCGGTCCGGCCAGTACGCGGCGCACATCCGCGTGCCGACGCTGCTGCTGGCGGCGAGCGATGACGAGGTGATTCCACGGTCCAGCACCGAACGCTTGCTGCACAGCTTTCCCGGCGGTGTGGCCACGCTCAAAGTGGTGGCGAACGCGACGCACAATTCGATTTCCGAACGGCCGCAATATCTGCAATGGATGCAGGATGTGTTGAATCGCTGAGCACTTCGTCGGCAGCCGTAGAAACCCGGCGCCGCCTCGTGAACCAAGTGCAAAAAGGTCAGTCCTACCCGCGCCGCGTTCTGCGGTTCACTTTCCTTCAGTGCTGTCTTTGTTCAGAGCTTTGCGTCCCATGCGCCACGCCGTACGTTCGTCTCGCTTCGTTTCGCTGTGCCTGTTGATCCTTTCTCCCCTGTTTTCTCTCTCTGCCCACGCCGGCGCCGAGCGGCAACTGGTGGCCGCCATCAACGACTACCGCGCCCATCCGCAACGTTGTGACCGGCGCCCGGCCCAACGGCTGGCGCCGCTGACGCTGAAGTCGAATCTGGCGTTGCCGGTCGGCTATGGCTACGGCGGTGGATTGCGCGAACGATTGAAAGACTCCGGCTATGCCGCCGTGGCGGTGCGCAGCATCCGAATCGTCGGCGCACAGGACGCCGAAGAGGCGTTCGAAATGCTGCAAGACGATTACTGCGGCGCGTTGCTCGACGGTCAATACGCCGACATCGGCATCAGCCGTGCCCGCAGCGAATGGCAAGTGGTGCTGGCCCGGCCGGTGCTCGACAGCCGCGTCGGCGACAACCGCAGCGTCGGCAAGGCCTTGCTGGCCGAGGTCAATGCCGCCCGCGCCCGCCCGCGCATGTGTGGTCGCCAGCGCTTCGCCGCCGCCCGGCCCTTGAGCTGGAACCCGGCGCTCGGCGCCGCCGCTCAGGGCCACAGCAAGGCCATGGCCTACGGCAACTATTTCGCTCACCGCGACCCGGACGGCGACGGCCCGGCAGATCGCGCACGTGCAGCCGGCTACCGTGGCCGGCAGATCGGCGAAAACATCGCCGCCGGACAAAGCTCACCGGGCAAGGCCATGGCCGGCTGGCTGGCCAGCCCCGGACACTGCGCCAACCTGATGAACCCGATGTTCACCCAGGTCGGCGCGGGGTTTGCCAGTGAGGCGCGCAGTGATGAAGGGGTTTACTGGACGATGCTGTTCGGGGCGCCCTGATCCGGTTCCATCCGAAATCGTCGAGCAGCGCTGCAAGTCGCAACTCGACGGCTGATCGTCAGACCGGAGAAATCGTGGCAAGGACGCCGATCATGATGGTCAACACAAGAAAGCCGCCGAGGAAAATCGCCATCTTAGCCATGAAGGCCTCCTGAATACTGAATGTCCGGCGCACCGGGCGCTCCGGAATGAAGCGCGTCGCGTATGGCCGAACGGCAGGGCCATTTTGGGCGTATGGCTGAGATGGTTACAGATGCAGATTCGACAGGAAAAAGCGGATCAGATGGATCGGACTGGCGTATGGGTCGATATTCAGATCGGTACAGAGGGTTTCCATTGCGCCGCTTTGATCTAGAGTCATGGGCGCCGCGCCAAGAACAACAAAAATACAGGAGTGAAACCATGTCCGACCTGAACCTGCACCCCAACGCCGCCGAATCCCTGAACCGCTGGCACGAGATGATCCGCACCGGCAACCTCAAGGCCCTGCCCGAATTGCTCGATCCTAAAGCGGTGTTCCGCTCGCCCATGGCCCACACGCCTTATCCAGGCGCGCCGGTGGTCTCGATGATCCTCAATACCGTGTTCAATGTGTTCGAAGACTTCAAATACCACCGTGAACTGGCGACGTCCGATGGGATGAATGTGGTGCTCGAGTTCAGCGCCAAAGTCGGAGCTAAAGAGCTCAAGGGCATCGACATGATCCGCTTCGATGAACAAGGCAAGATCGTCGAGTTCGAGGTAATGGTGCGGCCGCTCAGCGGGTTGCAGGCGCTGGGCGAAGAGATGGGACGGCGGTTGGGAGCTTATCTGGCGGCCGCCAAGGCCTGAAACCCGCACACAAAAAAGCCCACTGACCGTCACCGGTTCAGTGGGCTTCGTGTGTCAGGCCTCTGGATTACAGAGCCATGTCACGTGCAGCGCTTTCTTTCGGAGCCGGGGCTTTTTCAGCCGAGGCGTCCGCCGCTGGAGCTGCAGCCTGGCCAATCACCGGAGGAGTTGGCAGTTGCAGGATCTTGGCGGTGTAAGCCCACTCTTCAGCCACTTTGGCTGGATCGTTGTTCAGCTGGGTGCCGTAGCTTGGAACGATCTGGTGCAGCTTGGCTTGCCACTCAGGGCTGGCGACTTTGTCCTTGAAGACTTTCTGCAGCACGCTCAGCATGATCGGTGCAGCAGTCGACGCGCCTGGGGATGCGCCCAGCAGACCGGCGATGGAGCCGTCTTTGGAAGCAACGATTTCGGTGCCCAGTTTCAGCACGCCGCCAGCGGCTTCATCACGCTTGATGATTTGCACGCGCTGGCCGGCTTGCCACAGGCGCCAGTCTTCGGCTTTGGCGTTCGGGAAGTATTCCTTCAGCGCGTTCAGACGGTCTTCATCCGACAGCATCAGTTGACCGGCCAGGTACTCGACCAGCGGGTATTCCTTGATGCCGACCTTGGTCATAGGCCAGATGTTGTGGGTGGTGGTGCTGGTCAGCAGGTCCAGGTACGAACCTTCTTTCAGGAACTTGGTGCTGAAAGTCGCGAACGGGCCAAACAGGATGACGCGCTTGCCGTCCAGGACACGGGTGTCCAGGTGCGGAACGGACATCGGAGGCGCGCCAACCGAAGCTTTACCGTAAGCCTTGGCCAGGTGCTGTTCGGCGATGGCCGGGTTATCGGTCACCAGGAACGAGCCGCCTACCGGGAAGCCAGCGTATTCCTTGGCTTCTTCGATACCGGACTTCTGCAGCAGGTGCAGGGCACCGCCGCCGGCGCCGATGAACACGAACTTGGCGTCGGTTTCAGTCTTGGTGCCGTCTTTCAGGTTCTTGTAGCTGACGCGCCAGGTGCCATCGGCATTCTTGGTGATGTCCTGCACTTCGCTGGACAGCTTCAAGTTGAAGTTGGGCTTGGTCTGCAGGTAACCGGCGAACTGGCGGGTGATTTCGCCGAAGTTCATGTCGGTACCCAGCGGGCTCCAGGTGGCCGCGATTTTCTGGTTCGGGTCACGCCCTTCCATCATCAGCGGGACCCACTTCTTGATCACAGCCGGGTCTTCGGAGTACTGCATGCCGGCGAACAGCGGGCTCGCTTGCAGGGCTTCGTAGCGCTTTTTCAGAAACTTGATGTTGTCATCGCCCCACACGAAACTCATGTGCGGCGTGGTGTTGATGAACGAACGAGGGTCCTTCAGGACGCCTTGACGAACCTGCCAGGCCCAGAATTGACGGGAGACCTGGAACGCTTCGTTGATCTCGACGGCTTTCGGGATGGTGACATTGCCCTTGTCGTCTTCCGGGGTGTAGTTCAGCTCGGCCAAGGCGGAGTGACCAGTACCGGCGTTGTTCCAGCCGTTGGAGCTTTCCAGGGCGACGCCGTCGAGGCGCTCGACCATTTCCATCGACCAGGTCGGTTCCAGCTCATTGATCCACACACCGAGGGTGGTGCTCATGATGCCGCCGCCGATCAGCAGAACGTCGACTTTCTTTGCTTCTTCGGCATTGGCGGAAGACATCCCCATCGCCAAAGCCAGCCCCAGCAAGGCTGTGTTCACTTTCTTAAACATCTGTTGCACCTATGATAAAACGCCTTCCGCCCGCCGCTGTTGTACGTATGAGGTCCCCTCTTTCGCGACACTCAGGCCAGCGTCGCGGGTTCCGGCACACTTCAATTTTGACGGGTGGGCACACAAGACCGACAGGCAGTGTCGACCTCAGTTATATGTCCCTTCTGAACTGACTTCTTATCATTATTGGCTTCAGCTACTTGAGCGACAGGGGTTCTGTCTGGCCCGCCGAATAGCGCGCCAGACTGAATGGGGTCAAAACAAGTGGCGCGAAGAATATCACGTCATGGCAAACCCGCGCGTCTGTTCGCGACCGGATAGTTTTCAACAAGCTCTTCAAACGCTTTCTAACGCCGGCCCATTCCTGCTAAGTTGTACGACGACTGACAAATTACCCAGTCGTTTTCATCACCTACAACAACAAGGAATACCCATGAACAAATCCGGATTGCTGCTCGGTCTCGTCTGCCTCTTCAGCGGTTACGTCGCCGCCGCCCCGGCGGAACAGGACGTCGCCCAGGCCGTCGATCACCTGACCCAGGCGATGCTGCACAAGGACATCGCCGAACTGAACGCCCTGACCGCCGACAACCTCACCTACGGCCACTCCAGCGGCAAGATCCAGGACAAGAAAGCCTTCATTACCGACATCGAAACCGGGAAGAGCGCATTCAAGACCCTGGAGATGCAAAACCAGACCATCACCCTGTCCGGGGACACTGCGCTGGTACGCCATCACTTTTCGGCGCAGGCCCTCAAAGGCACCGAAGTTGTGCCGACGGAAATCGAGAACTTCCAGATCTGGCAGAAGCAGGCTGGCAAGTGGTTGCTGGTGGGGCGTCAGGCGTACAAGTTCTGATGCATGAGCTCTGCCGTCGAAGAGGCGGCAGAGTCCGCTCCTATAACCTGAACCGATCCACCGACTGCGCCAGCCGCCCCGCCAGACTCGACAGTTCATCCGTGGTATTCGCCGTCTCGCCGATCACCTTGCTATTGCCCTCCGACATGCCCGCGATCATCTCCACCTGATGGGCAATCTCGTTGCTCGCCTGGCTCTGTTCGCCGATGGTGCGGGTAATGTCGTTGACCAGTTGCGTAGTGCTCAGGGTGGCCTCGAGGATTTCGCGGATCGCGCGTTCGACGTCGGCGGTGACCGCCATGCCCTTGTCGACCTGGGCGACACCGGCCTCCATGCTGCTGACGGCCTCGCGGGTGCTGTTCTGGATGCGCGCGACCATCGCGGCGATTTCCTGGGTCGAGGCGCTGGTGCGCGCAGCCAGGTTGCGCACCTCATCGGCCACCACCGCAAAGCCCCTGCCCTGCTCGCCCGCCCGAGCGGCCTCGATGGCTGCGTTGAGCGCCAGCAGATTGGTCTGATCGGCGATGCTTTTGATCACCTGAATGATATTGAAGATGCCTTCGGATTCCTGATCCAGGGTGCGGATCACCTGTGCCGATTGCTGGGCGGAACGGGCGATGTCGTCCATATCGCTGACCACTTGATGGATCACCTGCCCGCCGTTTTTCGCCAGTGACTCGGCCTGGCTGGCCATGTTCAACGCGCGCTCGGCGTGACGGGTGATTTCCTCGATGCTGGCGGTCATCTGGCTTGCGGCAGCCGCCATGGTGCCGGCGGCGGTGCTTTGTTGCTGACTGCTGTCGGCCACCTGATGGCAGCCGTGGCTCAGTTGCTCGCTCATGCCGCTGACGCCGTGGGCGTTGCTTCGCACCACACCGATCATGTCTCGCAGGTCGCGCTGCATGGTTGCCAGCGTGCGGATCAGCGCACTGGCTTCGTCCTTGCCGGACGGTTCGGCGATCGGTTCGCTGAGGTTGCCGTGGGCGATGCTTTCGGCGATACGACTGGCTGACTTCAGCGGCCCCATGATGCTCAGGATCACCCAGCGGCCCTGAAACAACAGCAGCAACAGGCTGGCAAAGAGGACGATACCGAGCGCGACATTGGCATTGTGGATCGCCGCCTCGGTGCCTTCGCTGGTCTGCCGGGTATTGGTTTCGATCAGCTCGCTGAGGGCGGCCATCTGTTCTTCGAGCTGGCTGAACGCCGTACTGAAGGTGCCGAGATGCTGCTGGGCGCTGTCCGGGTTTTCCAGTGCAAGACCGACGATCTGCTCCCCGGCGCTGATGTAGGTGTCGAGGCTGGGCTTGATCTGCTCCAGCGCGGACTTGATCGTCGGATTCACCGGCAACTTGAGATTTTCACCCAATACCTCGCGAAAATGCGCCGCATGCTCTTCGACGGAGCTGCGCACCTCGTCCGCCGAACTGGTGCTTTTGCTCAGCCCCACCAGCATTGCCGAATACACATCGGCACGCAGGGCGTCATGCATCATGTCGGCTTCCATGTGATTGCGCAGCGCGCTCATGCTGACCGCGTTGTCACTGACCGCCGAAGCCATCCGCTGATTGCCGACGTAACTGACCAGACTCACGATCAACGCCGTCAGCAGGCTGGTCGCAATCAGCAACACCAAACGCAGTTTGATCGACACCGTGATTTCCTCCCAGGCTGCGCCACGCGGCGCCTTTCAACGCTTCAGTTAAGCCTATTTACGTGAATCCGCCGCTTTAGAGCGTCGCAGGGTATGTCGTTACATTCGGTAAAAACGCGGACTGTGCGACGGTTCTCGTTCTACGGCCACTACCGCCTGGCATGGCGCATGGAACTCCCGGGCTGTCCGGCACCTCTCACATTATGTGGTAATTCCTTTTCGCTTTACGCTGCTGGAGGAACACCGTCATGCGCCGTTTATTACTCGTTTCGTCTCTTATGCTGTGCCTGCCTTTCGGTTCGGCATTCGCCCGCGTGGATGCGGGAGATGTGGCTACTTCAGCGGGGGTTTCCGCGTCGCTGTACTCGACCTTCAAGGATCACAAAATGGTGATTCCGGCCCGTGACGACTTGTCCGCATTCGTCGCCAGCGGCGGAACGATCCGTGGCGTTTACCTGGAATCGGTGCTGCAACAGGTGCGTCAGGACAATCCCGGCCTGAACGCCAGCGATGAAGAGCTGGCCAACGCCATCCTGGTTCAGTACGAAGGTCTGTCGCAGTAACCACGGCACGTTCGATGATGATGGTGGCTGACGGACTTGCCACCGTTACGCCCTGCCGATGGACGGCTGGCGAACGACCATGGGCAAAACCGTCGAACGGCCTCTATGATGGAGGCCATGACGATTTCCGCCTCCCTTCGCTCCCCTTGCCCGCCGGGTCTTTGCATCTGCGGGCGTGATCCGCTGCTGGATACGCCCGGCGCGGACGTGCGCATCCTGCTGCTGACCCGCGAGGAAGAGAAGCGACTGCTTGAACGTCTGGAAAACCTGAAAGACCTGGCCGACCTCGAGCGTCTGCAAGGCAGGATGTTCGATCAGCTCGGGATTCGCGTGCTGATCGCCCCGAAGTTCGGTGAGGTGCGGACGGTGCGCGGAGGCATCGAAATCGAAGTCCAAGAGCTTCCGGGACTCTGCCGCAAAACTCGCAAAACCATCCCCGCCGCCATCCGCCGTGGCCTGGAAAACAATCCGCAAGTCGCCTTCGACCTGCTCAACGCCCACGACTTGCTGCGCGGCACCTGATCATTTCTTCATGCCCACCCGCTTGCGCATCTCGGCCGTGATGCTTTGCCGGGTTTTCTTGATGTCCGCCCAAGGTTCATCGCCTACTTCCGCGAGCCGTTCGTGAACGTTGTGTACGTTCCATTGATCGGCGCCTTTGATCTCGCCGACTTCTTCCCGAAACAGCGGCACCGACACCGGTAATCCTTCGCGGGTACGCGCTGCGTAGGCGCAGATGGTGGTGGCGCCCAGGCCGTTGCGCAGGTAATCGATAAAGATCCGCCCGACACGATTTTTCGGCCCGGACACCGCAGAAAAACGCTCCGGCAACAATTTCGCCATGTGCGTGACGATGGCGTGGCTGAAATCCTTGACCTCGTCCCAGCCATGCTTGCGGGTCAGCGGCACCACCAGATGAATGCCCTTGCCACCGCTGGTCTTGAGAAACGCCTTGAGGCCCAGTTCATCCAGCGCGGTCAGGGTCAGCGCCGTGGCCTCGACCATACTTTTCCACGGCAGCGCCGGGTCCGGGTCGAGGTCGAGGACAAAGCGGTCGGGCTTGTCCAGATCGGTGGTGGTAGCGTTCCAGGTGTGCAGTTCGACCGTGCTCATCTGCACCGCGCCGATCAAGGCTTCGGCATTGTTGATCAGCATCACCGGCTGGCCGGTCAGCTCCTTGTCGAGTGTGCGGATGCCGGGGATCGCCAGGTGTTCGGCGTTCTTCTGGAAAAACAGATCACCGGCAATGCCGTCCGGCGCGCGCACCAGCGCCACCGGGCGATCCTTGAGCTGCGGCAGAATCCATTCGGCGACGCTGGCGTAATACTCGGCCAGCTGCATTTTGGTGGTGCCACTGCTGGCATCGATCACCCGGTCGGGATGAGTGATCCGCACCTTGCCGTCGGCCAGCCCGGATTGGGACGGGGCGGTAGATTCAGTCTTTGAAGTGTTCATGGGTTTGGCGCGCTCCTCGGTGATGTCCTTGGCCGGTTTGTCCTCGCGCAAGCCATGGAACACGGCATGGCGCACCGAGCCATCCTGGGTCATTTCGGCGAACGCCACTTCCGCCAGCAGACTCGGTTTGAGCCAGTGCACACCCTTGGCCTCGAACCCTGTGGGCGGGTTGGCCACTGCCGGTTTTTTCACTCGCAACGGTTTGAGCTGCGCGAGGATGCTCTTGAGGGTGGTTTCATTGAATCCCGTGCCGACCTTGCCGGCGTACCGCAACTCGCCGCTGTCACGATCATGCAGACCCAGCAACAGTGCGCCGAACGAACTGCGCGCGCCTTTCGGATCGGTGTAGCCGACGATCACGAATTCCTGGCGATGCTTGCACTTGAGCTTGATCCAGTCGCTGCTGCGGCGCGACACGTAAGGCGAGCCGAGGCGTTTGCCGATCAGGCCTTCCATGCGCATCTGACAGGCGCTGTTGAGCAACGCCTGCGGGGTTTCGTCGAACGCTTCGGAGAAACGCAGCAGCGGGTCTTGATGGGTTTTCAGAACGGTGGCCAGCGCTGCGCGCCGTTCCTCCACCGCCACCTCACGCAGGTCGACACCGTTCAGATACGGCAGATCAAACAGGTAATAGACGATGTTTTCGCTGCGTCCCGAATCGAACGCGTTTTGCAGGGCCTGAAAATCAGGCACGCCGTCCGCATCGGCGACGACCATCTCACCATCCAGCCACGCCGACTCCAGGCCCAGCGCCGCCAGGGCTTGCGCCTGCTTTGGCAACTTGTGCGTCCAGTCATGGCCATTGCGGGTGAACAACTGCACCTCGTCCTGATCAATGCGCGCCATGATCCGATAACCGTCGAACTTGATTTCGTATTGCCAATCGCCCTCCGGCGCGCTCTCCACCAAGGTGGCGAGTTGAGGTTTGAGCTGCGCGGGAATTTTGGCCTTGTGCGCCCCGGTGAGCTTGCCCGAGGCCGACTTGCGGGGTGCTTTCGCCGGGCCTTGAAGGGGTTTGACCTGCTTCGCACTAAGCCGGGGTTTGTCGACGATCGTGCGCTCGCTGAGCACACTGTCGGGCTCGGCGACCAGCACGTCGTAATCGCTTTGCGGGCGTGCGGCGCCGTCCTGATGCTTGATCAGAAACCACTGCTCTTTCTTGCCCGGCATGTGGGTGCGCACCAGGTTCCACACCCCGGCGAGCTTCTCGCCTTGCAGTTCGAATTTGAGCTTGCCCTTGGCGTAGGCTTTCTCCGGGTCTTCCAACGGAATCCACACGCCACGATCCCAGACGATCACATCGCCGGCGCCGTAATGCCCCTCGGGAATGCTGCCCTCGAACGTCGCGTAGTCCAGCGGATGATCCTCAACGTGCACCGCCAGCCGCTTGACCTTGGGATCCAGCGACGGCCCCTTGGGCACCGCCCAGCTCTTGAGCGCGCCGTCGAGCTCGAGGCGAAAGTCGTAATGCAGATGCGAGGCATCGTGCTTTTGTATGCAGAACTGCAGGGCGTGGTCGCCGGCGGGTTTCTTGCCCCGGCGGTGGCCAGCCGCCGGTTCAGAGGTCGCTGAAAAGTCGCGCATCCGGTTGTAGTCGTCGAGATTCCTGCTCATCCTGCACCTGCCTTGTTTCAGCCTGTTCGAGTCACCGTCAGTGCGACCACGGCAATCCGGTCGACGCGCTGATAGCCTGGATTCAGCAACTCTTCACCAAACACATCGGGATCGAGTTCGCGGTAGGTCCAGCCGAAGCGTTTTTCATCCAATCGTGGCACTACGGTATCGAGGAAGGGATCGCGGCCATCGACCATCGCCACACCGGTATAAAGCACCAGCGAGCCGCCGAGGGTCAGGCGATTGAGCGCCTGTTCGACGATACGCAGCGACAGGCCCGCCCCCAGCGTCCCGCCACCGTGGCGGTAAGCTCGCCCGGCCGGATCGGCCATGTAGGGCGGGTTGGCGACGATCAGGTCGAATTCGCCGTCGACGCCCTGCAACACATCACTGGCGCGCACTTCGACGTTGGCCACTTCGGCCAGCGCCGCGTTGATCGTGGTCAGGCGCAGCGCAGCGGGGTTGATATCCACCGCCAGCACTTGCGCTTCGCGCCGGGCACGGCCGATCAGGATCGCGCCCACTCCGGCGCCACAACCGATGTCCACCGCCCGATGGATGGGCGCAAAGTTCTGCTGCAAATGGCTGTGGATCAGTTGAGCAAAGCGATAGGTGTCCGGGCCGAAGAACACTGAGTCGGCGGCTTCGGTGGGGAATCCGGAATGCACGAAAAGCAAGTCATCCAGGGTCGACCAGCGCACCCGGCTCTTCAAGCGCCCGTCGAACTCATCGATCACCTGGGCTTCCTGCAATTGCCGCTGTTCATCGGCAGACAGAAGGCCCGGTTCGAAAGGACGCGACCATCCGAACACATCCCGCAGGCCATCGGCGGCCTGCCCTTCGTCACGCTGGTTGACCCGTTGATGGGTCAGCGGCGTCGGGGTGATGAAACGATAGCCGTCGGCCTGCAGGCGCCGCCCCAGTTGCACCAGCACCAGATCGTTGGCGGACAGTTGTTCTTCCTGATTCATTGATGACTTCCTTAACGCAGGCCGGATTTGAGTTGGATGAATCGGCGAGTGGCGAGCAGCCCGGCCGGATGTGCATGGCGCGACGGTGCGAGCCACGGGATCAACGTTGCGATTTGGGTGTGAGCGTCCTGCCCTTGCAGCGCCGCACTGAGGCGCTGCACATCGGTGTCCTGTTCGGGCACCTCGATCGGCGCGGGGACCGAGGGGCGGCGGCGGAACGCGACGGGTTTGTCCTCAGAAATCCAGTCACCGGCAATCCAGTCATGCACCAGTTGTTTTTCATAGGCGCTGAACACGCCGAACATCGCCGCACCATCGCCATGGATCAATTGCCAGAAGCGGCTGCCCTGCGGATCTTCGTTGCGCTTGATCCAGCCCTTGTCCTGCAAGGCTTGCAGGAAGCCGGGCAACTGCTGCGGGTCGGCCAGCCATTGATTGACGGTCTTTCCTTCGAAGCGGCAATAGTCGGAGTGCATGTGTTGAGCGAACGGACACTTGCGTTCAAGCATCGCCAACAATTCGCGCTCCAGATCGAACCCCTCGATGATTGCGCGGGTGCCCTGCCCCAGATCATTGAGCCGATAACCCAGCGAGACCCGGCGCAGGAAATCGCTGCGATTGGCTTCCAGAGGCAGCAGATCGAGAACGGCCTGAACGGCTTTTTGCGCATGGCCGGTGCTGGCGTTGTCGATGGTCACGTGCAGAGTGAAGTAGTAAGGATCGATCCCCAACTCACTGAGCTCGTAACTGCTGATCAACAGGTGCAGGGGCAGCTGTTCGTAACCAAGGTTGTAACCGATCACCTCCGGGAGAAAATCCATGCCGCCGGCACCCAGGGCCAATTGCAGCGCGCCTTGCAGATAGCGTTCGTCGGGCAGCGGACTGCTGGGCTCGAGGCCCTGTTCGGCGAGCAGCTGGCGGTAGATCACGACGTGGTTCTGCGCCGGATTGCCCTCGCCCAGTTCTTCCAGATAAGTGCTGATCAGGCTACTGAAGCGCGGATCGCGCCACTGTCCGAGCAAGCCGTAGAGCCAGGCGCCATCAACCAGCTTGGTCGGCGCCACCGCTTGCAGGAAATACAGCGCATGAGCCTTGCAACTGAAGAACTGCCGTGCGCCTCCAGCCTTGCGTTGTTGCAGGTAGTCGGCGTATTGCCGGGCGACATCGGCACAGTGCTCAGCCACCCAGGCATGCCACTGCGCGGGGTCCGATGGCAGCTCATCCTTCAACTGCGCGGCTTGCAGCAGTTGATCTTCCAGAAAGGCGCGCGCCAGCGGCTGAGGATGTTCGTCGGCTAAAAGTGCTTCATGGATACGCCGCAACCCATCCAGAGAATCGAGCGGACGCGATGGGGCGGGGGCAGCTTGCAGGTGAGTCAGGACAGTCATGGCAATATTCTCGATCGATTGGCAGGACGCTCAGTCACTCGCCTCTAATGAAGCAGAGAGGCTTGGCGCGTCAAAAATTCAATCGGCTTGAAAATTGCCCTGACGGACGGAGCCTTCGGCTCGCTCCTTGCTTGAACAGAGCGGTCGAAGGCTGTGGGATGAGAGGGTCAGGCCGTGCCTTTGGCTTGCTGTTCGAGGTGAACCTGCAACTCCGGGTCAATCTGCAACGCCGCTGCCAGTTCATCCAGATAATTGCGCTCGGCGTCCTGCTGATCGTCGACCAGCATCACGCTGGCCAGGTACATCTCGGCGGCCATGGCTGGATCGTTCTGCGCCGCCTGCGCCACTTCGGTGGGATCCAGTGGTTTGGCGACCTCGTCGTCGAGCCATTGCTGCAGGTTCGGGTCATCGGTGTGCCTGCCGATTTCACTGCTGATGAGGTGTTTTTCCGACTCGTCGATCCGCCCGTCAGCCTTGGCCGCCGCGATCAACGCACGCAGGACGGCGTGGCTGTGTTCTTCGACTTGCGGGCCCGACAGCAGATCCGCGGTTTGCGGGGTTTGCTGCGGCGCAGCAGAAGCCTGGCTGCGTTGCCAGGCCTGATACGCCTGGAAGGCCATCATGCCCAGCGAGGCCAGTGCTGCGTAATTGGTGCCGCCGGAACGACGCTGCGTCCCGCCGCTCAGCGCCCCGCCACCGCCGAGCAATCCGCCAAGCAACCCGCCCAGGCCACCCAGCCCTCCGGCAGCAGAACCGCCGCCACTGCCGCCGCCCAGCAGACCGCCGAGCAACCCGCCAAGCCCACCCGCTCCCCCGCCGGCCGACGCGCCACCTGGTTGTCCCGCCGAGGCCTGGCCTCGCAGCAGTTGTTCGAGCAGATCGCTGGTGTTCATGACGTCGTCCTCAGGCAAAGGGGTATGACTGCGTCAGGCAACGATAGCCCTCCTGATGCGTTGCGCCAGCACCGTTGGGCTGACGTGGCCATGGGCGAGTGATTCTCCAGAGAAATTTTTCCCCGGCCAGCTAATCTTCACGAATGGGTGAACCTTGACCCGGCCCGACCGGTCGATAGCTGCAACCCCGACCCGGTTGGTCGCCGCCCTTGCTGCCCAAGGGTTTACGCGGCTTGCTGCATTTTCTGGAGAACGCCTTCGTGATATCGACCGTCCACATCGCCAGGCTCAAGGCCTGGGGCGCCCATGGTTTCACCGCGACCGGCGTGGTCACCGCTTTTCTGGCCACCCTTGCCCTGCTGGAAAACCAGCCAATCCACTGCCTGATGTGGCTCGGCGTGGCGCTGATCGTCGACGGCCTCGACGGGGCGCTGGCACGCAAGGTCAACGTGCAGTCGGTGCTGCCGAGTTTCGACGGATCGATCCTCGATCTGGTGATCGATTACCTGACCTATGTGTTCATTCCGGCGCTGTTCATCTATCGCTACATTCCCCTGCCCGACTACACCCTGCTGCTGACCGTATCGCTGATTCTGGTGTCGTCACTGTTCTGCTTCTGCAACGTCAACATGAAGAGCAAGGACAACTATTTCGTCGGCTTCCCCGCCGCCTGGAACGTGGTTGCGTTGTGTCTGTACATCATCGATCCGGGGCCGTGGCTCACCTTCCTGACGGTGATCGGCCTGGCGCTGCTGACCGTGACCCGCATGAAATTCCTCCATCCTTTCCGGGTACGCCGGTTCATGCCGATCAACATTGCGGTGACGGCGATCTGGCTGCTGTGCAGTCTGTCGCTGGTGCTGAACCACCCGGTGATCAACCCGCTGGTGATGGGCCTGTGGCTGCTGGCGTCGGCGTACTTTCTCGGCATCTGCATCTGGCGCACGGCGCTGGAGTGGTTTGACGGTGCGCATCTGAAATAGAAGCCCTGTCGCAATCCCTGTGGGAGCGAGCAAGCTCGCTCCCACAATGGTTTCAGCGCTTGGTGATGACGACCTCCAGATATTCACTCGGCACCACCATCGATTCCGCCCCCGCCCGGTTCAGCCCGTCGATCAGTAGCGTCAGATCCGTCTCCAGCGCCTGCCCGCTCTCCGGCGGCAACGCCGCGAACGCCTTGTGTACCGGGCCGTACCAGTGGCGAAACACATCAATGAAATGCGCCGCCGAGCGGTAGCGAAAGTTGAAGTGGCGGCGAGTCACCTGCACCTGAAACTGGCGATCGTCGAAATGCGAATGCAGCCAGGCTTCCGCGCCCCAGTTCGAGGGCGGTTGCGAACCGGGTGGCGGTGGCAGATAGCGCCCGAGGGTCTTGAACATCTGGCCGACGAAACCTTCCGGTGTCCAGTTGGCCAGGCCGATCCGGCCACCACGGCGGCAGACCCGCGCCAGCTCCTTGGCCGCCTTCGCCTGATCCGGGGCGAACATCACGCCGAAGGTCGACAGCACCGCGTCGAAACTGGAGTCGGCAAACGGCAGCGCTTCGGCATCGGCGACCTGAAAGGTCACGTCCAGATGCTCGGCGCGCGCCCGGTCCTGGCCGCGTTCCAGCAGCGCCGCGACATAGTCGGTGGACGTCACCAGACAACCCCGGCGCGCCGCCGCCAGCGTGGCATTGCCGTTACCGGCAGCAACGTCCAGCACTTCTTCATCGCAGCGCAGGTCGCAGGCTTCGGCGAGGGTTTCGCCGACGATCTGCAAGGTGGTGCCGATCACGGCGTAGTCGCCACTGGCCCAGGCGACTCTTTGGCGTTCCTTCAGGGCAGTGAGATCAATAGGGGTACTCATGAATGGGGGCTCCACGGCAGAGGGGTCAATCGGCGGTCGTCGGGTCGATGATGCTCGTCACCCGGGACACGCTGTTGGCCGGAAATCCCCCACGCTTGGCGTGTTCACGCACCAGTTCCTCGTTGGGTGCGATGTACACGCAATAGATCTTGTCGGCCGTCACATAACTCTGCAGCCACTGCACCTCTGGTCCGAGTTCACGCAGCACGTTGCAGGACGTTTGCGACACGGCCTTGAGTTCTTGCTCCGATAGCTTTCCGGCTCCTGGAATCTCGCGTTCAATCACGAACTTCGGCATGGCAACCTCGCTTTCTTTTTATGGATGTCAGAGCCGTGGCGGCCCTGCTCGCCCACTATCGCGCGGGCGCCGTGCGGCGTCCCTGCCAATCGTCCGGAGAGCCCGTGAAACCGGGCGTTGGCCGATGAATGGCGAGATTTTGTAAAGGCCCCGAAACACTGTCGGGGGGTTGCCAACGCGCCGGCTGATCGGCTCTCATGCAGACCCTCCCCCGAAACGGAATTCGATCATGTCCTTGCGCTTCGAATGGCTCACCGATCACATGCAGCACAGCGACACCTACGCGGCATGGATCCACCGCCAGTTTCACTACGAATATGCCGAGCAGCCACTGGCCGAATGGCAGCGCGAATTTGCCGAGGGCCAGACCAATGGTGACTGGCGTTGCCTGATTGCGCTGGACGGGGATCGACTGCTGGGCGGTGCGGCACTGGCCCGGGCGGACCTTGCCCTTCGACCGGATCTGGAGCCGTGGCTGGCCTGTGTGCTGGTCAGCCCCGAATCACGCGGCCAGGGCCTGGCAGAGAGGTTGATCGCGGGAATCGCTGAAGAAGCGAAACACCGGGGCCTGCCGCGTTTCTACCTGCACACCCAGAACAAACGGGACTATTACGCCAAACGCGGCTGGACGGTGCTGGAGCGTTTTCACGCCTGGGGCAACGAACAATGGCTCATGGTGCGCGACCTGTGAGCCATTGAGTTTTGCGGTTTACGCAGCCGGCGCCTTGGCCTCCTTGAGCAGTTGCTGAATCATCTGCTCCTGCGCCTGGTAACTGCCTTCGCCAAAGTGGGTGTAACGCACCTGGCCCTTGGCGTCGACCAGGTAATGCGCCGGCCAGTACTGGTTATCGAAGTTGCGCCAGATCGCGTAGTTGTTGTCGATGGCCACCGGGTAGGTGATGCCGAGCTTGTGCACTTGATCCTTGACGTTGTCGATGATCCGCTCGTAACCGTATTCCGGGGTGTGCACGCCGATCACCACCAGACCGTCCTTGCCGTACTTCTTCTCCCACTCCTTCACGTACGGCAGGGTGTGCTGGCAGTTGATGCAGTCGTAGGTCCAGAAGTCCACCAGCACCACTTTGCCGCGCAGGGACTCAGCGCTCAGTTCCGGAGAGTTCAGCCACTGCACCGCGCCGGACAGCGATGGCATCGCGCCTTTGCTCGCCTCGTCTTCAGTCGAGTCTGCACGGACTTTGCTGACAAAGTAGTCCACCACCTTCGGCACGTTTTCCAGCACGCTTTTCTCTACCGATGCCACGCCTTGGGACGAGGTGTTGGCCAGCAGCAGGTTGTCGGCACCGGTGGCGATCACCGCCGCCGTCGCCAGCACCGCAACACCCGCGCCGCGGCGGAACCAGCCGGTGAACGGAATCGACGGTTTCAGCCGATTGACCAGACCGCGACCGGCGAAAATCAGCGTCCCCAGCGACAGCGCACTGCCCACACCGTAGGCCAGCAACAACAGGCTGGTCTGGGCGTTGGCGCCTTGCAGCATGGCACCCGTGAGGATCACGCCGAGGATCGGACCGGCGCACGGCGCCCACAGCAGACCGGTGGCGACACCGATCATGATCGAGGCCATGGGTCCGGTCTTTTTCCGGGCGTCGGGGTCGAGGCGATTGCCCAGCAGCACGAAGGGCCGGGCCAGCCAGTCACCGATACGCGCGGAAATCAGCGACAGCGCAAACAGCACCATTACCGCCAGCGCGATATGGCGACCGGTGTTGCTGGCCTGAATCACCCACTCGCTGCTGACCACCGCCAGACTGGAGATCAGGGCAAAGGTCAGGGCCATGCCGCCGAGGGTCAGCAGGATCGAAGAACGGGTGCGGTCGGCTCCGGCGAACAGAAACGGCACCACCGGCAGGATGCAGGGACTGAGGACAGTCAACAGACCGCCCAGGAAAGCGATGAGAAACATGAGGTTCACCTTTTGAATGAGGGGTGGTCTGTTGAGTGGTTCGGGGGGCGCCCGTTACGGGCAGCCCCCTTCAATCCTCAAACCGTCTGGCTGTCCAGCCATTGGCTTTGTGGCGTACGGCTGGCACCGTTTTCAGCCACCATCTGGCCTTGCGGCGTATGGCTGGAACCGTCGGCGGCGACCATTTGCCCCTGCGGTGTGCGGCTGGAACCGTCGGCGGCCAGTGTCTGCCCCTGTGGCGTGCGGCTGGCGCCATCGGCGGCGATCAGGCCGTCGCTGACCGGCTTGGCCACCGGAGCCAGTTGGAAGCAGGTGCTGCTGCCACAGCTGTTCTGTTCGACGGCAGCGTTGGCGTGGGCTGCGACGCCGGCGAGGGAGAAGGCAACAGCGGTCAGATAGCGCGATACGTTGTTCATGGCGATGTTCCTTTTATAGAGGTGGGTAATCAGTTGTCTTCGTTGCAGCCGTCGGCGAATTTGCGGTAGTCGAGCACCTGGGTCTTGCCGGCCGAGTCGAGGTAGGTCAGGCGGGCGTCGACGATGCCGCAGGTCATCGAGTTGTCCTGTTTCAGCGACACCACTTTCTGGATGTCCAGGTGGCTGCCGTAGGAGTAGGTTTGCGGGGTGACATCGGCTTCGGCGCGGGCCGACAGGGTGCAGATGTTCAGAGCGGCAAACAGGCAAGCGGCAGCGATCGATTTGGTCTTGGTGTTCATGGCGTTTTCCTCGGGGCTTCAATGGTTGAATCGTTGATTGGGCCGAGGCGTTCTGTGTGTGCCTCGATGGAGCTCATTTAAAGCTCGCGAGGTATCGCGCATGTGTCGGCAAATGCCGTGTATAAATCGCTACGTATCCGCGCGCGCCCGGGATACACAGCGATACAAAACCCTGTAAAAATCCGCTTTTTGCGTCGGCGTGTATCCGTCACAGCGCTGGATACACTGCAATACAAAGGCAGGCAGGCGGCCTCGCGCAGGCTCGATAGACTGCCCGGCAATCCCCTTTGATTGAGGTTTGGCCCCATGGAACATGTCGATCACATCCTGATCGTCGACGACGACCGCGAGATTCGCGAACTGGTCGGCAATTACCTGAAGAAGAACGGCCTGCGCACCACGGTGGTTGCCGATGGCCGGCAGATGCGCAGCTTTCTGGAAGCCAACACCGTCGACCTGATCGTGCTCGACATCATGATGCCCGGCGACGACGGCCTGCTGCTGTGCCGCGAATTGCGCTCGGGCAAACACAAAGCCACGCCGATCCTGATGCTCACCGCACGCAATGATGAAACCGACCGCATCCTTGGTCTGGAAATGGGCGCTGACGATTACCTGACCAAACCGTTCGCCGCCCGCGAACTGCTGGCGCGGATCAATGCCGTGCTGCGCCGCACCCGGATGCTGCCGCCGAACCTGGTGGTCACCGAAAGCGGTCGGCTGCTGGCGTTCGGTCGCTGGCAGCTCGACACATCGGCTCGGCATCTGCTGGACAAGGACGGCACCATGGTCGCGCTGAGTGGCGCGGAATACCGTCTGTTGCGCGTGTTCCTCGACCATCCGCAACGGGTGCTGAGCCGCGATCAATTGCTGAATCTGACCCAGGGCCGTGACGCCGATCTGTTCGACCGGTCCATCGATCTGCTGGTCAGTCGCCTGCGCCAGCGCCTGCTGGATGACGCCCGTGAACCGGCCTACATCAAGACCGTGCGCAGCGAAGGCTATGTGTTCTCGTTGCCGGTCGAAGTCCTCGGAGCCCCCGCATGAATCTCGCCCTGCGCTGGCCGCGCACCCTTGCCTCGCGCTTGTCGCTGATTTTTCTGATCGGGTTGATCCTCGCTCAGGCGCTGTCGTTCGGCGCGCAGTATTACGAGCGCTACGAAAGCGCGAAAAACACCATGCTCGGCAACCTCGAAACCGACGTCTCGACCTCGATTGCCATTCTTGATCGGCTGCCCGCCGAAGAACGCCCGATGTGGCTCAAACGCCTGGCGCGCAAGAACTACGGTTATCTGCTGAGCGAAGGCGAACCGGGCACGCCGCTGGACCCGCAGGACGTGCCGATTGCCGTCACCTCGATTACCGACGCAATTGGCGAGGCCTATCCGCTGACGTTCACCGATATTCCCGGCCCGATAAAACACTTTCAAGGCCACCTGCGCCTGAGCGACGGCAGCCCGGTGACCATCGATGTGCGCCCGTCGATGGTGCCGCTGTCGCCATGGCTGCCGGTGGTATTGCTCGGGCAACTGGCGCTGATGCTCGCCTGCACCTGGCTGGCGGTGCGCATCGCCATCCGCCCCCTCACCCGCCTCGCCAACGCCGTGGAAACCCTCGACCCCAACGCGCACCCGATCAACCTCGACGAAAAAGGCCCGAACGAAGTGGCTTACGCCGCCCGCGCTTTCAACTCGATGCAGGCGCGCATCGCCGCGTACCTGAAGGAGCGCATGCAACTGCTGGCGGCGATTTCCCACGACCTGCAAACCCCGATCACCCGCATGAAACTGCGGGCGGAGTTCATGGACGATTCCGCCGAGAAAGACAAACTGTGGAGCGACCTCGGTGAGATGGAGCATCTGGTGCGCGAAGGTGTGGCCTACGCCCGCAGCATCCACGGCTCGACTGAAGAAAGCCGACGCACCAATCTGGACTCGTTCCTCGACAGCCTGGTGTTCGACTATCAGGACATGGGCAAGGAAGTGCAGTTGAGCGGCAAGAGTGACGCGGTCATCGACACCCGCCCCCACGCGTTGCGCCGGGTGCTGGTCAACCTGACCGACAACGCGCTGAAGTTCGCCGGGGCTGCCGAGCTGCTGATTCAACGCGACAAGAGCAGTCTGTCGATAAAGGTCATGGATCGCGGCCCGGGCATCGCCGAAGAAGAGCTGGCCCAGGTGATGGAGCCTTTCTACCGCGTGGAAAACTCGCGCAACCGCAGCACCGGCGGCACCGGGCTGGGGCTGGCGATCGCTCAGCAACTGGCGCTGGCGCTGGGCGGTTCGCTGACGCTGAGCAATCGCGACGGTGGCGGGTTGTGTGCGGAACTGAAACTGCCATTGAGCTGAGCACCAGCGGTCGCTACTGTCAGATCTGACAGTAGCCGGCCAGGCAGAATTATTGTGGGATGACACCTCGCTCAGCCGTTGCGTGGTGATCCATGTCTCTGCTCGAAACTGTCAACCAGGCGTGCCGGCGGCTCGCGCCGGGCGGCTGGCACTCGCTGTTGCTGGCCCATGGTCTGGACATTCTTGCGGTACCGCTCAAGGCCGAGCTGCTCAAACCGCTGCGTATCGACCGGACTGTTCCCGGTTTCGAGGACTTTTGCCCGGCCGGCAATCGGGCGATCGAACCTTCCCGGCCCGCTCAGAGCCTGCTCTTTCATGCGCTGACGTCACCACGGGTCACGCGCGACGCGGGCGGTCAGCCCCTGCAAACGTATCCAACCCTTACCGAAATCGAGGCGGTTCTGAACTATGTCTTTGGCGTTCGCCCCCCCACACTCAAGGATTTGCAGCGACAAGCCCAGGGCGCACCGCTGGCCGTGGCAGTGTTTGCCAGCGAGTACCGTTGCGCCGCCGATACGGTGCATGGTGAGCACGCCGATCTGTGTTACTCGCGCAGCGGTATTGCGCGTGTGGGCAATACCAGCGCCCTGTACGCCCCCGAGCTGCGCTGCTTCTTGCCGTTCGTTCAGGACGACCCCTACGGCATTCGCATAATGCCGGTGCATTACAGCGCCTATATCGCCGTGCAACGCCAAGGAAATCACGAACAGTTCGGCCCGATGGATGCTCAGCCGGACGTCGATCCCGCACTGAAATTCTGGGTGCCGATGCACAAGCTGTTCGATGGCAAGGAATGCCTTGCGGGACTGGATCTGGAGGTGAAATTCAAAGCTTTTCATATCAATGAAAAGATTCGCCACATCCATCTGCGTCACAGCGACACCGGCTGGCAAGAACCGGATATTTCCCAGTCGCCCTTTGTCATCACCGATGGTCTGGCAACGCTGGAGGTGGAGCGCGGATCGGGGTCGAGTCTACTGCTGCCCCGGCCCAGACCCCGGCTCGCCGAGCAGGCCTGGTACCGGGGCCAGTTGTTGTCATTCACGATGCCCAGGGACTCGGGAGGCATGATCCACGGTCGGTCAATGCTCCACGACAATGGCACCATCGAAGATCTGAACCACCGCGAGGGTGTCGCCGAGCTGGTGAAGCAAGGCGGCTATCGCGCCCTGCACCATCGGGACGGCACGGCCGACGGTTACATCCGCACGCACTGCACGTCGCTGGGGCATCTGCAGTCGATTCCTGCCTATTCGATCATTGCCACCCCGGATTTCTTTCCGTTTTGCCACCCACGGCGCCTGATGCACTGGGCCAGCCAGGTGCCTGCCTTCACCGGCTTGAGCATCTGGCATGCCCGACTGCAGGCGTTATCGAATGTGCGTTATTGCGCCAACCTGACACTCGCGGGTCAGCCGTTCTCCCCGGAGGATCGGGGAGTCACCGCGATTGTCGGTTTGCCGCGCAAGTCGGTCTCATGGACGCTGACCGGCACACGCCCTGTCGGCATCGACCGTCCTTCCACATTGCCGGACGGCGAAGCCGGACTTTTCGCCCCGGGTTGGGGGGTAGGCCGAGTGCGTGAGCAAAACCCGGACGGTAGCTGGATCGACCATCTCGCCGGTTACCAGATGGCCAGTCCTTTTCCCGAGGACGCCAGAATCTGCGCAGCACTGGGCTCTTTCTGGCCAGGCCTGGCACCCGACTCCGCGAGCACTTTCGAGCCCCGCTCCAGCCTGCACACCATTATCCCGTTGACCGATGCGGAAACCGGAAGAAGCGCCGTCGCCTGGGACAACCAACCACCCGCGCAGCTGATCCAGCATCAGGGTCGGACGTTCGTCCGCTATCGCGCCTACGAATACAGCGATTACACACAAGTCGCCCTTGAAAACAGATTCTCCCTGCAGCAGACCGGCGCAATCACCCAGCAGGAATATCAAGACCGGGTGCTCTCGATGTACCGCGTGTACAACGTACTCGGTGCGGGAACCGACAAGGCCTTGCGTAATACGTGGCCGTTGCTGTCCTTCATCCAGGTGCAGCGACCCGATCCGGAATTGGAATCGGCGCAACAGCAGGTCGGCATCGTGTTGCGCGGTTGGGTCTTTCGCTTCCTGATGTACGAACGCGGCGTCATGAGCATCCCTGCCGAAGACTTCAAATGGAGGGATGTGCAAGTCAAACAACAAGTGCGACTGTTCGTCAGCGCCGAAACGATACTGGTCAAATACGAAAATGCTGCGTGGCAACTCGCCCTTGAAGCCCTTTGATGTCGTGGTGATCGGTGGCGGTCCGGCGGGATCGGCGGCAGCGATCGGTTGCGCACAACGCGCTCTGCACGTGGCATTGATCGAGCGTCAGGAATTCCCGCGATTTCGCCCCGGTGAGAGCCTGCATCCAGGCATCGAACCCGTGTTGGCGCAACTGGGCGTCGCCGGGCAACTGTGTGTGCAGGATGCGCTGCGTTTCAACGGGCACTGGGTGCAATGGAACGGGCCGCTGCGTTTCAACGGCTTCGGCAGTGACGACAAGGGTTCATGGCGAGGCTTTCAGATTCCCCGGGCAACGCTGGACACAGCGTTATTGCAGCACGCCGCAGCGTTGGGGGTGATGGTGCACCAGCCGTGTCGCGCTCTCGCCGTCCTTGGCGAGAAGAGTCGCGTGCGCGGTGTCATAACCGATTCAGGCCCGTTGCACGCCGACTATGTGATCGATGCCAGCGGCGCGTCAGCCTGGCTGCATCGACAGCTGGGATTGACCATCCGCCGCTGTTCGCCACGCCTGATTGCCCGCTACGGTTACGTCCGGGGTTGTCCACTCGCTTATCGGCACGCACCGCACTTGTCAGCAGTTCCCGGTGGATGGACGTGGATCGCAAACGTGCAGGCGCAATTGACGCACTGGACGCATCTGGCCTTCGACGCGCCGAACCTGCGCCGCCCGGCGATTCCAGAGCAGCTGCAACACTTGCCCACGCAAGGCGCCATCCACGGCGCCGATGTAACGTGGCGGATCAGCACGGCAGTCGCCGGTAACGGCTACTTCATGGTCGGTGACGCGGCCAGTCAGCTTGACCCGGCGTCTTCCCATGGCGTGCTCAAGGCCTTGATGACCGGCATGCAGGCCGCGCAGGTGGTGTCCGACTGCATCGGGCAACCCTCTGTGCAATCGTCGGCTCAGAGGCAATACAGCCAATGGCTGGGCGACTGGTTCGAGAAAGACATGGAACAACTGCGTCGCTTCTATCGCCTTCATCCTGACCCGCCACGCTGGCTGCAACCTCATGTCTGACTCAGACAACGCCGATCACCCCGTCCTCATGCAGTTGCCGTAACAACGCCAGTCCGCTTTCCATGAACGACGCAGTTCCGGGCAACCCCGCCTCCAACGCCAATCCTTGCAGTTGCTCATTACCGCTCAACAACGGTAACTCCTCGATGCGCTGCAACAACCGCCAGGCCAATGGGCTCAGCTCGGAAAACTTCACGCTCCAGTCCGCCGTTCGCCGCACCAGCAACAGCGTCGGTTGGGCCGGTGGTGTGGCCGGTTGATGATCCGGCCCGAGCATCTGCACCGGCCAGGTGTACGCCAACGGCCAGGCCAGCGCCGAAACCCGCAACGGCCGCTCCTGCAAGTGCGCCGGATCACTCGCGAGCAAAGTTTCGGCGTCGGACTGCTGCAACACCATTTCTACCCACTCGTAATGCGCCAGCTCCACCAGGAACGCCGGCCAGTCACCCTCGCTCAACACGGCCGGTTCCGAGGCGAGGTAACCGACAAACTCCTCGGCGATCTCGCCGAATTTCGGCGTCTGCGCCCGGTAGTCCCGAAGGAAGCCGCGGATCAATGTGCGCCAGCGCTGATGGCCGATGATCCGGATCAGCACCGGAAACGTACCGCCCAGCAGTTGCGAGACGTTGTTGAACACCAGATCGCGATAGACATTGACCCGCGCCGCGTTCATGCCGGACGGCAGCGCTTCATGTTCTGGATCGCGCAAATAGCGGGTCAGGGCCTGTTGTTGCCGCAGAAGATTATCCACGCGGGCCTCCTTCGGATTGCAGGCGGCGAATGGTTTGCAACTCGGCCACCAGTTCAGAAAACGCCGGGAAATTGAAATCCCGCTCCAGCAACGTCGGCTGCGCACCGAATCGGGCATAGGCGTCGGCCAGCAACGACCAGACCACCGGTTTGACCGAGGCGCCGTGGGTATCGATCTTCAGCGTGTCGGACTCGTCGAAGTGCCCGGCCACGTGCATGCCGACCACCCGGCCCGGCTCAATCGCAGCCAGGAACGTCTGCGGATCGAAACCGTGGTTGATCGAGTTGACGTAGACGTTGTTCACGTCCAGCAGCAGGTCGCAATCGGCCTCGCGCAGCACGGCATTGGTGAAGGTCACTTCGTCCATCTCCTGCCGGGGCGCGGCGTAGTAGGAAACGTTTTCCACCGCCAGACGCCGGCCAAGAATGTCCTGGGCCTGGCGGACCCGAGCGGCGACGTGGTGCACCGCTTCTTCGGTGAACGGCAGCGGCAGCAGGTCGTAGAGGTGGCCGTCGTCGCTGCAATAGCTCAGGTGTTCGCTATACAGCGGCACTTTGTGATGATCGAGAAAGGTCCGCACTTCCCGGAGAAAATCGACGTCCAGCGGCGCCGAACCACCGAGCGACAACGATAACCCGTGACAGGACAACGGATAGCGCTCGGCCAGTTCACGCAGCGCGGCGCCATGGGCACCGCCGACGCCGATCCAGTTTTCCGGCGCCACTTCGAGAAAGTCGAAATCGCCGGTGCGCGCGGCTTGCAGGTCTTTCATCAAGCCGCGACGCAGGCCGAGCCCGACGCTGGCCTGCAAGGAGGGGTGGGGAATCTGCATGGGCAAGATCTCTGCTGAGGAGCCGCCGGGCGTGGCGACTGACAGGTTCAGTAAAACCGGCGGGTGTATCGCGGCTGTGTGGGCAATGCGCGGGAAGTGGCGGGTTTTGTATCGGCGGCGGGTCTGTACACAGTGGGATACAGACCCGCTGCCGTCTTGGTGAGCGGCGAGTTACGCGAGGTCGTACTTCTCGCGGACCAGGTCACCAATGCCGAGGCGATCGAGCACGTCCATCGGGCACAGGAACGTCACCCGCACCGTGCCGGGCAAACGGCTGATGTCGATCGAACCGTTGATGGTCGCGCGGTTGAGCACTTCATCGTATGGCAGGCCGGTGACGGCGGCGGCCCGTTGCAGGCCGTTCTCCACCGCGACGTTGAGGTTTTCGCCGCTGCCGATGAAGGTGATCGGCCCGGTGGCCTGAATGTCGTGCTGACCCCAACGGGCGCCGAGCTCGCGGACATGGCGCAACTGCTCGGCGCTCAAGGGCCGGGCCATCGGCGGCAGATCGTCGAGGTTCTGCAGCAGGATCGGCCCCTCCAGGGTCAGGCCCTTGATCACATGCACCTGTACCTCGGTTTCCCCCGAGCAATCGGTGGCGTGGCCGGCGATTTCGCCGTTGCCCTGCTGCGCGTGCATGTCACCCATGTACACCCCGGCGCCCGGCACCTTGACCGGACAGATCAGCACGCAACCCTCGCGGATCGAGTTGGTGTCCATGTGGCCGTCGGTCTTGGCCGCGTGCAGTTCTTCGCGGGTCATGCCGAAGCGGTGCGGGGCGCCGATCAGGTACTGGCCGAAATCGGCGCAGTTATGCGAGTCCGGCAGATCCCGCGACGGCGTGGTGCCGATGTTGCCGAGAAACGGTCGCATGTGCGCCGCCACGCCGGGCATGTCGGCCCGGGCCAGGGACAGAATCGAGTGCTGCGCCGCCATTTCAGGCAACGCCGACACCTGCGACGCCTTGCCGGCCAGACGATCCGCCACCTCTTGATTGACCGTCAGGCTGACCTGGTGCTCGGCGTCGAACACGATCACGTAACCGTGGCTGAAGCGAAACGCACTGACTTCGGCGCCGCAATGGTTGCAGCGAATCGCCTCCTCGCCGATCCCCTCCACATGGCTCGCCGGGTGTTCGGTGCCGCACTGGCTGCAGTATTTGGCGACGAACGGATCGCCGTGATATCGCCCTTCAACAAAACTCATCACTCCTGACGACGTGGCGTGGGACGTGACCTGCATGCGTTTGATCTTGATCGCTACCGCATCGCCGACCTCGGCGCCTTCGATGTACACCGGTTGCGTCACTTCATGGCCGCCCTCGAATGACGGCGTGATCATCGGCCCCCAGCACCCCGGCGGCGTCCCCGTGACCAGCGTGCCGCCGTCGGCCAGCGGGCCGCGCATCTTCTGGCCTGGGCCGATCAGGCCGTTGGTGTACTGGTTGACGTGCAGCCGTTCGACGGACAGCTGAATGGGAGCGCTCATGGAAATCACCTCGTTGGCAGGCTGGGCGGCTCAGTTCAACGCAGGTTTGTATCGGCGCTGTGTCCGGCCAACGCTGCAATGGTCAGTCTGTGTATCCACGCACCGTCGCGATACACAACGATACAAGCCTCGAAATCCACGCAGCCCGCTCCCACCGGCGCCAACAGCGGCTAGACTCAATCAGTACCCAGTCGAGGGGGACGCAGGACAGCAGTGTCGCCCTGCCCGTTTCCACGACCACCGCCCGGTGGTGAATGCCTCGACCCCCAAACGCCACCGGACTGTGATCCTGTCAAAGGAGCACATGAAATGGACGAGGCCAGACTCAACGAATTCATGGGCAAACTGGTCAACGACATGGGCGGCGCGGCGATGCTGGCCAATGTCATTGTCGGCGAAGAACTCGGCCTTTACCGGGCGATGGCCGACAGTCAGCCGATCAGCCCCGAAACCCTTGCCGAAAAAACTACCTGCAACCCGCGACTGGTGCGCGAATGGCTGAGCGCCCACGCGGCGTCCGGCTACATGGAACACCACGACGGCAAGTTTCGTTTGCCGGAAGAACAGGCGCTGGCCCTGGCCAAGGAAGATTCGCCGGTGTACGTGGCCGGCGGCCTCGGCGTGGTGGCATCGTTTTTCCATGACAAGGACAAACTGGTCAAAGCCATGCGCGGCAACGGCGCCCTGCCGTGGGGTGATCACCATCCGTGCATGTTCACCGGCACCGAGCGCTTTTTCCGCCCCGGCTACAAGGGGCATTTGATCGCCGAGTGGCTGCCGGCGCTGGACGGCGTGGTGGCCAAACTCGAAGCAGGCGCCAAGGTCGCCGATATCGGCTGCGGTCATGGTGCGTCCACGGTGATCATGGCCCAGGCCTATCCCAACTCGCGGTTCGTCGGCTTCGACTATCACGCGCCTTCGATCACCGTCGCCACCCAACGGGCCGAAGAAGGCGGCGTCAGCAGTCGCGCGCGGTTCTTCCAGGGCACGGCGAAAAGCTATCCCGGCGATGACTATGACCTGATCTGCTATTTCGACTGCCTGCACGACATGGGCGATCCGGTCGGTGCGGCGAAGCATGCGTTTGAATCGTTGAAGGACGACGGCACAGTGCTGCTGGTCGAGCCGTTTGCCAACGACACCCTGGACGAAAACATCACGCCGGTCGGGCGCTTGTTCTATGCGGCGTCAACGTTCATCTGCACGCCAAATTCGCTATCCCAGGAAGTGGGCCTCGGCCTCGGTGCGCAGGCGGGCGAGTCACGCTTGCGCAAGGTGTTTACCGAAGCCGGCTTCAAACACTTCCGGCGGGCGACGCAGACGCCGTTCAACCTGATTCTGGAGGCGCGCAAGTAAAAACCGGGCACAGGACGCGCCTGCCGGGGAGCGTCCGTCGGTGCTAACCTGCAAGGCACTTACAGCCTGCGGAGCGCTGATCATGCTCGACCGTCCCCTCCCCGACCCGCTCGACTATCTGCAACAGGTCATGGCCGACGGCGACTTCATTGTGCTGACCGGCGCCGGCATCAGCACGCCGTCGGGAATTCCGGACTACCGCGACACCGACGGTGTGCGCCGTGGCCGGCAGCCGATGATGTACCAGGAATTCCTCGCCGCCCCGGAATCGCGCCGCCGCTATTGGGCCCGGGCCATGCTCGGCTGGCCGCGCGTGCGCCAGGCGCGGCCGAACGTTGCCCATGAGGCGTTGGCCAGCCTCCAAAGCCAAGGCCGGATCGGCGGTTTGATTACTCAGAATGTCGATACCTTGCACGATCAGGCCGGCAGTCACGACGTCATCGAACTGCACGGCAGCCTGCACCGGGTGCTGTGTCTGGATTGCGGCCAGCGCAGCGAGCGGGACTCGATTCAGCAATTGATGGAAACGCAGAACCCGTATCTGGCCGGCGTCGATGCCATGCAGGCGCCGGACGGCGACACTCTGCTCGACCCGGCCTTCGAAGCACGATTTCAGGTGCCGCACTGCCCGCATTGCGCGGGCGAACGGATGAAGCCGGACGTGGTGTTTTTCGGTGAGAACGTGGCGCAACCGACGGCGGCGCGAGCCATGGCGCTGGCAGAAAATGCCGCCGGGATGCTGGTGGTGGGTTCGTCGCTGATGGCGTATTCGGCGTTTCGCCTGTGCCGGGTGATTGCGGACCGGGGCAAGCCGCTGATTGCGATCAATCTGGGGAAGACGCGGGCGGATGAGTTGCTGGATTTGAAGATTGAAGCGTCCTGCGAACAGCTATTACCGTTGCTGACACAACGCCTGATTTCATGACCTGCCCAGGTCAGTGTTCAGCCTTGAGAATGTCAAAAAGCGCCTGCGCCGCCGCCGACAGTTCATTCCCCGGATCCGTCAGCACGCCAATCGCCCGCTCCACCACCGGCTCGTGCAAGGTCAGGCAATGCGCGCCCAGCTCGCGCATCTGCCCGGCACACAAGGCCGGCACCGCACTGACGCCCAGCCCGCTCGCCACCATCCGCCCGACCGTCGCCAGTTGATGGCTTTCAAACTCCACCGGCAGTTTCATCCCTCGGGCCTGCAGGTGTTCTTCCAGCATCACCCGAACCGTGGACGGTCGTTGCAGGGTGATGAACGGTTCCTGCAGCAAGGTCTGCCAATCAATGTCGCTACGGTCGGCCAGCAGCGAATCCTGCGGCACGACGGCGACAAAGCGATCGCGGTAAAGCGGCGTGAACGTCAGCGAAGTGCTCTGCATCGGCTCGAAGGCCACGCCGAGTTCGACCTGACGATCGCGAACCATTTCCAGCACTTGCTCGTTGATCACGTCGTTGACTGTCACGTTGACGTTTGGATAGCGCGCGCGGAAGGTCTTGAGGATCGGCGGCAGCAGATTGCCGGCAAACGACGGCATCGCCGCCAGCGTCACCCGCCCGCGTTGCAGGCTGAAGCGCTGGCGCATCTCGTCTTCGGCGTTGTCCCAGTCGGCGATCAGGCGCCGGGCCAGCGGCAGCAGCGATTCGCCCTCCGGGGTCAGCGCCACGTTGCGCGTGTTGCGGCTGAACAGACGCCCGCCCAAACCTTCTTCCAGCGCCTTGATGGTCAGGCTCAGCGCCGATTGCGACAGGTGCAGGCGCTCGCAGGCCACGGCAAAGCTCAGGCTTTGGGCCACGGCGAGAAAAGCGCGTATCTGCTTGATGGTCATGGTTGTGTTACTCGACGGACTAAGCTGAACATCCGTCCGCCGACCACGGCGGACATTTAATGAGCTTTATCAATCAATCAACCTTAAAAATCAACTTAACAAATATATCCTTCAGCGCGACACTCCAGTCATTCGGCTAGCCAGCCGCCCGACAAACAATAAAAGAGGTGCATATGGCAGGTTTCGACAAGCGCGTGTATTCCTACGAGGAAGCCATGGCAGGTCTTGAAGACGGCATGACCGTGATCGCCGGCGGCTTCGGCCTGTGCGGCATTCCGGAAAACCTGATCGCCGAGATCAAGCGCAAGGGCACCCGCGACCTCACCGTCGTCTCCAACAACTGCGGCGTTGATGGCTTCGGCCTCGGCGTGCTGCTGACCGACCGCCAGATCAGCAAGGTGGTCGCCTCCTACGTCGGCGAAAACAAACTGTTCGAAGAGCAACTGCTCAAAGGCGACATCGAAGTCGTACTGACCCCGCAAGGCACCCTCGCCGAGAAAATGCGCGCAGGCGGCGCCGGCATCCCGGCGTTCTTCACGGCTACTGGCGTCGGCACCCCGGTCGCCGAAGGCAAGGAAGTACGTGAATTCCACGGTCGCAAGTACCTGATGGAAGAGTCCATCACCGGCGACTTCGCCATCGTCAAAGGCTGGAAAGCCGACCATTTCGGCAACGTCATCTACCGCCACACCGCGCAGAACTTCAACCCGCTGGCCGCCACTGCCGGCAAGATCACCGTGGTCGAAGTCGAAGAAATCGTCGAACCCGGCGAGCTGGATCCCGCACACATCCACACGCCCGGCATCTACGTCGACCGGGTCATTTGCGGCACGTTCGAAAAACGCATCGAACAACGCACCATCCGCAAATAATCCAGGCTGACGGAGAACAAGAACATGGCACTTACCCGCGAACAAATGGCTCAACGCGTCGCCCGCGAAATGCAGGACGGCTACTACGTTAACCTCGGCATCGGCATTCCGACCCTGGTCGCCAACTACATCCCCGAAGGCATGGAAGTCATGCTGCAATCGGAAAACGGCCTGCTCGGCATGGGCCCTTTCCCGACTGAAGACACCATCGACGCCGACATGATCAACGCCGGCAAGCAAACCGTAACTGCGCGCATCGGCGCATCGATTTTCAACTCCGCCGAGTCCTTCGCCATGATCCGCGGCGGCCACGTCGACCTGACCGTGCTCGGCGCCTTCGAAGTGGACGTGCAAGGCAACATCGCCTCGTGGATGATCCCGGGCAAACTGGTCAAGGGCATGGGCGGCGCGATGGACCTGGTGGCCGGCGCCGACAACATCATCGTGATCATGACCCACGCGTCCAAGGACGGTGAGTCCAAGTTGCTGAGCCAATGCAGCCTGCCGCTGACCGGCGCCGGTTGCATCAAGCGCGTGCTGACTGACCTTGCGTACCTGGAAATCGAAAATGGCGCTTTTGTCCTCAAGGAACGCGCACCTGGCGTCAGCGTCGAGGAAATCGTCGCCAAAACCGCTGGTAAACTGATCGTCCCGGATCACGTACCGGAAATGCAGTTCGCTGCCGAGTGAGGAATTCGAAAATGCAAGACGTCGTCATTGTTGCCGCCACGCGCACCGCGATCGGCAGTTTCCAGGGATCGCTGGCCACCGTCTCCGCCGTGGATCTGGGCGCAGCGGTCATCCGCCAGTTGCTTGAGCAGACCGGACTGGACGGTGCCCAGGTCGATGAAGTGATCATGGGCCAGGTGCTGACCGCCGGCGCCGGCCAGAACCCGGCGCGCCAATCGGCGATCAAGGCCGGCCTGCCCCACGCAGTGCCGGCCATGACCCTGAACAAGGTCTGCGGCTCGGGCCTCAAGGCCCTGCACCTCGGCGCCCAGGCGATCCGTTGCGGCGACGCAGACGTAATCATCGCCGGCGGCCAGGAAAACATGAGCCTGGCCAACTACGTCATGCCGGGCGCACGCACCGGTCTGCGCATGGGGCACGCGCAAATCGTCGACACCATGATCAGCGATGGCCTGTGGGATGCGTTCAACGATTACCACATGGGTATCACCGCCGAAAATCTGGTCGAGAAATACGAGATCAGCCGCGAGCAGCAAGACGCCTTCGCTGCCGCGTCGCAACAAAAAGCCGCCGCAGCCATCGAGGCCGGTCGCTTTGTCGATGAAATCACCCCGATCCTGATCCCGCAGCGCAAAGGCGATCCGGTGGCGTTCAAGGTCGACGAACAACCACGTGGCGATACCACCGCCGATTCCCTGGCCAAACTGCGTCCGGCCTTCAAGAAGGACGGCAGCGTCACCGCCGGCAACGCTTCGTCACTGAACGACGGCGCGGCTGCCGTGATCCTGATGAGCGCCGAAAAAGCCAAGGCCCTGGGCCTGCCGGTGCTGGCGAAAATCGCCGCTTATGCCAACGCCGGCGTCGACCCGGCGATCATGGGCATCGGCCCGGTGTCCGCCACTCGCCGCTGCCTGGACAAGGCTGGCTGGAACATCGGCCAGCTGGATCTGATCGAAGCCAACGAAGCCTTCGCCGCGCAATCGCTGGCGGTGGCCAAGGATCTGCAATGGGATCTGGACAAGGTTAACGTCAACGGCGGCGCCATCGCCCTCGGTCACCCGATCGGTGCATCGGGCTGCCGTGTGCTGGTGACCCTGCTGCACGAAATGATCAAACGTGATGCGAAAAAGGGTCTGGCGACCCTGTGCATCGGCGGCGGTCAGGGCGTGGCCCTGGCGCTGGAACGCGCGTAAGGCCGCAGAGTTACAAAAGCGAGTTCACAGCGGGCGGCGGATCCACGATATCCACTGCCCGTTGGCAACAAAACCCGGTACGACTCACGTCGCACCGGGTATTTTTTTGCCCGGCCGTCAGGCGAACTTCACCAGATTCAGCACCGGCAATGGTCCGCCGGGGAACTGTACCAGTCGCGCACCCACGCTCAACTCGCCCAGATCGATACCGAAGAAACCGAGCTGATCAATCAGCGCGCCCACTTCAGCCTTGGCCTGAGCGTCATCTCCGGACAGGAACTGCACGCGCTTGCCGCCCTCCGACGCCGGATCCGCTTCCAGCAAACGCGCCAGCAAGTGGTTGAACGCCTTGACCACCCGCGCGCCCGGCACCCATTCGGCGAACACTTCGCTGGACGGCCGTCCCTGCAAATCCACCGGTTTGAAGGACGGAGCTTCAATCGAGTTGTTGGCGTCGATGACGATCCGCCCGCCGAAGTCCGGCAGACCGGCCAGTGCGGTTGGCAGTTTCGACCAGTTCACCGCGACCAGCACGATGTCCTGGGCGGCGGCTTCTTCACGGGTAACGGCGCGAGCGGTCGGGCCGAGTTCTGCGACCAGTTCAGCCAGGGTCTCCGGCCCGCGGCTGTTGGCGATGACCAACGGGATGCCCTGACGCGACAAGGCTTTGGCAAACGCTGAACCGATGGCGCCAGCGCCGATGATTCCGATAGTGCTCATGGTGTTCTCCTGAAAGTGAGGTAAGACTCGAAACGAATCTTGCGCTTGCCATTCCCACTTGATTAGCCGGTAATGCCTTGAATGATCTTCAAGCATCGCTATCAGGTCGAATCCATGGAAACCCTCGCCAATCTGGAATCTTTCGTCCGCAGCGCCGAGACCGGCAGCTTCTCCGCCGCCGCACGGTTGCTGGCGCTGACCCCGGCGGCGGTCAGTCGCAACGTGGCAATTCTTGAACGCAACCTCGGCGTGCGGCTGTTTCAGCGCTCGACCCGCAAGCTGTCGCTGACCGAGGTTGGTGAGAGTTTTCTGGCGAGCATCGGCGGCAACCTCGATGCCTTGCAGGCCGCGATTGCTACGGTGGCGACCGAGCGCGGAGAGCCGGCGGGCGTGCTCAAGATCAGCCTGCCGCCGACGTTCGGCATCGATCACATGCTGCCGCTATTGCCGGAGTTTCTGGCGCGCTATCCGTTGATTCGCCCGGAATGGCACTTCGAAAATCGTCAGGTGGACTTGATCGCCGAGGGTTACGACGTAGCGATTGGCGGCGGATTCGAGCTGACACCCGGCGTAGTCGCCCGGCCATTGTCGTCCGCCGAAGTGCTGGCGGTGGCGTCGCCGGCGTATCTGGCGGGCCGTACCCTGCCGCGACATCCGGCTGATCTCGCCGATCACCAGGGCATCGTCATGCGCGGCCTGCGCACCGGGCGCCTGCGCCAATGGCAGATGCACAACGAAACCGGCGAACAGGCCAGCGCCCTGCTCAACCCGAGCATCGTGCTGAATGACCCGATGGCCATGCGCAAGGCCGCGCTGCTGGGCTTGGGCGTGACGATGCTGGTGCTGCCCGATGTCAGCGCGCAGATCGAACGCGGTGAACTGGTGCAGCTGTTGCCCGACTGGCAATGCGATGCCGGCGCAATATCGTTGTACTACCCGAGCCGAACCTTGCTGCCGGCCAAGACCCGAGTGTTCATTGATTTTGTGGTCGAAGCGTTTGGCCGCTAGGCCGCCAGCTGCAGAATCAACCAGGCATTCGCCCCGCTGATCAGCACAAACAATCCCCACGCCAGCACCCGCGTCGGCCAGCGATTCACAAACGGTCCCATCAGCTGTTTGTCGTTGGTCATGCGAATCAGCGGATACAGCGCAAACGGCAATTGCAGGCTCAGCACCACCTGGCTCAACACCAGCAACTTGCCCACCGCGCCGTCGCCCATCAGCCACACGCCGATGAATGCCGGAATAAGCGCCAGCCCACGGGTGATCAGGCGTCGTTGCCAGCAGGGAATCCGCAGGTTCAGATAGCCTTCCATGATCACTTGCCCGGCGATGGTGCCGGTGAAGGTTGAGCTCTGCCCCGACGCCAGCAGCGCCACGCCGAACAGCACACTGGCCAGCGCGCCGCCCACCAGTGGATCGAGCAAGTGATAGGCGTCCTGGATGTCGACCACGTCGGTGTGCCCGGACTGATGAAAAGCGGCCGCCGCGAGTATCAGGATCGCCGCGTTGACCAGCAACGCCAGCGCCAGCGAACCGATGGTGTCGATGCGCGCCAGTTTCACCGCATCCTGCTTGCTGGCCAGATCCTTGCCGATCAGCCGCGTCTGCACGATCGAGGTGTGCAGGTACAGGTTGTGTGGCATCACCGTGGCACCGAGGATGCCGATAGCCAGGTACAACGGCGCAGCATCGCTGATCGCCGACAGCGACGGTGTGAAGCCTTGAGCGACATCCGGCCAGTACGGTTTGATCAGCAGCAACTCGACAAAGAAGCACGCGCCGATGGTGCCCACCAGCACCAGCATGATCGCCTCCAGCCGGCGGAAACCGCGGTTTTGCAGGGCCAGCACCAGCAACGTATCGAATGCGGTCAGGGCGATGCCGAACGTCAGCGAACAACCCAGTAACAGGTGAAACGCCAGCGCGCAGCCGAGCACTTCCGCAAGGTCGGTGGCGATGATCGAGATTTCCGCCAGCACCCATTGCAGCCGCGCCGTCGGGGTGCTGTAGCGTTCGCGGGACAGCTGCGCCAGATCGCGCCCGGTGGCGATGCCCAGCCGCGAGCACAGGCATTGCACAACCATGCCCGCCAGGCTCGCCAGCAATACCACGAACAACAGGCTGTAACCGAAGCGCGAACCGGCCTCGATGGCAGTGGCCCAGTTGCCCGGATCCATGTAGCCGATCGACACCAGCAAACCGGGGCCGGCAAAGCGCAGCACGCGTTTGAAGAACGAGGCGTTGGGATCGACCGGGACACTGCCGGCCACTTCCGGCGGGCAGAACGGCGCAGTGGCGATTTTGGGCAAACTGAATTTCACGAACACATCCAGAAACAAGTCGAAAGGCGCAGCTTAGACGTTTCAGTCGGCGTGCCCAAGCGCCGATGTGATGGACTCAAGGTTTGGCGTCGCCCAGCAATTGCTGGCGCAGCTCGGGACTGCGCGTGCGCGGGTCAAGCCAGATGTCAAAAAATGCCCGGGCAAACTGCGGATCATTAATTTCATGCTGCAACTGCTGCCCGACAAAGAACCGCGCGCCTTGGCCCGGCAAATACACTCCGGTGATCCGCGTACCGGCCTGCACGTCGACAAATGATTGCTGCATCTGGGTTTGCCACACGGCCAATTTCACCGGGCTGAGGGAGGAACCGGCCAGACGCTTGATCTCGTCGACGCTGGCCTTTACCAGATCGTCGCGGGAAATGGAGCGTCGGTAGATCAGCTCAAGGGCAAAGGGTTGGCCGTCGGCTAGCGGTCGCGCCGCGCTCCACAACCGGGCGTTGTAGACGTCGAAGCCGAACACACTGAAATCGCCGGTGCCGATGATCTGTGCGCCGGGGACTGCGTCCTGCCAGCTGGCCCAGGTAGGTGTCAGCAGCAAGGCCCACAAGCCGATCCCGCAGCATCCACGCAACCACTTCGGTGTATCGCTCATCGCGGTATCGACTCCGGTAAACCCTGACACTCACAGCATAGTCCGCTATCACGCCCGTTATTTTGTATACATGTTTTGCATACATATGCAGCAATCCGCCAATGACAATGCTAACGTGGCCCACTGCCCCCGATGGAGACACCTGCGTGCTGATCCTTAAACTGCTGCTGATTCCCGGTTTCCTGCTGCTGATTTCCCTCGCGGGCAAGCGTTGGGGCCCGAGTGTCGCCGGATGGCTGTCGGGGTTGCCGGTGGTGGTCGGGCCGATTCTGTTTTTCCTCGCCATTGAGCAGGGCCCGGCGTTTGCCGCGCAATCGGCGGTGGCGGCGTTGTCGGCCATGTTTGCGATGATCGCGTTTTGCATCACTTATGCGCAGGTGGCGCAGCGGGCGAACTGGCCGTTGGCGTTGCTGGTTTCCTTATCAGTCTGGGGCGTGCTGGCGCTGATTCTGTCGGTGATACCGGCCTCTCTGCCCTTCTCGATTGCCGCCGCTGCAACTGCCCTTCTTACCGCACCGTACCTGTTTCCCAAAGTGCAACCGCTGGTCAGCGGCCCGGGGCCAAAGTCAGACAAACTGGTCTGGCGGATGATCGCCGGGGCCGCGTTGACGCTGGTGGTGACGATGCTGGCCAGCACGGTGGGCGAGCGCTGGAGCGGATTGCTCGCGGTATTCCCGGTGCTCGGCAGCGTGATGGCGGTGTTTTCCCAACAGACCCGTGGCCCGGCGTTTACCGCCGCGTTGTTGCGGGCGACGGCGACGGGGATGTATTCGTTTTCGGCGTTTTGTCTGGTGCTGGCGATTGCGCTGCCGGGATTTGGGTGGTGGGGGTTTGCGATGGCTGTAGGGGTTTCGATGGGGATGCTGATTTTTACAAAACGACTGGTGATGAGTTCGACGAAGAATGCGCAGCGCACGGCAGCGACTTCACGCTGATTTACCTGAACGGCACCTTAAGTAATTTCAGGGTCGCGACATTCGGATAGAAGCTCTATTTCCGCTTTCCAAAATCGGTGAATTCAAAAAGGTAATAATCAGAACTCGATGGGTTGGGTGGAAGCCCATCGCTTTCCTGGCAAACGACCACCGGGAACGTTCCACCACCTGAAGGGGTATTGGTGGCCTGCATATTGAAATTCTGAGTTTCGTAGTTCAAATAGCTCCCCAGCGATTCCCATGTGCCGGATCCGCTGAGGTAGTACGCCTCTATTTGTGTAGGTTCAGAGGTGGGCGCAATCCCGTGGATAAAGGTGTGATAACCCACTTCTTCAATTTTGTTGATGACGAATTTTGAACCTGACATGGCAATTCCCCCCCGTACCTACCGCCAACCGATAAGCATCGATTCATTGTTCAAAATCGAGGGAAGCGTTGGCACCTGACAGAAATGACAGTTCCGACGAGCGGTTCCTGCCCGGCCTGACATTCCGCACTGGAGTCCACCAACGCCACCATGGGATGATCGCCGCCCAAGCGCGACCATCCCTCGGAGATTCGAATGTCATTGCTTAGCAAGAAAGCCGTCGTCCTCTTGTTGGCGGCGGTGGCCGGTTTCGGCGCCATCAATGCTCAGGCAGCCAAGGCCAAAGAGAAGGCTGTCACCGAGAAAGTCTCGATGCTCGATGGCAAATTCAGTTTCGTCCTGCCCAAGGGCTTTGTCGGCGACCCGCTGCCGGCCGGTCCGACTGGCGCCAAGGGCATGATGTACAGCAACGATGCCACCAAGACGGTCGTCATCACCGCCGAAAATCAGATTCCCGAAGGCAACAACGTCAAGGACAACGACAGTGCGTTTCTCGACGGCACCGTCTCCGATTTCATCGACGCCCAACGCAAGGCCCTGCCGGACTTCAACAAGCTCAGTGAAAAGAGCCTGACCCAGAAAGGCAATGGCCTGGGCCTGCGCCAGGTCGACAGCACCGCCACCCAGGGCGGCGGTCAGACTCTCAATACCACGTTGCTGGCCGGATCCGGCACGCGCATGGCGCTGGTCCAGGTGATTTCCCGGGCCAGCGACAAGAGCGGTCACGAAGCGCTGGTGAAAACCATCCTCAAGGAAAAATGATCTTTACGGGTTGAGTTGCTGCAACCAGTCGTTCAAATCCCGAAGCTCGGCCGTGCTGATGCTGTGGCCGACGCCGGGATAGGCATGAAATTGCGGTTTGTACGACAGCTTCTGCAACAACGCATCGGCTTCGGTGCCACCGCTGTAAGGCACCCGGTCATCCGCCGTGCCGTGGCCGATGAAGATGTCCAGCGGCGGATGCTGTTGCTCTGACTTCAGCTCGCTCTTGAGCACCGGCAATACCCGCCCGCTCAACGCCGCAATGCCCCCCACCGCCGCAGGCTGCCGCAACCCGACCTCGTAAGTCATCATCGCGCCCTGACTGAAACCGATCAGGTACACCTTCTCCGGTTGCGCGTGATATTTCTGCGCCGCTGCGGCGATAAAGGCCCGCAGTTTCTGGCTGCTGGCCTTCAGATCATCAGTCTCGCCGTTGTAGGCACCTTCACCTTTCTTGCGAAACCACTGATAACGTCCTTCGCCCAATGCCATCGGTGCCTGCACCGACAGGTAGTTGTACTGCTTGGGCAGCTGAAATTTCATACCGATCAAGTCTGCTTCGTTGCTGCCATAGCCATGCAGGAAAATCACCAGCGGACGCTGTTCGGCGTCCGGGTGCACCTGAGCCAGGTAGTTGAGTGGCAGATCGTTTTGCAGCGAGGTCTGAGCCTGAACGGCAGTGGACGCCAGCAGCGTCAACAGCGCAAACACCTTCAACATAAGCCTTCCTTCACACAGTGCAGGGTTCGGGGGAGAGCCTAACACTGTGATCCGGAGGATAGGGTGTCAGTCGTTGATCAGTTTCCCGACTCGAATCGGCTCACGCCCCGCCACCTTCGCCTGCCAGATGCCCGGCTGGGTGTAGCGTCCGCGATCGATGGCGAACAACACGCCGCTGGTGCCCGCGCGCACGGTGGTCACGCGTTCGTTCAGCGGATCGACCACTTCGAACAGCGCTTCACCGCGCTCGACCCACTCACCGGCATCACGCAGGAAACTCACCACGCCATGATGCGGGGCGAACAGGTATTCGGTGCCTTCGAACGGCATGCCTTCGCAGCATTCTTCCGGCGCTGTTGGCCATTCACCGCTGATGAAGCCCTGTTCGGCGAGAAAGCCCAGGATCGCCTCGCAGTTGGCCTGAGCCTGATCGACGCGGGTGTCGCCCATGCTGCCCAGCTCCAGGGTGGTGGCGAGGTTGGCCGGTGGAATCGCCGCGTTCGGGAAGGCCCGGGCCAGGCGCAACCACGGCGAGGAGCAGGATTCATCGAACGAACTGCCGCCGGAGTCTTCACACAACAGCGCCACGCCAGCCTTCAGGCGTGCAGCGAGGGATTGCCACTGTGGCCAGTGCTGCGGCAGTGCGTAAATATGAATTGCGGCGTCGAAGTCGCAATGCAGATCGAGGGTGATGTCGGCCTCACAGGCGTGGCGCAGCAACAGACGGTGCAGTGCTTCCAGTTGCGAGGCCGGGGCTGGCAGTTCATCGAGTACCTGGCCCATGGCCTGGCGGATCAGCGCGATGTTGGCTTGGGCATCACCGCCCAACTGACTCCCGATGCGCTCGGCCACCGGCGCACTGAGTTCGACGAAGGAGCGGTTGAAGTTCTTGCCGCTGCCCAGTTCGAAACGGCCCATGTGACTGCCTTGCAGATGCTGATCGAGGCCGATCGGGTTGGCCACCGGCACCAGTTCGATCACGCCTTGCAACTGACCGTTGCTTTCCAGCCCAGCCAGGCGTTTTTTCAGTTCCCACGCGGTGCGCATGCCCGGCAGTTCATCGGCGTGCAGGCTGGCCTGGATGTAGACCTTGCGCGGGCCGGCGCCGTAACGGAACACGCTCAGAGAACGTTCGCTGCCCAGGTGGCTCCAGGGCAGAAGATGGTCGATGCGTTGCATGGGGAACTCCGGAAATTCTGTGGTCGCTGCTACCCAGTGACCGCATTGAAAATGTGCTGACAGGATAAATCACGGGCGAAAAAAAAGTGGCCACCGCATCAACGGGGCCACTTTTTTCTACGGCGTATTAATGGCCGTATACGTCAAAGTCGAAGTACTTGTCCTGCACTTGCTTGTACTTGCCGTTGGCGCGGATTTCGTTGATGGCGGTATTGAATTTTTCCGCCAGCTCGGTATCGCCTTTACGCACGGCGATACCGGCGCCACCGCCGAAGTACTTGGCGTCTTCGTAGGTCGGGCCGACGAATTCGAAGCCTTTGCCGGCGTCGGTTTTCAGGAAGCCGTCGCTCAGGTTGACCGAGTCGGCCAGCATCGCGTCGATACGACCGGAGACCATGTCCAGGTTGGCCTCCTGCTGCGAGCCGTAACGCACCAGCTCGATGCCGGCCGGCACCAGTACTTCGGTGGCGTAGCGGTCGTGGGTACTGGCGCGCAGCACGCCGACTTTCTTGCCTTTGAGCTCGGTCAGCGGGTCTTTCACGCCGGAGCCTGCCTTCATCACGAAGCGCGCCGGGGTGTGGTAGTACTTGATGGTGAAATCGACGTTTTTCTTGCGGTCGTCAGTGATGGTCATCGAGGACAGGATCGCGTCGATCTTCTTCACTTTCAGCGCCGGGATCAGGCCGTCGAATTCCTGCTCGACCCAGGTGCATTTGACTTTCATCTGCTCACACAGCGCATCGCCGATGTCCACGTCGAAACCGGCCAGTTTGCCGTCAGGGGTTTTCATCGAGAATGGCGGGTAACCGGCTTCGATACCGATACGGATCGGCTTGGCGTCTTCGGCCACGGCGGTCAGGGACAACATCGACAGTGCCAGGGCACCGAACATAACCAGCTTTTTCATTTATTACTCCCGTGTGCGGAGGCTTTTATTGGCAGCTTTCGATTGTCAGGTTCGGCCTTGGGCTGTACAGCGCAAAAAAACCGAAGTGGCCGGCAGTCTATGGCGGCGCGCACGGGGCAAATTGTTTTTAAGCGACAAATACTTACAGAAAATCGGCGAGTGCCATCACCTGGGAAAAGTGTGCGTCAGAGCAGTGCGCGGGTTGTAGGACAAAGCCGACAAAAGTGCCGCCGAAGCGGCAACTCTCTGGCTATCAACAATCGCAAGCGATCGGGGCAGTGGCGACTCGCGGTGCCGTAACGCTCAACTGAAAGCCTTCATCCAGCCAACCGGTCACCCCGCCGATCATCTCTTTGACCGGATAACCCAACGCCGCCAGCTTCACCGCGGCCTTGTTGGCGCCATTGCAGTGGGGACCGGCGCAATAAACCACGAACAGTGTGTTTTTCGGGTAGTTCGCCAGCCCTTCTGCCGTCAACAGACGCCCCGGAATATTGATCGCTCCCGGCACATGACCACGCTCGAAGGCCAGCGGCCCGCGCACATCGACCAGCACAAAATCGATCTCACCAGCCTGCTGGCTGCTGAAGACGTCGGAACAATCGGTTTCAAAGGTCAGACGGTTGCTGAAATGCATCAGGGCAATGGCCGAAGGCGCTGCAGGAATTTCGCGAACCAGGCTGGGCATGTTGAATCACTCCTTTGTCGGTGGGGATGAACAGACTTTATCGGGCCGTCGCTTGCCGCTACAGTGGCGCACAAGACACTCACCGGGAATTTTCCGCCAAATGCCTGATTCACCTGGATTGGTCGCGATTCTGGCCTACGATGGCCTCTGCACCTTCGAGTTCGGCATCGCCGTGGAGATCTTCGGCCTGGCCCGGCCGGAGTTCGATTTCCCGTGGTACGAGCACTGCATCGCCGCCGTCGATCAAGGCCCGATGCGCGCCATGGGCGGGATTCAGGTGCTCGCCGACGGTGGGCTGGAGTTGTTGGCGCAGGCGCGCACCATCATTATTCCCGGCTGGCGCGACCGAAATGCGCCGGTGCCGGACACCTTGCTTGAAGCATTGCGTGATGCCCATTCACGCGGCGCCCGTTTGCTGTCGATCTGCTCGGGCGTGTTTGTGCTGGCCGCCAGCGGCCTGCTCGACGGGCACGGCGCCACCACCCACTGGCGCTACACCACAGAACTGGCCGAGCGCTTCCCGGCCATTGATGTCGATCCGGATGTGCTTTACGTCGATTCCGGCCAGTTGATTACCTCGGCGGGCAGTGCGGCCGGGCTCGACGCCTGCCTGCACCTGGTAGCGCGGGACTTCGGCACCCAGATCGCCAACTCGGTGGCGCGGCGACTGGTGATGTCGCCGCAGCGTACCGGCGGTCAGGCGCAATTCATTCCGACGCCGGTCAGCCCGACGCCACGCAGCGATCTGTCGCGTGTGATGCAGTGGGCCCGCGAGCGCCTGCACGAACCGCTGGAAGTGCGCGATCTGGCCAGCGAAGCGGCGATGAGCGAACGCACCTTCCTGCGCAAATTCAGCGAGGCCAGCGGCCAGTCACCCAAGGCCTGGTTGCAACACGAGCGTCTGGCCCGAGCCCGGGAATTGCTGGAAAGCACGCCGCAGAACACCGAGCAGATCGCCCTGCGCTGTGGCTATCGCTCGGTGGAAAGCTTTCGTGTGGCGTTTCGCAGCGTGGTCGGGGTGCCGCCGTCGGTATATCGCGAGCGCTTTGGTCGTGAGGTCAAGGCTTGCGCAACAGATAAGTGTCCATGATCCAGCCATGTTCGACCCGCGCTGCCTTGCGCACCCGCTCGATCTCATCGGCAACGTCGCCGAGCTTGCCATGGATGAGGATTTCGTCCGGCGTGCCGAGGTAGGCGCCCCAGTAAATCTCGGTCTCCCGATCCGCCACCCGATGGTAGGAATCTTCGGCGTCGAGCATCACCACCAGGCTGTCCGTATCACCCACCTGCCCCGCCGTCAGGCGTCGGCCGGTGGTGATTTCAATCGAACGGCCGATGGTGTTCAAAGGCACCTTGTGCTGTGCCGCCAAGGCCTGAACGCTGGTGATGCCCGGAATGACTTCGAATTCAAACGCACATCGCCCCGAGGCCAGAATCGCCTGCAGGATGCGAATGGTGCTGTCGTACAACGCCGGATCGCCCCACACCAGAAAACCGCCGCACTGCCCGTCAGACAATTCGTCATTGATCAGGCGTTCGAAGGTTTGCTGCTTGGCGCGGTTCAGTTCATCGACGCTGGCGCTGTAGTCCACATCGCCGCGCTCGCGCTCCGGGCTGTGAGCTTCGGCGAAACGGTAGGTACGATCAGTAATGTAGCGTTCGCAGATTTCGCGACGCAGGTCGATCAACTTGTCCTTGCTCTGGCCCTTGTCCATCAGGAAAAACACGTCTACCTGGTTCAGCGCCTTCACCGCCTGCATCGTGATGTAGTCCGGGTTGCCGGCACCGATGCCGATCACCAGCAATCGCTTCATTGCTCTGCTCCTTCCACGCTCATGCCGGACAAGCGTAGCCGCCAGCGCCCGGCAAACCGCAGATCGACCGCCGCCAGCGGCTCGACATCAAGGCTGTGAAACGCCTCGCCCTGCACAACCTGCATCAATGCAGCGCGAATCACGAACGGATGGGTGACTGCCACCACGTGCCCCGGCGTGGCTTGCAGCGAAACCAGCCACGCCGCCGCCCGCTCACGCAGCTGCACCACCGACTCGCCTCCATGGGGTGCGGCGTGCGGATCTTCGAGCCAGGCTTGCAATGCCTCGGGTTCGTTCCGCTGCAAGTCCTTGATCGACTGACCTTGCCAGCGTCCCCAGTCGCAATCACGCAGGGCATGATCAATGTGTATTTCATGGCCAAACCACGCCGCCGTCTGGCGAGTGCGCAGTTCCGGGCCGCAAGTCAGACGGAATGTCTTGTCGAAACACGAAGCCAGCGAGCCGGACGGCGCCGTCTCTTCAACAGGTTCGTTCGTAGGAAAACACGCCAATTTTTGTGCGACTGTTCTGGCATGGCAGATCAATGTCAAACGGATGGTCTGCACGGGAAGTCACTCGGCTGGAAGACAGGACGGTCATCGGCGTAATCGCTGGTTAAGCGGCAATTGTGCCGTAAATCGGGAGCCTTCTGGCAAGTTGATTGGATGATCTGAGGGTGTGAAAGCGGCAATATCTGACACCGCTATGGGCAATGGACTACAAGACTGATCGACATCCGTGTAACCCTTACGTTACGGGCATCCCGCCCCATTTTGGGGCTTGGTTTAAACGCCGAAAAATTCGCTAGACATGTAGCGTCAGTTACATAAATACTGTTTTAACGGATTGTGAAGCGAATTCAACACCCCATCCAGCAGGAGCCCGGATGCCCCCTTTAAGAGACCTGATCACCGACCCCGGCCTTGACCTGACGCCGTCGGAGCGCAAAGTCGTTCGCGCCTTGCTCGATCAGTATCCACGCAACGGGCTTGGCCCGATGGCGCGCCTGGCCGAACATGCCGGCGTCAGCGATCCGACCATCGTGCGGCTGGTGAAAAAACTCGGCTTCGGTGGTTACGCCGAATTCCAGGACGCCCTGCTCAGCGACATGGACCATCGCCTGCGCTCGCCGCGCACTCTGTTGCAACCGCGCTCGCATCAGAACAAAGACGATGCCTGGAGCCATTATCTGGCTCATAGCCATAACCTGCTGGCCGAAACCCAGGCCCTGACCCAACCGGAAGATGTACGAATTCTGGCCGACTGGCTGCTCGACACCCGGCATCAGGTCTACTGCTTCGGCGGGCGCTTCAGCAGCCTGATGGCGACTTACCTGCTCAACCACTTGCGCCTGCTGCGCCCCGGCTGCTTTGCGCTGGAAGACAACGCGCAACTGCCCGATCGCCTGTTCGACCTGCAACGCCAGGACGTGGTGCTGGTGTTCGACTATCGCCGCTACCAGACCCAGGCCCTGCGCGTGGCGAGCGCGGCGAAGAACAGCAATGCTCGCGTCGTGCTGTTCACCGACATCTACGCCTCGCCGCTGCGCGAACTGGCCGACATGATCATCAGCGCACCGGTGGAGTCGGCTTCGCCGTTCGACACCATGGTCCCGGCGCTGGCTCAGGTTGAAGCGCTGATTGCCTGCCTGACCCTGCGCAGCCCGGACCTGGCCGATCGCCTGGAAGGCATCGATGCCCTGCGCAACGACTTCGACACCCATTTGCTGGAGGATAAATAAGGATGTTCAGCCTTCCCCATCGTTCGCCACGGGACCTGCCGTTTGCCACCGACCACACCGCCCTGTTGCTGGTGGACATGCAGCGCGCCTGGCTCGAGCCACAGTTCGACCCGCACCTCGAAGGCCCGGACGCCGCGTACTTCCTCAACCGCACGCGCTCGCAAGTGGTGCCCAATCAGGTTCGCCTGCTCAATGCCTTCCGCGACGCACGGCAGAACGTGCTGCACACCCTGATCGAAAGCCTGACCGCCGACGGCCGCGATCGCTCGCTGGATCACAAACTGTCGGACATGCACCTGCCCAAGGGCAGCCCGCAGGCACAGGTCATTGCCGAGCTGACGCCGGCGGAAAACGAAATCGTGCTGCCCAAGACCTCGTCCGGGGTCTTCAACTCGACCAACATCGACTACGTGCTGCGCAATCTGCAAACCCGCCACCTGATCATCGCCGGAATCGTCACCGACCAGTGCGTGGACATGGCCGTGCGTGACGCCGCCGACCGTGGCTACCTCGTCACCCTGGTGGCGGACGCCTGCGCGACGTACACCGAAGCACGCCACGACGCCTGTCTGAATGCGATCAAGGGCTACTGCTGGATCACTGACACCGACACCGTGCTCGGCCGGTTGCAGGAGATGCAGCCATGAGCGAACGCCTGTCACCGTTGCCGATGACCACCATCGTCACCACCGACCTGATCGGCGTTACCCGTGGCCGTTCGTTTCCCACCGATGAGCTGGAACACTATCAAGCCGCCGGTTGCGGCTGGGTGCCCGCCAACAGCGCGCTGACGCCGCAGGACATTATCGCTTCGACCAGTCCGTGGGGCGCTTATGGCGATCTGCGGCTGATTCCCGATCTGACCAGCCGCGTCACCGTCGGCAACGGCCCGGACGCCGCAGCGCCGGCGCTGGATTTCATCCACGGCGACATCCGCGAGACCGATGGCCGACCATGGGCGGCCTGCCCGCGCACCCTGCTGCGCAATGAGGTCGAGCGCTATCGCGATGAGCTTGGCCTGCAGATCAACGCCGCGTTCGAACACGAATTCAACCTGCACGCCGGGTTTGCCGAACATCTGGCCTTCTCGCTCGAAGCCCAGCGCCAAGGTGCGGAATTCGGTGGCTGGTTGCTCAGTGCGCTGCGCGCCGGTGGGGTCGAGCCGGAAATGTTCCTGCCCGAATACGGCAAGCATCAATACGAAATCACCTGCCGTCCGGCCCTTGGCGTGGCGGCGGCGGATCGCGCGGTCAACGTGCGCGAGATTACCCGCGAGATCGCCCGGCAGATGGGCCTGGACTTGAGCTTTGCACCGAAGACCGCCGCCGACGCGGTGTGCAACGGCGTGCACTTGCACGTCAGCCTGCTGGACCTGGCCGGTCAGCCGATTCTTTACGACGCCGGCACCAGCAATGGTCTGTCGACCCTGGGTCAGCACTGGGCGGCGGGCGTGCTGCATTACTTGCCGGCGCTGTGCGCGTTCACTGCACCGACGCCGGTGTCGTATGAACGCTTGCAACCGCACCACTGGAGCGCGTCCTACGCGTGCCTCGGACAACAGAATCGCGAAGCCGCGCTGCGTATCTGCCCGACCGTGAGCCTGGGCAACAAACCCGTGGCGAAGCAATACAACCTGGAATTCCGCGCCATGGACGCCACTGCCTCGCCGCATCTGGCAATGGCCGCGCTGCTGATCGCCGGACGCCTGGGCATCGAGCAACGTCTGGCGCTGAACGCGATCACCGATGAAATCCCCGATTCACTCAACGACGAACAACGCAAGGCTCGGGGCATCGTTGCCCTGCCCGCCTCTCTGGACCAGGCACTGGATTGCCTGCGTCGCAGTGAAGCGCTGGTCGAAGCGCTGCCAAGCGCGTTGCTCGAGACTTTTTTCGCCCTTAAAACCGAGGAACTGGCGCTGACGGAACAGCTCTCGCCCGCTGACCTTTGTGAGCACTATGCACGCCTGTACTGAATCCGTTGAGCTTGGGTTGTACACCCGACCGGTCTACAACCTGAGCCGTGAAGATTCGACGCACCCGCTGATTCTGGTGTGCGAACACGCCAGCCGCTACATCCCCGAGGCCCTGAACAATCTGGGCCTGGATGACACGGCGGCGCGCGAACACATAGCCTGGGACATCGGCGCCCTGGCGCTGGCCGAGCAACTGTCGGAGCAACTGGGCGCCACGCTGTTGAGCGCCAACTATTCGCGCCTGCTGATCGACCTCAACCGCCCTAGACATGCGCTCGACAGCATTCCGGCGCAGAGCGAGATCTATCAGGTGCCGGGCAACCGTGAGCTTGACGAGGCCACCCGCGAATACCGTCGCCAGAGCCTGTTCAAGCCGTTTCATACGCGGCTGCAGCAATTGATCGATGCACGTCTGGCCGAAGGTCGGCCGGTGCGGGTGGTAGGAATTCACAGTTTCACCCCGGTGTACTACGGCCAGCCGCGCGAGCTGGAAGTGGGCGTGCTGTTCGGTCAGGCCAGGGCCTATGCCCAGCGGATGCTTGAAGGGCTGGAACGACATCCGCTGAAAGTCGCCGGCAACCAACCGTACAAGATAGACCCGCTGGGCGACATGACCGTGCCGGTTCACGGCGATGCCCGGGGCCTGGAGTCGGTGCTGATCGAAGTGCGCAACGACCTGCTGCGCAGCCCGGAAGCGGTGACTCGCTGGGCGGATTATCTGGCTCCATTGCTGTAAGGATTGTTGTAACCACTGCTGACGCTGTAAACGACGGACCGATATAACAACTAAAACGACCGATTGGCTGACAAGGAGTTGCGCTTCATGGAAATAGAAGAGTTCGGCTACAAACAGGAGTTGAAACGTAGCCTGACACTGACCGATCTGGTGGTGTACGGGATGATCTTCATGATCCCCATCGCCCCGTTCGGCGTGTATGGCTACGTCAACGCCGAGGCACCGGGGATGGTGCCTCTGGCGTACATCATCGGCATGGTGGCGATGGTTTTCACCGCGCTGAGTTACGGCAGCATGGCCCGGGCCTTTCCGATTGCCGGATCGGTGTATTCCTACGCGCAACGGGGCTTGAATCAACATGTCGGTTTCATCGCCGGCTGGCTGATGCTGCTCGACTATCTGCTGATTCCGCCGCTGCTTTACGTCTACGCGGCGATGGCGCTCAACCACTTGTACCCGGACATCCCGAAGGTCGGGTTCATTCTGGCGTTTCTGGTCAGCGCGACCTTCGTCAACCTGCGCGGCATCACCTTTACCGCTCGCATGAACATTGTGTTCCTGCTGGCGCAACTCGTGGTGCTGGGGATTTTCCTGTTCTACGCCTGGAACGCTCTGCACAACGGTGGCGGTAACGGCCAGTTGACCCTCGCGCCGCTGTATCACCCGGAAACCTTCAACTTCGCCCTGCTGATGCAAGCGGTGTCGATTGCGGTGCTGTCGTTCCTCGGCTTCGATGCGATCTCGACCCTCGCCGAAGAGATCAAGGGCGACCCGGGCCGCAGCGTCGGCAAAGCGGCGCTGATCACCCTGGTGGTGATGGGGGTGATTTTCGTCGCGCAAACCTGGATCGCTACCGATCTGGCAGCCGGCATGGGCTTCAAGTCCGCCGATACCGCGTTCTATGAAATCGCCGAAATCGCTGCCGGCAGCTGGCTGGCGACCCTGACCGGTGTCGCTACCGCTTTGGCCTGGGGCGTGGCGGTAGCGATCACCTCGCAAGCAGCGGTCTCGCGCCTGCTGTTCGGCATGGCCCGCGACGGCAAGCTGCCGAAAGTGCTGGCCAAGGTGCACCCGAAACACAACACGCCGTACCTGAGCATTTATCTGGTGGCCGTGCTGTCTCTGGTGATCTGCTACCTGTTCATCAATTCGGTGGACACCCTGACCTCGCTGGTCAACTTCGGCGCCCTGAGCGGCTTCATGCTGCTGCACCTGACCGTGATCAATTACTACTGGCGCCGGCAGAAATCCGGACAGGTGATCCGTCACCTGATCTGCCCGGTGATCGGCTTCATCATCGTCGCGGCCATCATGTACAACATGGGCGTCGATGCACAGAAACTCGGCCTGATCTGGATCGCACTGGGTCTGGTGTACCTGTTCTTCCTGAACAAGCTCGGCGCCAGTACCGCGCTGCCTGACCCGAGCAACGGCTGACAAGAAAAAGAGCGGCGTCTGACAACAAATCAGGCGACCGCCGCTTTAACGCGTGGAAACCGACAGTGATAGTCAGGTTCGGCGAATGGGCCGAACCTTTTGATACAGGAGTGCATCCATGCTGGTCTTACGTCCAGTCGAGCCAAACGACCTGCCTCAATTGCAACAATTGGCGCGCGACAGCCTGGTGGGCGTCACGTCCCTGCCGGACGACAGCGAACGCCTGAGCGAAAAAATCGCCGCGTCCTGTGCTTCGTTCGACAGTGATGTCGCGGCTCAGGGCCCGGAGAATTACTTCTTCGTGCTCGAAGACCTGGACACACGCCGACTGGTCGGCTGCTCGGAGATCCTCGCCACCGCAGGTTTCAACGAGCCGTTCTACAGCCTGCGCAACCGCCACTTCACCAGTGCCTCGCGGGAGCTGAACATCGAGCACGGCGTGCCGGCGCTGTCGCTGTGTCACGACCTGAGCGGGCACACACTGCTGCGCGGTTTCCACATCGACGCGGCACTGGTGCGCACGCCGTTTTCCGAATTGCTGTCGCGGGCACGGCTGCTGTTCATCGCCGCCCACGCGCCGCGATTTGCCGAAGCGGTGATCACCGAAATCGTCGGCTACAGCGACGAGCAAGGCCATTCACCGTTCTGGGATGCGCTGGGCAAACATTTCTTCGACCTGCCCTACGTCGAAGCCGAGCGCCTGTGCGGCTTGCAGAGTCGTACGTTTCTCGCCGAACTGATGCCGCAATACCCGATCTACGTGCCGATGCTGCCGCAAGCCGCGCAGGACTGCATCGGCCGCATCCACCCGGACGGCCAGGAAGCTTTCGACATCCTCGAGCGCGAGGGTTTTGAAACCAACAGCTACATCGATCTGTTCGATGCCGGCCCGACCTTATATGCACGCACCGCCAACATCCGTTCGATCGCCCTTAGCCAGACAGCCAAGGTTCAGGAGGAACCCCTGATCGACGCTCGCGGTCGCTATCTGGTGAGCAACGATGCTCTGCATGGTTTTCGGGCGGTGGTCGCCGAGCTGGATTTCCAGCCCGGTCAGCCCCTGGCACTCGATCCGGCCCTGTGCGCGGCGCTCAACGTTCGCGCCGGCGGCACGATCCGGGTGATCGCCCTGTGAACCGCGCCCCTACCCAACGACAGTGCCCGAGCAGGCGCGCAAAAGGAGTTGCAGCATGATTGTCCGTCCGGTCCAAGTCAGCGACCTGCCAGCGTTGATGACGCTGGTGCAACAGGCCGGTCCGGGGTTCACCACCCTGCCCGCCAACGAAGATCGCCTGGCCCACCGGGTACGCTGGGCACAGCGCGCTTTCGCCGAACAGGTCGAGCGGGCCGATGCCGATTACCTGTTCGTGCTTGAGGACGACGAGCAGCGCGTGATCGGGGTCAGCGCCCTGGCCGGGGCCGTCGGCCTGCGTGAGCCCTGGTACAACTACCGGGTCGGGCTGACCGTCAGCTCGGCGCCGGACCTGGGTATTCAGCGGCAGATCCCGACCCTGTTCCTCAACAACGAACTGACCGGACAATCGGAACTGTGCTCGCTGTTCCTGCGCCACGATCAGCGCCACGGCAGCAATGGGCGTCTGCTGTCGCTGGGACGTTTGCTGTTTGTCGCCGAATTCCCGCACCTGTTCGGCGAGAAAATGATCGCCGAACTGCGCGGCAGTGCCGACGAACAAGGCTGTTCGCCGTTCTGGGACAGTCTCGGCCGGCACTTCTTCCAGATGGACTTCAGCCACGCCGACCACCTGTCCGGGCTGGGCAACAAGGCCTTCATTGCCGAACTGATGCCGCGCCAGCCGCTGTACACCTGCCTGCTCACCGAACAGGCCCAGGCCGTGATCGGTCAGGCCCACCCGAACACCGAGCCGGCACTGAAAATCCTCCAGTCCGAGGGTTTCGCTCACAAGGGCTATATCGACATCTTCGACGGCGGCCCGGTGATCGAGGCGCCGATTCGCAGCATCCGCACGGTGCGCGACAGCCTGGAGCTGACCCTGAGTATCGGCACGCCGGACGATCAGGCGCCGCTCTGGCTGATCCACAACCGCCGCCTGGAAAACTGCCGCATCACCGTCGCGCCGGGCCGCCGGGTCGGCAGCAGTCTGGTGATCGACCGCCTCACAGCCAAACGTCTGCAATTGCAGCCGGGCAACTCGGTGCGGGCGGTGCCGCTGCCCAATCAACAGCAGCAGGCAGTGGCGGCCTGAGCGCCTCTGCCTGCTGCAAGAAAGCCTGAACAGGATTTTCCTGGTTAACTTCCTCGTTAATTCGTCATGATCCTTGACCCATTGGCGTGATAGCCTTTTCACCTTCGGCGTTGACACCTTTGCTCAAGCCTTTCCATTCCTTTGTATTGGTGGAACTCGTATGACCAGGCTTTCTCATCAAGATTTGCGCCGTAACTTCCGTCAGCTGCTGGCTTCCGACACCTGCTATCACACCGCCTCGGTGTTCGATCCGATGTCCGCCCGCATCGCCGCTGACCTGGGTTTTGAAGTAGGGATTCTCGGCGGCTCGGTCGCCTCGTTGCAGGTGCTGGGCGCTCCGGACTTTGCCCTGATCACCCTCAGCGAATTCGCTGAACAGGCCACCCGCATCGGCCGCGTCGCCCAATTGCCGGTGATCGCCGACGCCGACCACGGCTACGGCAACGCGCTCAACGTAATGCGCACCATCGTCGAGCTGGAACGCGCCGGCGTCGCCGCGCTGACCATCGAAGACACCCTGCTGCCCGCTCAGTTCGGCCGCAAATCCACCGACCTGATCACCGTCGCCGAAGGCGTGGGCAAGATCCGCGCGGCACTGGAAGCCCGGGTCGATTCGGAAATGGCGATCATCGCCCGGACCAACGCCGGTATCCTGCCGAACCAGGAAATCATCAGCCGCACCAAGCAATACCAGGCCGCAGGCGCCGACGGTATCTGCATGGTCGGTATTCAGGACTTCGACCAGCTCGAACAGATCGCCGAGCACCTGACCGTCCCGCTGATGCTGGTGACCTACGGCAACCCGGCGCTGCGCGACGACAAACGCCTGGCCGAACTGGGTGTGCGCGTGACCATCGACGGCCACGGTGCTTACTTCGCGGCGATCAAGGCGACCTACGACAGCCTGCGCGAACAACGCCAGATCTTCACCCAGGCCTCGGATCTGAGCGCCACCGAACTGACCCACACCTACACCCAGCCTGAGGAATACATCCTCTGGGCCAAGGAATACATGAGCGTCAAAGAGTAACCTCGCACCACGCTACAAAGAGGCAGAGCGGCCCGACGCCATTACGAGTCCACTCGCATGGCGCCCGCCGCGAAACCGCTGCCTGCCGTTACCGTTTCGCCAACTCCATGATCATCCGCGACAACAGATAAATCCGCGGCGCCACGCTCTCCACCTCCGCGTATTCCTCCGGCGTATGAATGTTGCCGCCGACAATCCCGAACCCGTCCAGCGTCGGCGTCCCAACCCCGGCCGACAAACTGGCGTCCGCTGCCCCGCCGCTACCTTCTTCGGTCAACTTGCGGCCAATCTCACCGTAAATCCCCTGGGCCATCGCCATCAATCGATCCGACTCCGCCGTCTGCGGCATCGGCGGTAAGCCGCGTTGCAATGAAGTCTTCACTTCGGTCTCAGGGATCAGCTTGTCCTGGGACACCCGCGCCAGATCCTTCTCGATCCGGTCGAATTCTTCCGGCACCGCCGCCCGCACGTCAGCCCTGGCCGTGGCCTGATCCGGGATCACGTTGGTGCGGTCGCCCGCCTTGAGCACGGTGAAGTTGATGGTGGTTTTCTTGGCTTCGTCGCCGAGCTTGCCCAGTTGCAGGATCTGATGCGCCGCTTCCATCGCCGCGTTGCGCCCCAGTTCCGGTGCGACGCCGGCGTGAGCAGCTTTGCCCTTGACCTCCACCAGCGCAGTGGCGCTGCCCTTGCGCCACACCACCAGACCATCGGCCGGACGACCCGGTTCGAGGTTCAGGGTGACGTCGTGGAGTTTGGCGGTTTTCTTGATCAGATCGGTGGCGACGTCCGAGCCGGTTTCTTCACTGGCATCGAGCAGGAAAGTGATTTGCGCGAAGTCCTTGAAGTCGAGGTTCTTCAGGATTTTCAGCGCATAGATGCCGGCGACGATCCCGCCCTTGTCGTCCATCACGCCCGGCCCGTAGGCGCGACCGTCCTTGATGTGGAACGGTCGCTCGGCGGCTGAGCCTTCCTTGAACACCGTGTCCATGTGCGCCATCAGCAGGATTTTCGCCTTGCCGGTGCCTTTGAGCGTGGCGAGTACATGGTTGGTTTTTTCCGGGGTGTTGGGCACCAGTTCGATGGTGGCGCCGAGCTTTTTCAGCTCATCGATGGCGATGTCGCTGACTTGCTTGAGCCCCGGTTCATAGCCGGAACCGGAGTCGATATTGACCAGGCGCTCGAGCAGTTTCAGGGCTTCGGGTTGGTATTGCTCGGCGTCGGCCAGCACCTGTTTGTGCGGTTCGGCAAAGACACCGGAGGCTGCAAAAGTGAGGGACAGGCCGGCCAGCAGAGAACCACGGAATTTGAATGTCATGAATCAATCCTTGTTTCGTGTCGGGTACTGAACCGTACCTGACATCCGCCCAAGGCTCTATCCCCGATGCGACACCCGATCTGTTCAAACCGAATCGAATACCTCGCGGCGCGGGTTGTTATCGCTGCAGCAAATCACCCGGTTACGTCCGCCGGCCTTGGCTTCATACAGTGCCTGATCGGCGTCATCGAGCCAGCGCGTCGCGTCGCCGTGTGCCGGATCGAGCGCCGCCAGACCGATGCTCAGGCTGACTTTCAGCGCCGGGTTCTGTTCGTACACCAGAAAGGAAAAACGCTCACGCAACGCTTCCATCGCCTGCGCCGCATTGAACAGCGGCAAGTCCGGCAGGATCACGCAGAACTCGTCACCGCCGTAGCGCCCCGCCACATCGGCCATGCGCAGGTTCTGCTTGAGCATCTTGCTCAGTTGACGCAGAACGATATCGCCGGCCACGTGGCCGTAGGTGTCGTTGATCGCCTTGAAGTGGTCGATGTCGATCAGCGCAATCGCGGCACCGGTCTGCTGACGTTTGCAGCGTTCGAATTCGATTTCCAGTTGATCCTTCCAGGCGCCGTGATTGAGCAGACCGGTGAGGCTGTCGGTGCGGCTCAGGGCCAGAAGTTCACGTTTATGCAAGCCGAGGGTATAGGCCTGGCGAAAGCAGATCCAGCCCAGCGCCAGCGGATACAGCGTCAACAACGGCAGACAGGCATAAAGCTGTGCCGGTGTGGTCATCGGGACGAACGCCGGGGCAAATACCACCAGCCCGACACCGACACCAAGCAACTGCGCCGCCGTCCCGGCCAGCAGAAAACGCAAGCCGCCGATGGCAACGTTGTTCATCGCCATCATCGAAATGGTCGTGGCACTGGGCAAGGGATTGAAGTGCATGGCCGCCACCCAGAAGCCACCGAGAAAAGCATCGATCAACAGATTGCGGTGTTCGGCGTGGTAAGGAACCTTCGCCCGGCGGGCCCATTGATAAGCAAGGTGTGGCCAGACCAGGCCGTTGAACAGCATCAGCGCCCAGACCCAGGCGGGGGGATCGAGCGGGTACATCGCGACGCTCACGCACAAAAGCCCCAGGACCAGCCCGAGGATTCGCGATGCATAGAGCCTCCTGGCCAGTGAAAGTCCCTTTCCTCCCGTTCTTCCCATAAGGGCCTCGACCACTCGACGGTACTGCGCAGACCGCAGACCGGATGTGCTGGGAGTCTATCAGGGCAACGTTAAATAGCCATCACCGGCCAGCAGGCCGAATACCCCGTCATCAGCACCACACGGCAGGCAAATGATTGGCTATACATGAAAGGATGAAAATGGAAAAAAGACTCTAAGAAGGAGGCCCATGCAGACCTACCAAGTGTTGATCATCGGCAGCGGTTTTGGCGGCCAATGTGCGGCGGTCAATCTGCTCAAGGCCGGTATCGACGACTTTCGCTTACTGGAACGCCGGGACTTTTTCGGCGGCACCTGGTGCCAGAACACCTACCCCGGCGCAGCGGTGGATGTGCCGTCGCCGCTGTATTCCTTGTCATTTGCGCCTTATCGCTGGACGCAGATGTTCGCCGAACAGGCCGAACTGCACCGCTACACCGACCATGTAATCGAACGCTTCGGCCTGCGCGATCGGGTGGAACTGGAGGCCAACGTCGAACGCGTCGAATGGGACGACACCGAAAAACGCTGGGCCGTACACACTGGCACCAAAGGCATTTTTTATGCGCAGTTCCTGATCAATGCCACCGGGCCGTTGAGCCAACCGGTTATCCCACACTTCCCCGGTCAGGATCGCTTTCAGGGCAAGACCTTTCATACAAACAATTGGGATCACAGCTACGACTATCACGGTAAACGGGTAGCGATTGTCGGCAGCGGTGCCAGTGCGGCTCAGGTGATTCCGGCGATTGCACCGAAGGTCGCCCATTTGCATGTGTTTCAGCGCACCGCGCATTGGGTGCTGCCCCGGGCCGACCGTACATTCGGGCGGTTCCAGCGCTGGTTGCTGGGTCTGAAACCGGCCTACAAACTGCTGCGCTGGATGATCTACTGGCAATTCGAAACCCGGGTCATCGCCTTCAAATACTCGAAACCGGCGATTCACATGGTGCAGCGACACGCCCTGAAGTTTCTCAAGCGCCAGGTAACTGACCCCGAACTGCGGAAAAAACTCACACCGGACTTCACCATCGGCTGCAAACGGGTATTGGTCTCCAGTACCTACTATCCGGCGCTGACCCGGCCCAACGTCACGCTGCACAGCCGCGAACAGGGCATCGCCAGCCTCGACGAAACCGGCATCATCACCACGGACGGCCAGCACATCGACGTCGATCTGATCGTCTGGTCGACCGGTTACGACGCCACCGACGGCGTGATTTCCTACCCGGTCAGCGGAAAAAACGCCGTGCAACTGCGCGACGTGTGGGCGCAATACCCGCGCGCCTACCTCGGCACCAGCCTGCCGGACTTTCCCAACCTGTTTATCGTCACCGGGCCGAACACCGGCATCGGGCATACGTCGGCGCTGTTCATCATCGAATCGCAGATGAACTACATCCTCGACTGCATCCGCACCGTGCAGGCCAAAGGTCTGCGCAGCATCGAAGTTCGCCCCGAAGCAGAACGTACCTACACTCAGATGATTCACCGGGAAATGGAACGCACGGTCTGGAAAACCGGCGGCTGCCACAGTTGGTATCAAAGCAGGAGCGGTCATGTGATCGCGATGTTTCCCGGCTTCAGTTTCAGCTATCACCGGTTGACCCGGGCGCTGAAACCGGCCGACCACATTCTGTCTTGAACAAGGAAGACCCACGATGCTTTTGTTGTTTGTCGCCCTCGCGGTTTTCGTGGCCTGGAGCTGGTTGAGTTACCCGGCGGTCGGCCACTGGCTCTACGATCTGAGCGCGGCCCTGGAGGCCAGGCTGTACCGGTTACACAAGATCGAAGTGCCGATTGCCGAAATGACCGTGTCGACCTGGCAAGGCGGGCCTTATGAAGCGTCGAGCAGCATCTTGATGCTGCACGGCTACAGCGCCGAAAAGAACCTGTGGCTGCGCTTTGCCCGGCATTTTGTCGGGCAGTATCGGGTGATCATCCCGGACCTGGCCGGCCACGGTGAAACCGGCTTCAAGGCCGGCGGTGGCTACGATATTCCGGTGCAGGCCAAGCGCATGATCCAGTTGCTCGACGTCTGCGGCGTCGAGAAAGTCCACGTGATCGGCAATTCCATGGGCGGCTACATCGCCGCGTGGCTGGCGGCGACCTACCCGGATCGCATCGCTTCGGTAGCGCTGATCGACCCGGCGGGCGTCACTGCGCCCGAGCCCAGCGACATGGAGCGCCACCTGGCCCGTGGGCACAATCCGTTTCTGATCAATTCCCGGGAAGAATTCCGACGCTTTTATGCCATGACCATGGCCTCGCCACCGTGGGTGCCCGGCCTGGTGCTCGACGCGATCGCCCAGCGCTACGAACAATGCCGCGACGAACTGGAAGAGATCTTCCGCGATTTTCGCGCCAGCCCGCCGATGGAGCCGAAACTGCCGGACATCAAATGCCCGGCGCTGTTGCTCTGGGGCCGCAAGGACCGGTTGATCGACGTCAGCAGCGTGCCGGTGTGGAGCAAAGGCATCAGCAATTTGCGGGTCGATGTCTGGGATGGCGTCGGCCATATGCCGATGGTCGAGCAACCGTCGAACACGGCACGTCTGTATCGGGAGTTTCTGGGGGAGCATTCGCGTCAGGACAGGTAAACGGTCAGTCGTTGGCAGAATGAAGTCCGTAGGATTCTTCGTTTGCCCGCGTCGGCGAAGGCTGCGATCTTTTCCAACACCTTTTACGTGACCGTGCCAGGAATTTTTTTCATGACCGTGCAGCCTTTCGTCAGCCCCGACCTGATCCGCCAACGCTTCTCCAAAGCGATGTCCGACATGTACCGCGAAGAAGTGCCGCTGTACGGCGCGTTGATGGAATTGGTGGAACAGACCAACCGCGACGTGCTGGCACGCGAACCGCAGATCGCCAGCCAACTGCACAGCACTGGCGAAATCGAACGGCTGGACATGGAGCGCCACGGTGCCATCCGCGTCGGCACCGCCGCCGAGCTCGCCACCCTCGCCCGCCTGTTTGCGGTGATGGGCATGCAACCGGTGGGCTATTACGACCTGACCCCTGCCGGGGTGCCGGTGCATTCCACGGCGTTTCGCGCGGTGCATGAAGATGCGCTGCAGGTCAGCCCGTTCCGGGTGTTCACTTCGTTGCTGCGACTGGAATTGATTGAAGACCCCGAGCTGCGGGCCTTCGCGCAATCGGTGCTGGATAAGCGTTCGATCTTTACGCCATCGGCGCTAAGGTTGATCGAACAGGCCGAATCGGCTGGCGGTCTGGATGAATCCGAGGCCGGGGAATTTGTCCTGCAAGCGCTGGAGACTTTTCGCTGGCACCACAGCGCCACCGTCACTGCCGCGCAATACCAGACGCTCAGCGCCCAGCATCGCTTGATCGCCGATGTCGTGGCCTTCAAGGGCCCGCACATCAACCACCTGACCCCGCGCACGCTGGACATCGACATCGTCCAGGCACAGATGCCGCTGCATGGCATCACGCCCAAAGCGGTGATCGAAGGCCCGCCGCGCCGGCAGCATCCGATCCTGTTGCGTCAGACCAGTTTCAAGGCGCTGGACGAGCCGATCGCCTTCACCGACCAGACACAAACCCGCGGCAGCCACAGCGCCCGCTTCGGCGAAATCGAACAACGTGGCGCAGCGCTGACCCCCAAGGGCCGTGCGTTGTACGACCGCCTGCTGAACGCGGCGCGCGATGAACTCGGCGACTTCCCCAACGAAGCCAACGCCTCACGTTACAACGCGCTGATGACCCAGCATTTCAGCGAATTCCCTGACAGCCTCGAGGGCATGCGCGAGCAGGAACTGGCGTACTTCCGTTATTTCCTGACAGACAAAGTAGGTCGTCCCGCAGATGTAACGCTGCAAGGGTTATTACGCGACGGCTATGTGAAAGCCGAACCGCTGGTGTACGAAGATTTCTTGCCGGTCAGTGCGGCGGGGATTTTTCAGTCGAACCTGGGGGATGCAGCGCAGACGCACTATGGCGAACATTCCAATCGACAGGCGTTCGAGTTGGCCTTGGGGCGTTCGACCATTGATGAGTTGGGCCTGTATGCCAAAACCCAGCAACGTTCGATTGAGGAATGCCTCACTGCAATTGCCCGCTCCGCGTGAAAAGCGGCGATTGGCCATACTGCGCAAGAAGTTGCGCACTTGTTTCGTAAAAATGCTCACCAATTCCGCTGGAGGCCATGTGTTTCAAGGCCTCCAGCCAAGTGCGCAAGAAGTTGCGCAGTACTGCGCAACTTCTTGCGCACTTCGAGCCACCTGACTGATCAAAAAACGCTCAAAGCCGCGATCCAGAGCGGTGGAGTCCCCGGCTCCCGGGGACGTGGCAAAAGCTGGCACGCTCCTTGATAACAGTCAGGCACCCACCGGGCGATTTCGCCTCCCGGGCACCCTAACTTTATCCGCAAGGAGCACCTCCCATGGCAACACCAGCGTACATGTCGGTTACCGGCGAAAAACAAGGCCTGATCACTGCCGGCGCTTTCACCGCCGACTCCGTTGGCAACACCTACCAGGAAGGTCACGAAGACCAGGTCATGGTTCAGGCGTTCAGCCACGACGTGATCATCCCGCGTGACCCGCAATCCGGTCAGCCAACCGGTCAGCGCGTTCACAAGCCAGTGATCATCACCAAGGTCTACGACAAGGCTTCGCCTCTGCTGCAAGCCGCTCTGACCTCCGGCGAGCGCATGAGCGAAATCGTTATCCAGTGGTACCGCACTTCGGCTCAAGGTACCCAAGAGCACTACTACACCACCAAACTGGAAGACGCGATCATCGTCGCCATCAACAACAAAATGCACAACTGCCAGGATCCAGGCAACTCGCACTTCACCCACCTGGAAGAAGTGCAGTTCACCTACCGCAAAATCACCTGGACCCACGAAGTATCCGGTACTTCGGGTTCCGATGACTGGCGTGCTCCAGTCGTTTAATTACGGCTGATCGTTTCAAGCATCGGCCAGCTCTGCTGGTCGATGTTGTTTACGCCCCTCCAGAATTTCGCGTACGTTGACCCGCTTTGCGGGCGTCGACGAGCGCCGCTGTACAGCACGAGGAACAAGGGATGTTCGCGCCGGCCAATGAAACCCATTTTGCCCTGACCATCGAAGGTCTTTCCGCCGACTTTCAGGTGTTTACCCTGACCGGCCGGGAAGCCATCAGCCAGCCTTTCGTATTCGAGGTGGAGCTGGTCAGTGAGCAGCCGTCGCTGGACCTCGAAACCCTGCTGCACAAACCGGCCTTCCTGCAGCTGTCGCCCGACGGCAGCGGCATCCACGGCCTGATCTACCGCGCCGCGCAAGGCGATTCCGGCAAGCGCCTGACGCGCTACTCCGTGACCCTGCGCCCGCAACTGGCGTACCTCGCACACCGAATCAACCAGCGGATCTTCCAGAACCTCAGCGTGCCGAAAATCATCGGCAAGGTCCTCGAAGAACACGGCATCCAAGGCAACGCCTATGCCTTCCAGACCGGCTCGATCTACCCCGAGCGCATCTACTGCGTGCAATACGACGAATCGGACCTGCATTTCATCCAGCGCCTGTGCGAAGAAGAAGGCATTCACTACCACTTCCAGCACAGCGCCACGGGCCACAAACTGGTGTTCGGCGATGACCAGACGGTGTTCAAGAAACTGGCGCCGGTGGCCTATCAGCAGGACTCCGGCATGGTCGCCAGCGACCCGGTGATCAAACGCTTCGACCTGCGCCTGGAAACCCGCACCAGCCGCACCACCCGCCGCGACTACGACTTCGAAAAACCGCGCCTGACGCTGGAAAGCGAAAACCGCGGCGACGCCCTGCCCGACCTCGAGGACTACGATTACCCGGGCCGTTTCGTCGACCGCGAGCGCGGCAAGCACCTGGCCAAACGCGCCCTCGAACGCCACCGCAGCGACTTCCAGCTCGCCGAAGGCAAGAGCGACCAGCCGTTGCTGGTCAGCGGCCATTTCCTCGCGCTGAAAGAACACCCGAAGGCCAAGTGGAATGACCTGTGGCTGCTCACCGAAGTCCACCACGAAGGCAAACAGCCGCAGGTGCTGGAAGAGTCGGTGACCAGTGACACCACCGCGCTCAAAGACGATTTCCATCAGGGCTACCGCAACCGCTTCCAGGCCACCCCGTGGGACGTGCCGAACCGCCCGCCCCTGCGCCACCCGAAACCGCGCATCCTCGGCAGCCAGAGCGCCGTGGTCACCGGCCCTAAAGGTGAAGAAATCCACTGCGACGAATACGGCCGCGTCAAAGTCCAGTTCCACTGGGACCGCGACGGCCAGGCCGACGACAAGACCAGTTGCTGGCTGCGCGTGTCTTCAGCCTGGGCCGGCGCCCAGTACGGCGGCATCGCCATCCCGCGCATCGGCATGGAAGTGCTGGTCACCTTCCTCGAAGGCGACCCCGACCAGCCGCTGATCAGCGGCTGCCTGTACCACAAGGAAAACACCGTCCCGTACGCCCTGCCGGCGAATAAGACGCGCACCACCTTCAAGACCCTGAGCTCGATGGGCGGCGGCGGCTTCAACGAACTGCGCATCGAAGACAAGAAAGGTCAGGAACAGATCTTCCTGCACGCCCAGCGCGACTGGGACGAGAACATCGAACACGACCAGAAAATCCGCGTCGGCAACGAACGCCACGACGTCGTGGAAAAGAACAGCTACACGGAATTCAAGGCCGAAGAACACCACACCGTTTACGCAGACCGCAAAGTCGAAGCACGGGCCAACGACCACCTGACCGTGGGCGTGAACCAGCACATCAAGATTGGCACCGGGCAATTCATCGACGCCGGCCAAGAAATTCACCTGAGCAGCGGAATGAAAGTGGTGCTGGAGGCTGGGGCCGAACTGACGCTGGTCGGCGGTGGCAGCTTCATCAAGATCGATGGCGGCGGCGTGACCATGAGCGGGCCGGCGATCAACATCAACTCCGGCGGCGGACCAGGCAGCGGCACGGGTGCCGCCCCGTTGATGCCGGGCGTGCTGAAACAAGCAGATGCCGACAAGGCGGGCGCCGTGCTGACGCCGGCGCAAATCAACACCCTCAAACGTAATGCGCCGTTCTGCGAAGAGTGTGAAAAATGCAAGGCAGGTGCCTGTGCCATCTAATCGAATGACACCCAAGGATTGGCTGGCACAACAGCCGCTGCAAAAAGATGAGCGTCTGTATCTGGTCATCAGCGCCGCGAGCGATGCCGAAGCGCTCAAAGCCTTGTATCAGAGCGAACCGTCCGTGCAGGCCATTCCCGTCTGGGGTGGAACGCCCTACTCCACCTGGCAACCGGTGATGCCATACGTCGCCGAACTCAAGGCCAACTCGGCCTTCCTGCCCTGGATCACCGAAACCGACGCCCTCGACTGGGGCTGGCTAGCGGTCTCCCGCTCGGAACCCAACGAAGTCTTCGAACACCTGCGCAGCCTGACCCAAGTGAAGATGCCGGACGGGACCGAGGTGTTTTTCCGGTTCTGGGATGGGCGGCATATCTATCCGATTCTTGAAGGGTTGGGTGAGACGGCTGGGGAAGTGCTGCCGGTGTTTGAGCGGTATCTGATTAATGGGCGGAGCCTGGAAGTCGGGCCGAGGGTGGTGCCGAAGGCGAAGGATTGGCCGTGGTGGGAGGTGCCGAAGAAGTTGCTGGATCAGTTGGCGAAAGAAGATCACACGACGCTGGTCGGCAACTTGATGCAATGGCTCGAAGAAGCACGCCCGGACCTCTACAGCGCGTGGCCCGAGAACAACCTGAAACTGAAAATCACCCGTTTCGTACGTCGCCCGGATGCTCCGGACAACCTTAAAGAAGCACTGTTAAACCACCTGATTCTGGAGCAAGGCTGATGGATCGCGTTGCCTTTGTTGACAACCAACTGAACACCTTCAAGGACAGTCTGAAGCTGTATCAGGAACAGACCAAAACCTGGTACGCCAGCGTCGCCGACAAAGCCAGCCGGGCGGCTGATTTCCCTTCCCTGCTGGGCATGGAGCGAGTGATCAAGGTTGGTGACACCAGCAAGTCGGTGAGCATGACCGACGGCGACTTCACTTCGAACGTGGCTCAGTGCCCTTTGAAGGGTCCGCTGCTGATCGAGAGCAAGTTCGAATCGGTTTATGACATACCTGTAGGCGATATCGAAGTCGAGATCGTCGCGGTGGAAGGTGGTGCAGTCAGCAAGGTCAAACTCGATCAACAAGGTAAAGCCAGCTGGACCGGTGGGATTCCCGGCAAGTTCTACAAGATCCGTGTTCACAACGAAGTGACACCCGCGCAGATCGACGCTCTGTTCAGCTCCTACAGCGGCGTGACAGCAGACCTCGAAGGTTTCCTGCGCAAGGAGTGGGCCGGGTTCAAACCACAGTGGTCGAACCTGTCGGCTTCGGGCACTGCGATGGCGATCGGCAACGGCATTCTTGAAGGTGGCTGGGAGGCCATCAAAGGCGTGTGGGATGGCATCAGTCTGGTGCTCGACATTCTGCAAGACCCCAAGAAGTTTGCGAATGATCTCGGTGCCGGCGTCCAGGACCTGATCAAAGTCGCCCAAAGCTCGCCAGACATCATGAAAAAAGCCATGTTGCTGGCCAGCGACGAAGCCGCTTTGTTCCTGCTGGTACGCAGTGCCGTGATCTGGCTGGCAGGCTTGCCGCCAATGAAGATGGCCGGCGACGTTGCGAAGATGACCACGGCCATTGTCGTCGGCATCGCGATCGACATCGTGATTGGCGTGGTACTGACGATTGCAGCTGAAGGCACAGGGGTTATCTACCTCGCCGCCCGACTGAAGAAGTACGGTGAGCTTGTCATCAACGCTGTCACCAGCTTCGTGAAGTCGCTGTTCAAGATCATCAATGGCTTTATGGAGTACGTTGCCAAATACACTGCCGTTGCGGCACGTGGGGTGACGGCGAAGGTGAGAAACGGCATCTCGGAGTTGCGTTTCGACGGTAAGCGAGTGACAACCGTCGAAGCACCAAAAGCCCATCACGACGCGCCTGCACAATCCAAGACGCCTGACGAAAAAAGTGCAACTTGCGCTAAAAACACATGCACGAATGGTTGCCCGGTTTCGATGGTGACCGGCGAAGAACTGCTGACACTAACTGATGGGGAACTGGATGGTATTTTGCCATTTTCCTGGACTCGTCTTTATCGCACTAGCGCAGCAGAAATCGATTGTGGCCTTGGCTATGGCTGGAGTCATGCGCTGGCACAACGGGTTGACGTCAACAATGATGAAGTAGTCTGGACTGACCACGAAAATCGAGTTATCACTTTCCCGCTGCCGAGCCTGCAACGTCCAGCAATAACAAACAGCCTTTCTGAAGCTGCAATTTTTATTGGTGATGATCCCTCTGAGCTCATCCTGGCTCAGGCTGGCGAACGCTCCCAGTTTTATCATTTCCGCTACAACCGTACCGGCGCAACACTGATTGCTGTCAGCGACGCGTATGGAAACAGGCTGCATATCACTCGCGATATCCATGGCCGCATCAAGCGAGTCGATAACGGTGCAGGTCGCGCGTTGCTTCTGCGGTATGACCGCAAACACATCGTAGCCATCGAATATCAGCAATTCATCCCAGCAGACAATCTGGAAGATGCATGGAGCACAATCCAGACCATAGTTGCTTACAGCTACGACTCAGAACATCGACTGATCGCGGCAAAAAACGCAGCAGGTGAAACGGAGCACTACGCATACAACGCTCAGAACGTCATCCTAGAACGGCGCCTGGCTGGTGGCGCCATCTTTTACTGGGAATGGGAAAAGGAAGGTAAATCTGCTAGGTGCATCCATCACTGGGCTAACTTTTCGCAAATGGACACGCACTACGCTTGGGATGATAAAGGTAGTGTCACTGTCACCAATGCGGACGGCAGTGAAGAGGTCTACACCCACGATGACAAAGCACGACTGGTCGCCAAAGTTGATCCTGACGGTGCTGAAAATCTCAAAGCCTATGATGACAAGGGTCGTTTGGTCGCAGAGCAGGATCCTTTAGGTGCAATTACTGAATTCCATTACAACGAAACCGGGCGACTGATTGCGGTTATTCCTCCAGAGGACGAACCCACCGGCTATGAGTACAGCCACGGATTCGTAAGCAAAGTCAGTCGCGGAAAAGCCACTTGGAAGTACCAACGCAACAACCAGGGCGATGTAACGCAGCAGACTGATCCAGATGGCAACACGACCCACTACAGTTACGACAACCGGGGACGACTGCTGGAAATCAGTCACCCCGACGGTGGCCGTCATCAATTGGGCTGGAACAACCTTGGCCAATTATTGGAGGAGCGCCTCCCTGACGGTGGTCAGCGTAAATATCGCTACGACGCACTCGGTCGGCAAATCACGCGCCAAGATGAGTCCGGCCAGATTACCCAGTATCAGTGGGATGCCGCTAACCGACTCTCGCAGATTACCCTGCCAGGTGGAGCCACTCGCGCTTATACCTATAACCCATATGGGCGCGTCACTGCCGAACGCGACGAACTCGGCCGCGTCACCCGCTACGAATATGCCGACAACCTGCACCTTGTCAGCCGTCGCATCAATCCTGACGGCAGCCAGCTGCGCTACCGCTACGACAACTCGCGCCTGCTACTGACCGAAATCGAAAACGAGCGTGGCGAGCATTACCACCTCGACTACTTCCCGAATGGCCTGATCCAGCAGGAAACCGGCTTCGACGGTCGTCGCACTGCGTACGAATACGACCTCAATGGCCAGTTGCTGAAGAAAACCGAATTCGGCGATGACGGCAGCGAGTTGGTGACTGAATACCAACGCGACGCCGCGGGCAGACTGCTGGTGAAAACTCTTCCCGATGGCGAAGAAATCCACTACAGCTACGACGCCCTCGGTCGCTTGGTCAATGTCGACGACGGACACTGGCCGCTCGCCTACGAATACGACCTGCAAGATCGCCTCGTCACCGAACACCAGGGCTGGGGCACCTTGCGTTATGAGTACGACAGCGTCGGCCAGCTCAAGCACTGTCGCTTGCCCGATGGCAGCAAACTCGATTACCGCCATCAACCCGGCGGTATGCTCAGCGGTATCGACCTCAACGGCTCACGCCTGACGTCTCACCAATTCAGCGGTGGTCGCGAACAGCAGCGCCAGCAAGGCCTGCTGCTGAGCCAGTATCAATATGACGAACAGGGCCGCTTGCAGGCCCACAGCGTCAGCCAACGTGAAAAAAACCTGTTCCAGCGCCGCTACAACTACGACGCAAACGGCAACCTCGCCGGCATCGACGACAGCCGCAAAGGCAACCGCAGCTACCACTACGATCCGCTCGATCGCTTGATCAGCGTTCGTGGCGCTACGCCGGAAAGCTTTGCTCATGATCCGGCCGGTAACCTGCTCGGCCAGAACAACGAAGGCACAGCCAACCTCGCCAACGTAAAAGGCAACCGTCTGCTGATGCAAGGCGACCGCCACTACGACTACGACGCGTATGGCAACCTGATTCGCGAACGTCGCGGCACCGGACAGAAACTTGTCACCGAATACCGCTACGACTCCCAGCATCGACTGATCGGTGTCAGCCTGCCGGGCGGCAGCACTGCATCCTACAAATACGACGCCTTCGGTCGTCGCATCGAGAAAACCGTCGATGGCCAAACCACCGAGTTCTTGTGGCAAGGCGAACGCCTGATCGCTGAAAGCGGTGACAACCGCTATCGCACCTACATCTACGAATCTGGCAGCTTCCGCCCGCTGGCGATGCTCGACGGGGAAGGCCCGCGTAAGGCAACGCCGTTCTACTACCAGCTCGATCATCTGGGCACACCGCAGGAACTCACTGACTACAGTGGCGAAATCGTATGGTCAGCGAAGTACCGCGCCTACGGTAACCTGGCTGCGCTGGACGTCAGCGAAATCGATAACCCGTTGCGGTTCCAGGGTCAGTATTTCGATGCAGAGACAGGGTTACATTACAACCGGCACCGCTACTACAATCCGGGGACTGGCCGTTTTCTGACACCGGATCCGATCAAGCTTGCGGGTGGGTTGAATAGCTACCAGTACGTACCTAACCCTACGGGTTGGGTGGATCCGTTGGGTCTGGATTGCAAACCAGGCCAATGCCCAGATGCAGAACCGCCTAAGAAATGGACTGAAAAATCGGTATTTAATAAGTACCCTGAAAAAACAGTTATCAAGACCTCTGGGCCAGAAGAACAAGCAGCATTCCTACAGGAACACCTTCCCGGCCTGCCCAAGGAACAAGCTCAAATGATTCTTGAAGACTCTTATAAAAAGGGAACCTCAGTAGTCATTGGAGGAAGTAGGGTACGAGGTGACAATTTGCCGGGTAGCGATTTAGATGTTGGTTTCGGCCACCTCAATGCAAACCAAGCTGGTAAACATGTGAAAGCACTGGAAGGGAAATTTGAGGGCCGAGAGGGTTTCCTTTCTCTTGAGAAAACTCGAATCGTGCCAGGAAACAAAACCGCTAATATTGAAGAAATAAAATCACCAGAAGAATTTTTCCAGCGTTCAGGAACTCGCTCAGGTCTTGATCCGAAAGCTGGACAAGAGTACAAGCCATCTGGATCTATTACATTGGAAAAAGATGGAACAATCACTTTACTTCCACCAGGGACAACCCCATGAAATTCACATCAGAAGGTGAGGTAATCAATCCATGCTCTGTCGGATATCGAAGTCTAGGATTTGGCGAATCGACAAACTTACAAACAAAAAATTACGAATTGACAGTTGAATTCAACGAATTACCTGACAGCTTTATAAAATGCGCCGACTCATTTATTGAACAGTGTAAAATTGACGACACAGAACAAGGACACCCAGAAATACCTGAACTTGAAGAGCTGCAATACCCAGACTTTTTAGAGCTAATTCAAAAAAACCCAAAACAAGCCACCGAACTAATAAAAAACTACCTGTATTTCGATCTATTATTTTCATTATTCCCAAACACCAACAATCTAAAAATAGTAATAAATAATATAAATAGCATCAGCACAACCACAACAGGAATAGCAATATCCGGAGAAACTTTCCCTTTCAAGTCTTAAATCAAACAAGGGGGGGGGG